>JAEEGS010000084.1 GCA_016280445.1 Bacteroidaceae bacterium
ATATTATGTTCTCAAAAATGAAATGTAGCCAAATTAAACGAATCATTGCACATTCGATTACTTTTTGTGGTTTTCAAATGTTAAAAACGTTAAATCTTCGTTGTTTTCTTCTTCAATAGAATCCACACAACCACTTTTCTACCGTTTTGAGCAAAACAAATTGAAACACAATAAGTTGCAAATACGAAGATTGTAGTAGTTTGACCTCCGTGACCATTCCCAACAGCGTGACGAGCATTGGAGAGTTAGCTTTCTGGGATTGTAGTGGTTTGTCCTCAATAAAATGTATGGGGAAAACTCCTCCATCTATTCATTGTGATCGTGATGATGATGGTTATAATCATTCTCTTTTTGACTCCGATACCTATCAGAATGCCATATTATATGTTCCGCAAGGTTCGCTTTATGCGTATAAAAATGCGAAAGGATGGGGAAATTTCAAACATATCGAGGAAGTTACATTCTCCAACGGCCATATTTTTTCTGCCATTGATGACAAGAACTTCTATATGGATTTCATCAAATACACGGTCGAAAAAGGACATTTGGTGGTTACGGGCTATGATGAGGATAGATTCAAGGGCGTTGCTGAAATCGCATCTCGAATCACATACAAAGGAAACACATATGAAGTGACGAGCATTGGAGAGGATGCTTTCCGAATGTGTAGTGGTTTGACTTCTGTGATCATTCCTAACAGTGTGACGAGCATTGGAGATGGTGCTTTCTCTTATTGTGGTGGTTTGACCTCCGTGACCATTCCTAACAGCGTGACGAGCATTGGAGAGGGTACTTTCTGGGGGTGTGGTTTGACTTCTGTGAGCATTCCTAACAGCGTGACGAGCATTGGAGAGAGTGCTTTCCAGGGTTGTTGTTTGACCTCCGTGACCATTCCTAACAGTGTGACGAGCATTGGAAAGGATGCTTTCTCTGGTTGTAGTGGTTTGACTTCTGTGAGCATTCCTAACAGCGTGACGAGCATTGGAGGGAGTGCTTTCTATGGTTGTAGTGGTTTGACCTCCGTGACCATTCCCAACAGCGTGACAAGCATCGAAGATATGGTTTTCTTTTTTTGTCGTGGTTTGACCTCCGTGACCATTCCCAACAGCGTGACAAGCATTGGAGGGAGTGCTTTCTCAGGTTGCTGGGGTTTGACTTCAATAAAATGTAAGGGGAAAACTCCTCCATCTATTTATTGCGATTTTGATGATGATGATCATCCTCCTTTTGACTCCGGTACCTATCAGAATGCCACATTATATGTTCCAAAAGGTTCGCTTTATGCGTATAAAAATGCGGAAGAATGGAAAAAATTCAAACATATCGTAGAGGAATAAAATAGTGAAGAAGTGTATGTGAAGTAAATGCACTCAAATAACAGCAACCACCCGTGCGGCACATTACGCTGCGCGGGTGGTTCTTTTGTGTTCATGTTGTGGTTTACTTCTTCTCTGACTCCACTTTTTTGTAACTGTCATCTGTCATCTGTAAGATGTAGCCTCGGTGCACCCATTGGGAGAGCATGTTGCCTGTGCCTTCGGCATTCTTGCCTGCCTGCTGGCGCACGTTGATGGCATCCTGACGGGTGAAGGTTTCGGGCAGTTGTGCCAGGAGGTTGCGGGGGCCACGTCGTGAGCCCAAGAACCAAGCAAGGAAAACCAAGTAATTCTTTTAAAACTGATACATGAAGCCGAGACATTGATGCCTCGGCTTCTTTGTGATTGTGACAATAATAATTGCAAAAAAAGTTTTGAGGTGTGGGGAAAAGATAAAAAAAAGCACCCGTGCAGCGAAAGTGTTGCGCGGGTGCATTTATTATTGTGAGTTCCTGTGCAGGAAAGGTCACCAAAGTGCCACCTTTCCTACACTTCCCATGTCAAGAGTGGCTCGGATTCCCATCGAGCGGAACACCCTTGCCATTGTTGCGAAAGTCAGGTTGTGCCCTTTCTCTATACGCGAAACCTGCGCCCTTTTGACACCAATCATCTCTCCCAACTGTTCTTGTGTCAGATGCTTCGAAAGCCTCGCCTTCTTGATAGCCTCACCCATCAAGAAAGAGTTCATTTCTGTCTCATAACCATCGCGTACGGGGGTGCCTTTCTCACCCAATACCTTGTCAAGGGCTTCTTCTTCCGAATAAAATTTCATTGTTGCCATAACAATTATTTTTTTAAGTTAAAATATTCCTTTCTTATCTTTTCCGCCTTTGCTATTTCTTTCGAAGGAGTCTTTTGTGTCTTTTTCGTGATTCCGTGTGTTGTTATCACCAACGTGTCCTCCTCTGTATCCCAGAAGGCAAAGATGCGGTACTGGATGCCGTTATAGAGAGTACGGAACTCCCATATATCCGAGCCTTCCAATTTCTTGAAGAAGGTCTTATCTATCACGTACTTACTTCTATTGATGTTGTACATGATTTTAGCTTTTGCCTTATCACCTAAACCATTCAGAAATGCTATGACCTCTTCAGAATAGATGATTTTGAATTTAGGCTTCTCTTCCATCTCTTTATGTTATTTGTGCCACAAAGGTACGGAAAAGTTTCCATATATGTAACGTTTGTATGCGTTTTTTTACATGATTATACCTCTTTTTGTAGAGAAAGGTTGATTTTGCTAATCCGTTAGCTGTAAATGTGGGTGGCGACTTTGAATACAATAATAATGAAAAGCCAAGAGTACGATCTAAGACAAATGTTTACTGTAGGGCAACGACTTTATGTAGTCTTCCATAAATTGCCAATCAGGAGCTCCATTCTTATCTACAGGAAGTTTGATAAGAGAATCAGGCATTCTCTTGGGACGCCATTTTCGGCCATAAGTCCATCTGTACCTCTCTTTCTCGATTAAGGAACATAAGAACATTGCGATATGAGGATTTAAATCTTTTCTCCATTTTGGATGTAAATAAAGAGGATTAACATCGTGGGTACAAGTAAACGGCTTCTTTTGATAGAAAGCATATCCCACAGAACCGTTGTTGGAAACTGTTATACAATTACCGTCGAAGATCTTGTCTGTAAGAGGAGCATTATTCTCATCGCCTGTTTTGCTTGCCTCTTCTATATCTTGAATATCATAGTATTCTGAAACACCATTGTTATTGTCAATTGCTCCAATAAATGGGACTTCGTTCCCTGTGTGATTTTCTGGCTTTTTGTTATAAAAGCCCTTGCGGATATCAAATATTTCATCATATCTGAATTTGTGCCATTGTTGGTAATTTGTTTGGAGAGAACGATTGTTTACACATTGGTTGGAAATAATAAAAGGTACATACGCGTCACTCGAATTTACCAAAAATGCGGCATAGTCGCGCATCTTCTTTATAAAGTCAGCATCACACAGAGTGCTGTAGTCTGTTTCCATATATGCTTCGGCACACCACTCATCGTTGACCCCGACCTCTTTTCTGATGGATAAACCAGGTATCTCATCATGGTTGTTATATGCGGATAACCAGCGGTTACGTATGTCTGTGTATTTGTTGCGCGCATCTATTCTTCCAAGGTGTTTGCGTTTTTCAAACCCGTCGTTTTTGAAATATCCGAACCATGTTTTACGCCCTGCATTTGGCTTGTTTGCTTCAAATACCATGATACAGGTCACAACTCCTACAGGATAAAACAAGTCGTCAGGCATGCTTAGTACAGCTTTTAGATGGTGTCTAGCAAGAATGCGGCTTTTCACTACCTTCAAGTCGTTGTCATCTTTGATGGCGCAGCTCATCTGAACGATAGCAACGACTCGCCCTTCAGCTTGGGGATTAACCACATCAAGCGCATGTTCAATAAACTCCATCTGACGTGCGTTGCCGACATCATACGGGGGATTAAGCATCGCAACGGTCGGTCTGTGATTGTCGGAAATAGAGTTGGCATTGTTGAAGCAACTGCCGTTGTATAAGTTTGATTTTCCATCTCCACGGAATCGCATGCTGGAACATGCGTATGTGAACATGTCGGAACGTAGTTCGCATCCGCATATCTGTTTTTTTCGGATTTCTTCTCGTTTAGAGATGTCATTGCCTGCCTTTTTGAACAATCTTTGCATGGCAGCAACAAGGAAACCACCGGTGCCACAACAAGGGTCGTACACAACATCTGAAAGGCGCAGTTCTGCAAGGTCGCAAAATAATTCTGTAATATGTGCAGGCGTAAGCACTAAACCAGACTTCTGCTCGCTACCAGCATATCGAATAAACTCTACGTAGAATCGTCCGAGAACATCATAGCCTATATTGGAATGCTCCACTAACGGATAGACGTTTTTTTTCAAATAGATTATAAAATCTTTGGCCACTTGTAGTGTGTTGTCGGGTTTCTTGTGTTCCTTGTGCTTTATATTCTCTTGTGTGAATAAAGGCTCATTAAGTATACTTTCAAATTCACGCAAAATAACAGTCTTACTTCGTACGATATCTGTTTCTGTTTCGAACACGCTATTGATGGCAGACAGCATCATTCTGCCTAGTTCTTTAATGGATATTGCGGCGTCAAATGATTCCTTAAAATGACTGTCTATTAGAGCAAGGAGCATTGCGCTAACCATCGTGCAACGTTTATATTCAGGGATGGTGTAGGCTTGATACTCTTCGTTTAGTCTTCGTGCCTTGTATGATATGTCGCGTGTATAGAAGTCGGATATAAAGAATTGGTCATCAAACACTTGTAGATAATCGTCTATAGCGAGTAGCTTTTTGTCTTCTGTTTTAACGCATTGTTCTTGTCCTTTCTTCCAATAGAAATGTGACACAAGAAGTTCTTCTTTTGTCTCACCGCTTACAGCAATAGCGATTACACTAAACTCTTTTTTTAGTGCCTCCGCATAGTGTAAGATACCATCAATGGCATAGTCTTTGGGATTGTTATGGGTCGGACTTTCGTGGTATCTTGTTTTGGCTTTGCACTCCACGATAATCAGGTAATTACTATTCGTGGGAAAAGATATGATGAACTCTGGTCTACCATCCCCTTTACCACCAGTTTTTGAATGTCCTTTGAGTGCTTCCTGTATTCGTTTGTTGCAGGATTTTTGTTCCTCAAACTTCACGCTTTCAAACATGGCATCATTTTTGAAATGTTGCCTTACGATGTCCTCTGTCAGTCTTTCGTTTGCCATACATCAATGAACTGACCGATACCCAAGGGTCAGCGGAAGGTTTTATATCATATGACTACAAAGCAAAAAACGAGGGTATCTTCTGCTGCTCGTTCCACCTTTTAGGCCTACCACAGCCCTCCCGTATGAACGAACAGAGAACGATACCCACGCTGAAGTATATATTATTGCACCGAAAAGTGTGCGTGAGGCTACATGAGCCTCGGCACACTCCGGTTGCGCATATAATATACACATCCGTAGGCGTCACCTCTGCATTTGTCTTTGAACGGGATTTGATGTGGTAGTTCAAAAGGTCAAAAACAAAGCGTACAGTGTCGCTTTTCAATATGTAGTTGCTCTGCCTTGTGACTCTGTCCCCTTGTCTGAGAGCACGTGGAGCCGCGAACAGATTGCGAGCGCAAAGATACAAATAATTTGAAAAAGTACAAACTTTCAAGGCTCAAATAACCGAAAGAGATGGAGGATAACTGACAAAGATTGCATGAATGGCATGTGATATATAACTTAAAGTGCCATTGTGTCAGTAAGATGTCTCTAATAGAGAGGGTAGCACCTGTTTTGTGGATAGCCTTTTCAGATTATAATCTTTTATTTAACCCCTTTATATACCATTTGCCCATGGACAGATATGCCCTTTACACTTATACATTTCCAGATGCAGACAGCATACAGTTGAACTGTTTCAAAGAAAATTTGGTGAAAGTCCCTGCTTCGACTACGGACAAGAATCTATGGCTTGACCGATTGTTTGGCGGGAAAAAATCTGATGTGAGGATTCAGAGCGTGAAAGGAGGTAAGGGTGCTGACAAGTACCCTTGTACTGTCTTGGCACATGAAGACAGAGTGGTGTGGCTTCGAATGGAAAACGAGAAAAGCATGCGCATCTATGTGAAAAGTCATAGCCAGACATCTGACCCAGACCCGATAGAGCCGAAGGACATGCCTACGAATCCTTTCAGTTACATCTTCATCGATTGTCGCGAGGGGAAGAACATGATAGCAATCAGAAAAGACAGCGATGCGTGGCGCAGTACGGATGTGGAGGCGAAGCTGCTGGAGGAGAGCCTGAATCGGATGATGGGAGACTTGGGCTACGATTTTGGTATTTCCATAAAGCCCGAGACAATGCCCAAAGATTTCTGGGATTACAACCGTCGGCTTATCAAGCAGCAGAAACAGAAAGTGAAGAAGATGACCATCTACTTCACGAATGGCACGATAGATCCCAAAGTGGAAGATGTCATCAGCAAAACTCCGTTCCTGAAACGTCTGCTAAAGGAGACATGGGAGGCTCACAGTGGTAAGATAGAACTCCAAGACCCTTTTGGCCAGAGAATTGTTGACGGGCGCAAGCGTGACATCAAAAACATTATAGAACTCATCACCAGTAATGCTACAGATAGCGGTTTTGGCCTCAGTTTGGCATACAGCAACGGCATGGAAGTAACCTGTGGCAAAGACATCCGTTTGGAGTATCCCATGAAAGAAGACATGCTGGACATGTTGTTCCATAAAAACCTGTTTGGCGAATATAAAGTAAACACATGGCTTGACCAAGCTGTGGCATACATAAAGATTCAGAAAGATGAAAAAACTGTTGACTCCCGAAGAAAGAGAAAAGCTCCAAAGCATGTATCGGACACATCCGCTACTCTCAGCTTCCTATAAAGTTTTCACTCGCAGAATGGGTCATCTCAAAGGGATAGAGGCAAAACCAGAAGATGTTTTCAGAGAGGCTGCTAATCTGTTGGATTTCCTGCTTGCAAGTAAAGAAATAAGCCAAGAGGATGTTGATGGCTTATGGTCACTCCTCATCAATGACATCCGTGAATGGAAACCCGACACCAAAGATGAAGACAAAATGCTTGTGGCTGGAACCGTCTTTTGGATAATCAAGAAAATACTTTGTCATCATGCAGAAGGACATTTCTGCAACTCGATTCATGACATGCTTGAAGAGACACTTGAAAGAGAATTGAAGATTTTTGACCAACGGGAGCACCAGCAGTTTCTCGACTGTCTATCGGAGTGTAGTGTAATACTCAGCGAATGGATAAATAAATATGATGACGAATGTGATTGGCTTTCCGACCAGATAACTGACACCTTAGAAAGCATGAGCGGTACTAAGGTCAAGAAAATTGAGGCAAACAAGAAAAAGGGCAAAGGAGACAAAACAAATAACATAAAGTCCAATTTTGGTAAGCCCAAGACGCTCAAGTATTATACACATGGGAATAAGGGCGTACTGAAGAAGCAGGGAGATAGGTTGAGACTTGTGCTCGACAAATGGAACAAGTGGGGCTGGATAGATAGTGAAACGACCACTGACGACCTTGACGCTTTCTTCGAGGGCGATCCCCGCCATTGCAACATTGCATGGAGGGCCAGTACTACGGTATTGACGTTCCTTTTGCAAGAACTATTGAAACAGCCTTATATCACCAAACAGAAAAGGCAGTCGGCATCGTCGATGGTCAAAGAGCAATTTGGACTAACTCCAAATTTCGACCAAAACCGTCTCGCAGATGACGACGAGTTTAGAATTGAAGTGACCGTGTATCTTCTGAATATCAATAATCCATTACCGCTACTCAAAGGTGGTGGCGATAAAGATTACGACATAACGGATGCAACATTCCAAGCTGTCTTATCAGGTCAGCTTCGTAAGACAAAAGGAATATAACGTGTAAGCAATTTCATGTTTTTGTAAGTGATTATGTAAGAACGAATAATTTTTTTTGAAAATATTTTCAGCCAGAATTCTCTTCATACACAGAGGGTTCTGGTTTTCTTTATGTCTTGTTTAAAACCATGTAAGCAAATCGAGGAAAAGTGCTTACGTGAGAAGGGGTAGTTTCCCCATTGCTGACGGCAGCAGAGCAAACAAATCCTGCTTGCCCGAAGCAAACATGTTACATAATAAAAGTACTCGCGTAGGGTCGGAAGAAAAGTACTGCCCTCGCACCGTAGGAGAAATCCTGCACGACTATTTGGAGAACAGCAAAGAAGCGTTACCAATTGCTTATCGCCAACACCTGGCAAATAGAAAGGAGGAGTGCGCCTTATGTTGAAAAAGAACCGTCTGCTTTGTATTGACTTGCAAACGCTTTTGCAGTCAGATCCTCTTCCTGTAGCGGGAAAGCCATACTTGGGCATTCTTAGATGCAAGACTCCAAGTGAGGGATGTCTCTATGCTAACGAGTTTGTCTTCGTTGAGGACAGCCATAAAAAGAAAGTGAAAACGTTGCGTCGCACCCCCATCATTTATTCAGGCAACTGCATCAATGTCCACAGATGTTCTGATGGTACCCTACGTTTGGACTTCAACCGCCCACGTCTCGATTCCGACTTCTCTTTCCGTGACTTTTGCATGGCAGCAGCCCAAGAACTACTGACTATTTCTCGCCTTTTAGGAGAAGAGTAACCACGAAGAGAAATGACTTTACTTCAGTTCTTCAGTTCTTCAGTTCCATTTTAAGAGGTGCACATTCTCTTTTTTCTATTTATTTGTATTTATAAATAATTAATAATCAATATATTATATATAGATATATAGTAGAATAAGGGGATTGTGATACCCTCGAAAAACAACTGAAGTAACTGAAGAACTGAAGAAACAGAAAAAATTGTTTTACACAAAAAAGAAAAAGAAAATGATATACGATATCACCAAATCAACGTGTCCGGTCGAGATGCCACATCTCGGTCGTGGACTTGAGGCACTAAGTCTCTTGCTTTCCCCTACAAGCAAAGACATGCACCCTGTGCTTTTCCCTATGGAGTTCCCCATCTGGGGCGCCCACATCAGCGATGCTGAATTCCAGTATCCCAGCGGGCAGTGGCTCGAACTGTGCGGACAGCAGGCCGTTCAGGTGGCTGCAAGTGCCGACAACAAGGGGCAGCTGGGACTGATGGTGGAAGGTGCCAATCGCGATTACCGTGCGGAAGATGAGGCAGAGATGAAGAAGTATAACCAGTATGCACGCACCTACAAGAAACGCTCTCAGACGAAAGACCGACCCGACGAGGTGTTCCCCTTGCTGCATATCCTTCCTGCCAACACGACGCTTCCTGGATTTCTGAAAGCCCAGATGAAGGCTCAGGAGAATGGTGGAATCACCACTTTCATCGACGTGAAGGAGATAGAGCAGCTTGATGCCCTGTGTGGCTCCCACAAGAAAGTATCTGAGATGTGCCGTTTGATTTATGACCGTGAGATTTACTCAGCCCTTCGAGCAACGGTTGATGGAGTCAGCGGTATCTGTCTGCTCAGAACTAACATCACGGCGTCGGCAACCCCCGGACGTGCAAGGAATTTTTTTAAGAATAACTTGCACGACGGCACATTGGGCAGAATGGTGTTTAGTTACAAGCCTAGAAGCAGTCGCTCCGGACGGATTCCTCGCTTGGGCAACAAGCTTGATGAGGATTTCTACGAGCAGATGGATAAGTATTTGTCACGCCTTGCTAACTGCAAGGGACGCTATGTAATCAAACCCTTGAACAAACTCATACAAAGCATCTCAGACGATCTGGCTGAGTTTGCCGACCTGACGGACAACGACACCTTGTGGAGTTATGGCAAGAGAAGCTTGATTTCAGCATGGAAAGCAGGCTGCATCATGTGGGCTCTCAATGAACAAAGCTGGAGTCGTGGAATGGCTGACGCCGTGGAATACTTGGTTTGGCATGACCTTTGGTCTAAATGGCAGGTGATGGGAGACTTGTTGAAGGAAGGCGACACCAGTACCAAAGAGGTTGCCAAGAGCGGACCTGCCAACATGCTGGACGCTCTGGTGGGACCAACCTTCAACGAACAGCAGCTGGACGCACTCCGAGAGAAACTTGGCAAGCCCATCGGAGCTGCAACCAAGAAGCAGTTAAGCGTATGGAGTGCCAGGGGACTCATTGAATACTCGAACCAGACGGGACTCTATTCTAAGACGGAAAAGTATCTGAAAGGAAAACAGTAATCTATGGACAAGTTTGAACTTCAAAGGCTTCGCGACCTCCCCATAGAGGGGGTCGCGGAGCGGCTTGGACTCCAGGTGAAGATGCACAAGGCGCTCTGCCCGTTCCATGATGACCATCATGCAAGCCTCTCTTTCAAGGTGAGCCGGAACACGTTCAGATGCTTCGTGTGTGGGGAGTCGGGCGGAACGATTGACCTCACGATGAAGGTGCTTGGAAAGGATTTCAGAGAGGCCTGCCGATGGCTTGCCGACGAGCACAATGTGATTCTGACGGAGCATCAACCTCAAATCTCAAACCTCCAGCCTCAAATCAAATTCGATGCTTCTCGTTATGAACGCTTCTTCGAGCGGCCGTGGCTGAACGAGCCTGCAAGAAAGTTCCTCTATGAGGAGCGGCGGTTGGACGAAAGGGTGGTGCGCTGGTGCCGCTTGACTTCGTGGCAGGACAAACGGGGAGTGCCGTGGCTGCAGATACCGTATTATGACCGACAAGGCAAGTTGGTGGGCATCCAGAACAGGAATCTTGGAAGTGAAAAGGGAAAAGTGAAAAGTGAAAAATTGGCTACCGCACAGGGCAACTGTCAACTTGCTTCCGCTCCTCGCTTCCGATTCCCACAGGGTTCGCAATGCGGCATCTACAACCTGCCCATCCTCAACCTGCTGCACGAGGGGGATGACCTCTACATCACGGAGGGCTGTTCCGACTGCTGGGCGATGCTCTCCGCCGGACACAAGGCCATCGCCATCCCATCGGCCACCCTGCTCAAACCCAAGGACGTGGAACTGCTCTCCGCGCTTGCCTCCTCCCCTAATCAGGGGAGGTCGGGAGGGGTCTGCTTCCACATGTATCCCGACCGCGACGAGCCGGGCGAACGCCTCTTCCTCCAGCTGCAGCAGGTTCTGCCCAATCTGACACACCACCAGCTGCCGCTGGGTTGCAAGGACTTTGGCGAGTATTACCTTTCCACACGAAAAAAGGAGGCCGAAAAGCCTCCTTGATGAGATATGTCGCTGCCGTAATCACGCCACTTCCACTGCCGTAATTTAGGCGACGTCGCTGCCGTAATTACGCCAGTGGGGGTGGCGTGGTCGGCTCAATGGCTGTTCTTCCAGGTGGGGAAGTCGCTGGAGAGACCGAAGAAGAAGTTGTCGGACGATTTCGTGCTGTCGAAGTAGTAGATGTAGGTCTTGCCGCGCTTCAGGGTGATGTCCAGCCAGGAGGTGAGGTCGGCATCCCAGTCCCACCAGTTGTCGCCGTTGTCGTGGTAGGCGGCGAGCTGCGAGGAGTAGGTGACGCTGCTCTCTGTCAGGACGAACGCGTCGTAGCGGTCTTCATCTCCGAAAAGGAAGTTGAGACGTACATCCTCGCTGTCGTAGATGTAGCGGTCGGCATCGCTCAGGGCTGGGTTGAGGCGGATGCCGTAGGCGTACTCCTGGAGGTCGATGCACAGGATGTTGTCCTTGATGGCTTCGCTGCGCACCACCTGCATGCTGACGATGGAGCCTGTCGTCTTGGGGGTGAGGGTCAGCTGTGCGCCTCCCTCTTCGTCCACGTGGAAGGTGCCTGTGGCGACGCTGAGGGAGGAGTAGGGGCTTATGGTGTTTGCTTTATTGCAGCTCACCTGGACGGTGCTGATGTCTTGCTTGTTCTCCAGCGTCCAGGAGGTCTCCCCTTGGTGGATGTCCGCCTGGTAATAGATGGCTGTGTAGTTGCCTTCGGCCATGTTGGGAGCCTCGATGGTGATGTTGCTCAGGTCTCGGAAGGTCTTCTCGGCCGTGTACTTCAGCTTGCCGCTCTGGTCATAGACGAGCAGGGTGCCGAGCAGGGAGTAGTTGGCGTCGTTGTTGAGCAAGCGCGCCACGTCGTCCTTGAAGCCCAGTTCGGTGTAGGGGGCTGCGGTCTTGATGGTGGCGGTCATCTTGTGTTCCGTTGGAGGGTTGCTTTCGCCTCCGTCGCTTCCGCTGCATGCCGCGAAGAGGTTGCCCATCATCAGCAGGGGCAGCAGCAGCCAGATTTTGGTCAGGTTCTTTTTCATGTTCTTTTACGGTGTTTTAAGTTGGTTAAAATGGTTAATGGTGCAAAGGTAGTGCAAATCAAAAACACGGACAAATTTTTTTCGCGTTAATTCTGGCGGAACTTTTCGTGCGTGGATTTTTGCGAAAAAAAACTCGGATTTGTTGAAAAAATAATGGGCTGAATGCTTGTGTGTTTCGGGAATTTTTCGTAACTTTGTAGCATAAACAACGAATGGGACGAATGAGGCGAATGTCTTGAAAAACGACCAGCCCACGCGTTGGGCGAAAGTTAAAAAAACGGATGTCTTATGGTGATTAAGTTGAAGCGTTATTATGGTGACGAGCAGGTCACGAAGAGTGTGATGGAGGTGCTCATGGAGGGTGAGAACACGCCGCGTCTGGTGTGCGAGGCTCGCGAGGTGGGTTTCAAGGACTATGCGGAGGCGTTCCCCGGTGCGTCGAGGTATTGCCTGCCGCGTGGCAAGTGGCGGCTGGAGTGTGGCGGCAGTCCTTACTCGCCGATGGGGGTGAGGGTGGTGAAGTGCCCTGGGCATCGGCAGACGTACTTCGGGCCTTGCGGAGACGGGTACAGGAAGCAGCAGGCAGGACGTGTGATGATTGGGGAGCCTGTCTATCGCTACTACACGGACGAGGAGGGCAACGAGGTGGAGTACCCGAAGAAGCGGGGGATGAAGAACGGAAGAGAGGTGTATGAGCAACTGGATGAACTGCTGTATGAGGCGTATGGCACCTCACAGAATTTCAGCGTCGAAATCAGCAATTTCTGTGAATTTCCGTGCTTTCTGTGTGAGATTAGAAAGAGAGCCATGCGGGCTCTCGCAGAAAGAGAATATTATTTCACACAGAAATCACAGAAAACACAGAAATAAAGGAAATGGAGAAATATCAGATGGCCAAATGATAGATATGTGATTCAAAAACGAATGTTTAACTAACGACCCGAACGGTCTTCCTCCCTAAACAGGGAGGGCTGGGGAGGGTCTTAAAAAGAAAGGAGATTTTGCTATGGGAATTATGGTTCGCAAGGCGAAGGTGAAGCTGACCTATCGTGAGGGGAAGCCTGAGGTGTACAAGTTGCGTCAGTTGACGTATCCGCAGGTGAGTTATGAGCAGTTGTGCGGCATGATTCAGATTGTGGGTGTGAACAAGGCGCAGACGAAGGCGGTGATTGACGCGCTCTTGACGTCGCTGGTTCACTACATGGAGATTGGTCACGGGGTGTCGCTCGGCTCGTTCGGCTCGTTCAAGCCCACGTTCAACTCGAAGACTGCCCACACGCTGGAGGAGACCACGCTGGACACGGTGAAGGTGAAGAAGATTCAGTTCTACCCTGGTGGCGCGTTCAAGGAGATGCTCTCCAACCTGAGCATCAACGAGAATGAGCAGGTGTCGGAGAAGGAACCCGATGGCGGGGACGACGACGACGGTGATTAAAGTTCATTTTTGAGAAACTCGGCTGTGATGCCTTTTCCGCTCGCAGCAACAGATTCGGGGGTGCCGGTCACAACGACGGTGCCCCCTTGTCGTCCTCCTTCGGGACCCATGTCGATGATGTGGTCGGCCAGTTTGATGACGTCGAGGTTGTGTTCGATGACGATGACGGTGTTGCCTTTCTCAACGAGTCGATTGAGCACGACCATGAGGGTGCGGATGTCCTCGAAATGGAGGCCTGTGGTGGGTTCGTCGAGGATGTAGAGGGTGTTTCCTGTGTCGCGTTTGGCCAGTTCTGTGGCGAGTTTCACACGCTGGCTCTCGCCGCCTGAGAGGGTGGAAGAGGGTTGTCCGAGTTTGATGTAGCCAAGTCCCACGTCTTGCAGCACCTTGATTTTCTGTAGTATCTTGGGTTGGTTTTCAAAGAACTCCACAGCCTGATTGATGGTCATGTCGAGCACGTCGGCAATGCTCTTGCCTTTGAAGCGTACTTCCAAGGTCTCGCGGTTGTAGCGCTTGCCGTGACACACCTCGCAAGGCACAAGCACATCGGGAAGGAAATTCATCTGAATGGTCTTGTAGCCATTGCCGCCACACACTTCGCAACGTCCGCCTGCCACGTTGAAGGAGAAGCGCCCAGGCTTGTAGGCTCGCATCTTCGATTCGGGCATCTCGACGAAGAGTTTGCGGATGTCGGTGAACACATCGGTGTAGGTGGCAGGGTTGGAGCGAGGGGTGCGTCCGAGGGGTGACTGGTCGACGCTCACCACCTTGTCGATGTTTTCCGAGCCTTCAATTTTGTCAAATGCAAGTGGTTCTTGATTAGAATGATAGAAACATTGGCTCAAGTAAGGCTGTAAGGTCTCGTTGATGAGGGTTGACTTGCCGCTTCCGCTCACGCCTGTGACACACACCAGCATGCCGAGAGGAATGTCCACACTCACATCTTTCAGGTTGTTGCCCTTGGCTCCGACGATGCGCAGGCACTTTCCGTTGCCTTTTTTCCGCTCCGTGGGCACTTCGATTTTCTCTTTTCCGTTGAGGAATCGGGAGGTGAGCGTGTCGGTCTTCAGCATCTCTTGGGGTGTGCCTTGAAACACCACTTCGCCACCTTTCCGTCCGGCGAAGGGCCCCATGTCCACGATATAGTCGGCATTGAGCATCATGTCCTTGTCGTGCTCCACCACGATGACGGTATTGCCTTCGTCGCGAAGCGCTTTCAACGAATTGATGAGCCGCACGTTGTCGCGCTGGTGAAGCCCGATGCTGGGTTCGTCGAGGATGTAGAGCACATTCACCAGTTTCGTGCCTATCTGCGTGGCAAGCCGGATGCGCTGGCTTTCTCCGCCGCTCAGGCTCACCGAACTGCGTGAGAGGCTCAGGTAGTGCAATCCCACATCGAGCAGGAATTTCAGCCGGGTGCCGATTTCCTTGATGATTTCGTGGGCGATGGCGCGTTGCTTGGGTTCCATCCGCTCCTCCACGTGCATGACCCAGTCGTAGAGTGCCGACAGTTCCATGTCCGACACCTCGGCGATGTTCTTGCCGTCGATGCGGAAGTGGAGCGCCTCCTTGTTCAGACGCTTGCCGCCACATTCGGGACAAACCATCAGTTTGTCGACCGACTCTTCCCATTTCCGCGCCCACTCCTTCTGTTCCTCGATGCCGAGCGTCTGCACGTAGTTCGCCATCTCCTGATAATCCACACTCTCCAAATCGACAGCAGGCACCACTCCCAAGCCCTTGCAATGGGGACAGGCGCCTTGTGGCGAGTTGAAGGAGAAGTTGTTGGGGGCTGGGTCGCGATAGCAAAGGCCGGTGGTGGGGCACATGAGTTTCTTCGAATAGTGCTTGATGTCGTTCGTGTCTTTGTTCATGACGAGAATCTGCCCTTCGCCCATCTTCATGGCCACTTCGAGGCTTTTCTTCAGCCTTTCCTCGTCCTTGTCGCTAATGGCGAGTTTGTCGATGACCACCTCGATGTCGTGATTCTTGTATCTGTCCACCTTCATGCCTTCCGTCACATCCACAATCTCACCATCCACACGGGCATAGAGATACCCCTTCTTGCGGATGCTCTCGAACAGTTCGCGGTAGTGTCCCTTTCGGCTCTGCACGACGGGTGCCAAGAGGAAGATGCGTTTGCCGTTGTATTGTTCCAACAAGACTCGCTGCACGTCCTCCTCGGTGTATTTCACCATCTTCTCGCCTGTTTCATAACTGAACGCCTCGCTGGCACGGGCATAGAGCAGTCGGAGAAAGTCATAGACCTCCGTCACCGTTCCGACGGTCGAACGTGGATTCTTGTTGGTGGTCTTCTGCTCGATGCTGATGACAGGGGAGAGCCCGCTGATTTTGTCCACGTCGGGGCGTTCCATCCCTCCCAAGAAATTGCGAATATAAGCGCTGAAGGTCTCGATGTAGCGCCTCTGACCTTCTGCAAAAATAGTGTCGAACGCCAGCGATGACTTGCCGCTGCCGCTCAATCCTGTGATAACCGTCAAACTGTTGCGAGGAATCTCTACATCCACATTCTTTAGGTTGTGAACCCTCGCCCCCTCAATCTTAATCATGACCCGTCTCCTGTTTCTTGACTCTCGCGGAATCCCGTCATCACGGCAATCATCTTCTTGAACTCATACTTCACTCCGTCGCTTCCAAGTGCTTTGAGGTGAAGCGGATACGAGCCATTATCTACGGTCTTTCCGTTGACCTTTCCATCCCACAAAATGAGTTTGTTGGGTTCACCGTCTGCCCGCTTGGCTGTGGCGAGGGTAACGGAGTGTATCTCTTTTCCCCAACGGTTGTAGAACTTCGCGCTCAGCGACACGATGGATTGAGCCGTGATTCGAAGTGAGTCGTTGATGCCGTCGTTGTTGGGAGAGAAGCCGTCGGGACAAATCAGTTTCGACTCGCTGATGACTACGGAAATGGGTTCGCTCTCGTATTCGATGGTGTCGCCATCAAGCGCGAAGGTGATGTACAACTTGATGCCGTATCCTCCCGAACGAGTCAGCGTGTAATCGGTATTTTCCTCGAAACGGGTGACTAACGGATTATTTTCGCTTCCATTCTCGTTTGTGCGCCAAATGCGCCATTCGCAGATGTAGTTGTAGTCGTCCGGATTGCTGATGTTGGCAAACAATTCTATCTTCAGCGGGGCTTGTGCCGTCTGCGACTCGCCCGGATTCACCCAGATGCTGTCTTCTTCGTCGATGGAGTAGAAGCGGACAACGGGTAAAGCACCCATTTCGTCGAGTGTGGTATTTTCATGAGAGGACTCGTCGTCGCCCTGTCTTGTTGTCTGGATAGGGTTGTTTACCTGAGCAGGAGTTCCTTCGTCGTCGTCGTTGCATGAGGCGACAGAAAGGATACAACACAAGGCTGCAAAGAGGATGAAATATTTCTTCATTTTCTTGTTTGGTGTGTTCATTTTAGTGCAAATGTACTTATTTTCTTGGGAAAAAGCATCTCATTTTATCATAAAAACGATGAACGTTTAACTTTAATTTGTTTGGAATGGCTTTTTTCACTAATTTTGTGCGCTCAAATTGACGAACAAACAATTTCAAAGATGAAAAAAATATTTTTCCTATTCGTTGTTTTGCTGGTTGCAACAATGGTCAACGCACAAACTGTTGCGACACAAAAGCACGTGATTCAGTCGGGAGAGACACTTTACAGTTTAGCACGTCAGTATCAAGTGACCGTTGCTTATTTGATGGAACTGAATCCGGGTTTGCAGGCCGATAACATCATGGCTGGCCAGACAATCAATGTGCCGGCTAAAACACCACAGGCAGGACAACAGACCGTTCAGCAGGCTCAGCCATTCCAAGTGTCGGATGTGCTGCGTCCCAAGTACAAGACGAAGCATGAAGTGCAGAAAAAGGAAACCATCTATGCCATTGCCCGTCAATATGGCGTAACGGAGACGCAGCTTATTGAGGCGAATCCCTCCTTGCGAGATGAAAAGTTGAAGAAAGGAATGGTTTTGAATATCCCATATTCTGAAGAGGAGAACAGGGCATTTGCCGAACAACAGAGGGCGAAAGAAGAGGAAGCGAAAAAGCCTGTGGTGAAGAAGTATCCAACCGTCAAGGTGGCCGTGATTCTTCCATTTGCTTCTGCTGAGGCCAAGATGAGCGTGGAGTCGCAGAAAATGACCAACCTCTACCAAGGTTTCTTGCTGGCTGTTGACTCGCTGAAACAGAGCGGATGCTCGGTCGAAGTCTTTGCCTACGATGAATCCGCAGGTGAATACGCCTTCACCAACATGTTGAACAAGCCTTCGATGAAGGATTTGCAGTTGATTGTAGGTCCTGTGCGTTCATACCATATCACAACGGTTGCGAAGTTCGCCCGCGACAACAACATCGTGCATGTCGTTCCGTTGTCAGATGAATATTCGCTGGTCAACGGCAATCCATCCTTGTTCCAGGTGAACCTTCCTTATTCTCAGTTATACAGTCAAGTGTACAACCGTTTTGTCGTGAATCATAGAGCAGACAACATTGTGTTTGTGAACATGAACGACAGCGGGGACAACATGACCTATATATCAGGATTCAAGAAAGCGCTCAACGATATGGGCATCCAATTCAAAAGTGCTGATATTGCAGACATGAATGGGGTGCGGGAGGCTTTGAACGCAGGACAAAACAACATCATTGTCCCCTCCAGCGATGCCGCTACTGCTTTTGAGAATCTTTACAAGAGAATTGACGGGTTGAATCTGGGTGAGGAGTATGCCGTACAATTCTTCGGATTCCCGAAGTGGCAGACCTTCCATACGAAGTATGAGAAGACGCTTGGCAAGTACCGTTGCCAGTTCTTCTCCTCTTTCTATAGCAACAATGAGTCGTTGCGCACGCAGCAGTTCAACACTCGCTTCCGTCGTTGGTTTAATCAGGACCAATACAAGAGTTATCCGCGCTATGGAGAGATGGGTTACGATATCGGAGCCTATTTCATCAAAGGACTGTATGACCATGGCTCAGCATTCTACGAGAACATTCATAACTATACTTATACATCGCTCGAATTCCCTTTCAACTTTGAGAAAAAGAGCACGGATTCGGGTTATCAGAACAGAGCGTTATACATTATCACCTACAAGGTTGATGGTTCTGTTTCCGTAAGATGATGTGAAGGATGAAGAAAGGCCGTTATATATTGTTGGTTCTATGCATAGGGGCATCCCTTGTGGCGATGGCTCAAGTGGGAGAACGACGCAACGATTTTTCCATAGGTTTTACGGGTGGATACACTATGAACACTATGGACTTCATGCCCAAAATCAAGCAGTCGAAAAAGAACGCGCCCATGTTTGGCTTTGCGTCCCGCTACGTATGCGAAAAGTATTTCACGACAATATGTGCTGTCGAACTGGAATTGCAGTACAACAACCTTGGATGGAGGGAAAGGATAGAGGATGGTTCGGGCAACACCTACAAGCGCGATTGGCACTTCCTCGAGATGCCAATCCTCATGCAGATGGGGTGGGGTCGTGAACGGAGAGGCCTTAAATTCTTGTTCGAAGCAGGGCCTCAAGTGGGATTGTATCTTTCAGGAAAAGAACATATGGGAGGGGCACCTTGGGACACTTCTGCACGTCCGAATGGGGTGGTTTACCAATATGGAAAAGAACCGGACAATAAGGTTGACTATGGCATTGCTGCAGGTTTGGGTTTGGAGTTCTCATCTCCCATTGGTCATATCCTTTTGCAAGGACGCTATTATTTTGGACTTGGTGACCTCTACGACAACAGCAAGCGTGGTGATTTCGGACGTTCTGCCAACCAGACGCTGATGGTCAAGATGACTTATCTGTTTGACATTGTCCGTACGAAAGGTGATAATATAAAATAGGCACATGAAAAGAAAACTGTTTTGTGAGATTTCTCCCTTTGCCTACCGTATCTCTGTGGAGAAAGAAATATTGAAACGACATTTAAGAGATTTTGCAAAGGGTGTCAGGTTTGCCAAGGAACGAACAACAGAATCGTTGCCGACCGTCATCTATCGTCACAATTCTCTTATCCGTCGCAGATTGGGGAATGTTGACATGCGCCTGCAAGAGAACAAGGCTGTTAATCTTGCGTTGGCTGTCACCCACATCGATGGACTTTTGATACATCCAGGAGAGACCTTCTCCGTGTGGAAACTCATCGGACGAACTACGGAAAGCCGTGGCTACAAGGAGGGATTGACGATTACGCATGGAAAACCAGCCAAAGGTATCGGTGGCGGCATGTGCCAGCTCTCGAATCTCATCCATTGGATGGTGCTCCATAGCGACCTCACAATTACAGAACATCATCACCACGATGCACTCGATTTGTTTCCTGACCACGGTCGCCAGATTCCTTTTGGAACGGGAACCAGCATCTCTTATAACTATATTGACTATCGGGTGCAGAATAACACCTCCAATACCTACCAATTACGTCTTTGGGTGGATGGGGAATACTTGTGTGGCGAACTCCGTGCCACCACGCCACAGGAACATACCTTCCACATTCATGCCGAAAATGAATATTTCTCCAGAGAGGATGGAGTGGTTTACCGCAATGGTCAAGTGTATAGAGATGTGATTAATCGCGAAACGGGTGAATGCCTTGATAGTCAACTCATTCGTACCAATCATGCCAAGGTCATGTATGAATGCACTCCTGACATGAAGATTGTTGAGAAGAAATAAAAATATTAGGGTGATCCACCCATAAGAGTGATTCACCCTAATAAAAAATTGCTTATCTCACGACAAGCAATCTTTACTAACCTTAAAATAAATCTAATACCATGAAAAACACGTTGCAAAGTTATAAACTTTTCTTGATTTATTCAAGGGTTTATATCTTCTTTTCGTTCATTTTAATCTTTTTTAACTAAAAATGGCGTAAAAATACATGACGACACCTGCCGATTGAGATAACTTTTTCCCTCTCAAATTCTTACTCCACATAAAGTACCAATCCTTTCAGGTATTCACCTTCGGGGTGGTAGATGTTGATGGGGTGGTCGGCAGGTTGGTGCAGTTGATGCAGAATGCGCACGTTGCGGCCAGCCGATGCTGCTGCGGTAAAGACAGCAGTACGGAATTGGTCTTTGTTGACGGCTTGCGAACAACTGAAAGTAAACAGAATTCCCCCTGGTTGTATCTTCTCAAAAGCCTTTTTGTTCAAACGGGTATAACCTTTCAGGGCGTTGTGGAGCGCGTCTTTATGTTTGGCAAATGCTGGCGGGTCGAGGATGATGAGATCGTAGGGGGTCTTCATCTGGTCGAGAAATTTGAACGCATCTTCAGCGAAGGCTTCATGCCTCGGGTCGTCGGGAAAGTTGAGTTCCACATTTGCTTTCGTCAAATCAATGGCCTTCTGGGAAGAGTCGACGGAATGGACGAGTTCGGCTCCACCACGCATGGCGTAGAAAGAGAAGCCGCCCGTGTAGCAGAACATGTTGAGGACTTTTCGTCCGTGGGAATAGTGTTCCAATAGACTTCGGTTGTCTCGTTGGTCAACGAAAAATCCCGTCTTTTGTCCTCGTAGCCAGTCAACATGGAACTTCAAACCGTTTTCCATGGCTACATCATTGGTGTCTCCACCAAGAAGGAAACCGTTCTCTTGTCCCAGTTCCGCTTTGAAGGGTAGGGTGGTTTCCGATTTGTAGAAGATGTTCTTGAGGTCATCGCCCATGACGGTTTTCAGGGCTTTGGCAATCATTTGGCGGTCGATGTGCATGCCTACGGAATGTGCTTGCATTACGGCGGTGTTGCCATAAATGTCAATGACCAAACCGGGCAGGTTGTCGCCTTCTCCATGTACAAGTCGGTAAGTGTTGTTGTCGCCACCTAACACACCGATGCGCTGGCGTACATCTTTGGCAATGGCGAGCCTCCTCTCGTAGAAGTGTTGGTTGATGTCCTCATTGTCAAAGGAAAGGACTCTGACCATGATGCTGCCGATTTGGAAATGTCCCGTGGCGATGTATTCGTCTTCGCTGGTGAAGACCATGACTTTTTCACCCTCTTTAGGCTCTTCGCTCATATGGTGGATGGCCCCGGAGAATATCCACGGATGGAAACGTCTTAATGATTCTTCTTTTCCTCGTTTTAGAAAAATGCTCTTCATCCCAATGTTTTTATAGGTGTTGTTTGTTGGTGGAAAGTTCTTTTTGAAGTTCTTCGCATGGGGTGGAAGTCTTTTCCACGATATAATTCCTTTCGGTTTTCAATCTTGTCACTTCCTCGTGTATCTTGATGCAGGCCCATGCGTCTGTTGCTGCATATCTTTGTTGTGCCTCGCTGAGAATGTCCGCTTCCCAATTCGATAATTGTTGGCTTTTGGCAATTTTTCCTCCGAAGAGATTGGCGTATATTTTTTGCAAGCTGTTGTCCTCGATGCCGATACTCTTCACTTCTTCTTGGAGTTCCACAAATGTGCCGGGAGTGAACGCTCTTCGCTGCCTCAACATCCTCATGTCGTCTTGCAACGAAAGCCCCACTTTTGTGATGGTCTTGTCTTCTAACAAACGGACGACAGAATCAGGAATTCCAATCTTGTTAAGTCTGAAGAGGAAGCAAGTGTCAGGTGTGGCAACTTGCAGCAATGCCACATGGTGTATCACCCCTTTCTTGAAGGATGGTCTTGTTTCGGTGTCAAAACCCAATATGCGTTGCTTCATCAGGTATTCCACGGCCTTGTCTGCATCTTTCTCTGTGAAAATGACGATGATTCTTCCGTCGAAATGGACGCAAGGTAAGGTCTGGATTTTCCCCTTCTCGTATTTATCTTGAATTACTTTCATCTTCACATGGCTAATATTCTTCTTCCTCCGAGTAACGCACTTCGTGAAGGGCTCTCTGCACATTCACCAATTTCTGACCCCAACTGAATTGAAACTCCTCCTTTACCTCAGCAAGCGCATTCATCATCAGTTCTTCGTCGGTGGCGTTTTTGTAGGCCATCACGAAATTCTTGAGTTCCTGATAGATGTCTGCAAGGTTCTCGCTGATGGTCGTCAAAATGGGAGACTCACTATATTTCATGTCTTCCATGAACACGTCCAAGTAGTCGTCTTTTTCTCCCATTATTATATTTATGTTCGCGCGTACTATATTATAATTTTCTTCCGTCACAAAGTCTTCAGGGAAGTACCCGTTGTCCAAAATTTCGTATTTGGGTAGCAGGGTAGCCTTCAGATACAGCAGGGGAAGCAACTTCATCATCGTGTCAACGAAATCCAAACGAGCCTTACCTTCCGTCTGTTCGAGAAAGGCACAATATTCAACAGCGACCGTGACCAGTTCCATGACGTCGCGGCTATAAACGGGTGATTTATCTTTTTGTCTCATAACACGTGCAAAGATACGCCTTTTTTTCCATCTGAACAAAAAAACTTGCGTTAAGCGATTGCTGATGATTCCTTTTTGAGACGAATGCAATATTTCCCGAAAAAAGTCCTCTGAAAATTTTGCCAGTTTCTGGAAAGTCCGTACCTTTGCACTCGCTTTCCGAAAAACCTTGCAAGTGAGAGCAGCGCCAAGTTCACTTGGTCATTGCCGAACGTAGCAGGTTTTCGACTTGAAGAAGTCAACACGGGAGGTCAAAAAACTCGCTCTTTGACAGACTGCGAACAGAAACAAGACAAGCAGCGCGCGCATATATTATATATGCTGCGCACAAGCAGAAAGTCATTCCTTTTATACAAGAAACGATAAACGAACAATGGAGCAGGATGAGCCTGGCCGGTCGGACAGATCACTCCACCCTTTCGGGGTGTGGTAAAATGCAAATTTTTACAGTGAAGAGTTTGATCCTGGCTCAGGATGAACGCTAGCTACAGGCCTAACACATGCAAGTCGAGGGGCAGCATGGGAGAAGCTCGCTTTTCCCGATGGCGACCGGCGAATGGGTGAGTCACGCGTGTCCAACCTGCCCCCGGCCCGGGGATAGCCCTTGGAAATGAGGATTAACACCCGATATGTGGTTTCGCCGCATGGCGTTTCCATGAAACGAGGCCGGGGATGGGGACGCGTCGGATTAGCTTGACGGTGGGGCGACGGCCCACCGTGGCGACGATCCGCAGGGGTTCTGAGAGGAAGGTCCCCCACACTGGCACTGAGACACGGGCCAGACTCCTACGGGAGGCAGCAGTGAGGAATATTGGTCAATGGCCGAGAGGCTGAACCAGCCA
>JAEEGS010000008.1 GCA_016280445.1 Bacteroidaceae bacterium
GTCGTTCCCTGATATTTAATGGTTGGCATCCAGTTGTCATCGAAGAAATCGTTAAACAATGAAGGGATCCATCCCTGATTACGTGTTGAATAAACTGTAGGCATCATAGTTTTGTCCTCCTAATTTATTTTAGTTAAACATATTCTTTTAGATGTTAGTGTCAAATGTTAAATGTGGGTGCATCGCGTTAGCTTACATCTTCCATTTATCATTTTCCATCTCACATGCTCTGCCTACCATAAGGGCAACCTTCATGCCTAACTGCCACTTTGTCAACACTTTTAAACTCCGTTAAACAATCTACCCGCCCATTTAAAATCCCTTAAACTTTCCTTCTGCCACCTACTGACTTTTTGTCGGTTATTATGATTGATGGGCTAAAAAAACTATGCCCCCTATCTTGCATTTGTTGCCCTGAAAAGCTAAAGGTGTTGCGCGCAGGCAGCATTTTTTTAAGAAAGTGTTGTATGTGCGCAACATTTTTATTATCTTTGCACCATCAAACAAGATAAAGAAACATCGTTTATGGACGCATTATTCAGAAAACATGACAGGCTATTGGCCAATATCAGCACAGAAATTATCCGTGAAAAGATGGATGAAATCCATTGGAACACTCAGCTTATCATCATATTGGGGGCAAAAGGTGTTGGGAAATCCACGCTCATCAAGCAACATATAAAGCAGAACTACCAACCTGGAGACCGTCATGTGTTGTATTGTTCAGCAGATACAGTGGATTTCTCCACACGTACACTTGTTGAATTGGCTGAAGAATTCGTCATTCGTGGCGGTAAACTGCTGGCAATTGATGAGATTCACAAATATAAATCAGGCAATACAGATTGGAGTCGTGAGATTAAGGAAATCTACGAACTGTTCCCCGATTTGAAGATGATTGTAAGCGGTTCCTCACTTCTTCGTTTGAAGGAAGGAGATGCAGATTTGTCCCGCCGGGCCGTCAAATACACGATGTCTGGTCTATCTTTTCGTGAGACACTCCGCTTCTATCATGGTCTATCATTTCCTGTATGGTCGTTAGAGGACATTCTTGCGCATCCTTACGATTTGTGGCAAATGGTATCTTCAAAGTGCAAGCCCGTAGCCATGTTCAAGGAATATTTGGAGAAGGGCTACTACCCTTTCCTGTTGGAAGGTGAAGGCGAGTATTACACAAAAATTGAGCAGGTGGTCAACTACATCATTGAAACCGAGCTACCTCAGATTTGCAAAGTGGATGTTGCCAATGTCAGAAAGCTTCAAGCGCTCATCACCATGATATGTAGCGAGATACCTTTTGAATTGAATGCCAACAGGATTGCTGCCGCTCTTGAGATAGGGCGTGACACGGTGGTCGAATACCTCAAATACTTGGGCGATGCCAAAGTGCTGAATCTGCTGTATTCAGACAGAAAGAAGATAGGAAAACTTTCCAAGCCCGACAAAGTATACCTGGAGAATACAAATATTATGTATGCCTTAGCTCCCACCAAGGTGGAGATAGGTACTCTTCGCGAGACTTTTGCCATCAGCAGCCTTTCAGAGTCTCATAATGTAGAATATGGTAAAGCGCAGGGTGACTTCAAGGTAGATTCAAAATATACTTTTGAGATAGGTGGACGCAGCAAGGACTTTTCACAGATTGCAGGTGTGAAAGACTCCTATATTTTTGCAGATGATTGGGATATGCCTGATGGAGCAAAACTGCCTCTCTGGATGTTGGGCTTCCTATATTAGAAAATCAGAAGGTTAAAGAACGAACACCATGATTCCTGGTGGTGGTGTAAAGTTGTGGGCATTTGTATACATGAGCGGATAGAGCAGTTTCAGCACTATCCGTTTTTTTATAACTATCCTCGAGCGTTTCTGACCGAAAATGAAAAAAACGAGAGGTTTTTGTGCAATATTTTCTGCACCTTTATTATATATTACTTCAACAGATTCCTATTGTCATCTTGTTCCAGCACCTGCATCTGGTGGATGGCGATGCGGTTGAGACGCATGAGGCGTTCGCCTTGGGCATATCATCGTCGATGAGCACGGCATTGATGTTCTCCATGTTTGCAAAGCAAATCAGCTCATTGATGGAGGTATAGTCGCGGATGTTTCCTTTTAAATCAGGATGAACTTCACGCCATTGCTTGGCTGTCTGTCTGAACATGGCCACATTGAGCACGTCTGCCTCCTCCGCATAGATGATGCTGGCTTGTGCTGGGGTCACCTCTTCAGGAATCAGATTCTGTTTGATGGCATCCATATGAATGCGGTAGTTGATTTTCGACACTTCACGCTTTGCCGTCCATCCGAGCAGTTTTTGCTCGTCTGTCTTCATACGCTCGAACTCCTGAATCAAATAGAGTTTGAACTGGGGTGATACCCATGTGGCAAACTCAAAGGCTATGTCCTTATGGGCATACGTACCACCGTAGTGGCCAGCCTTGGCAATGATTCCGCGCGAGTTGGTTTTCTCCACCCATTGCTTTACGGAGAGGATGAAACGATTCAGACCCGCTGCATTTGTAATTCCCTCGAATTCTGGGAAATTAAAATTCGGATTATACATAGACTCCCAGATGCCGAGGAACTCGATGGTGTTCTTTGCCATATCTTAACGTCTGATTTACAAACTTTGAATTGTAAAGTTACAACATTTCTTTCAATCATTAGCCAGCAAACACAGACTTTAACATGATTCGAGCCATATTTTATAGAAGATGTGACAATTAGCGGTATTTTAGTCCATCACTCCAAACAGGTAAAGAACACCAAGTGTCAATTCAATGATGATAAGGCTGACATTGGTGAACCATATACTAGCCAACCAAAAGAAGAAGAATCAAATGGGATATTTTTCCTCCTTTTTCTTGCGTGGTTCCCAAAATACGTATAACTTTGCAACGAAGATATTGCTTTTTACCATACTATTATACCACAACATGAGAAAACTCCACCTTACATGAACAATATTCTACCCCCCCATTCTCATCGTCTGATTCAAACAGAATCCGCACTGATGTGCAGAGTATCCATACGGCACGTTTCGACCTCCCCGTGAGGCTGAAACGTGCCGCAGTTGTGTGAACCCGCACCAATTGACCAACTGAGATAAAAACAATCAACCTAATATCAACCCATCAACAACAAAGTCTATGAAGACAAAACTCTTTTTCTTTGCCCTGCTGACGGCCACTCTGGCCAGTTGCAGCGGAGGCGGTGGAGGTGCTGGAGAACCTGACGACCCAGGGGAACAGCCGCCTGTGAACCCGACCGACAAGTACTGCACGACCGACATGCCCGACGTGTGGGTTTTCAACAAGGATGCCTCATCAACGGGTTTCACGCTCCAGACCAATCTTGAGGCCAGCGACTTCAACGTCACTTGCAGCGAAGCGTGGTGCACGGCGCAGGTGCAGCCCACAGCCATGGAGAACACGAAGCGGCTTGTCGTTAACGCCACCGAGTATGACGTGCGCGACGCGAACGGCATCTATGTCTATGACCCGCCACGCACCGCCACGATGCGCATCATTGGCAGTGGAGTGTTCGACCGCACTATCACCATTGTGCAGAACACCAACGTTATCATCAGCACACCGCTGCTGCCCAACACTGGATTCGGCGACATTCTCCACCTATCAGCCGCCGGTGAGACACAGGAGGTCACAGTGAGCACCAACTGCTACAGTTGGAAAGCAGTGACCAATGCCGCATGGCTCACGGTCAGCCGAAAGGACAACGTGACGTTGGTGGTCACCTCTACCGCCCGCACGGGAGACACCCCACGCTCAGGCACCGTCACCATCATCAACGAATCAGACGAGCTGAACGACCGGCACACCTTCACCGTAGCGGATAAGGATGCGGTGCTGACAGGCAACGACTACCAATACGGAGAAGGAACAGACTGGGACTAACAACTAAACAAACAACATAACCATGAAGATATATAGATTCATACAAGGGCTGCTGGTTGGCATGACACTGCTGACCACAGCCTGCACGGAGCAGGAGAACGCCTCCACGCCATCAGGTGACCCGACAGCTCTCCGCGCCACCATTGCAGATGACGAGACAGCCACACGCTCCATCGTCATCGACAATCCAGGCATCAAGTTGGAGTCGTTCTGGAAAGCGGGCGACCGCATCGGCGTGTTCGGTTCGTCGGCACAGAACGTCAGCTTCAGTGTGGCCGACGGCACCATCTCTGCCGATGGAAAGACGGCTGACTTCAAAAGCACCTCAGACATTCCTTCGGGCGACCTGACCGCTTACTACCCTTACAGCACTTCAGCCACACTGACGAACGAGGGACTGAAACTCCAGTTCTCCACCACTCAACACTACACCGAAGTTGGAGGTGTGGCGCAACCCGACCCCGAAGCCTGCGTGATGGTGGGCAGCGGCTCGAAGGGCGGCGGCATCAACTTCCTCAACGTCATGGCGGTGCTGAAGGTCGGGCAAGTGTTCGACAAGAAGACCGCCGTAAGCAGCGTGGAGTTCCGCGACCTGAACGGAGCGCCCGTGAGCGGCACCTATACCATAACATTCAGGGGCGGCATTCCCGAGGCGAACTTCATTGGAAACGGGCAGGTGCTGACCCTCGACCTCGGCACTGAGGGCATGACCGTCGAGGAGAACAGCCTCGTCACCGTCTTCCTTGTCGTGCCTGCACGACACTATCCCAAGGGCTTCGAAGTGACCTTCGTGGCCGCAGATGGCACCAAGACCTCGAAAACTGCCGGTTCGAAGGAGGGAAAGACGCTCCAGCGCAGTGTGGTCTATCCCGTGGGAGACGTGACCACCTACGAGGACGTGCCGGGCATGACCTACGAGCTGAAGCCCACGGCACAAATCATGACACCAGAGAAGCTGGACATGGTGACCGTGACTAGCTACGACAATGATGTTGTGAGGACGGACGACGGAGAGAAGGCGGTGGACAATAACGGCAACACCATCCGACTGCCACACTTGACCATGACCGTGCACAAGGACATGAACCCGCGTGTGGGCGGATGGCTCATCTTCAACCAGCCCTCCACCGACATGCCCACAGGCGGCATCTACAGGGTGCAGACCTGCAAGCTCATGGCTGACGGCGAGCACTACGAGGTCTATGCCGTGCCCGAGCCGAACTTCGCAGCCCCCTTCGAGGAACTAACCATCGGTGAGCCGCTCTACGATGACGACGGCAACCTGAACCCTGACGGTGGTGTGGACATCGACATTAGCAGCTACGTGAAGGAGGTGCGCGACGGCGAGGGCAACGTAGTCAACACACGCTCGCTGCCCAACTACGAGATGAACGCCACGGAGGGACTGAATACCCGCGCTGTAGGGCACTCCTCGTTCACCACGCCAGCACTCACTCTCAGCATGGACGACGGAAGCCACTGCAGCTGCGATGTCTCTGCCAAGATGAGCGTCGGCATGAGGCTGGCCATCGGTGTCATACACGGCGAACTGCAGTACATCTACCAGACCGTCAACCCCAAGTTGGAGATGAAGACCACCTTCGGGCTCTACGGGAAGTATGAGGTGGAGAAGCGCAAGCACCTCTGGACGTTCTACACAGCGGGCATCCCCATCGGTCCCGTCGTCGTGCTGCCCGAGGTGGCATTTAATGCCTTCGGAGGCATCAGCGGTGAAGTTAAGTTCAGTGCCTCAACTACATTCAACTACAACCTCGGCACCTACGGGATTATCTACAACAAAGGGCAAGGCGTCAGCTTCAAGCGCGACTATACAGAACCACAGCCGCAGGAACTCAATCCGCAATTTGAGGCGGGCGGTTCGCTGTCACTCACAGCCTATGGTGGCATCGGCATGCAGGCAGGCATCAGCATCTATGCCATGTGCTCATTGGGTGCTGCTACCGATGCAAAGCTGAATTTCGGCATCGCTGCTGACAAGGGCGTTGATGATTACTCGTCTGGTGTCAAACTGCACCTGACACCAGAAATCGATATCAAGCCTTACATTGCAGTGGTAGGCGGACGGTTTGCCAAAATGCTAGACGGTATAGGGACGAAAGTCGAGTTCGACCCTATATGGGAAAGGCTGATTATTCCCAACGTCAAGGGATGGGCAGGTGCTGGACTAACGTATTCAGAGCCGAATATATGGCAATTTAGAGATGAAGATGATAAGCATATTGTTCAGTTCCAAGAGCCTCAGAGCTACCCGATTGGTCCAGGATTTATTACTTATCATATGGATCTGAAGGGTAAACCGCTCGTCGATTGTCAGGTAGTGGTCGAGGTGCTTGAAAGTTCCAACTATAATATTGTATGGCATACTGTGTTCGATGAAAACGAGTTTGACACATGGTTCCCTATATATAAAAACGCCGGTTATCCTCTGTTGTGGCCCCATCATGTCAATGTCAGTATGGACGACTGGCAAGTGGTGGAGAGGAGAGTCGTTGGCACCTATGCGGCTAACAGCCTGGAGGAGTCGAGTGTCATCGAAGGTTCCTTCTCACATAATTTCCCGTCCAACGTAGCTTGCAGCGCAAGGATCGGTCTGGAGGTTGGCAACTATAAGAAGTTCATCGGTCTCGGTGACTGGACAGTGTATTACTGACATGTACATCATCCGGCGGATATGCGTTCCCATTAAGGAAATGTCCGCCTAGGCGATGTGCCCATTCTGACACATCCACAGCCTCAAAATCGACGTGCCCCGCATCGACCAACCGATGTGGGGCACGTCAGCAAAGAGGCCGTGAGTAGGTTCTCGTACTCCTTCTCCATTGCAAGGGGAGTGTTTTTGTTGTTCTACCCGCATAGAAATGAGAAAAGAAGGAACATGCCCGTCGCTCAAACCTATTACGACGCTCTTCCACAGCCTCTGAACCGACGTCGTCGATGTCGATTTGGGGGCTTTGGATATCGTTTTTATGGTAGTGTTGGCTTTTAAGACAATACAGGAAGTTAGGGCTGTATGTGGTGGAACAGAATGTCGCCGCAAGCAGTCATAACTTCATCGAAAATCTCACGGCATCTCTTTTCTGTTATCTTGTTTTTTTTACCGACGGCTATCATGTCTGATAGAGTGGGATTGCCTGTACCATTGACGGACGTAGCATGTTCGCCATTATAGCCCTCTGTCCAGAGAGTCAAGTCGTAAGCTGGTGCAAGATGCCAAGCGTAATGCCCGGTTTGGTTTTGGTCGATGTAGAAACTGAAATTCTTACAATGGTCGTCTTTGTTATCGGTCAAGTAGTTGAACACCATGCGACGAAACATATCTTCTACATCATGACTGTTTTGAGTGAGATAGCCAGTCAGTGCAAGTAGGTTGCTATAATCAAGGACGGGGTTAGATAGTGACAAACAGAGCAGCCCTCCTGCTGTGGCTGTGTGTATCCGTTCGCCACCGTTGGCGATGTCAAAGCGTCGTGTGGCAAAATAGCGGCCGTTCATCAGTTTGAAGTCTGGCACATGAATGCCACATTTCCTGGCCACCTCATTGTAGTGGTATTCTTGAAGTCCGATGTCCTTGGAGTCGAAGGTGTGACGAAACTTCACCAACCAATGTCCTTCTTCATCATGGAAAACAGCTTTGGGGCGTGCACCACCACTGTTACCGCTGTTACATCATGGTTTTCTGTATGCCTTTTTCTTGCCTGTATTTCTTCTTATTTGCATCAGCTCCTCCATCGTTGAGTATTTCGGAGTCTCAAATAAGTTCTTGATTTCAGATGTGTAGCCTAATGCAACGGCTATGGCTATCAAGTTTTTCAGCGAGATAAGCCCCTTCTGCTCAAACCTGACGATGTTGCTGGCGGAGATTCCTGCACGTTCGCCAATCTGTTCTCTTGTCAGATTTTTCTCAATTCGTCTGTGCCGAAAGTCCTCTGCCAACTTGAGTGCAATGTCATCCGTGGTCTCTAACATGTAGTTGTCAAGAACAGATAACATATTATTAGTATCCCCTTCTTCTATCATAGAAACTGATAAATTGTTATCAGTTTCTATGATACGGTTTCTTTATGATTGGTGCAAATATTTCGTATTTTATTTTGTTTCACATTCAAAAAGCTGTTTCATTCTCTTCCATACAAGGAACGGGTCCGTCGCTCAAACCTCTTTCGACGGGCTTCCGCAGCCTCTGAACCGACGTCGTCGAGGTCGGTGGGTCGATGTCGTCGAGGTCGGCAAACCGATGTCGACGATGTCGATTTTGGGGTTACGGAAGCAAGGTATAGGAGGAAAATGTGTTGCGGAAATTGTGTTTTTGTCGTAGCGTTGAGTGGTGCTCGAGCGTAGGATGCACTTCAACAATAAAAAGAGAGGCCGTTTTATTTTGTAATGTGTTCGGCTTTTACTACCTTTGCCGCTGGTAATAGAATATTCAACCATTAAGCACGTGAATCATATGGCTATACCGTACAGAAAAAGAAAGAAGAAGATATTAGGACCTGACCACCAGCAGCATGAGGCTTGGATCATGGAACAATTCAGTTATGAGCCTGTCAAGTTTGAGGAGTTCGTGAAGGAGTGTGTGATGGCGCAGGGAGTGTCGGGCGCACAGGTGAAAGGCATTGTGGAAGCGATGTCGAACCGTTTGCGGAGTTATCTGATTTTGGGTCATAGCGTGCAGATTGCGGGCATTGGGACTCTCAAACCGACGTTCAATGCCCATAGCGCGGAAACGCCTGAGGAGTTGAGCGGCCAAAGCGTGTATAAGGTGAAGGTGCAATTCTATCCGCACAAGGAGTTTCAAGATGTGTTGAGTCAAATGACGTACGTTGACATGGACACGTTGAATGAGATTCCTGAAGAAGGCTAAAATGAAAGAGACGACAAAAAGACATATTTCTGCGATAGTGCTGTTGGCGGTGTTTCTGCCAATGCTGGTGTTGTCGTCTCTTCATGTGCATCCAGAGACGCATCTGGAGGATGAACATTGTGAGGAATGTATGCACCATGTGCCGCATGCAGGTCACATGGGCAGCCAGACGACTTGCTCGTTCGACTGTGTGTTGTGCCAGTTCCTCACGTTGCCCTTCCTCGTGGCGCCGCTGGTTGTGTTCATCGCAACAGTTTTCTTACATGTCGCCCCTCATCGTCTTGAACAGCAAGGTGCTGTTTCCAGAGCGAGGGGTTTTGTCTTCTTGCGTGCTCCTCCTTTTGGTAATTGACAATGGAAAGATGCGATTGAGTGAGTGCAGAGGTCAAACTCGTTTTGAACTATGCCGAGCGTGAGCATCTTCGGCGAAGTCAAAATTGACAATTTTAGGAGTACTAATTTTAATTTTTAAAGATAAAAAGAAAATGAAGACAAGATATGTTATCCTGTCGTTGCTGTGCTATTATGCTATGGCAATGACAGCACAGAATAAGCTGGACACGTGTGGTGTGCAGCATGAAAAAGACTCTGCGGATGTGTTCTACCGCCATCTGCAGTTGAACGAAGTGATGGTGACGGGTGTGACAGGCGACACGAAACTGAAGCACTCGACGGCTCCCATCTCGGTGGTGACGGGGAAAGAACTCCGCCAGACCACCTCGACGAACGTGATAGACGCTGTGGCGAAGCAGCCGGGAATGGCACAAATCACCACAGGTGGCGGCATCTCGAAGCCCATCATCCGCGGTTTGGGCTATAACCGCATCATCGTGATGAACGAGAGTGTGCGCCAAGAGGGACAGCAGTGGGGCGACGAGCATGGTGTGGAGGTGGACGGCAATGGAGTCGGCTCTGTGGAGATACTGAAAGGGCCTGCCTCGCTCATGTATGGCTCGGATGCGATGGCGGGTGTGCTGATTCTGCATAGCGCACCTTCGCCTCTGGATGGGGAGATTCATGCCAATGTGAGCGCGGAGTACCAGACGAACAACGGGTTGTTTGCCTACTCGCTGAATGCTGCCGGCAATCAGGGCGGTTTCGTGTGGGACGGACGTTTTTCCGACAAGATGGCGCATGCGTATAAGAACAAGTATGACGGTTATGTGCCTGGTTCGCAGTTCCGCGAACGGGCTGGCCGCATGATGCTGGGGCTGGATAAGCAGTGGGGACATTCGCGTCTGATGTGGACGTGTTACCATCTGACGCCTGGCATTGTGGAAGGTGAACGTGACGAGGAAACAGGAGAGTTGGAGAGGAGTGAGGATTGGAGTAAGAGGAGTTATCGGAAGACGTTGCCTTTCCAGCAGGTGAAGCACTATAGGGCTGTGTGGGACAATGCTGTGAATCTGCCTAAGGGCATTTTGAAGGCGATTGTGGGCTATCAGCAGAACAGGAGGCAGGAATACGAGGAGAGTGCCAGCGAGTATGAGTTGTTCTTCAAACTGCATACAGTGACCTACGATGTGCGCTATCTCACCCATGAGTTCGACGGATGGAAAGTGGCGGTTGGTGTGAACGGCATGTGGCAACGCTCGCGCAACTTGGGTGAGGAATCGCTCATACCTGAGTATAGGCTCTTCGACATCGGTGGCTACGGCACAGTGAGCAAGACGCTGAACCGCTGGACGCTGAATGGCGGTCTCCGCTACGACCATCGTCATCTGGACTTTCACTCGCGTAACTTCAGCGCCGTGACGGGCAGTGTGGGTGCCGTGTGGAACGCGACGGAACATCTGAATGTGCGTCTGAACATGGCGCGAGGGTTCCGTGCTCCCAACATGAGCGAACTGGGTGCTGACGGTGTGCATGAGGGAACTGTGCGTTATGAGTTAGGGAACTTCAACCTAAAGGCGGAGTGCAGTTGGCAGGCTGATTTGGGTGTGGATTTCGAGTCTCGCCACGTGTCGGCACAGGCAGCACTCTTTGCCAACCGCATCAGCGATTACATCTTCACAAAGCGCATCAATGTGGTGAAGGAAGAAGGGTACAACACGTATGAATATACGCAGGGCGATGCCCGCCTGTTGGGCTTCGAAGTGGGTGTGGACATCCACCCGATTCACCGTCTGCACTTCGGCAACACGTTCTCCTATGTGGATGCCCGCCAGTTGAATCAGTCGGAGGAGACGCGCTATCTGCCTTTCACGCCAGCACCGCGTTGGACATCGGAACTGAAGTATGAGATTACGCATCATGGCAAGGCGTTGAACAATGCTTATGTGGCATTGGGATTGGAGTGCTATCTGCGTCAGAACCACTACTACAAGGCTGACCAGACGGAAACAGCCACGCCTTCCTACACGTTGCTGAACCTCTCGGTTGGCACCGACCTCATGCTGGGAAAAAGAAAGGTTGCCGAACTGTACGTGACAGCCGACAACCTCTTGAACCGCGCCTACCAAAGCCATCTGAGCCGATTGAAATACACGGACATCAATGTGGCGACAGGACGCATGGGTGTGTACAATATGGGAAGAAACATCGTGATGAAGGTGGTGATTCCATTGGTGTTTGAAACAAAGAAATTATAAGTAATGATATGAAAAAAATCGGGTTGCTATCCGACACGCATGGTTGTTGGGATGAGCGTTATAAAATCTATTTCGAGAAGTGTGACGAAATCTGGCATGCGGGCGACATCGGCTCAATGGAGGTGGCTGACCGACTGGCTGAGATTGCCCCCTTGCGTGCTGTGTATGGCAACATCGACAGCGGCGACGTGCGCATCCGCTTTCCGGAGGTGTACCGATGGAAATGTGAAGAAGTGGATGTGTTGATGACGCATATCGGCGGGTATCCTGGCAAATACGATGCCAGGATACGCCGCTTGATTTATGCCAATCCTCCTCAACTCTTCATCGCAGGTCATTCTCATATTGTGCGGGTGATAAATGACCCCACCATTAACTGTCTGCATGTCAACCCTGGAGCTGCTGGCAGGTATGGCTTTCATGAGGTGAGAACCTTGGTGCGTATCGTCATCGATGGACGAGAAATCAAGGATTTGGAAGTGATAGAGTTGGGGGATAAAGTTTAAAGGTTAGAGTTTAAAGTTTAAAGAGGGCTGACGCGGTGCTCTCATCAGGGGAACTGGCCGCATGGTCTTTAAACCTTATACTTTAGAATAAAGTCTTTCAACCCCTCCCACACATTCTCTTGGGTGATAAGGTTGTATTGCTGGGCTTTGTTCATCTTGGCGAGTGCTGAGGGGCTGGCGAGGTCGGCTGGCGAGATGCCTGCGGCGGGTACGCTGTTTTGGGGCAGCCACACGGTTTTGCTGTTGCCGGGGGCACAGATGACGAAGGAGGGGCAGCCGGTGGCGTGCATGATGTGACGCGCGCCGCCTTCGTTGCCGAAGAAGAGGGTGGTGCAGTAGCCCATCGCCACGAGTTGGCGGGAGGAGCGTGCCTGCACGTCGATGAAGACTTGTCGGGGACTTCCTAATTTTTCATACACCCGACGGGCGTTGGTCTCTTCTTGTCCGGGGGCATAGTTGAAGATGATTTGCCAGTCGGGGTAGGTCGTGATGAACTGGCGGAGTACCCACACCATGCGGTCTTCGTCCCAGACTTTGGAGGCGAGTTTGGCGGTGACGTTGGCGAGCATGACGGGCTTGGCGAGATCGATGCCTTGTTGTTGCAGGTAGGTACGGAAAGTTTGTTTCTCTTCTTCCGTGATGTGGAGGGTAAATTCCTTGACGGGCTGGATGGGTTTGATGGCATTGAGCGGCGAAGCGAAGTTGATGTCGTGCTCGACGATGGATTTGCTGCCACAGGGAGGAATGAGGTGGTTGAATGCCAAACGGGTGTAGCCTTTTTTCACGCCAATTCGGTAGGGGGTGTGAGGGGCAAACCGTGCGAAGAGCATGGTGTTGGCAGTGCTACGCATATCGATGATGATGTCGTAGTGGGTGTGGTGGACAATTTGCCACACTCGTTTCAGATAATGAACAAAATGGTGTCGCTCTTCATCGGTGAAGGTGATGATGCGGTCGATGGAGGGGTGTCCCTGAAAGAGTGGGGCGATCTTCTCGTTGAGCACGAAGTGTATCTGCGCCTCGGGAAAGTTGTGGCGCAGGGTGTTGAGCAGTGAGGTAGCGAGGATGGCGTCGCCCATCTGACGGAAGCGTATGACGAGGATGTTCATTTGGAAATTGATAATTGACAATTGATAATTGAGGAGTGGGACAAAGATACGAAGAAGAATTGATAATTGATAATTGATAATTGACATTTTTTACTATCTGACTTGTTTTTCACCCTCAAAAAACTCTCCGAATGGCAAATTATCAATTGTCAATTGTCAATTATCAATTAAATTTATTACCTTTGCCGCATGGAAAAGAAATCTGTCCTGCTTGACCTTTGTGACATTGGAAACCCTACGAGCGGTTTTGGCCAGATTGCCAAGAACTATGCGGCGTGGTATTCCCGCATGGTGGATGAGGCGCTGAGGTTCCATTTTTTGTTGCCGATGGGGTATGAAAATAACTATGGGCCGAATGTGGATGTCAGTTACAGGAGGCGAAAGTATCATAAGTACTTCCGCAAGGGTTTGCCGACGGTGAATCTGTGGCACTCCACAACCCAGCATCAACTCAAGCGCCGGAGGGGTAAGTGTGATTGCTTTGTGTTGACCATCCATGACCTGAACTATCTGACAGAGAAGAACTGGATTCGGCAACAGAAGCACAGGTTTGTGTTGCAGCATGGCATTAACCAGGCTGATGCTGTGACTTGCATTTCCAAGTATGTGGGTAGACAGATTGAGGAGCAGTTCGACCTGAAGGGGAAGCCTGTGAGGGTCATCTACAATGGTGTGGAGGACATCACAGGGGAACCGGAGGCGAAACCTGCCTTTGCCACAGGACGGCCGTTTTTCTTTGCCATCGGACAGATTCGCCCGAAGAAAAATTTTCATTTGCTGGTGGACATGATGCGTCATTTTCCTGACCACGACCTGTATGTGTGTGGCGATGACCATTTTGACTATGCGAAGGTGGTGCGGCAGCACATCGGGCAACTGGACACGGGCAATGCGGTGCTGGCTGGGAAGATTTCGGCTGAGGAGAAAGTGTGGCTGTACCGCCATTGCGAGGCGTTCCTCTTTCCGAGTGTGGGCGAGGGGTTCGGTTTGCCTGCCATCGAGGCCATGCAGTTCGGGAGGGCTGTGTTCATCTCGTCAGCCACGTGTCTGCCTGAGATTTGTGGTGATTGCGCCACGGTGTGGGATGACTTGCAGCCCGACCAGATGGCGGAGGTGGTGAAGAGGACACTTCCAGGGTTCTATGACCAGACGGAGAGGATGGCTCACATTCGGGCACATGCCAAGGATTTCAGTTACGAGAAACACATAGCGGCTTATGTGGCTCTGTATAAAGAAGTCTTGGGAAAATTGAAAGTTGAAAATTGAAAGTTGAAAAATGAGATTATCGACAGAAGCAGTACGTTACGACCTGAATGCCATACGCACGAAGCAACTGCCCATTCTTGACTGCATTGACAAGGTGTGCAGAGAGCATGGGTTACAGTATTACATATGGGCTGGCACCTTGCTGGGTTCGGTGCGTCACGGTGGTTTCATTCCATGGGATGACGATATGGATATTGGTATGCCACGTCCTGATTATGAACGCCTCATGCAGCACTGCCATGAATGGATGCCGGAACCTTTCGAGGTGATTGGTTCCCACAACCGTCCTGACTACCCTTACCCCTTTGCCAAGGCCATCAACGGCAGCACCACGTTGTTGGAACGTCCCGATTTCATGTTCCCGGAGGGTCTCTACATCGACATTTTCCCTATCGACGGCTATCCCTCTGACGAGAAGCAGGCTCAGCGCCACGTGAAACGCTATAAGTTCTGGAGGCATCTTCTCTTTTTGCGCGGTCGTGACCCTTTCAAGCATGGGCATGGACCCCGTTCGTGGTGGCCGTGGCTCATCCATCGGGTTTTCACCCTGCGCTGGATGCAGGACAAGGTGCAGGGCATCATGCAAGAGTATGCGTTTGATGCCTGCGAACGCTCTATCGACCATAAACTCTTGGAGCATGGTATCGTGGAGAAGAATTGGCTCGGCAAGGGAAAGCCATACGAATTTGAGGGGAAGAAATACGTTGGGGTGAACGATGCCGACCGATGCCTTAGGGCTTTCTATGGTGACTATATGACCTTGCCGCCTAAGGAGAAGCAGGTACAGCACGTCTATCATTATGTGAATCTTGACATGCCTTATCGAGAATATGCAAAACTAAATAATATCAACATACCATCCTATTCCATAACACCATGAAATATAAGTATATTATAAATCCCGAGTTTGAGTCGTTTACTCATTTTGTGGAAAACCTGCCAGCAAAATACGATGATGGAGGTATCCTCATTTATAATGCCCGTAACGAGGTGAGGGTTTTCAAGGTTGATGGAAGAAAGATTGCAGCCAAGCGTTTTGGTGTTGCGCCGTTTCATCAACGCATTGATTATACGTTCCGTCGTCCGAGCAAGGCGAAACGGGCTTACGAGTATGGCTTGAAGTTGCTGGAAATGGGCATCAGCACTCCGGCCCCCATTGCTTGTATAGAGGAATACAAGTATGGACTTTTCCGTCGCGGCTATGTGGTGTTCACCTATTGTGGAGACCCGGATGCCCGTCTGTTGCGCGACGAATGGGACAGCCATGACGACCTGATTAATGCTATCGCCCATTTCTTGGTGGATATGCATGAGAAAGGGTTCTTGCATGGAGATGTGAATCTTTCCAACTTCCTCTATCGGGAAGACCCGACATCGCCCACAGGCTACCATATTACGACCATTGACATCAACCGCTCCCGTTTTGTGGAGAATCCGTCCCGCGAGGAATGTCTCAAGACGCTGATGCGTATCACCCATGTGCGGCCAGCCATGAAGAAGATAGTGAAGCGCTATGCACAGATTCGAGGATGGGACGAGGATGAATCTTATCAGTATGTAAAGAAGGAACTGATTGCTTTTGAGGAACGTAAAAAACTTAAGAAGAAGATGACAGGGAAAAAATGATGGTATCTTTCATCATTCTGAACTATAACACTCCTGAGATTACACGGCAATGCGTGGATTCCATTGAGAAATTCTACGGAGAGCATCCGTATGAAATCATCGTGGTTGACAACTGTAGCAGTGAGGAGAACTATCAAGCGTTGGTGTCGCTTATCCCAACGCAGCACACCCTTGTGCGCAGTAAGATAAACATGGGTTTCGGAGGGGGTAACATGCTGGGTGCTATGCAAGCACAGGGGGAGTTTCTCTGTTTTTTGAACAGCGATGTGCAGTTGGTGGAGGACTGTGTCACGCCACTCATTGAATACCTGTCTCAGCATCAGGACGTTGGAGTTGTAACTCCTCAGCAATACCGTTCCGACGGGTCGCCTGCCTCTGCCTTCCGCCATAAGTTTGGAATCAGACACGACCTCTTCGGTGATAATATATTTGAGTCGTTGTTCCCTAAAAAGTATCCACCACGACGAGACCTTTCACGCACAGAACCTTTCGTCGTGTCTGAGATTAACGGGAGTTTTATGCTTTTCCCTGCTGAGGTTTTCTGGAAGATAGGTGGGTTTGACACCAACATCTTTCTCTTCCATGAAGAGTATGACATTGGAAGAAGACTCGAACGGGAAGGTTATAAGAATGTGGTTTATCCTGCTGTGCGTTTCTTGCATGCTCATGGAGCCTCTTCCCATCAGGCAAAGAAAGAGATTCGGAAAGAGAGATTCATCTCAAAAATCTATTGCTACAGTAAATACCACCATCCGTTGATGACCTTCTTCTTCCGTCTTGAACAGTTCATTACCAAGTCGGTCAACCCTAAAAACTGGTTCCTGATTCCAGTATTCCTTCGAGGCAATGTTTTGGCCTTGTCCATGCGTCCATCTGTACGGAAGAACAAGGGTAAGTAACACGGATAGAAGGGCTGAGTAGCACGGAAAGAATAGAAAGGGGTACAGAAAAATCTTCCCGTCAAGAATAGGTCTCTAGAGCCTTGAGAAGAATGCTCATGCGTGTATCCCAAGGGGCAAATTTGAGAGCCGTTTCACGATTGTGGTCAACCATCTCTTGATAATCTTCGAGATGCGACAAGATGTCGTCTATTTGACCGCATGGATTCACAAAATCGGCTTCAATCACAGGGTTATAGCCTATCAAGTCGATGAGTTCTTGTGGACAATGCCCCACCATGACACAACGAGAAAGCATGGCCTCCCAATAGCGCATGGTCAAGGTCTCCACAGTGCCTTGATACTTGGGGTTGGTCATGCTGGCAGGGAAAGAAATGACGATTTTGGAGTCTGCCAACTTCTCCGTGAAACTGTTCCAACTCATGTAGACCAGTTCCAGTTTTACATCGTATCCTGTAGGTTTGTGAATGAAAACACAGCGTTCCTCCATGTTCCCATCCATCAGTTTCTTGTGGTAGAAGTTATGCTTTCTGCCCATCTCATACACATCAATGTTCCGTTCTGTCAGTGCTTTTCCCTCTATATACTCAGTAGTGTCAACCCCTTCTGGAACGTGCACAAATTGTATGTTAGGAAGTCTTTTGCTGAACTCCTTGACCATGTCTGACGAAGTACAGAAACACATCTTGCATTTTATCAGTTGCAGGTCTTTCTCCAGTTTTTTCCATTTCGATGGCCAGCAATCCCACAGCATAGGGATGATTTCACCATGAAAAAGATAGGGGATAGAAGCCTTGAGTAAGTGTCCTCCACGGGAACACACCAGATAGGCTTGATCATGTTTCTTCCCGCCCCAGTGCATCATTGCCGCCAATTTCATCATGTGACCAAAAATGCGGTACCGAAGCCATGGGCTTTGTTCCACTGAAGCACCTCCACAAGCCATCCATGCTTGGCAGAAACTTTGCATGTAGACTTGTGTGTCGTTGGGGTTGCGTGGAATATTGACGATAGAGACTTGCTTTTTCATCGGGAAGTGGATAGATGATGGGACGAAAAGTTGGTTAGGTGGAGGAGGTCATGTCAAGTGATTCATCATGAACTTGACATTTTCGGTATGGTTTTTCCAAGTCCAATAGATGGAAGTTATGCTGCTTCTGTTTAGGGCCTGGAGGGATGGTCATATAGTCACCATACAGGTGTGTCAGGTAATGATCTGGGTCTGCCACACCCCATACCGTTTGTCCCTCAAACTGGATGTCAGTGGGATGACCATACACGTTGTGTGGCATGATGCCTCGTTTGCCGAAATCATGGTCGATAATGAGGTCAGAAGTCTCATAGTCGTAGGTCGTCTGGAGTTTCTGCATGGTGCGTTGCACACCTGCCAATGTGTAGAAACGTCGGCAGAGCAGAGGAATCCACGAGGAGGGACCATGCCCGTGGCGGTAGGGGTCTCTGCACAGGAAATAAATCACCTTCTTGTAGTAGAAGTAACGCATCAGGTGTAGGCGTTGCTTCAGGGGATTGGAGGTCATGCCGTCGAGCGGGAACACATCGATGTAAACACCTCCCAGATACTTTAGGTGCATCCGTTCGATGAGCGTTGTGCTGGCATCCTGAATTTTTGCAAAGGGGAGAGGGTAGGAGGCATCCGTCTCGTAAGCCACTACCTCATAGGGGGCAGGCATCCACTCCTTGGCATGTGCCATCAGCAGGTCATAGTCCTTGCGTGGCATGCCCACATCAAGGTCATCATCCCATGGGATGAACCCTTTGTGGCGCACAGCCCCCAGCATTGTCCCAGCCACGATGAAGTAGCGCAAACCGTGCTCACGGCATACGGAATCAAGTGCCATGAGGTTGCCAAGAATGTGCAGTTGCAGTGGACGAATGTCGTAGGATGCCATCTTCTTATCTCTTATCTTTCACCTCTTACTTATCTCTATACCTCTATCTCATACTTTCTTAGTGCCTCTTCCAACACTACAAAGAAGTCATCGATATCCTGCTCGTCGATGGCACCCAGTGCACAGAGACGGAACGTGTTGGTTGTGCTGATTTTGCCAGGATAGATGGTGAAGCCACGCTCGTAGCAGTAGTCGTGCACCTTCTCGAAGTCCCAGTTCGGGCTTTCGGGGTAGAGCACCGACACCACGAGACCCGACTGCCATTCGTGCTTAATGACATCTTTCAGTCCCAAACGCTCAATACCCCGGTGAATGGCATCGAACACACGGCGATGACGGGCAAACTTCGACTCCTCACCTTCGGCAAAATACTCCTTCAGAGCCTGCATCGTGGCATAGATAGTCTGTACAGGAGGTGTAAAGTGCATTTCGCCCGTCCTCTCGAAGAAGTCATACTGCATGTAGAGATTGCAGTAGTAGGAGCGTTTCGGGTAGCCCTTCGACTTGCGTATCTCCTCCGTGTTGCCCACGATGAACGACAATCCCGTCATTGCCATTAATCCCTTCTGAGCCGATGCCATGCAGAAATCCACGTTGTCCTTTTCCATGTCAAACGGAATCATCCCTAACGATGAAGTCGTGTCGGTCACGAAAATGGCACCATGTTCATGTGCCAAAGCACCAATCTTACGGATGGGGTTCAAGATGCCTGTGCCCGTCTCGTGATGAGTGGTATAGACGATATAGATGTCTGGATTCTCGTCCAATGTCCTCTTCACCGCTTCAAGGTCGGGACGTTCATACACCGATGATTTCAGGTCAATATGCGGCAGTCCATAGTATTCACACACCTCCACCGCACGGGTGCTGTAGGCACCGTTGTTCACCACCAACACCTTCTTCCCCTCAGGCAACAGCGAGTTCAGACACACGTCGATGTTGATGGTGCCTGAGCCACAGAAAAGCACCGAGGTGAACTTCTCCTCAGGTGCATGTGCCACCCTCAACAAGTCGCTGCGCAACTGCTTCATCATGCCTGCAAACTCCTTCTCTCGTGGACAGATGTCAGGCACCACCTGTGCGTATTTCACGGTATCGGTAGTCGTTGCTGGCCCAGGGTTCAGCAACACATTTCTTTTAATCTTCTCCATATACATTATTATAAATAAGGAAGGATATGCTCCTCTGCATAGTTCAGGTCATCCACATCATCAATCTCATACCACTTCAATCCTTCCACTCGCAGCACATATACCTTCATGATTTCTTGCGACATCGTGAGCAACTCATACTCATAACCCAATTTCGGTTTCTCCTCCACCTTCTGGGTATAGTCCTCACACATGGCACGGTAGAACTTGTTCGACAGTTTGTGGATGCCCACCAACTCTCCCTTCGCCTTCAGTTCCGTCTCCACCGTCGAGCAGCGGGTCAGCCTGTTCCCTTCGCCATACTCCACATAGTACTGGTCTTGAAATTTCGTCACAGGGGTAATCAGCATGATGTCAGGCTCGGGGCATTCCAGCAGCGACGTGATGGCCTTCTTCTCAAACACCAAGTCACTCTCCAGCAGCAGGAAGTCATCTTCACCCACCACCTCACGGCAGTTCCACAACGTGTACATGCTGTTCGTCTCAGCATATCTGGGCGAGAAAACACACTCAATCTGTGGATACACCTCCTTCAGTGCCTCATACTTCTCTTTCAGATATCCCGTGCCGATGATGATGCGTTCAATGCCACAATCGATGAGTGTTCGGATGCTACGTTCCACCATCGACATGCCGCCACATTCCACAAAACCCTTTGGCACTGTCTCCGTCATTTTCCCGAAACGAGTGCCCAAGCCTGCTGCCATGATGACCGCTGTCTTTATCAGCCCACGTGTTGGGCGTTCTTTCTCATTCATCATTTCCCATTTTAACATTTTCCATCCGCAAGGAATGTCATCAGTGCCTCCTTGTTCTGTATTGGTGTCGTGGTCGGTCTTCCGAGGTCTTTCCTTGCCCCTTTCTTCACCTTCACCTCAATGAGCCTTGGCCCATCTCCCTTCTCCTGTAGAGCCGCTTTCAAGTCCTCCATGTTATCCACCGACTTCACCGACTGGTAGCCACATGCTAACGCTACAGCGGGGATGTTGATGCGCAGTCCCACCGTAGGCTGACCGCCCACCGAGTCGTGTGCGCCATTGTTAAACACCACGTGCGTGTAGTTTTTCACACCCATGTCTCCCACGATGCCGAGCGAGCCCATGTGCATGATGGTAGCCCCGTCACCGTCAAAGCAATAGACAGGTCTCTTGGGCTGCTCCAAGGCAATGCCGAGAGCAATCTGCGAAGCGTGTCCCATCGACCCCACCGTAAGGAAGTCGCGGTCATGTCCCATGCCGTTGTTGGCACGATACTCAAACAACTCCCTTGAAATCATGCCGGTGGTCGAGACAATGACAGCCTCCTCCTCGATGCTTCCAGCCACCGCTTGAATTGCTTCTTCACGGCTCATGCTCAGCCCCGAGGTTGCCACCGATTGCAACTTATATTCGTCGAAGGTGCCCTTCTGAATCACAAACGCAAACGCACGTTTCGTCTCCTTCATGTAAACGATGGCATCATCCAGTTGTCGCTGCAAGTCCCCCTCCTCTGTTGCCATCACCACATTCCTGATGCCCATCGCATCCAACAGGGGGATAGTAACCTTCCCCTGCTTCACATGCTGTGGCTCATCATGCTTACCAGGCTCTCCACGCCAACCTACCAGCAGCAGCACGGGGATGTTATACACATCCTCATCCGTCAGCGACATCAGCGGGTTCACCGTGTTGCCCAAGCCGGAGTTCTGCATATATACCACAGGAATCTGCCCCGATGCCAGATAATGTCCCGCAGCCAATCCTACAGCCGCACCTTCATTGGCGGCAATGATGTTCTTCTCCTTCGGGGAATTATCTGTCAGATACGCACAAATGTTCTTCAGCAGCGAGTCAGGCACCCCTGCAAAGAAGTCAATGCCAGCTTTTGCCAGCGACTCCACAAAATACTTAGGTGAAATCATCCTTCTATCCTTCAATTTTTACTGAACCATCGCCCAGCACATGGGCTGGTTACTTCGTTCCTGGAATCAGTTCCAGTATCTCCTTGATGGGCATACAGAGGTCTCTCGCCTCCTGTGCACGGTGATTCTCCAAGATGGAACGAGCCACCTTCATCATGGCAGGATAAGCCGCCCTCAGCATGTGGTTGGCATAAATCACGATGTTTACGCCCCACTGCTCAAAGTCTTCCGTACGGAACTGGTCATACGTCGTCGGCACAATCACGATAGGCACCTGCGAATGTTTCTTCCTGAACTCCGTGCAGAATTCCTTGATGTCAGCGCCCGTCTTCTCCTTACTGTGAATCATCACCCCGTCAGCTCCAGCCTCCACATACGCAAAAGCCCTTTCCAGCGCATCCGCCACTGGCTTACCTGCGATGAGGCTCTCTACACGGGCGATAATCATGAAATCCTTTGTCACCTGCGCATTCTTGCCCGCCTTGATTTTGTTGCAAAAATTCTCGATGGTGTCCTGTGTCTGAACGGCATCCGTACCAAACAGCGAGTTCTTCTTCAGACCAATCTTGTCCTCGATGATGACTGCCGAGATGCCGTTACGCTCTAGCGTTCTCACCGTGAAGACAAAATGCTCCAACTTGCCGCCTGTGTCACCATCGTAGATGATAGGCTTCGTCGTGCATTCCAGAATATTCGTCAAGTCCTGCATGCGCGTTGTCAAGTCCACTGCCTCAATGTCGGGCTTTCCCTTCGACGTTGAGTCCGTCAACGAACTTGACCACATACCGTCAAACGCCTCCATCACTCCGTCCTGCTCAAACTGCAGGTTCTCGATGATGAGGCCGCTCAGACCGTCATGCGCCTCCAGAATCCTCACGATAGGTTTTGCCGCAATCAGCCTCCTCAGCGACTTCATGCGCACCTCTGGAGTTGTGCCGATGCTCTTGATTTCCTCTGCCAGTGCTGATGAGTTGATGCCTTGCGTGTAGGGAATCTCGATGACTTCACCGCCCCATTGCTTCATCACCTCTATTACCTGCTCCCTGATTTCGCTGTCAGCCCCTGTCTTCCAGTCATCCCCGTGGATGATGTAGTCAGGCTTATACCTCTTCAGGTTCTCCACATAACTCCATTCCTCCTGCGGCACCACACACTTCACCCCCTTGATATTCTCCACCACCGTCTTCCGCTGCTCATACGTCAGGTGCGGAATACGCTTGTGCGTGGCAATTGCCCTGTCCGTGAATAAACCAATCATGAGGTCGCCATACTTCGCGCCCTCATTGATGATGTTAATCAGTCCTGGGTGCATGATGTCACCAATCATGCCCAGATAAACACTTTTAGCCATGTCTTAATGTTTTACTTTCTCATACACATTCATCACCTGCCGAGCCAGCCGCTTCGGGTCAAAAGTCTGCATCGCATACTCACGTCCACCCTCCATCGTTTTTTTCCGCAGTTCTGTGTCCGTCAGCAATTTCACCATCTTTTCGCAGATGTCCTCAGGACTGTTGGGGTCGGCTTTCTGTGCCCACGGGCCACCTGCTTCGGGCAGGCTGCTCACGTTGCTTGTCACCACGGGACACCCACAGAGTTGCGCCTCCACCACAGGCAGTCCAAAACCCTCGTAGAAAGAAGGATAGACAAACAGTTCCGCATTTGTGTAGAGTCGCTTCATGCCTTCAGGGTCTATCATCTCAGGCCACACAAAACGGCTTTCCATTCCCTTCTCCGCAATGTACTGCTTCACTTGCCGCTTGTAGCTTCCGCCACCGCCCACTACTACGAGCGGTAATTGCAAGTCCTTTGGCATCAGTTCCATCGCCTTCACCACACCCAGCAAGTTCTTCCGCGAGTTGATGCTACCCACATACAGCATATACGGCGGCAAGTTGTCACGCTCCATCATCCCTTGATAGTAGATGGGGTTCACAGGCTGATACACCACCTCCACCTTGTGTTCAGGCACATTGTAGAACTCCAGCACATCGCGTTTTGTACATTCACTGATGCAGATGATGTAGTCGGCATGGTTGCAGGCATACTGCCACTTCATGTCGTAGATTTTGCGGTCATGCCAGTGGTACATGTCGGGAAACGTCTTGAAGGCCACATCGTGAATCGTCACCACAGATGCGATGCCTGAGTGGAACAAGCCCACAGGCATCTCGTTGCTCAATCCGTGGAAAACCTCGATGCCGTCCTTCTTCATCTCGTTCACCAGCCCATACGTTCTCCATGCGCCGCCTCTCATCATACCCTTCGGCGTGACGATGTGGCATCCCTTCTTCCCCACATACGGCAACGTCACCCCGTTCAACCTCACCTTGGGCGTGTAGAGCCAATACTCATTCTCAGGGAACTCAGCCGTCAGGATGTCAATCGTTGTTCGGCTGTGGTTTCCTAAGCCAGTGAAGTTGTTGAAGAGTCGTTTAGCGTCGAAGCCGATTTTCATAATCAGGAGAAAAGCGCTTGTCTTTTTTTACTTATTAGCTTTCTTATACAAGACAGGATTGGTGCTCTCGTCGTTGTACATCTTCATTTGTTTGTACACCTTCATGTACTTCCGTCCAGCCTCGATGTCCTCTATCAGTTGGTCGATGGCGGTTGAGAGGTCTTTCCGCTGCTCCAGCAACACATCCAACTTTTGCTGACATTTTGCCTTGTGCTCTTCGCTGGCATCTGGGCGATCCACCTGCTCTTGCATGTGGTAAATCTTCAGGGCCAGAATGGAAAGTCTATCCACTGCCCATGCAGGACTCTCCGTGTTGATGGTGGCATCCTCTCTCACTTTCAGGTCCTTGTATTTGGTCCAAAACCAAGAGTCGATAGTTTCCACCAGGTCAGTCCTGTCCTGATTGCTTTTGTCAATGCGACGTTTCAGTACCAATGCCTCTTTGGGGTCAATCTGCGGGTCACGGATGATGTCCTCGAAGTGCCATTGCACCGTGTCAATCCAGTTCTTTGTGTAGAGGTCATGTTCAATCGTTCCTGCCGCATAGGGATTGTCTATTGGCTGGTCAATGTTGTCATGCACATGATAGTCTTTGATTGCCTGTTCAAAAATGGGGTAGGCACGTTGTGTGAAAAGCATAAAATCTTTATTTAATGTTAAAATTTGCCACAAAATTAAAGTTTTCTTTCGAAACATACAACTAAATACTCCAAAATCGCTAACTTTGCCCCCCTAAATGAAAAAAAATAGTAGCCCCAACCTTCCCCAAGCGCACTGCAGGTTGATTCCGAAGTCGGTGCCCAAGTTGGAAGCGCAGGGGCTTCTTTCTTTAATATGAGGTGCTTGTGGAGCACCTCCACGCTTGCTTCGATTTATCGAACTCGTGCGTTTTTAACATTTATTCATGTAAATTAGCAATTTAACGCACGGGGAATGATGCGGTTTTCGGAAAAAAGGCGTACCTTTGCCGAGAAATGACTAAAGAAGGATTAAAAATGAAGGTACTGATTCTGAATGGCCCCAACCTGAACCTGTTAGGTAAACGTGAACCAGGCATTTATGGCTCTCGTGGTTTCGAGGAATACTTCGAGGAGTTGAAGAGCCGTTTCCCCGAGGTGGAACTGGCTTATTTCCAGTCGAATGTGGAAGGCGAACTGATTGACAAGATTCATGAAGTTGGCTTCTCATGGGATGGTATTGTGCTGAATGCAGGTGCCTACACGCATACGAGCATTGCGTTGCAGGATGCTATCCGCGGGGTGAAAACGCCTGTTGTGGAGGTGCACATCTCGAATGTGCACCAGCGTGAGGAGTTCCGCCACAAGTCGATGATTAGTTGCGCCTGTGTGGGCGTGATTTGTGGCTTCGGATTAGACAGTTACCGGCTGGCGATTGAGGGCCTGATGAACAAAGAATGACAGAGACCGAAAGGATTGACGACTACATCCTCCAGCATATAGACCAGGAGAGTGAGTACATGCATCGGCTGTGGCGGGCCACCCAGTTGCATCTGCTGTATGGACGGATGGCAAGTGGCCACTTGCAAGGTCGTTTGCTGAAGATGTTGGTGGGGATGGTGCGTCCGAAGTTGGTGTTGGAGATAGGCACTTATAGTGGCTACTCAGGCTTGTGCATCGCAGAGGGATTGCCGGAGGGCGGTCATCTGCACACGGTGGAGATTAACGATGAGCAGGAAGATTTCACGTTGCCGTGGTTCCAGAACTCGCCTTGGGCTGACAGAATCACGATGCACATCGGGGATGCGATGGAGGTGGTGCCGAGGTTGGGATTGATGTTTGATATGGCCTTCATCGATGGCGACAAGCGCAGGTATGTGGAGTATTACGAGATGGTGATGGCGCACTTGAACGAGGGTGGATACATCTTGGCGGACAACACGTTGTGGGACGGTCATGTGGTGGAAGAAGATGCGAAAGATGCGCAGACGGAAGGCATTCGGGCGTTCAACGACTTGGTGGCGCAGGATGACCGGGTGGAAAAGGTGATTCTTCCGTTACGGGATGGATTGAGTATGATAAAAAAATTGAAAAATTAAAGAATTGAAAAATTGAAGTTTTTGCTAACATGCCGTATGGTAACTTCAACTCTTCAATTTTTCAACTCTTCAATTCTAAAGTAATATGGAAACAACAAGACAGAATAAGATTGCCCGGTTGATACAGAAGGACTTGAGCAATATTTTTCAGGCACAGACGAGGCAGACGAGGAATCTGTTGGTGAGTGTGAGTGTGGTGCGCGTGAGTCCCGACTTGAGTGTGGCGAAGGCCTATCTGAGCGTGTTCCCTTCGGAGAGGGCGCAGGAGGTGTTGCAGAACATCAACGACCACGCTCAGGAAGTGCGCTATGAGTTGGGTAAGTTGGAAAGACACCAGTTGCGAATCATTCCAGAATTGAAGTTCTTTCTGGATGACTCGCTGGATTATGTGGAGAACATCGACAAACTGCTGAACAAGTAAGGAGTTTTTTCAGAACAACGAATATTTCTAATTGTTCGAATATGTGGAAGAATGGGGCAAGCCCCTTCGAATATGCCGAATGAAATTCGTTTGAATTCGTTGCCGTTACGGCATTCTTCTTTATATTAGTAGAATTAGTTTCATTCGTTGTTGAAAAGAAGTATGAATGTATCGTTCTACATAGCATCGCGTTATCTGCTGTCGAAGAAGTCGCATCACGCCATCAATATCATTTCGGGTGTGTCGGTGTGTGGAGTGGCCATTGCCACAGCGGCATTGGTGTGCATCCTTTCTGTGTTCAACGGGTTTCAGGACATGGTGGCAGGGTTGTTCACCTCGATGGATCCGCAGTTGAAGGTGGTGCCTGCCACGGGGAAATTCATGGCAGCGGATGCAGAGGAACTGGTGGCGCTGAAGAAGGATGCTGATGTGGCGGTGCTGACGGAGACGTTGGAAGAGCAGGCGTTGCTGATGCTGAACAATCGTCAGGTGATGGCAACGGTGAAGGGAGTGGAGGATAATTTTGAGGAACTGGTGGGGATTGACGACATCCTGTTTGGTGATGGTGTGTTTGAGTTGCATGCAGATGTGATAGATTATGGCATCTTGGGGGCAAATCTGCTGATGCAGTTGGGTGTGGCGACCGATTTCCCTTCCGCCATCCAGGTATATGCCCCACGGAAGGGGGAGCGCATTGATTTGAACGACCCTCGCGAGAGTCTGAATCAGGAGGAATTATATTCGCCCGGAGTGGGATTCATGGTGAAGCAGAACAAGTATGACTCGAATTATGTGATAACCAACTTGGCTTTCACGCGAAGGCTCTTTGAGAGGTACGGCGAGGTGTCGGCTGTGGAGATGCGTCTGAAGCAGGGTGTGGACATCGATAAGGTGAAGGAGCGCATGCGGAAGAGTTTGGGAGAGCGGTATCTGGTGCTCGACCGCTATGAACAACAGGAGGACACGTTCAAGATAATGCAGATAGAGAAACTCATCTCCTACATCTTCTTGACGTTTATCCTGATGATAGCCTGCTTCAACATCATCGGTTCGCTGTCAATGCTGATTATCGACAAGAAGCAGGATGCCATCACGTTGAGGAACCTTGGAGCGAACGAACGTCAGATTCGGGGCATCTTCATGTTTGAGGGGAGGATGATATGCCTCTTGGGAGCAGTCATCGGCATAGCCTTGGGGCTGTTGCTCTGTTGGTTGCAACAGGAGTTTGGCCTCATTCGTTTTGGCAATAGCGAGGGCGACTACATCATCGATGCCTATCCCGTCAGTGTGCATGTGGTGGACATTGTGGTGGTGTTCCTGACGGTGATAGCCGTAGGATTCCTCTCGGTGTGGTATCCCGTCCGACATTTGAGTAAGAAATACACAAGAAACTCCCTCTGAGACCATCTTTGACGAGAGGGCATGGGAGCAAGAAACAGAAATAAACCAAAAAACAGAAAGAATATGAAGAAGAACATTTATGTGTTGTCAGCTGTGGCCATTGTGCTGTTGGCTGGCTGTGGAAAGCAAAAGAGTTTCGTGTCCGACAACTTTGCCGTTTCACCCACTCCGCTGGAGTATGTGGCAGGGAATGTACCCGCCACCATCAGCATCAATGTGCCCGCCAAGACCATGAACAAGAAAGCCCTTGTGACCTGCACACCCGTGTTGAAGTGGGATGGTGGCTCGGCTGCTGGTGCCGACTACACCTTGCAGGGCGAGAAGGTGGAGGCCAACAACACCATCATCTCCTACAGGAACGGTGGTCATGCCACGATGCGTTTCAATGTCCCCTTCCAAGAGGGAATGGAGAAGAGCGAACTCTTCATGCAGTTCAATGCACGGAAAGGAAACAAAGCCATGAAGATGCCGACCGTGAAGATAGGTTACGGCATACAGTGCACGGCAGCCCTCATCACGAAGACCGCCCGTACAGCCAACTTCGGTGTGGCTCCCGACAACTTCCAGCGTGTCATCAGCCAGAAGCAGGAGGCAGCCGTGAAGTTCCTCATTGGTCAAGCCAATTTGCGTGGCAGCGAGTTGAACAGCAAGACCGTTCAGGACTTCATCGCCACCTTGAAGAACATCAAGAGCGACGAGCAGAGTCTGGTGCTGAACAATATTGAGGTGAGCGCATACGCTTCGCCCGACGGAGCTTATGCCATCAACGAACGGTTGGCCGAACGACGTGGCGAGGTGTCGGAAGGATATGTGAACCAGCAGTTGAAGCAGAACCAGTTGGCCACCAACGTGGACACACGATACACCGCCGAAGACTGGGAAGGCTTCCAGGCACTCGTGTCGCAGTCAAACCTCCAAGACAAGGAAATCATCCTGCGAGTGCTCTCCATGTATCAAGACCCCGAGCAGCGCGAACGCGAGATTCGCAACGTCGCTGTGGTGTACAAGGAACTGGCCGACGCCGTGCTGCCAGAGTTGCGCCGTGCCCGCATGGTCATCAACTACGATGTGATAGGGCGTAGCGACGACGCCATCATGCAACTGGCCGAAACCGATGCCTCACAGTTGAGCGTCGAGGAACTCATCTATGCAGCCAACATCCTGTCAGGCAGCGCCGCACAGAAAGAGAGCATCCTGAAGAAAGTGGTGTCGCTCTTCCCCAACGACTACCGAGCCTACAACAATCTGGGCGAACTCGCCATGCGCCAAGGCGACACCGACAAGGCAAAAACCTATCTGCTTCAGGCACTCGCCATCGACGCCAAGGCTGCTGAGCCCAACGTCAATTTGGGAATGATTGCCCTGCAAGACGGAAAATTCCAAGATGCCGAAGCCTACATCGGCAAGGGAGTCGGAGCCAACAACTTCGACGAGGCACTCGGCCACCTCTATGTGGCACAAGGCCGCTACCCACAGGCATCAGCCAAGTTTGCCAACTCCGCCAACAACAGCGCCGCACTGGCCAACATCCTCTCCCAAGACTATGCCGACGCACTCAAGAAGTTGGGCAACATCCAGAACCCCGACGCCATGACCTACTACCTGCAGGCCATCCTTGCCGCGCGCATGGAAGAGACAAGCAAGGTGAAAGGCTACCTCGACAAAGCCATCGCCCTCGACCCCTCGCTGGCCCGACGTGCAGCCAACGACGCCGAGTTCTCCGACTACAACAAATAAGAGACCCACGTGAGACGCACACTCTCCATATTGAACGTATGTGCGGTGGCCCTTGCCCTGCTCATGTCGTGTGGCCCCGGCGGCAACTCCTTCCGCATCAAGGGACGCTTTCGCGACATGCAGGCAGGCCAACTCTACATCTACAACCTCTCCAACGGCTATGCGCGCCTCGACACCCTCACCGTGCAGGCAGGGCAGTTCCAGTATAAGGGAGAAGTAGGTGAAGTCACCCCCTTCATGCTCGTCTTCCCCAACGGAGTGGAGCAAGTCATCTTCGTAGGTCCAGGCCACGACCTCACCTACGAAGCCACTGCCAACGACCTGAAAAACTACGTCGTCAACGGCAGCGACGAAAACAAGTTGATGAACCAGTTTCGCCAAGAGACCTACACCCTCAACCCCTCCATGGTGACCGCCACCGCGCGAACCTACATCCTCAACAACCCCACCTCGCCCGTAGCCATCTACCTGCTCGACCGCTACTTCGTGCAGGAATCCAACGTAGGCACAACCGAACTGCTCCAACTGCTCAAACCCCTCCTCGCACACCATCCCCACAACCACCACTTGCTCGACATCGAGAGCCAACTCGCCAGCGAAGCCAAACGGCAGCCCGGGCAGACCCTCCCCTCCGTCACCCTCGTGCGGCGCGACTACACCCAAGAGCCCCTTTGGTCCGCCTCCAGCCCCTACCATCTCATCGCCTTCTGGGCCACATGGATGAACAGCGGTTACGACTTCCAGTGGCGACTGCGTCGGGGCAGCGAAACCTTCCGCACCGAAGGGAAATTGCGTGTGGTGGCCATCTCCCTCGACTTGGAGCGCTACCGCTGGGAAGAAACCGTGCGTCAAGACACCCTCAACGGCATCTCCCACTACTGCGATGGTCGCGGACTCGAATCCCCCGTTGTCAAGACCCTCGGCATCCACTCCATCCCCTTCTACATCCTCACCGACAAAAACCACCGAGTTCTCGACAGTGGCGACGACCCAGCGAAGATAGAAGAAATGCTCAAGAAACACATCAAATGATGGAGGACTAAAAAAGAGAGGGAACATGATTGCAAAAGTTCATAGTGCAGCGTTGCAAGGTCTCGATGCCATGGTGGTCACCGTGGAGGTGGACAACTACGAAGGAGGGCAAAATGCCAAGTTCACCATTGTTGGTTTGCCAGACAATGCGGTGAAAGAGAGCCAGGAACGTGTGCAGTCAGCCTTACGTGTGAAAGGTTATAAGGCACCCTGCAAATCCGTGGTGGTCAATCTCGCGCCAGCCGATGTTCGCAAGGAAGGCTCAGGCTTCGACCTCCCCATGGCCATTGGTGTGCTTCTCTCCTATGGATTCATGGAGATTCCACATTCCGAGAGATTCATGTTTGTTGGCGAACTGGGACTGGATGGAACCATCCTGCCCGTGAAAGGTATTTTGCCCATCTCCATCAAAGCACGTGAAATGGGTTACGAGGCACTGTTCGTTCCAGAAGAGAATGCCCGTGAGGCCGCCGTGGTGAACCGACTGAAAGTGTATGGAGTGAAAAACCTGCAGGACATCGTCGGGTTCTTCGGTGGAGTTCATCAGATAGAACCCACAGTCGTCAACACGCGCGAAGAGTTCTACGCCCAGCAGTTCTCCTTTCCTTACGATTTTGAAGAGGTGAAAGGGCAAGCCAATGTGAAGCGCGCCTTCGAGGTGGCAGCGGCAGGAGGTCACAACATTATTCTGGTAGGCAGTCCGGGTTGTGGCAAATCCATGATGGCGAAACGTCTGCCCTCCATCCTTCCCCCTCTGACCCTCAACGAGAGTCTTGAAACCACTCAGATACATTCCATCGCAGGCAAACTGAAGAAAGAGACCTCTCTCATCAGTCAGCGCCCCTTCCGTTCACCCCATCATACCGTGTCAGATGTTGCCCTCGTGGGAGGAGGCAACACCTTTCTGCCAGGCGAAATCTGTTTAGCCCACAACGGGGTGCTATTTCTCGACGAACTCCCCGAGTTCAACCGCTCCGTGCTCGAAACGCTCCGTCAACCGCTCGAAGACCGTGTCATCTCCATCTCGCGGGCACGTTACAATCTCACGCTCCCATGCTCCTTTATGTTGGTAGCCTCGATGAACCCCTGTCCTTGTGGCTACCATCATCACCCCACCCATCATTGTGTCTGCACGCCAGGACAGATTCAGCGTTACATGAACAAAATCAGTGGTCCTTTGATGGACCGCATCGACATTCAGGTGGAGGTGGAGAGTGTGCCCTTCGAGGAAATCTCCAAGGCACCCAAAGGCGAGCCTTCATCAGCCATCCGCGAACGGGTGCTCAAGGCTCGGAAGATTCAGAGTGAGCGCTACAAGGGTGTCAAAGGCATTCACTGCAATGCCCAGATGACCACGTCGTTGCTTCAGAAACATGTGCAACTCGACGAAAAAGCCCTCAACCTCCTTCGTTCTGCCATGAAAAGACTTAACCTCTCAGCACGTGCCTACGACCGCATTCTGAAAGTATCACGCACCATCGCCGACCTTGAAGGCGCAGAACAGGTTCAGAGTCAACACATTGCCGAAGCCATCGGTTATCGCAACCTTGACCGTGATAACTGGGTGGAATGAGAAACAAATTTTCCGTTTCTTCCACTACCCAATTTCTCTTTTTTTTAAAATAATCCCCAAAAAAGTGCACGATTCTCAGATTTTTTTCCTAACGTTTGCCACGTCATTGAAGAATTTCAATTGCTTTGTTTTGCAGCACTGAAGTAAATGATATTTCTGATATGGCAAGTTCCTGGGCCACTCTGGCTCTGCCGCTTGCCTCGCAAGAACTTTATGTTGCTCGGGAACTTTAAAGTTCATTCAATGATAGTGCTGCGGTTTTAGAGTATATCGATATGAGACGTACATGTATATGGCAGAAGGTTGCTTGGCTGCTGCTATGGACTTTGTGGCTACCCACCATGATGCACGCCGGCAACGATATGGAAAGCAGTTCCTATTGGATGATTACCCCAAGTGGCGTCAATATCCAGATCCCCATCTATGACTCGGGTGGATTGGATGGTTTTGTGGATAATGGCTATCTGTATATCACGCCCGAGTGCGGTGCCCAGGAAACAGTGCTCTACTTCTATTCCAAGCAGAAGAACAGCAGCAACTGCTGGGTATGGTTCAAGAAAAGTGTGGATGGCGAAATGGTGCTGAGCCGCGATAATGGCTACAGTTCCATTGTGGTTTCTTCTGCGGAAAAGAACTGCGAACTGAGTCAGAAGTCGGGCCGGGGATTTCGAATTCCCTCCAACGCGCGTGGTACACCCTCGACGGTAGGAAACTCGACGGTAAGCCTTATGTGAAGGGCATGTATATCAAGAATGGCCGCAAGGTCGTTGTGGAATAAATAGGACGTATTGATAAGATGTCACCACATTGCCGAAGCATGGGTGATTTTATCCCTTTCGATATTCCTTCGGGCTCATGCCTTTCATACGCGAGAAGAACTTGCTGAACGAAGGGGTGTCGGCGAAATGGAGGCGGTCGGCTATCTGGGTGATGCTCAGTGGGGATGTTTGCAATAGGAAAGAGGCTTCCATCAGCAGCATCTGGTTGATGTAGTCGATAACGGTGCGGCCTGTGACCTGACGAACGACTCGGGAGAGATAGACGGTGGAGATATGAAGCTGGTCGGCGTAGAAGGCGATGTCGTGGTGCTCTGCAAAGTGGCGGGGCAACAGACGAATGAAGCCGATGAAGATTTCCTCTACACGCTGGGGTGTCTGGCGGTGTACGATGGCACTATTCTGGGCGTTCTGCAGGTCGAGCAGGAAGATGGAATAGAGCATTCGCAACACTTCCCCTTTATATATATGGTCGGAATGCAGATAGCCGATAATCTCGTGCAACTTCATCATCAGATGCTGTGCGGCTTCGGAGGCGAGTGTCTGTTTCGGCTCATGCAGTTGTACGATGGGCATGTAGGCCAAATGCAAGAGGTCGTGGACGGATGGCACTTCGATGGTGACATGCTCATCGGCCATCAGGCAGTAGCCGTGGAAATCGTCGGAGGTGGCGATGACGGTGACCTGCAGGCCTGGCGAATAGATGTACAGGTCGTTGGGATGAAGCGTCAGTTCACGGCCGTTGTAATGAATGGTCATCCACCCTTTGTCTACGACCACAAAGGCGAAGCAGGAAAGGAACCCATGCAGCAGGTTGGTACGAAGGATTTGCGCCCCATCTGTTTCCAGACAGTACATCCCGTCGTCCCAGCCTTTTTCGGGTAAGTCGTCGCCTACAAATATGGGCAAATATTCCTTCAGTGTGTACACCTCTGTATTTTACAATTTGACGATTTACAATTGACGATTTCTTTTTGTGGGGGCAAAATTACGAATTATTTTTGATAGCTGTATCGTTTCAGACAATTTTTGTGTTGTTTCAGATATGGTACGATGTGAAAAACAACGCTAATTTTGCAGCAGAAATCGTGAAACAATTCACAAAATTCGTTTAACAACTAAAACAAAAGTATTATGGACAAGAAGCAATCTATTGAGGCTTTACAGTTTTTCGTAACTCATTTGGCAGAGGGTGCCATGGTTCACAAGCAGCAGGGCATGATTTTCAAGGCACAGGGCTTTACCAAACTCGGAGAGAAGTACATCGGCCACTTCGATGAGGAGATGGGCTGGGTAGAGAAGTTTACAGAGCGCATCCTCGACCTCGGCGGAGAAATCAAGTTCGAGGGCATGAAGAGCCGCGACCTCATTTGCGCCCCTGTAGAATATGTCAAGGCTGACCTTGCCATTCAGGAGCCTGGCGTTGAGCTGCTGATGAAGTGCATGGAGGGTGTGAAGGCTGACCCCACCACCTACGACCTGTTGAAGGACTATCTGAAGGATGAGGAAGAAGACCTCTACTGGAGCCAAGGTGCTATCGACATGATTGAGTGCGTTGGCAAGCAAAACTGGCTGTTCACTCAGTTGTAAGAGAGAGACATTTATCGTCAATCATCATCATTTATTAAAAAATAATAGATTATGGAAGCAGCAAAGAAAGTTTATGACTTCTTGGAAGATGCCAAGACGTTCTACCTCGCCACTGTGGAAGGCGACCAACCCCGTGTACGTCCTTACGGAGCCATGCTCTTCTTCGAGGGCAAAATCTACATCATGGCTTTCGGCCAGACTAACGCAACCCATCAGATTGCCGCCAACCCAAAGGCTGAAATCTGTGCTTTCAAAGGCAAGACTCTCCGCATCGAGTGCAAACTCGTGAAGGACGAGCGTCCTGAAGTGGGCAAGGCCATGGCAGAAAAGATGCCATCGCTGAAACCCTTGTTTGGCGAGAATGGCGAGACAGCAATGATGTACTATCTGAGCGATGCTACAGCATCCTTTTTCAAACTGATGGAGTTGGATGAAACAGTGAAATTCTAAAAAGCAGACAATTCCCATGAAAGAGCAAGTATTACAGGCCATGCGCGAGGCAGGTAAGCCCGTCTCGGCTGGCGATGTGACCAAGGCACTGGGTGCTGACCGCAAGGAAGTGGATAAGGCTTTTGCCGAACTGAAAAAGGAAGGTACCATTGTCTCTCCAGTCCGCTGTAAGTGGGAACCTGCCCAGTAAGGGTCTCCTGCATCGTGACGGTGAAGATGACGCTACAAGAACAATAAACCCATTTTATGCCGAGGGGTGGCTGGTACGAGTGACTAAACGGCAACGCTGAAGACACCAGACCGTGTCACCCCCTTTCTTTATGCCGACTATCGCAATTGGATTACTGATACCCTTGCTGGGCACGATGCTCGGTTCGGCCTTTGTGTTCTTTATGAAGAACGACATGCCCGAGCGCGTGCAGAAGTCCTTGCTCGGCTTTGCGTCGGGCGTGATGGTGGCAGCCTCCGTCTGGTCGCTGCTCATTCCTGCCATGGATATGTAGGTGAGCGGAGGCATGAGGGGGAATGGGGTGATTAGATTTTCAAGAGGTCTTTGCCGTCAAATTGCGACAATAAATGACAATGACATTTCATCCTTTGACGTTGTCCGACCGCAAGGCCATGCAGGCAGTTACGCTGCACTCGGGGCGGCGTAACTGCAACTACACCTTTGCCAACCTTGTGGGATGGCAGTTTCTGTTCGACACCGAGGTGTGCGTGCTTGCAAACGCCGTGGTGCTGCGCTATACCTTCGAGGGCCAGCGGGCGTATATGGTTTGTACTTCAGAAGCGTTGTCACTGGAACTGATTGAGGCATTATTTGAGGATAGCAATAGAGATTTGACATTGATGGGGCTTGAAGACTCGCAAGTATCCCCAATCTCAAACCTCAAACCTCAAATCTCAATTATATCCGAGTCAGATCGTGACCAATACGATTACATCTACCGCCGCGCTGATCTCGCAACGCTTCATGGCAGACATCTGGACGCCAAGCGTAATCACATCCATCGTTTCCGTGCGGAGCATCCCGATTTTGAATATCGTCCTCTTACGCCGGAACTCTTTGACGAATGTCGCCGACTGACGGAAATATGGCAGGAAGAGAAGAACCAAAACGGAAAAGGGAACGAGAATGAGACTATCGATGCCGAGCATCGCGTGCTGGAGACCATCTTTTCGAATTGGGACGCTCTTGGCATGACAGGCGGAAGCATCTTTGTGGACGGTCGCATGGTGGCTTTCACATACGGCGCCGCTGTGACAACCGACACCCTGGACGTCTGTGTGGAGAAAGCCGACCGTCACGTGGAGGGAGCTTTTGCCATCATCAACCAGCAGTTCGCCGAGCATCTGCCTGAGCAATATATCTATCTGAACCGCGAAGAAGATATGGGAATCCCAGGTCTTCGCCAAGCGAAATTATCGTATCACCCTGAAATCCTGTTGACCTACAATGTCGTGCATATTACAAAGAATGACTGAAGATGACGCGCCGCTGACCGTCCGCTGGATGGTGCGACAATACGGTTTTGACCATGCTGAGGCGGAGTCGTGGGTGCAAGACCTGCATTTCAACTGGCCGTTGAGTGTCAAGGCCTTGGATGAAAACGGCCATGTCGTGGGGCTGCTCAATATGAGTGATTATCGAATTGAAGAGGAGACGCCGCAGATTCTCATAGATAAGCCGGAGCTGATAAAAAGCCTGAATGCTCAGCGTTATATCGCTGTCTTTTCGTTCATCGTGGCTGAAAAGTATCGTGGCACCCGATTGAACTACGACATGTTGATGTCCATCATGCCTGAGTTGAAAGCCAACTACGATTTCATCTTCGTTCCTGTGCTGTATCGCCTCAAGACTCACCAATACTGGCAACGTTGGGGTGCAAAGGAGTTTTACCACGATGAGGATTGTGTGTGTTACAAATTGGATCTTTAGTATCTTTACTTCATCAAACAAGCTTATCATTATCATTGAAAATCTGAAATTATGACTAACTACGATTTCGACGTTATCTGCGTAGGCTGCGGTCACGGTTGCGACCTGGCAGCACGCATACTGGCTCGCGCCGGTAAAAAAGTTGCCGCTGTAGAGCGCGACCTGTGGATGGGCACCTGCACCAACTACGGATGTAATGCCAAGATTATGCTCGACGGTCCCTTCGAACTCACCACGGCGATGGAGAACTATCGCGAGATAGGTGTGTTCGAAAAGGTGCCAGAGGTGAACTGGGAGAAACTCATGCAGTACAAGCTGCCGTATTTCGAGGCTTTCAAGTCATTCACAAAGGCCACGATGGAACAGAGCGGCTGTACTTGTATTCACGGTCACGGTACGCTGAAAGATGCCCACACCGTGGTGGTTGATGGCAAGGAATATACCGCCGAATACATCATCCTCGGCCCTGGTCAGCGCGACGACAAGCTCGATATCCCTGGCAAGGAGTTCATCCACGGCAGCCGCGATATGCTCAGCATTGAGCAGATGCCCGCCCGCATCGTCTTCATCGGTGGCGGCATCATCTCGATGGAGTTTGCCTCGATGGCTGTCGATATGGGTCGCGAGGTGACGGTCATCGACCACGGTGACCATTGCCTGAAGATTTACCCCAAAGAGTATGTCGACGAAGTGGTGGCCCGCATGGAGAAGAAGGGTGCCCAATTCAAGTATTGCGAGGACGTGTGCGCCATCGAGAAGACAGCCACAGGTCTGTTGGTGAAGACCCAGAAGGGCTTTGAGGTGGAGTGTGACTATGTGCTGCAGGCTACGGGACGCCCCGTGAACTACGAAGGTCTGGGACTCGAAGCACTGGGCATAGAGGCCGGTCCGCGAGGCATCAAGGTGGACGACCATCTGCGCACCTCGGTAAAGAATATCTTTGCTTCTGGCGATGCCATCGACAAGCGCATCCCCAAACTGACGCCTACTGCCTTCTTCGAGAGCCAGTACATTGCCGACCTCATCTTGGGCAATACCACGGAACCCATCTGCTATCCTGCTGTGCCCAACCTCGTGTTCACCTTCCCACGCATCGCTCAGGTCGGTGTCAGTCTCGACGAAGCACGCAAGGACAGCAAGTATCGCGTAGTAGATATCCCATATGGTCAGGCGTTCCTCTTCAACACCCACAACGAGGCGACCGCCAAACTGGCGTTCATCTTCGACAACGAGAGCAACCTCCTGGTAGGTGCTGCCGCCATGGGTTCGGATGCAGGTCCCTGGATTGACGTTCTCTCGCTCGTCATCTTCAACAAGATGACACGTGAACAGCTTGCCTACTACATCTATGCCTTCCCGACAACTACTTGCGGACCGCTGATGATGCTGGGAATGTTCTGGTAAACCTGCTTTCAAATATCGGCCCTGATACAAACCAGGCTTGCATTGTGCAAGTCGGGGTGTGAGGAAGGGGTTGCATGAAAAAGGGGGAGAAATGACTGGTTTAAAGTCGTTTCTCCCCCTTTTTCGTTTCTTCTCATCATGTTTTTTTGCGATTGTTTGGAGAAGTAATAGGCATTCCATATCTTTGCAAATCAATCCATAAAAGGACTTTTGAAAACGCTGTTAATATGATACATTCTTTTTCTTTCAAGCGGACGGGTTTTGGCATGATGCTATCAGTCGCCTGTCTGCTTGGGTATGTGTTGATGGGATGTCAGGGGAAGACGGGCGCTTCGGGAACCCCTGAAGATGGGGCAGGAGAGGCTGATTCGCTTGCTGCCTTGCCGGTTCTCTTGCCTGACACCAGTTATGCTTCGGCGGCTGCCATCAATTATGTGGTGGAAGTGGATGACTCTACCGCCATGTACACCGACAATTGGACAGACCCTTATGAGCAGGTGAACGGGGTGTATGCCTTCCGCAAGAACCAGCGGCGCGATGCCTCATTCGGTGGGCGTGTGAAGGGTGAGCCTCGTGAGGTGGAGATTGCATGGGAGTTCGAAACGGACTATGATTCGAAGGTGACCCAGTTCGGCACGTGGGGTGGTGGCTCTGGATGGACGGGTCAGCCGCTTTATATGCATTGGACAGCAGAGCAGATGGCGATGTTCAAGCAGTCATCGCCTGGATTGACTGCCGACTTCGGTGCAGAAGAGGTCTATGTGAGTTCGCTGTGCGGCAAGGGTTACTTCATCAATTACCAGACGGGTAAGGCCTCGAGAGCGGCGCTCGACTTGGGCAATGTGGTGAAGGGTACGTCGTCGCTTGACCCCGAACTCTATAATTTGTATGTGGGGCAGGGAGTTCCTCATGGGGCGGTGCCCTTCGGATGTCAGGTGTTCGACCTGAAGAAACATGAGCGCACCCAGTTCTTTGACCGCGACCGAAAGGCTTGGCGTGGATGGGGAGCATATGACTCGTCGCCGGTGGTGGCGGGTGGTTTCTTGTTCTGGCCGGGTGAAAACGGAGGTCTTTACAAGTATGTGAGGGAGCAAGGCCAGTTGCGTAGGGTCAGTGTGATGCGCTACCGTGTGAAGGGAGCGGCTCCTGGTATAGAATCCAGTCTGTGTGTGTATCGCAACTATGGTTTCTTTGGCGATAATCATGGTAATGTCATCGGTGTGAACCTGAACACGATGCGTCCTGTGTGGCATTATAGTAATTATGATGACACGGATGCAACCCTTGTGTGTGGAGAAGAGGATGGTGTGCCTTATCTGTATACGGCATGTGAGGTGGATAAACAGGGAAAGAGAGGTCTTTGCCACATCGTGAAGTTGAACGGCTTGAACGGTGAAAAGGTGTGGGAGCAGACGATTGAATGCCAACGTCTGGAGATGGCCAAGAAGACCCTGGATGGTGGCATGTATTCCACACCGTTGTTGGGTGATGGCGACTGCAAGGGGATGCTGTTCACTCACATCACGCGTAACGGTGCTTCGAAGGCTGTGGGCGAGTTTACGGCCTTTAGCACGGTCGACGGACGGGTGCTCTACACGGTGCCTTATGGGCAGTTTGCATGGTCATCGCCTGTGGCTTTCTACAACGAGAAGAAGGAGATGTTTGTCTTTGCAGGCGATGCATCGGGTGTGGTGCGTGTGATGCGTGGAAAGACGGGCGAGGTGCTCTGCCGCAAAGTGGTGGGTGCCAACTTTGAATCGTCGCCTGTGGTGGTTGGAAACACGGCCGTTGTGGGTACGAGAGGACGAAAAATCTATAAGTTTGTCATTAAATAAAATAAAGATGCAAAGAATCATTTCCAGATGGATAACCTTGTCGGTCGTGTTAGCATGGCTGGTTTGCCCTGCTATGGCTCAGAAACCCGACTCGCTGGGACGTATCCGTTACAAATACGACTTTATCGTGCCGACCAACGGCAGTTTCATCTCGGCCATCCATGCGGCCAACAACCGTCCCGACAAGTCGAAACGTTTCCGTATATTCATCAAGTCGAGCATGTATCGCATCAAGGGTGAGGGGAATCCCATCAAAATCACGGAGAACGGGAAGGAAATCACCATCCCTAGCCCGATGACTATTCTGACTGCGCCCAACACGAGTATCTGCGGAGAGGGCATGCTGGGCACACAGATTGAGTCGATGCCGATGCACGAGGGCATCAGTTGCACGTCCACCCTTTTCCTGAATGGGGCAGACAGCACCTACATTCAAGACCTCGAACTCTGGTCGAACTATCGTGACGACCCAACCGCCTTTGCCAACCGAGCTGTGGCGCTGAACGAGAAGAACTGCAAGGGAAACATCTTCAAGCGGCTGTCGCTGATGAGCAATCAAGATACCTATTACACCAACGACGGAGGCACCACCTATCTTGAGGAATGTGCCATTCGAGGTACGGTCGACTTCATCTGTGGTGGCGGCACCATCTACTTCAACCGCTGCGACATCGAACTGCGCACACGGGGTGGGGATGGCAAGCGCGACATCATCTGCGCGCCAGCCACAGAGGCTTTCCGCGAGTATGGATATGTGTTCAATGGCTGCCGCATCTTTGGAGCCAGAGAGCAGGATGGACGTTACATGTTGGGTCGCCCGTGGAAGAATGCTCCACGTGCCGTCTTCATCAGCACGTTGATGGAGCTGTTGCCCGACTCTACAGGCTGGACAGAGATGCATGGCACATTGCCACGCCTCTTTTCCGAGTATGAAAGCATGGACAGTCAGTTCCGCCTCCTTCCCACCACTTTCCGCCGCAAGCAGTATAAGGACACCAACAATGTGGCTACGACTGTGCGTTATCCGGCCAGCCTCACAGACCAAGAGGCCGAGCGGTATGACATCGACAAGGTTTTCCCAGGGTGGCATCCCGATCGTCGAGCCGCACTTGTCGATCCGCCCATCGTTCATGTCCGTGAGAGGGGCAATCTTTTCTGGGACGATGTGCCCGAAGCCTGTCTCTATGCTATTTGCAAGAATCGTGATGTGGTGGCATTCACAACGGAGCCCTATTATGCAGTTCCCAGAGGGACAGCCGAAGGCGCTTGCTTCTCGGTGCGTTGTGCCAATTTCTACGGCGGACTTGGTGAACGCAGCAATGAAGTCGTTTACCCCAATCGTTAAACATGCTCAAACCAACAGCCTCCAGAAAGGCTGTGTAAGAACCTCAAAAACGGTCTGAGTCACACCGAGGGTGGCGGTGTGACTCAGACCGACCCTATCGGTGTGACTCACACCGATTTTGAGGTAGTGGAAGAACCAAACAAGGGGTTGTTGAGGCTGCATTGTGGTGATGGTTCCGTCAGAGAAGAAGAGGAAAGAAAAAGTTTCACTACATAACGAAATAAAAAAAGAAAGGCGTATGCTGATATATAATCAGTTACGCCTTTTTTATGGTCGGGATGACGTGACTCGAACACGCGACCCCTACGTCCCGAACGTAGTGCGCTACCAACTGCGCTACATCCCGCTGCCAAGTTTCCGTTGGGGCTTAGCGGCTGCAAAGGTAAGAAAAAGTTGGGAGTTAGGAGTTAGGAGTTGGAAGTTTTTTTCAAAAAAGTTCAGGAAGGGGAGCCGGAAGTGAGGGGTTCTGGGGGAAAGGGATTGCAAACCAAATGTTGCAACTCTTGGCCGGAAAGTGCCAAAATCCTGACATTTTGTGATAAATAAAGTGAAAAAAGTGGATTTATGCCACGTTTGGTTTTGTATGCATGGGAGAAATTGTTACCTTTGCATTTGTGTTTGCACGAAATAACTATTCACATTATAAATTATAAACACAAAAGTATTATGGCATTAGATTTGACAAAGTATGGTATCACTGGTTCTACAGTGATTGCGCACAATCCTTCTTACGAGGATCTTTACAAGGCCGAGATTAACCCTGCTCTCGAAGGCTACGAGAAGGGTAAGGAGACTGAACTTGGTGCAGTGAACGTGATGACTGGTATCTTCACTGGTCGTTCTCCTAAGGATAAGTACATCGTTGACAACGACGAGAGCCACAACAACGTGTGGTGGACTTCTGAGGCCTACAAGAACGACAACCACCCAATGTCTGAAGATGTTTGGGCAAAGGTGAAGGAAATCGCCATCAAGGAGCTTTCTAACAAGCAGCTCTATGTGGTTGACGCATTCTGTGGTGCTAACGAGGCAACTCGTCTTGCTGTTCGTTTCATCGTGGAGGTTGCATGGCAGGCACA
>JAEEGS010000009.1 GCA_016280445.1 Bacteroidaceae bacterium
CTCATTGACAGACAAAACTCACTTGCGAGATCTGTTCGATAAGACTAATTTCAACGATGTCAAAGATCAATTTGGTCCCCTCATTCCGGGGCTATTTGATTAATATTTAAACTCGTCCCATTTTAACGGGACACTAATGTAAAATTGTTAAAAAACAAACACATTCTGCAAGAAAAACGTACTGATATTCAGCCACCGTTTAGGTAGCAGTGGAAGAGTAAGCGAAAAAATTCGAAATTATAAAAGAAGTAAGGCAAGTACTTGGTGACAGGTACTTGCCTTACTTCTTTTTTGACCATTCTGCTCATAAAAGAAGCAGCCCAAGGGAAACAGTCAGAATTATTATTATCCTTCCCGGTGGATTATTTCAGTACGGCTTTCACGTCGGTGATCATGTTCTTATGCTGCTCCTCAGGTTTGGCCAGTTCTGAAGTGAGCTTGATGGCACCAGCCTTGCTTTGGGTGGAGAATGTGCCAGTGTAGATGATGTCGCTTTCGAAATACAATGTGGCCTCCACCTTCACTTTGTATGTGCCATTGGGCACAACCTTGCCTTGCTCGTCTTTGAAGTCCCATGTGAAAGTCTGTGTACCGTTGCTCTGAGGTGTGGCACCCGTGACAGCATCCAACTGCTGATTGCTCTTCGATGCGGCATTGGAAGCTTTCACCCATGTAGGAACACAAGTGGGGCGCATGACATAGCCACGTTGAGCAGGTGCGTTGCCACGAGCACGTCCCTTTGTGGTGAAAGAGGTCACGAAGAGTGTCTTCACACACTCTCCCTTCGTATTTTCTATCCAGACAGCATATTGGTTGGAGCCAGCTCCAGCCTGCTTCTGATAGTTGAATGACACTTCAAGGCTCTTGCCTTTCTTGCCTTGTCCCATTGCAGGAACCGCCAGCAGTATGGCTGCCAAAAAGGCGATGAAAAATTTCTTTTGTCCCATAATTACAATTCTTTTGTCGTGTTTATGAATGATTTTATATAAAAGCAGGGGCAAATATAAGAAATATTTCATTATTATTCATACATTTGCAATGATTATTTCAAATAATAAGGTTTGAGACATATGATTGACCAGATTATTGCTTATGTTTTTAACTTCGAGCGTAGCAATAACTTCAGAAACTTAAATTGATTGATATGAAGAAGATCATTAACCCTTGGATCGGGCATCCAGAATACAACTGTTTTGCTTGTTGTCCAGACAATCCCATCGGACTTCATTTGGAGTTCTATGAGGATGGCGATTATATAGTTAGCACTTGGCATCCAAAACGTAATTATCAGGGATGGATCAACACCATGCATGGCGGCATTCTGAGTACGCTGATTGATGAAGTGTGTGGATGGGTGGTTACCCGTAAACTACAGACCAGTGGCTATACCGTTCAGTTAAATGTGAAGTTCAAGAAGGCTATCCCAACTACAGAGCCTGAGTTGACGATACGAGCTAAAGTTTCGAAACAAGTCCGCAATCTGGTATATATCAATGCGGAAATAATCAACTCAAAGGGAGAACTCTGCAATGAGGGTGAGACTGTCTATTTCCTGCTGAATCAGGAGAAGGCAAAGGAAATGGGATTCCTGCATTGTGAAGTAGAGGATTAATAATGATAAAACGAATATATGGATTTCAAAGGAAAAATAGCCATAATAACTGGTGGTGCACAGGGCATCGGGCGGTGTATTGCGGAGGAGTTTCAGAAAGCAGGCGCAACGGCCAGTGTGATAGATAAGCAGCAGGGCAACCACTTTGTTGGCGACCTTGCTGACAAACAAGTGCTGGAGCGATTCGCTAAAGAAGTGATAGAACAGCACGGCCATGTGGATTTCCTCGTCAATAATGCCCTGCCGTTGATGAAAGGTGTCGACGAGTGCAGCTATGAGGAGTTTCAGTATGCCATGAGCGTAGGTGTGACGGCGCCGTTCTACCTCGCCAAGCTCTTCGCCCCGTATTTCGCCGAAGGTGCTGCCATCGTGAATATCTCGTCTTCACGCGACCGCATGAGCCAGCCACAGACAGAGAGCTACACGGCAGCAAAGGGTGGCATTGCGGCACTGACCCATGCTCTTGCAGTAAGCCTGGCGGGCAAGGTACGTGTGAACAGCATTTCGCCTGGTTGGATAGACACTGCCTATACCGTTTACGAGGGTCCCGATGCCGTGCAGCAGCCAGCCGGACGTGTGGGTAATCCCTTGGATATTGCAAACATGGTGCTTTTTCTCTGTTCCGACAAGGCGGGCTTCATCACAGGCGAGAACGTCTGCATCGATGGTGGTATGACCCGTCAGATGATATACCACGGTGACCATGGTTGGACTTTGGGAACAAAATAATTGTATGATGACGATTGATACGACTAATATGTGCTCGCACTTGCATTAGGCTAAGCAGTACTGCTGCAGGAGAAATGTTAGCTTACCATGGAAACGTTTCGGGGTCGTTAAGAACGTTCGAGCGCAGGTTTTGGTTTAGGGCACTGATGGCCTTCATATCATCATCGGAGAGCGAGAACGTCATGATTCCTAGATTCTCGGCAAAGTGGTTGGGCTTGGCTCTTGGAATTGTAATCAGTCCTCGCTGCACAATCCAGCGAAGTACAATCTGCGGAGCAGTCTTCTGATATTTCTCGGCCAGCGACTGGAGCAACGGATGCCCCACCACGTCGATGTCACCCTGTCCGAAAGGTCCCCATGCCTCTACTTGAATGTCCAGCTGATGGTTGTAGGCAATGTTCTCTTCCTGTGTCATAAAAGGATGCACTTCTATCTGGTTGATGACAGGCCTGATTTCGGCATATGTGAGCAGGTCGTCCAGATGATGACGGTTGCAATTGCTCACGCCGATGGACTTTACCATGCCCTGTCTCACATACTCCTCCATTACTTGCCAGGTATCTTTCACACAGTCCCTTACTGGCCAGTGGATCAGCAGCAGGTCTATATAGCCAGTCTTCAGTTTGGTCAGGCTTTCATCGATAGACTTCCTGACAGCCTCTCGACCTTCACGCATAATGTTAGTGGCAACCTTGGTAGTGACGAAAATATCCCGTCTCAGTATTCCGCTGTCAATAATGCCATGTCCCACTTCAGCCTCGTTCTCATAGCCTTGTGCCGTGTCGACGTGACGGAACCCAGCTTCCAAGGCCAGGCGCACATTCTGTCGGGCCGTTTCTCCACGTAGCGTCCATGTACCGACACCTATCTGCGGAATCTCGCTGTTATTATTGAGTCTAACCATAATGCTATCTGATATAATGTGTTTCTACTAACTCTTCCTGAATCTTTGGCGAACCAAACTGTTCAATTCCAAGACGAATGGACTTGATGAGGAATGCCATGTTCATGTCATTTTATTCTGTCACTTACCAATCTTTTGTTTCAATTGTCGTAGTTCCTGGTTGCTGACGGCGTAGTTATAAATGCGGAAGTCGACCACGTCGGTCTGCGTCAGGTATTTGTCGCCACGGAAGGGAGCACGACCTATCCAGCAGTTGGCGGGGGCATCGCGGAAAATCTCTGCAAGGATGGGCATGTTATCGTTCCGTCCGATGAGTTTGCCGTCGAGGAACAGCTCGCCCTTGTGGCCCTGCTGACGGTAGAGGGCGTGAATCCATACATTGCGTTTGGGTTTGTAGCCTTGCATGATAATCTGCTCGTGCTCGTAGCCGCCGGTGGAGGTCTCAAAACGCTGCTCGTTCAGTCGCATGGCCATGTAGGGGCCTTCGTGTGCGCTGTTCTCAGCCAGTTGGGAGAAAGCAAAGAGGAAGTGACCGTAGCCGTCGAGCGAATTCTCGGAATTGACCTTGAAATGGACGGAAACGGTGAAGTTGCGTAGCTGACTGATGAGAACACCGGTCTTGGCTGTGAGGTCGTAGTAGCCGTTGTTAGCTCCCAGATGGAGAATGGCGGGATTTGTCTCGTCTATGCAGGCCGTCCGGCGCAGGTATTCGGGTTGCCAATCAAATCGGTATTCTGCCTGCTGTTCGGTCTTGATGGTCGGCGCAGGTAGGGCAGAGGTCATTTTGGCGGTCAGGCGCAAGATGTGGTCTTTCAGAATCTTATAGGCAGGTTGCGGCATGGCGCCGTGGTTGTAGCCCTGCATTTCGTAGAGCGTCTCGTCATTGTGCCCAACGAGTTTCAACATGCGCCAGAAGTAGGCCTGCTCCTCATAACGGCCATAAAGTTCCAGTTCCCTGTCACCTGAAATGATGACGATGGGCGGGGCATCGGCACGGACGTAGGTGAGCGGGGCGTATTGGTCAATGGTGGCCTGCAAAGGCGGGATACCCTTCTGCTTGCGGATGTTGTAGTGCGTGATGCACTGTCCGCTGAAGGGTACGAGGGCAGCCAGCGAGTCGGCATCAACGCCATATTTGGCTAGCCATTTCTTGTTCAGTCCTATCATGTCGAGCAGATAGCCACCTGCAGAGTGTCCAGCCACGAAGATCTTACGATGACTGCCACCGTATTTCTCAATGTTCTTATAGGTCCAGGCTACAGCGGCTGCGGCATCGTCAAGGATATCATCGATGTTAGCCTTTGGCAGCAAGCGGTAATTGGCAGCAACGACCACCAAACCGCTGTTCTTCAGCTCTTGGTCGATGTGCTTGTTGCCGCCCTCAATGCCACCCCCATGGAACCACACCACCACGGGTGCATCTTTTAGATTCGTAGGGTAATAGACATCAAGCTTGCAACGCTCTTGGGCGTAAGCATCGGAGGACGATGTGTAGGAGATGTCGTTTACTTGCTGATACTGCTGACGTTGCGCCTGTGAAATCATCGGCAGCAGCATGAGCACGAGGGTTGTGGTAATTTTCAATCTCATTATTTTGTGTTTGTTAGGTTACTTGATAAAGAATCGTTAATTTGGGTGCAAATATAATGATAATTCTGTAATTATCACTATCTTTGCCATCAGTTTTAAAATGTAACCGTGCGAATAGACTTTTCATTCACGGTTTCTATGCTAGTAGGCAGTGCATAAAAAAATGCGCATCAATCGTAACTTGCCTGGGTGCTCTCCTTCGTCTCCTTGATGACATCTTCATAGCCATTCAACGCAGAGAAAGGAGCGAACTGAGCCGCTCGATTCCACATCGACATTTGTGGATGACACTTCGAGACGTGATGGGGTAGGTGGATAATATCGTCATATTCGTTGGTCATGCCTTGTGTCCTCCAATTTGTTTATTACGTTCCTTTGCTGTTGCACCTTCCTCGAAATTTAGACCTCTGAGAATGGCGTTCTTGCCGAAACGCTGTTTGATTATCAGTTGTGCCTCCTGCATCCTTCGTTCTTTGTCGAACCGTGCCTGTTCCTCCTGGTGTTGCTGCGCTAATGCTTCGTAGTCAGTAAAGAGGTCAAGCTGTTGGGGCGCATTTTCTTGTGCCGCTGCCTCTGACACCACATGATTCGTCGTCAGATTCAACCGACGGATGAGCAAATCTGCATTCACGCAGCAATCAAATAGTTCTGCAGCACCCTCCATGATGAGCCGTGAAGATGATGTGGGTCTTTCAAAATTGAAAGTCCCATGGGCATGTTTGGGTACTGGCTTGCCATAGTGGTTGGTGGTGATTTCACCGTGATATTTTTCACGGATTTCTGGACGAGTTAGACTTTCCGCATCGTAACCTACGGTGAGCGCCAGTTGGTCTGTCACCAGCCGCTTGGAAACAAGGTCGAGTGCCATTCCTTCTGCCATTTCCTGTATCACCACACGGGCTTTTTTCCAAGTGTATGCTTCCTGCAACACCTGTCCGCTGCTGAAGCTGTTCGTCTCAGGCCGATAGGCTTTCACCGCCTCCATCGTACAAGGTTCCCAGCCCCAAGCATGGTCTATCAGCAGTTCAGCATTCACACCAAACAGTTGGTAAAGCAGTTCCTCGTTTTCTTCTGACATCCTAGCCAACTTTCCCATCGTGTCAATACCGTATAGTGCCAGTTTCTGCGCGATGCCACGTCCCACCCGCCAGAATTTTGTGATAGGCTGATAGTCCCACAATTGTTGTCGATACGACATCTCATCCAATTCGGCAATACGTACTCCGTCCTCGTCTGCTGGCATCTTCTTGGCTACGATGTCCATCGCCACCTTGCAAAGATACAGGTTCGTGCCGATGCCCGCTGTCGCAGTGATGCCTGTCTGTGAGAGTACATCTCTTATCATCTTCATCGCCAACTCATGCGCAGTCATTTTGTAGCTCCTGAGATATGCCGTCACGTCCATCATCACCTCGTCAATGCTATACACGTGGATGTCTTCAGGCGCAATGTACTTCAGGTAGATACTGTAAATTTTGGAACTGACTTCAATGTAATGAGCCATCTGAGGGGGTGCAGCGATATAGTCAACAGCCCAATCAGGATGCGCTTGAAGTTCTGTGTTCGATACCGATTTACCCGTCAACCTCCTTGTGAGAGATTTCATCTGTCGCTCATAGTTCACCTCTCGAACCCTCTGCACAACCTCAAACAGTCTTGCACGTCCACCAATGCCATAAGCCTTTAAGGAGGGGGAAACAGCCAAACATATTGTCTTCTCCGTCCTCGACACATCTGCCACCACAAGGTTTGTGGTCAGAGGATCGAGTCCCCTGTCCGTGCATTCTACTGAAGCGTAAAACGACTTCAGATCAATGGCGATATATGTCCGTTGTTGCTCTGACATCAATAATTTTTGATGCAAATATAGGGATATTTCCATTATTATCTCTATCTTTGCCACTATAATTTCTGAAAACTTATTCGAACGGAAATCTAAACAACATTTCGCTAAAACTTAGATGACGATAACAGTATAACCACAAATTGCAACAGAAAAAATGAAATAACAAAATGGAACTAATAGATGACAATCTGATTAACGGCGTGGTGGAAAAAGCAAAGCAGTCACCACGCCTGAGAATGAACTACAATTTTCACCAGAGCCTTGATGACAAATGCCACCGATTCCTCAATGCCTTGGAGCTTGGTACTGTTATTCCCGTACATCACCATCCTACCAAGGACGAGACTTTTGTTATACTGAAGGGTAGGGTGAGGGTGTCGACTTATAATGATGATGGCGAGGTGTTGGAATCATGCGTCATCAGTCATGAAGATGGCAAATACGGCGTTGATATTCCTAAGAATGTTTGGCACGGCGTGGAATGCCTTGAACCGAGTGTCTTATTGGAATGTAAGGCTGGCCCCTTTGTCGAGCATGAAGTGGATGGAATCTTGGAGATAAAGAAGCATGGACATGAATAAGAAGATATTGTTCCTTCACGGATTTTATGCCAGTGGCCAGTGCATTCCGGCTTTGGCATTGCGAAAAGCATTTGCTGAAAAAGTGCAAGTGTTGACGCCAGACCTTCCTCAGTATCCCAAAGCGGCAATGAATCTGATAAAAGACATCTGTGAAAGAGAAAAGCCAGACCTTCTTGTCGGTAACAGCTGTGGTTCTTTCTATGCGCAGATGCTGGTATCCATTGTTGGAGTACCTGCCTTATTAGGAAACCCACATTTCAAGATGACTGAGTTCCTGAAGCAGCGCATCGGTGAGCATGAATACAAATCTCCCAGAAGTGACGGCAAACAGAAGTTTGTTATTGACGATGCCTTGATATTAGAGTTTGCTGAACAGGAATCCATTCAGTTCAACAATTGTAATCCCTATTACAAAGAGCGTGTATGGGGTTTGTTTGGTGAACAAGACACATTGGCTCATTTTGAACCTTTGTTCTTGGAACATTATAGTCACTCGTTCCATTTCCCTGGTGGTCACACCCCGACTGCAGATGAGGTCTATAATTGGTATGTGCCTCTCATTGAGGAAATGCTACATTATTAAGAAAATGATGTTCCATAAGAATAGTTTTGTAAAGATTTGGGAATAAATTCATCGATTTGCATATTTTTTGCATTTTGGCAGTTTTCTTTTTATATTACTTTTCTTCGACATAACTGCAGAAGTGCGCTTATCTGATGAACACTTTTTTGTTTTGGGAGAAGTATAGTCCGCGCTTCAATTTCTTGACTGCATCCTTTCGTGTAACACCATGGAGCACCTTGGTGCCATTCAGCATATAGATATCCAGTACGCTTTCATCATCTGTTTCCGTGGCGTCAATGCTTGAATAGCCAGTCTCGCCATAATACCCTTTGACTATGGCATCAACCAAGTCCTGTTGGTTGAACTTCGGCACTGTGCGATGTTTTTCGTCGGATAGTCCCATCCAGTGGAAGGTGGCAATGTCGCTGGCTTTGGTCTGCTCTATGAAGTAACGGGCGAACGCTAAGTAATTGTTTCGATAGTTTTCGTAGGCTCCATTCGTGCTTGAGCCCCATTCTCCGATAATGACAGGTGCTCCCTTGGTGACAAGATGTTTGTTCAGATTGCTGACGAGGCTTCTTACCTCTTTTTTCGCTGTCGTCAGGCTCTTGATATCTGGATATGAATGCACTTCAAAAATTAGATGCCCCTCCGTTTCGTCTTCAGGCAGTTTCATCTCTGTTAGCGGCTCCTTCAGGTGTTGGCTCCACGTTCCACTGCCGTCACAGGCTCCGTAGGTGCAGACCACAAGGTTGCGCTGGCTGTTGTTCCCTCCTGTCGCCCTGACAGCATTGACAAAACTTTGGGCATAATTGTTGATGGCCTTGTAGGCTGAAGCAGCCATGGCCGCATTATAATTATTGTCGGCAGCAAACGAAGCGAAGCACCAGGAGCGCTTCACATCGAGCATTTCGTTGTAGCCTTCGAAGAGCAAATGCTCGTCATAGTCCTTAAATTCTTCCGCAATCTGCCGCCACACAGTTTCAAAGCGCTCCCGCTGCTGGGAATACACCGCCTCATCGGCAATGAGCCAGGCCGTGTTAGCAGCACCTGTGTCGTGGTGGATGTTGAGAATGCAGTACATCCCCTGACTGATGACATAATCCACCACCTCGTGTACCCGCTTCATCCATGCTTTCTGAATCGTAGTCCCGATGCTGTCCTCTGATGGTAGCCAGGGCGAATAAGTCCATTGTCCGTTGGTATCGTAATACCCCTTGACGTTGCTGAACGTTGCTTCCATGTGGGGATACCATGTGACGGGCACTCGGACGGCGTTGAACCCCGCCTCCTTTAACATATTGAACAGTTCCGGCTTGGTCACCTTCTGTCCCCAGGCCTGTTCATAGTCCCGCCACGTACGGTTTTTGTTTGTCTCAATCCACATCCGCAGCGAGTCACCGGAATTGCTGTCGAGCGTGTTGCCGAGATTCCAGCCAATCCGCATGTTTTTGACCGCCTCTTTGGCTGACTCAAAACTCTGTGCCGTCATCATCATCGGGATGAGCAGCAGTGATAGACAAATTTTTCTCATCATTATTGTTATGAGTTTAGAAATTATGTCTGCAAAGGTAATCATTTCTGCCGGACTATACAATAGCATACAATCTTCCGAGTATGCTTTGGGAGCAAATGACACATCTTCATCATCATCTGTCTTCAGCCACTTCTTCCACATAGTGGATGAGTTTGCGGTAGAAGGCGTGATGCTGCAGGGTAGCTTTGTCGCCGAAAATGATGAGTTTCATGCGTGCGCGAGTCATGGCGACATTCATGCGGCGAAGGTCGGAGAGGAATCCTATCTGTCCGCTGTCGTTGCTGCGCACTAGGCTGATGAGGATGATGTCGCGTTCTTGTCCCTGGAAACCATCAACGGTGTTGACGCTGATGGCTTGGCGGAAAGGACGGAACTCCTCGCGCTTGCGAATTTGCTGACGCAGATATTGTGTCTGCACTTTATAGGGGGAGATAATGCCCACATCGAATCGCTCGGACAGAAAACGTGCAGCCCCAATTTTGTCAATATAGTTCTTGAGTGTGGAGAGCACCAGTTCGGCTTCGGCCTTGTTGATGCGGCCATGATTTTCGCCGATAAATTGTTCTGTGAAGTCGATGTCCAGTTTGTCTTCGGGTGTTCCCTGGCTTTCCAACTCCTGATTCACCTGTTGAAGCATCTCGTTGCCATCAATCCAGAGGATGGGGTGCTCGAAGTCGAGCACGGAACGATGTTTCACGCTTTGGTCCGACTCCACTTGGCCATGATAGAACCAATCAGAAGAGAAGCGCATGATGGCATCGTTCATGCGGTATTGTACCTTGAGCAAGGTGACGGCTTCGGGCTGATTCTCCACGATGCGCTCCATCAGCGTCTTGCCCAGTCCCTGCCGCATGGCATCGAAGCACTTGATGGTGGGCGGCAGTTGTTGGTGGTCGCCTGCCAGAACGACACGTGAAGCACGTCGGATGGCAATCCAGCAGGCTGGTTCGAGTGCCTGTGCCGCTTCGTCGATGAAGAGCGTGGAGAAGTGATGGCGAACCAAAATCTTGTTGGCGGAACCGACGAGGGTGCACGCCACTACACGCGCCTCGTCGAAGAGTTGCGCATTGATGGCCATTTCTATTTCGGCGGCTCTGTCGCGCAGACGTGCTATTTTCTGGTGCACGTTGTCGCCACGCTTTCGGTTCTCCCTGATTTGTCGGATGGCCTTGCGGATGCACCACAGTTCCGGGTAGTCGGGATGACTTTCGAATCGACGCTCGTAGGTGAACGAGAGCATCTTGTTGTTGATGCGGGAGGGATTGCCGATGCGAAGGACAGGCACTCCGTGGTCGACCAGTTTCTCGCTAATCCAATCGACAGCCATGTTGCTCTGGGCACACACCAGCACTTGGGTCTCGCGGTGCAGGGTCTCGTATATGGCTTCGACCAGGGTGGTGGTTTTGCCGGTTCCCGGAGGACCATGCACCACTTCCACATCTTTTGCCCACAGCACTTCGTTGACGGCTTGTTCCTGTGTCTTGTTTAGCCAGGGGAATTGCATGGGTGTGAACGTGCGTTTCTGTGGTTTCACCTGTCCGGAAAAGATGTCGCGCAAGTAGGCCATGCGGTTATTTTTTGCATTAATGGCTTCGTCGAGTGCGTGAAACATGGTTTTGTAGGAGGTCTCGTCGAAGTAGAGTTGCACGCCCAGATTGTTCGCGTTTTGAAGGTCGATGAGGGCTTGCGAGGAGGGGATGGTGACGACCATGCGGTCGCCATCCACATAGGAGACGGTGGAGGAGAACGGATAATAGTGTGCCTCCATTTCGTCAGAGGTGGGCGGGCAGAAGAACTGAATGGGCTTGCCGTATTCGAAGAGGTGCTCAATGTCCTCGTCGGTCTCGTCGTGGTCTTTCTTGGTGATTTCCACCACCAACTGGTTCAATGAGTTATAGTAACTGTGTCCGGCATCGACGGGATACCAGCAGATGCCCCGATGAATCTTTCGCTTGATGTTCATCTTCTCCGACTGCATACGGAACTCTTCTTTCTCGGCGTCGTGTTCCATCTGAAGAAGACTGCGGAGGCGTTGTAGATAGAGGGTGCTGTTCTGCATGAGGTTGTCAGTTGATGTGGAGGATCAGGGCATCCATGAAGAGTGTGGCTGCATTGCGTTTCATCATTTTCAGATTCACCAGCGTGTGCAGATGCTGCCGCAGGGTGGTGAGGGTTTCGTCGTTCATGCTGTGACGAAGTCGTTGGTATGCCTCATTGGGTTGTCCGTCGAGCAGCATGATGAGGGTGAAAATCACGTTGATTTCGGGGTTGACGGCATCGTCGGCAGACAACGAGAGGATGAGTTTGGCGGCAGCCTCCCGGTCGCCACAAAGTGTGAGACACCATGCGAGCAGTTGCTTGACATGCAGGGAGTTCTCGTCGAGATAGGAGGCTTTGTGGAGCAGGGGAAGTGCATCTTGATGCCGATGGGAGTGCATCAACGCCTGTGCTGCCCCCAAGAGGAACTTTTGGCTGTCGGGATTGATTTGTAGCAGTTCCTGATAGTGCTTGGCTGCCTCTTCCATCTGTCCGGCCGCATAGCAGAGTGAAGCCAGGTGACTCAGTGTCCACTTGGAGTTGGGCTTGATGTTGTTCGCCACGGTGTAGGCATGGATAGTCTCGGTGGTGTGTCCCAGTTTCTGGTGGCAAAAGCCCATCTTCTGCCAGATGCTGGCCAGGGAGACGTCAAATTCATTGTCGGCCAATGTGCTAAAGATGTCGAGCGCTGCCTGATAGAATTCTTTTCTCATCAGGAAGTCGGCATATTGAGCCAGTTCTTCCTTGTCGTCCACCAGGAGTTTTTCCAACCACGGGTTGCTGAAGGGTGTGACGGGATGTTCCTTCAGTTGAGCAAAGGGGTTGTAGAACTGCTGTTTGTAGGGATAACTGTAGTAGAAACGGTAGAGATCAAACACGTAGTGGCGGCGGATGTCGGCCTTCTGTGGTTTCTGCAGTTCTTCACTCTCGGAGAGTTCGTCCATGTCCATTCCATCGGGAATCTGGCTGGCGATTTGTGCTTCAATTGCATCCTCGGCCATGCTGCCAAGATTGTTGAAGGTGAAGCAGAGGGAGTATTTGTCGCTGTTGCAGAAGGGACTTCCGTTCAGAATCAGCCGAATCAGTTTGTTGACCTTTCCGTTGGTGAAAGTCTTGAGTTCGGGCATATGGCTGTCGGACAAGGAGAAGGGGTAGAACCAATGGGGCATCTGATTGAAGAACGAGTAGCCTTTCATCATGGAGAAGGTGCCGTAGTAGATGTCGGCACCATCGAGTTGCATCTCTGCCATCTCGTGCATCTTCTTGTTCATGTGCTCGTCGTTCATCCACTCGGGGTTCTCGCCATGCTCGATGAAGGCATCGGGGTCGAGGTCTTTTTCTTTGGATTTCCTTTTCACCATCACGCCTTTCATCAGCGCGGGCATGATGTCGTTGCGCATCCGTGAGGTGACACTGTCGGTGGTGCAACTCATCTGCAACTGCATCATGGTGGCATACATGTCGTGGATGAAGGAGGCATCGTCGCGATAGATGAATAGTCTGTTTTTCAGTTCTTGGTTGCCTCTGACACGGTCGAAATGCAGATGGAACGCCAACAGGAAACCTGTCAACGCCCGCATGGACACTTGGTCTTCCTCTACCAAATAGCAGTCGAGCAGGAAGAGCAACTTAGCCATATCTGCAAACTCGAGCAACGAGAGAGTGACTGCGCTGATGAAGACAGCTTTGTCATTCGTCTTGATGCTGTCCGAGAAGATAAGTCTGTTGGCCACATCGGTGTCCACATTCTGCCACACCTCACTCGTCCATGTCCAGTTGAAGAGATTCAGCAACGCCGTTTCACGCTGCTCCGTCAGGCTCTCCATGCGGTGCTGACGAATAGATTCGCGTAGCAACTCGTCGTGGGCCACCTCGTCTATCTCGCTTGAGACCGTCTCCAGCTGGTTGACGATGGACTCGAACGAGGGAATATTCTTGAGGCTCTTTCTGACACTGACATACTTTTCGCTAGTATTGTTCCTGAGCCGTTCCAACCGTTCCAACCGGCTGGCCACAAAACCCAGTTGGCGGCAGATGTTGGTGCGGATACGCTCACTCTGGTCGTCATTCATGCCTTTCAGCATGAACTGTAGCATCTGCTGATAGGTGGTCCACAGACTTTCCACCTCCTCCGTCAGTTCCCAGTTGCCCATCTCGGCTGACTTCTTGCGGAGAAGTGGAAAGGTGTCCGCCAAATTCTGCGTGTTCAGTTTTGTTTGTATATCTGTGTAATCCATAAATGCTATTTCTTCACCAATCCTCTTCCTATTGCCCACTTCTTCATGTCCACCAGCATCGAGTCGTGGAAAGCCGTGCTCGGCTTCAGAGGCACATAGGTGAAGAGCGTGTCGGGCAAATCCATCCGATGCGCCTCGGGGAAAAACGCCATCACCTGTAAGGTGCTGTCCTGGTTCATCGCCTCCACAGCCTTGTCGTATGCCTTCTGAATCTTGTCAATCTCTGCCTTCCGAGCACGATAGACAGAATCGGCAAACACGACACACATCAAGTTGCCCACTTTCATGCCCACACTGCTGTTCAGCCTTTTCGCACCTCTTGCCACCGCCTCGCTGGCAAAGGGTTCGGGCATGATGGCGCCATCCAGTTGGTCTTGGTCAACCATCAGCGCACGAAGCCTCAGGTTGTTGATTTGTGGCTTGTTCAGGTCGATGCTCTGCAATTTCACCGATTCCAGAATCTTGTCCGTGAAGTAATCCAATGCCGAATGTCTGGTGATGCCGATAATCTTCTCCTTCAGGCTCTCCGCCTTCAGCAATCTTGCCTTCTGAGCCGTGATGAGCCAGAGCCTCAATTCGCTCACCATCACCACTTGTGCTGTGTCGCCCTTGTCTTGCCAGAGCGCCACCTTCATTAAATCGGTGACAGACCCCTCCACACGTCCGCGCATGAAAGCCGTGTCGGCATCCATCGCTGCATCGAACGTGACGAGTTTGACATTAATGTCCAAGGAATCGAACAGCCCCACTGAGTCGGCATAGTAGAAGGGCAAACACTCCATTGTGGGCAGAACACCCAACCGGATGGCGGTGGAATCCTCATCCGTCGTTGAGTCGCCTGTCTGACCGCACGAACCGTACATCCCAGCCAACGCTACCCATAAGAAAGCATATAACAGTTTTCGCATCTTTTTTATTTCATGATTTACAACTTGCAAAGTTCTTATCTTTGTATTTTTCTTCGTATAAACTTCATCTCATCCACAATCCAATAGACACCCTCATCCTCTAAAACATGATATCCGATAGATTCGGATTCACACACCCAATCGTTTCCCGATTTGTCAATATAATGAGGACCCCCGTCTGGATCCATGGTGACATCTTGATAGTTTTCTGGATGTCGTTTGTAGTCTTTTGCAATCTCTTCGCATTTGGCATCATAAATGGAATCCTTTTCGTAGCAGATCACAAGTTTCGGCTTGAAATGAAGAAGATATCTTTTGCTGTCAACACCTACTACAAAATATTTGTCGCCATCCATTTCTAATTTGTAATCATCCCATAATTCATCGAAAGCTAATTCATGCATCTTATTGCCAACTTTCAGGAAATATTTCACAGGATAATCTATTCCACCTTCCTTCTTCAATTCCGCATAAATATCGTGATCATATTGAACAAGGTTGCTTTTCTTGGCTCGAAAAAAATATACTTTTCCGCTTTTGATATTCACCAGCAGCAGTTTTTGTAGTTTTCCTATCGGAACAGTCTCGTTCTTCCTGCTGAGTTCTTCATCAAAGGTGAAGATATACACCAAACGGCAGTCTTGATAGTTGTTTTCAACTTCAAGGGCTGTTCTCTCATCTTCTATGGCGACTTTGACACTTGTGAATGTGATGAGTGGACTCACTATGCCCAAATATCGGAAATCAACATAATATGTAGATGAGTATCCGATTGCATCGGTGTATTGATGAAAATAGAAAGCCTTTTTTCTTAAATCATAATCAGTCTTGTGGATATCCGAAACAATATAAAATGTATCTGCCAGAAGAAATGTCCTTTCTGTCTCCAAATGTTCTAACAGGGTTTGATACTCTTCGCTTTCCTTGAACATTTTCCGCTTCAAAGGGCTATCATATTTGTTTTCTAATTGATAGTATGTCATTACATCGGAATCCAATAACCCATCAATGTCTCCTTTGATGACTTTGCCTTGGTAATTTCTGTGTGAAACGCCATCGCAGGCAGAATAAAAACCATCCAAATACTGAGAAAACGACACTTTAATCTTGTCCACATCAGAAGGATAACGTTGGCCGTACATTGCGGAAGCCAACGCAAAAAATAATAAAGCTAATATGATTTCAACCCTTTTCATTTTCAAGACCGACAACTGCTAAGTTTTTTATCATAATACATTCGCAGTTCATTGGGATGTTCTCTGAGTGCAAAGTTACGATTTTTCTCTCACATGCTCCAAACTTTTCTTGTCATAAATGCTGGATGAAGACACTCGTAAAGCTCATGAGGGTAACGACGTAAAGCTCGTGAGCCTTGCGGGTAAAGGCTCACGGGCTCAGTGGAAGGAAGGTTATAGGAGATTGTGAATGGGGATGCCAAATTGTAAAAAGGGATGGACGTTACTGTGGCAAGGTCTTGGGACTTAGCCTTATGGGGTAACTGATGACCAATTCGGCGCAGTCGGCTCGGGTGAGATGTGCCTTCACTTCGATGCCTGCTGTCAGGGAGTGCAGTTGTGGAATGGTGTAGTGGACACCGATGCGGTTGAAGAGGAAAGGGTCGTTGCGTTTGGCGTAATCGCCCAGTTGCTTATAGAGGTACATGCCTCCACCCAACGAGAGCGATATGTTGCCATAGAAAAGGGTGTGCTTCACGTCGAGGGCTATCGTCCATGGACTGTGAGGACAGTCGTGACCCTTCTCGATGTCGAGGTCGCGAATATGGGCATAGCCCGAATAGTATTGGATGTCGATACCACCACCTAGGGCTCCGATGCGGCAATAACGATACATGGCATCGGCTTGGAAGGATGCCACGGAATATAGTGTGAAGTGTTCCGTTCGCCAATCTGGATGGTCTTTGGTGAGCCGATATTGAGTGCGCTCCCAGTCTTCTATGTGTGTCTTTGCACCCACGCCACCCTTGAAGTTCAGATACCAATAGGGCTTGAACTTGGGAGGGATGTAGGTTTGCCGATCTTTGAGCAATGATTCATAGTAGGGATAATAGATGACGCCGAGTGTGGGGCCAAGCACGTTGGCACTGCGGTTGGGCTGCCGTGTGCTGCCGTTGCTGATGTGCCAATAGTCGAGACCTGTCTTGATGCCCCATGAGGTCGCGAAACGGTAAGTGGCATTTACACCGCCTCCAGCATAGAAGAGCAGGTGTGAGCCTATCATGTCATTGTCCACGCTGGTGTGCTTGTCGTATTTGCGGGTGGAATAGGCCACACCCAAATTGCCGCTGAGGGCTATCTCCCAGTGGCGGCTACGATGGAGAGGGTAGGAGAAGGAGCCGAAAATGGCAAACGAATTGCCCAGATGCGTGTTGTAGGGAGCCAACTCATAGTAGGCATAGTCGAGCGCGTTCCAATGGGGATAGTCGATGTTGCGGTGCATGGAGGCACCGTTGTTTTTGCAGAATTTGCCGACGATGGAGAAAGTGGGGTAGTGGTAGTCATGTGCATAGGCGTCGCTGTCGGAAGGCAGCGCCACATGATTGAACTTGAAAGCAGCCGAATAGTCAGACTTCCTAAGCATGTAGGCCTTCTGGTATTTGTCCAAAACCAGCACCTGCCCTGCCTGAAACTCCGTTTCATAACCCCAATGTCTTGGCCGAGATGATGCATCGGCAACAGTGGCTGTGTCGGTTGTCACCGCTGGCTGACCCTGTGCTGCAAGACATGACAGAAAGAAAAATGCTATGAGTGACTTCAATGTTGATTGATAATTGATAGAGAAAGTGGCAACCTTGCACGGATGCAGATTGCCACTTCTTGATTGTTTCTAAAGAGTTGCTTACTCACCCTTCACAGCAGCGATGCCTGGGAGCACCTTGCCTTCGATGGCCTCGAGAAGAGCACCACCACCAGTGGAGATGTAAGAAACCTTGTCGGCAAGACCGAACTTGTTTACGCATGCAACAGAGTCGCCACCACCGATGAGGGAGAATGCGCCTTCCTGTGTTGCCTTGGCAACAGCCTCACCTACAGCACGAGAACCAGCGGTGAAATCTTCGCACTCGAAGCAGCCTGCAGGACCGTTCCAGAGGATGGTCTTGGCACCTTCGATAGCCTTGGTGAACTTCTCGCGGCTGATAGGACCGATGTCGAGACCGTCCCAACCTGCTTCGATGGCATTGGATGGGAATGTCTTGATTTGAGCGCCTGGCTTCACAGAGAAGGTTGAGAAGTCGTAGCCGGTGCAGCATACAGAGTCCTCACCGAGCACGAGTTCAACACCGTTTTCCTTGGCCATCTTTTCTACGCCGAGAGCCACGTCGAGTTTGTCGAGCTCTACGATAGAATTGCCGATTTCGCCACCATGAGCCTTCATGAAGGTGTAAGTCATACCACCGCAGAGGATGAGTTTGTCCACCTTGCCGAGGAGGTTCTCGATGATGCCAATCTTGGTGGAAACCTTGGAACCACCCATGATGGCAACGAATGGACGCTTGATGTTGTTGAGCACGTTGTCAACAGCCTGCACTTCCTTCTCCATGAGGAGACCGAGCATTACGTCCTTCTTGTCGAAGTAGTCAGCGATGACAGCGGTGGAAGCGTGCTTGCGGTGAGCAGTACCGAAGGCGTCCATCACCCAGCAGTCAGCGTAAGAAGCCAACTTCTTGGCAAATTCCTTCTGGCTTGCTTTCATGGCCTTCTTGGCCTCATCGTACTCAGGAGTGCCTTTCTCAACACCTACTGGCTTGCCTTCCTCTTCAGGATAGTAGCGAAGGTTCTCGAGAAGCAGCACTTCGCCTGGCTTCAAAGCAGCAGCCTGATTCTCAGCCTTCTGGCAGTCGTCAGCAAACTGAACAGGAACACCAAGTGCCTTGCTCACAGCAGGAACAATCTGCTTCAGAGAGAGTTCTGGCTTCACCTTACCCTTTGGCTTGCCCATGTGTGACATGATGATGAGAGCACCGCCTTTCTCAAGAATCAACTTGAGGGTGGGGACTGCACCACGAATACGAGTGTCGTCTGTGATGACACCGTTCTGGATTGGCACGTTGAAATCTACACGCACGATTGCCTTCTTACCGGCAAAGTTGTACTCATTGATAGTCATAAGCGTTTGGATTTTTAATGTTAAATATAAAATGTTTATTATTTGGAGTTTGTCTTATCTTTCAACTCTTTAATTTTTAATATTGTTCGTTCTCATTCGGAAAGTTGCCTTCTTTCACATCTTCCACATAATGTCCGATGGCATCGGTCATCACGGTGTTCAGGTCGGCATAGCGGCGCAGGAACTTCGGAGAGAATCCGCGTGTCATGCCCAGCATGTCGGAAATGACTAGCACCTGTCCGTCACATCCGCCACCTGCACCAATGCCAATCACGGGAATCCTCAGTTCGCTGGCCACCTGTGTTGCCAACTTGGCAGGAATCTTCTCCAGCACCACAGCAAAACATCCTGCCTCTTCCAAAGCACGGGCGTCGCTGATAAGTTTTTGAGCTTCAGCCTCTTCCTTGGCTCGCACGGTGTAAGTGCCGAACTTATTGATGGATTGGGGAGTCAAGCCCAGGTGTCCGCAGATAGGGATGCCCGCGTCCAGAATCTTCTTCACGGCTGGAATAATCTCCACGCCACCTTCCAGTTTGAGGGCATCGCAGTGCGTCTCCTTCATAATTCGGATGGCGTTGCTCACGGCTTCCGTCTCGTTCACCTGATAGGTGCCGAAAGGCATGTCGCAAATGACCAATGCGCGCTTTACACCACGCACGACAGCTTTGGCGTGGTAAATCATCTGGTCGAGTGTAATAGGGAGGGTTGTCCAGTTTCCTGCCATCACGTTACTGGCAGAATCGCCCACGAGGATGATGTCTATGCCGGCATTGTCGGTGATGGTGGCTGTTGTGTAATCATATGATGTAAGCATGGCAATCTTCTTGCCCTCAGCTTTCATCTGAATCAATCGATGCGTAGTGACCTTCCGCTGGTCTTCTACTAAGTATCCTGCCATGTTGTTTTTTTTAATGAGTGGCAAAGTTACACATTATTATTAAAACTCAAACAATAAACGAGCATTTATTTGTCGTCGTGTCAGATAATTTGGCACCGCATACTGGTGATTTGTAATGTCTGTCACCCAATAATAACTGTTCACGTTGGAAATGTCGAGAATGTTGAAGGCATCAATGCCCAGCCAAATGTTGCGGAATGCACGACCGATGCCCGTGTAGATGTGACGGTCTTCGTTCTTGAGCAGTCGGTAACTGATGCCCAAATCGACACGCCGATAACTGGGCATGCGGAACACCTGCTTTTCACGTCCAGAGTGTGGAGGACCAAAGGGAAGTCCACCCGCATAATGCCCCTGCACGGTCACCTTCCAGCGGTCGGTGTTGGGGAAATAGTCGCTGAAGAACACGGCACAATTCAGTCGCTGGTCGGTGGGACGAGGCACATACTTTCCGTCGTTGATTTTCTCTGCTGTCTTCATGATGCCCACACTCAGCCATGAATCCGTTCCCGGCACAAACTCTCCATAGATTTTCATGTCCAACCCTGCCGCATAGCCTTTCGAGATGTTCCCGCCATAATACACAACACGCACATTGTCAATGTTGTAGGGAATCAAATCGTCCAATGCCTTGTAATACGCTTCGGCAGTGAATTTGAATGGACGCATGTTCACCCGGAACTTATACTCCATGCCCAGCACGAAATGGATGCTTCGCTGTGACTTGATGTCCTTGCGTAAGAAGGCCATCGTGTTGCCGTTCACGGTGGTGGTGTCACGCATTTCCTTGTAGAAGGGCGTTTGATAGTACAAACCCGTGGAGAATCGGTACGTTAAATTGTCATTGCTTGCAGGTGTGAAGGCGATGGTGGCCCTGGGCGAGAAGAGTGTTTCTTTGTTCCAGTCCCAGTGTGTTAGACGGGCACCATAGTTCAACACCAAACTTCCTTCATTATATTCTTTACGGAAAGTATCTTGAAAATAAAACTCGTAATGTTTTGATTTTTCGCTATTTAATGAAGTTGTATTGTAGATGAGGTCTAAGCGGTCAGACGAGTGGGGGAGTGAGTATCCTGCCGAATCTCTCATCTCCCATTCACGCATGGTTTCATCCACTTTTTCCATCTTCATCAACAATCCATAGCGAAAATCGTGGCTGGTCAGACGGTTGCGGCCCGTGAGGCCAATATTCATCATCCTGGCATTGAGTCGGTTTCTCGCATGTTCATGATAGGTTCCGATGCCCAAACTCTCTGTGTCACCGTCGTTGTTCAGCCAATATTCACCATTGATGTCATACGTTTCCCGTTCTTTGGTCTTGAAACCCGACCAGTTGAAGGTCAGCGAGTTCATCTTGTTGAAATTGTGGGTGGCAGAAAAAGCACCGAAATAAGTGTGGAATTTGTCGTGCTCGCTGCCATCGAAATACACCTTGAATTCCTTCACGTCCTCAGCCGTTCCAAACTTGGTGGTACGGTCTTTGGGTGTGAAGTCATAATCGTTCGTCGAAATCACACCCATCAAATCAAACGTCCATCGCTGATTGGGACTCCAACTCATATAAGTTTGATAATCAAAGTCCTTTGGCTTGTATTCTCCCTTTGTTTCCAGTGTGCCTAACAAATTCTTCATGGTTTTGTAGCGCACGGCATGCGTCATCGAAAACTTATCAGAGCCAAATCCCACATAGCCACTGGCACCCAACAAACTGGCACTCACACTGCCTTCAAAGCCTTTCACCTTCTTGTAGGTGATGTCCAGCACACTCGACATCTTCTCCCCATATCTGGCTTCAAAACCACCTGCTGAGAACCCAATGCGTTCCACCATGTCAGGGTTGATAATGCTCAATCCTTCCTGTTGTCCACTACGAATCAGCAAGGGACGATAAACTTCTACTCCGTTGATATACACAGAGTTCTCATCGAAAGAGCCACCGCGTACATTGTACTGGGAAGACAACTCATTGTGCGTGGAAACACCTGCCTGGCTCGTGATGAGTTTCTCCACGCCACCTCCAGAGGCATTGCCCATGTGCCGCATGTCCTGCATGTTCACATCAGTCATGGTGCTTGTCTGCCGACGAATATCCGTCACTTCAACCTCGCCCAGTTCATATCCGAGCGAAGGCAGCATCACGTTCAACGTCACAGAATCCACAGGGTTGGCCAACACACGTTTTCTGGTTTCGTAGCCAATCATGGAAAAAATGACCACCATAGAATCACTGCTTTCGCATGAAAAACGATATTCGCCCTTCAAATTACACACAGCGCCGCATCCGGTGCCTTCCACACGAACCTGAGCAAGTTCAAGAGCTGATTTCTTGTCATCAGTCACTTTGCCCTTAATAATCACTGTTTGTGCCTGTGCACATAACACGCCAAGCACAAACAGCAACAAAGCCATTCCTGTATATTTATAAATAATGTGTCTTATCATCATAAATAGAATAACGAAAACACCCATTCGTATATTGTGCCAACACACACAATCCTTTTGTTTCCTTTTTCGATTTTAATCGCGGTTATGTTAAATAAGAAAAAAATGAATAACTACTTCATTTCTTTGAGTGAAGAAAAAATCGTACCTTTGCAGCAAGTTATCAATTACAACAAAACCCTGTTGTCAATTATAGTAGAAAATAGATATTAACTGTACAGAAAAATTGCTAAAGAAATTATGCATACAAGAAAAGAAAAGATGGAGGCTTTCGGCCGTTTACTCGATGTGATGGACGACCTCCGCGAGAAATGTCCTTGGGACAGAAAACAGACCAACGAATCGCTGCGTGCCAACACTATTGAGGAAACTTACGAATTGTACGATGCGCTCCTCAAGAATGACAATGTCAATATTTGCAAAGAGTTGGGCGATGTGTTACTCCACATTGTTTTTTATTCCAAGATTGGCGAAGAAAAAAATGCGTTCGATGTGGCCGATGTCTGCAACCAGCTCTGCGACAAACTCATTTTCCGTCATCCGCATGTGTATGGCGATGTGAAGGCCGAAACAGCCAGCGATGTGAAACGCACATGGGAACAAATCAAAACAAAGGAGAAAGATGGCAACAAGACGGTCCTTTCAGGAGTGCCAGATGCACTTCCATCGCTCATCAAGGCTTATCGTATTCAGGACAAGGCACGCAATGTCGGTTTCGACTGGGAAGAACGTCGGGATGTGTGGAAAAAGGTGAAGGAGGAAATTACCGAGTTTGAAGCTGAAGTGGAACAAGCCCACGCGCTTGGTGGTTCTCTTCATCCTGATAATGCCATTGCTGATGCCGACAAGGAAGCTGCAAAACGTCGCGTCACAGATGAGTTTGGCGATGTGATGTTCAGTCTTATCAATGCTGCCCGTCTCTACAAAATCAATCCTGACAACGCGCTGGAACACACCAACCAGAAGTTCATCCACCGTTTCAATTATGTAGAAGCGAAAGCCAAAGAAAAAGGTCTGGACTTGAAAGACCTGACCTTAGAACAAATGGATGCGTGGTGGAACGAAGCGAAAACGCTGAATTGAGGATTCCAAACCTCGTTCAATTCGTGGTTTTTTAATCAAAGTAATTAGGCTTTCTCTTTCGTGCCTCCTCCAAACTGACCATGCCGGACTCCCCTTCTCCTCTTTCAGAACGGAGTTCGGCATATTTTTTGTCCAATTCATCGGTCAATTCGGCTCTTGTTTCGGGATTCAGCAATTTGGCACTGGCTATCACATTCTGCGAAGCGTCTTTCATCCAAAGGACTGGGCCATGATAAACGGGTGCAATCTTCAGGGCCGTATGCAATTCGCTGGTCGTCGCACCTCCAATCATGATGGGGATGTTAGCACTACGTTCTTCCAAGGCGCGAGCCACATTCACCATTTCTTCCAGAGATGGTGTGATGAGTCCGGAAAGCCCGATGATATCGACTTTTTCTTCAATGGCGCGCTCCACAATGGTTTCTGTTGGCACCATGACACCTAGGTCGATGATTTCGTAGTTATTGCAAGCGAGGATCACGCTCACAATGTTCTTGCCGATGTCGTGCACATCGCCTTTGACGGTAGCCAATAACACTTTTCCCGCTTTTTGTGCTCCTTCCGAACGGCTGGCCTCAATCAGCGGTTGCAGAATGCCCACGGCCCTTTTCATCGTCCGAGCCGTTTTCACTACTTGTGGCAAGAACATCTTACCAGCTCCGAAGAGTTCTCCCACGGTGTTCATGGCGTCCATCAAGGGGCCTTCAATAATCTTGACAGGGTTATTATAAAGTTGTGCCGCCTCGTCCAAATCGGTTTCGAGATAGTCACCGATACCCTTCACCAGAGCATGCTTCAATCGTTCTTCCACGGTGCCGTTTCGCCAATCATCCGCAGAGTTTTTTGGTAAAACACCTCCATTCTTCAGTGCTTCCTTTTCAGCGTCCTTCTCTGCTTTAATTCGAGCCGCGATATCAATCAACCTTTCCGTCGCTCCGGCATCTCGATTCAGCAGCACATCGTCAATGGCCGTCAGCACATCGTCAGGGATGTCGCTGTACAGAACCTGTGTGGCAGGGTTGACAATACCCATGTCTTGCCCTTTGCCGATGGTGTGATAGAGAAAGACCGCATGCATCGCCTCACGGATGTAATTGTTGCCACGAAACGAGAAGGACAAGTTGCTAATGCCACCCGACACATGTGCTCCTGGCAGATTCTGACGAATCCACTCGGTGGCACGTATGAAATCGAGCCCGTAGGCGTTATGCTCTTCCATGCCCGTCGCCACTGCCAGCACGTTGGGGTCAAAAATGATGTCAAGCGGATTGAAGCCCACCTTGTCCACTAACAGGCGGTAAGCACGTTCACAAATCTCAATTTTTCGTTCGTATGTGGTGGCTTGTCCCATTTCATCGAATGCCATCACCACTGCGGCGGCACCCAAACGCTTGATTTCACGGGCTTTTTCCAGGAACTTCTCCTCCCCTTCTTTCAGCGAGATGCTGTTCACAATACTTTTTCCCTGCACGCATTTCAAGCCTGCTGTAATCACATTCCAGTCGCTGGAATCAATCATGACAGGCACCTTGGCAATGTCGGGGTCGCTCATCAGCATATTGAGGAACGTAACCATCTCATGTTTGGCATCCAGAAGGCCGTCGTCCATGTTTACATCGATGACCAACGCACCGTCCTCCACCTGTTTTCTTGCGATGGAAAGGGCTTCTTCGTAGTTCTTTTCGCTGATGAGACGGAGGAATTTGCGCGAACCAGCCACATTGCACCGTTCGCCCACATTGACGAAACGGCGTTCTGGAGTGAGTTCCAGAAGTTCCAATCCGCTCAGCCACATGTTCACAGGTTTTCCGACGGGCACATGGGGATTTTTCCCCTCGACAAGGGCTGGATAAAGTTCTATGAATTTCTCGGTCGTTCCGCAACAACCACCGATGATGTTCACCAATCCTTCGTCCACATATTCCTTCACCTGTTCTGCCATCATCGTGGGTGTTTGGTCGTAAAGTCCTAACGAATTGGGAAGGCCAGCATTCGGGTGTGCAGAGATATAATAAGGCGCTTTTTCTGCCAGCACTTTCAGGAAGGGTTTCAACTGGCGTGCACCAAACGAGCAGTTCAAGCCGATGGAAAAGATGTCGGCATGTTGCACACTTGCCAAGAATGCCTCCAATGTCTGTCCTGAGAGTGTCCGTCCGGCGGTGTCGCTCACAGTGATGGACAGCATCAATGGCACACGCTTCCCCACTCTTTCCATCGCCTTTTCTGCCGAATAAATGGCGGCTTTCGCGTTCAGCGAGTCGAAAATGGTCTCAATCAAAAGGGCATCCACTCCACCCTCCAACAACGCTTCCATCTGCTCCACGTATGCCTCTACCAGTTCTTCATAGGTCAGACTTCGCAATGCCGGATTGTTCACATCGGGCGAAATGCTCAGCGTCTTGTTCGTCGGTCCCACATCGCCCAAAACAAAGCGCGGTTTCATCGGTGTTTCCCGAGTGTATTCATCGGCCAACTGACGAGCAAGTTTTGTGGCAGCCAGGTTGATGTCGCGGCAATGTTCCTGCATATGATAATCGGCCATCGACACACGTTGCGACGAGAAGGTGCAAGTGGTGATAAGGTCGGCTCCTGCATCAAGATACTTCCGGTGAATATCGGCGATTACATCGGGACGGGTCAAACAAAGGATGTCGTTGTTGCCCTTCATCAATCCAGGCACATCAACGAATTGTGAGCCTCTGAAGTCTTCCTCCACAAGCCCGTATTGCTGAATCATGGTGCCCATTGCACCGTCCAGAATCAGTATCCTTTCTTTGATGATATCGTGTATGCCCTTGTTTGTGTTCATTTCCTCTCCTGTTAATAAATGTGAGCCTTCTTCACTCTGTCTATTTCCCTCCTGTCTTCTTTCTCCTTCAGCGTCTGGCGTTTGTCATACTCCTTCTTGCCTCGTGCCAAAGCGATGTCGAGTTTTGCCAATCCCTTCTCATTGATATACAGACGGACAGGCACGATGGTGAATCCCGGTGCTTTTGTGTCTTCCTGCAAATTGTGGATTTCCTTACGGTTCAGGAGCAGTTTCCGTTCCCTGCGCTCCACATGATTGTTGTACGAACCCTCCGAATAGAGTGCCACATACATGTTCTTCACCCAAATCTCCCCGTTATTGATGTAGCAGTAGGTGTCCACCAGACTTGCCTTGCCGGCACGGATACTCTTGATTTCCGTACCCGTCAACACAATGCCAGCCGTGAAGGTATCGATAAACTCATAGTCGAACGACGCCCTCTTGTTCTTGATGTTCACCTGCTGATTCTTCGCCACTTTCTTCGCCATAGTCCTTATTGTCAATTGCCAACTAAATAAACTTGTCCATGTTCTCCATAATCATCTTTGCCACCGCAGGAGTCACCTCCTCCTGATGCTCATCCAGGAAATCATCGCCCAACTCGTTCAACTCCTCCAACTGCTCATACATCGCCATGAATTCCTCGTCATCCATCTCTTTGGCAAATTCCTCCTGATGCTTGTGGTACTCTTTCTTCACCTCATACAGCAATTTGGAAAAATCCTTCATCACCTTCTCTTGACCTTCTACACTTCCCCACTCTTTTTTCACCACCATCGGGAACGGTCCTTCCAGCACATACGGAGCAAACCCATTCATAATCAGTTGAATGAATCCGCCCTCCATCACCTCGTCCAGCACATAGCGGTAGCACAACACCGCGTGCTGCTCCGCACTCGGCATTTCCATGTTCTCCGCCGTCAACGCACCGCCCACAGCCGTCAGATACCCGTCCGTCACCCATTGGATGAACCCGATGCTATCCTGCTGTTCATACTTCTCCCGTGCCAGTTGCTTGTCCAAATGTATCATACTTATGCGTTTAAAAGTTTGCAAAGGTACGACTAAGTGAGAGAAAAAACAAATTTATTGAGTTTTTTCCGAATATGAGCACCTTTGGCGTAGTATGCAAACTCTTGGAGGACGCTCCTTTGTCAGAGTCGTTCCAAGGTTAGATTGCCAGGATGGCGGCCTGCATCCATCCATCCATCGTTTTATCTGCCTCCCTGCAGTATTTCTATTATTTTAGGTACAATCTGTTTGCGCACTAGATTTTCCTTGGAATAGGTTACACCTGTACGGAGCGAGGGGCCGAAGATAGCCTCGGCAACAGCCTGTGTTCCTTCTCCGTAATATATGAAATAGATGCCGTCTATCTCATAATCCTTGTAGTCCGATAGAAGAATCTCGCTATCGCTCATGCCATCGTAATTAATGGCGGCATCAGCCATTTTGCGGTTGATTTCGTCCACCTTGTCCTCCAAATGCAACTGGGTGACAAGCGCCTCCCATGCCACGGAGTCCATATGCTGTGTGGTAGTCATGCTGAGATTACGTGTGTCGGACAGCAATCCGGCAAGCAGTATCTTGGCAGTCTCATCATCAATTCTGACACCCAGTTCCCTGTACATCTCGTAAATGATGGTGCAGGTGGCCCCTATCATCTCTCTGCGCACGTAGGGTATGTTACTATTCGAAATGTCGCCCTCCACATGGTGGTCTATCTTCTGCAGGATGATGGCCTCTCTGGCACCGTCCACACACTGGGCATAGTCGGTGTGGTCGGTCAGAATTAGACGTGTCTGTGGCACCACACTACTCTTCAACTCGGGCAAGGAAAAGCCAAATTCACCTGCAATATAGGCTGTCTCGCGGTTAGTTGCACTCGACACCTTTGCCTTGCAGTTGTAGCCAAGTGCTCTCATCAGCTTGGCATAGCCCAACGACGAACAGACAGCATCCGCGTCAGGCGTTTTGTGGCCATACACGTATGTGGTGTCCGTCCCCCAGTCGAGCGATTTCAGCATGGCACGAATTGCAGCGCCTTGCTCGGATGTCTTTACTACATCGTCATCCGACGAGCATGATGTGAACACAAAATAGCCACAAATCATCAGGATGGCGGCAAGCATCCAACAGTTGTCCTTTTGCATGTTTCTTTCCTTATGTTCCATTAATCTCTCCGTTTTGAAAAACCTTACAGAGGCAAAGTTACAAAAGATTCGGAAAACGCGTCCATTCGTCACATAAGAAATATGATGATGCCATACCTTTTTCTTCATTGTTGTCTCAAAATGCTACCTTCGCATTTCCTTTCCCTGTCATGTTTCCTTAGGGAGCACACTCACAAAGCTCACGAGGCTAACGACGTTAGGCTCGTGAGCTTTGTGGAAGGAGGCTCGTGGAGGATGTGACAGGAGGGAAAACGGGGATTGTATGATAAAAGCAGAGTGGCTCAAATCCTGTGTCCAAACGGATTTGTTATTTGCCGCTGGATTCATCATCTACGAAGAAATCTTCCGACTTTGCGGCTGAGAAACTTGTGCCACCTGCCAGTTTGTTGTAGAAGGCACTGCGTGAGAGTTTTTCTTTCAGGAACATCTTCTTAGTGCCTGCGGAGTCGGACATGAAGTTCATGCCGTGGTCGATGCCCATTTCTTTGGCTACAGCCAGTGCGTCTTGGTTGGCTCCGATATAGGTGAAGAGCCAGTTCTTTTTCTTCAAGTCCTCAACCAACAGGGTGATTCGCTGATGATGCCACTCCATAGAAGAGTTCTCATATCCGTCTGTGATGATAGTCACCAGCACGTTGTCGTTCTCATTAATGTATTGGTGCAGATGCGTGATGGAATCGCCCATGGCATCGTAGAGAGGCGTGTTGTCTGTAGGCAAGTAGTCCTTCGCCTTGAAGTCCTCCACTTTGGTGATGGGCATACGGTCGTAAACGGTGGCGATGCGCTTGCCATTGAACACGACTAGGCTGAACAGTTGCTCCTGGCTAGCGTTCTCCTCCTGAGCGGTACGGATGGTCTGGATGGTTTCAACTACGCCGGCAATGGCTTCATTTCTGATGCTGTACATGGAACCTGAGGCGTCAAGGATGATGAGATTGTAGATTTTCTGTTTCATGATGGATAAAGTTTTTGAGGGGTTAATCATTCTTTTTCTGTTTTTTGTTATGAGTTTTTCTTTAAGTAGATGTAGGCAGGATACCTTCCAAGCACAAACAGGGTGACAGGACAGAGCCATATCTGTCTGGTGAATCCTTCCAGACCACTCACCTCATAATGCGCTCCACCCGTGAGCGAGTGATCCGTCCGACGCAGTTCGGCATAACCTTCATGCTTTTCCTTTCTCGATGCGGGAATCACGTTGACTCGTGTCTCCACATTGTCATCAGAGAGGTATGCACAGAGTTTGTCTGCGCCAGCTACCATCATCAGGTTGTGGTGGTCGAAGGGCCAGTTCGGGAAGTCTACATACCAGAAGCCGTCGACCTCGTGGTTGAACTTCAAGTGATACTCACTCTTTTTACCGAACACGCTCTTTTGAATAAGAGAGGCTGCATTCTTCAAATCTTTCAATGAATAATCCATAATTTTGATAAATTTGAGGTTTGACATTGGTTCTTTGTCGATGCAAAGTTACTCTATATATAACGGACATGCAAATCCCTGCAAGCCTTGCAAACATCGCAAGTCTTGCAGGGATTCTGCTTTGTGTTGATAATGAATTGGTTAGCGTGGCATCTCCCAGGTGACCATCTCTGGGGGCAGTAGAATCTTCTTGGCTTCTCCTCTTTCTCCTGTGATATAGTAATTTTTGGCAATGCTGTCATCAAACTCTCGCAGGAACGCCTGTTTGATTCGCGAGCATTTCTCGTTGATGGAGTTTCGTGTCGGATCGGTCACGTCGTCAATGCTTCTCTGGATATCCTCAGGGTTGTCGCGTCCAGTAATCAGTTCATACACGTTTAGCAATTCATTGCGATAATCTGGCAGATAAGAAAACTTGATTCCTTCAGGATGGCGCAGGTAAAGCAGATAAATAGCCTTTGACAAAGGAGGCATCTTTATTTCTTTATTATTATAGTCGGGTAGGAAGATGCGTCCGTAGCGGACGTGTAGGCGGCTCAATTCCTGTGTGGGTTTGAACAATCGCTGGAGGGCAATTTCCCCTACTCCGCTTTGGCGAAGACGCTCCACGAGCATCTGCACCTCGCTCATCACCATCTCCACATCCTCCTCTTCGGACATGGAGATAGGCGGATGCATGCGAGGTGTTTCGCTGACACGAGACAAAGGCGCACTCCGGGATGTCTGAAAAAAACGGTCGAAACAATGCCCACTTGAGCGCCTTTCAAAGAAAGCATCACGAACACCATGCTGCTCCACATACTCTTGAACCAGACAGGTAGAATATTCGTCGATGTCATGAGGTAATGGCGTGTATGAAAACGTATATGTATTCGCCTTGTCGAAACCTTCACCCATGTATTGAATGAGGCCGGGTTCCAGACGCTGTGCATCGTAATCAATCACCATGTACTCCAGCAAATCCCTGTCTTCATATAAGCCGATGTTGAGCTCGTAGTCATTCTCGTTTGCCTGTGGATTGAAATAGTGGTAAATCTTTTTCAAATCCATATCATTCGCGATTCTTGGCAAGAAACAGAACTCCAGCCCTCCACGTCGGAATTCCTCCATAATCCAGTCGTAATGGTCGTTGAGGAAATGATAATAACGTTTAAACCCTACACCCATCACGTCAAAATAGATGACCACATTTGACTTTGGCTTAAAAGGTAGACGGTTTTTGTAAAAACTGATGTATTGCATGGTGTATCCGCTTTTGTGCTGATTTTGATGTTGAATTATGCCTGCTGATTTCTTTTCGTTCTTCCCCGATAAATGAAACTACCGATGGCCATGAGGATGACGAGGATGGTGATGACGTATGCCCAGATGTGGGTGACACGCGAGGTGGCCGTGATGGTGTAGTCGCCAGGGATGAGGCGTTCGCCCGTGAGTGGGTAGTAGATGACACCCTCCTTGATGGTGCCAGCACCAGGGTTCATCACCGTTCCCGGCATTGTGAGAGAGTAAGGAACATCGAACGAGAAGATGTTCAGTTGGGTGGTAAATTTGTCGGAAAGTCCCTTCCCAAGCGATGTTTTTTCATCGAAGAAAACAGTGTAGGCATCAGAATGAAAGAACTCTTTGTAAACATCTTGAATCTCAATATCTAACATATTGTCATCTTTACTGATGATATAATTGTAAACAGAGTCATGTAATTCCACGAAACGCTCCTTGCTGACAGGTGGATTGGGGATGGAATCGTAGTTGTTCACCATGTATTCAAAGACGGATTGATAAAAGTTGGCATTCACCCATTGGTCCACCTGAATTTCCATTTTGTTGATCCGTTGTGCAACCTCTGCTCCTGTGAGTCCCTGCATGAGGTTAGGCTGTCCTGTGAACCAGTAACTGACGACATCCTTGTCAGCATAGTTGGTGGCAGGGAGTTTGAAAGTGTCAGCCACAGAGATGAAGGTCTCCGTGAATGCATATTCTGTGTAGAACCAACGGAAACGCTTCTCCAGCGACGCCTTCGATTGGATGCGGCTGCCATTCAGGTTCAGCGGCGTCATCTGGCACATCTCCTCCACAGAGTTGAAACTGCTAGAGAACGTGGTGGTCACCGTGTCGCCATCCACATCGGTGTGTGTGCTCATGAAGGCATCCGTGTTCAGGCATTCGGGTAAAGGCTGTGCCCAAGCCACATTATTATCACCCCAGAGGGAATCACGCATTTCCTTCGACATGACGGTGTGGTAGGAGACTTCGCGCTCACAACGGCCGTCTTCGTGAATGATGGTGTGTAGCTGCACATTGGGTTTGTCGCAAGAAGCGACGAACGCTGCTGATGTCAGGAGCATCAGATATAAACTAATTTTTCGCATAGAGCATTCTTTTGATTTGAGTGTAACTGATTGTTTTTGGTTGACTTGCCTGCAAGTGGCGTGTGTACATGTTCTCGAGCGTGCCACCATGTGGGAAGTCGATTGTATGAGTATAGGCATTTTGTGCCTCGGTCTTCACGGGTTGGTTCACATAGACGAAAAGCCCTATCAGCAGCATGGCTGCTACAGAGGTGATGGTGCGCAAAGCTACCAGAATGGCATGTTGCTTCGATGCCTTCTGGGAAAGGTCATCCTTTCTGTCGGGAAGGCTCTCCATGATGCTGTCCACCATTTCATCGGGGTTTTCCAATGTTGGCATCTGCCTCTGAAGCCTGTTGAATAATTCATCTATCTGTGCCATATCCTAATTGTTTTAATCGTTCACGAATTGTTTGCCGGGCCACATACAGGTCGCTCTTCACCTGTTTGGCATCCATGCCAGTTATCTCTTCCACTTCCGATGATGAAAGTCCTTCCAGTTGGCAGAGCGTGAACACCATGCGTTGCTTCTCCCCTAGCCCTTCGGCCAGCATCCTCACAATCGACACCCATTCCCTGTTTTCCAAAATCCTGTGTGTGTCTGCGTCGGAAGCGAAACGCCGAAGCACTTTTTCATCTTCAGGCATGGGGACGGTGTGCTTCATGTTCTTCAACCTGTCCAGGCAGAGGCGTGTGGCAATGGTGTAAATCCAGGTGGAAAAACTCTTCTGTAAATCATACTCGCCCATGTTCTTCCACACGCGGATGAAGGTTTCCTGCACCATGTCCTTCGCTTCTTCTTCGTCGCATAACAGTTTCAGAGCCAACGAGAAAACCATCCGCTGATACGTTAGCACGACGCTACGAAAAGCCTCCTTTTCGCCTCGCTGGCACTTGAGCACTATGTCCTCTTCTATCTGAATCATTGTTTGAGTTTCTTTGACCTGTATACGACCGAACAGAAGAAAAGTCAAATGGAAAGTCAAAAAAATTAATTCTTTTCTTTTTCTGCCTCGTCACGCATGGGGAAATGGCCTAAATGCTTCATCTGTTTGAGGCACCATGACTGACGGCGATACATGTAGTTGGTGGGGCTGGCAGAGTTCATCTTGAGGGGATTGGGCAGCGTGACGGCAATCATGGCACATTGGTTACGTGTCAGACTCTTGGCGTCGCGGCCGAAATGTTCCTGTGCCACGGCCTCCGCTCCATAGATGCCATCGCCCATCTCGATGGTGTTGAGATACACCTCCATGATGCGCTGTTTGTCCCACATAAACTCGATGAGCACCGTGAAATAGGCCTCCACCCCTTTGCGTGCCCAAGCCAACTTGCCTGTGGCGGATGTGGGGAAAAGAAAGACGTTTTTGGCCGTCTGCTGGCTGATGGTGCTACCACCCCTGAAACGTTTGCCCTCCTCGCGCTCTGCCATCACTTTTTGAATTTCATCCCAATCGAAACCGTTGTGGTTGAGGAATCTTTGGTCTTCACACGACATGACGGCCAAGGGAAGGTCGGGCGACATATCTTCGAGCGGCACCCATTGATGGTGCCAACGGATTTTCTCTCCACGGGCGACTTGCTCATATGCTCTGATGAACATCAGCGGTGAGGTGGGTACTGGCACATAACGGAACAGCAGAACAAGGAGGATGCTCCCTGCCAGCATCGTGATAAGCACCCACTTAATGATGTTGCCTAATATTGAGAAGAATTTCAGGGGTCCAGCAGTCTTTTTCATTTATCAATTAGTGGCCTTTTATATTTTCAATATACAATTTGACTTGCTTTCATTTTTGTGCCACAAAGGTACGCATCTCTCACTTTAAAACAAAGAAATGAGGGTGAAAATGCACAATAAATTCAGAAACAGCACCTCCGTTTCGAGATTTTTGCGTAATTTTGCACCTTTGTAATAATAAATACATAAAACAATAAATATGGCAACAGAACTGAAAGACCTGACCAAGCGTTCGGAAGACTACTCGAAGTGGTACAACGAACTGGTGGTGAAGGCAGAATTGGCTGAACAGGCCGATGTGAGAGGATGTATGGTGATTCGTCCTTACGGATATGCTATCTGGGAGAAGATGCAGCGTGTACTCGACGATATGTTTAAGGAGACAGGTGTACAGAACGCCTATTTCCCATTGCTCATTCCGAAGAGTTTTTTGAGCAGGGAGGCCGAACACGTGGAGGGATTCGCCAAGGAATGTGCTGTGGTGACCCACTATCGATTGAAGACGAACGAAACACATGACGGTGTGGTGGTGGATCCTGCTGCCAAACTGGAAGAGGAACTCATCATCCGTCCCACTTCGGAGACCATCATCTGGAACACTTATAAGAACTGGATTAAGTCTTATCGCGACCTGCCCATCTTGTGCAACCAATGGTGCAACGTGATGCGTTGGGAAATGCGCACACGCCTGTTTCTTCGTACCTCGGAGTTCCTTTGGCAAGAGGGTCACACGGCTCATGCCACTCGCGAAGAGGCGGAAGAACGTGCCAAGCAGATGTTGAAGGTGTATGCCAAATTTGCTGAAGAATACATGGCTGTGCCTGTTATCCAGGGTGTGAAGAGCGAAACCGAGCGTTTTGCAGGTGCCCTCGACACCTACACGATTGAGGCCATGATGCAGGATGGTAAGGCATTGCAGAGTGGTACCAGCCACTTCCTCGGACAGAATTTCGGCAAGGCTTTCGATGTGCAGTTCCTCAACAAGGACAACAAGACAGAATATGCTTGGGCCACTTCATGGGGTGTTTCCACCCGACTGATGGGTGCGCTCATTATGACCCACTCCGACGACAACGGTCTGGTGCTGCCACCCGCTTTGGCTCCTCTGCAGGTGGTCATCATCCCGATTGGAAAGGGCGACCAGATGGCCATGCTCGACGAGAAGGCCGAATCCATCGTGAAGAACCTGAAGGCTATGGGCATCAGCGTGAAGTATGACAATGCCGACAACAAGCGTCCGGGCTTCAAGTTTGCTGACTATGAGTTGAGGGGTATTCCTGTTCGCCTCGTGCTGGGTGCCCGCGACTTGGAGAAGGGTCTTGTGGAAGTGATGCGCCGTGACACTTTGGAGAAAGAGAATGTGTCCATCGACGGCATTGAAGACTACATCAAGAATCTGCTCGACAACATCCAGCAGAACATCTACCAGAAGGCGCTCGCATATCGCGATGCACATATCTATGAGTGCGACAACTACGAAGAGTTCAAGGAGCGCATCAAGGATGGTGGCTTCTTCCTCTGCCACTGGGATGGTACCGAAGAGACCGAGGCACAAATCAAGGAAGAGACACAGGCAACAATCCGTTGTGTGCCATTCATGTTTGAGCAGACAGAAGGCGTTGATATGGTGAGCGGAAAACCTGCCAAAGCACGTGTGCTGATTGCAAGAGCCTATTAGAAAAGAGAGTAAATGAAGAAACTGACCCTATCACTCCTGTTCGTGCTGGCAACCATGGGGCTGTCGGCACAAACGGATTCCACCCAGTTCATGAAACAACTGTGTGCACTGGAGAGTGTGCGTGACGTGAAACCACTGGAGACCACGCGGTTCAAGGAAAAGTATGTGATGAAGATTGACCAGCAGGTCGATTGGAAATCCATGTCGAAAGGCACATTCGGTGAGCGCATCATTGTGGGCATGAGAGGTGTGGACAAGCCTACCGTGATTGTCACCGAAGGATACTTCGCCGAGTATGGATTGTCTCCTGAGTACGAGGAGGAACTGAGTGCATTGTTCGATGCCAACGTGGTGCTGTGTGAGTATCGCTACTTTGCCGAGAGCGTACCACAGCCAACGAATTGGGATTACATGACTGTCGATAACTCTTTGGCGGATTATCACCATGTGCGTCAAGTGATGGGTCGGCTCTTCACAGGAAAGTGGATTAGCACAGGTATTAGCAAGGGCGGACAGACAACGATGTTCTACCGTGCCACCTATCCCGACGATGTAGATGTGAGTGTCAGCTATGTGGCTCCGCTGAACCGTTCCATAGAGGATGGACGGCATGAGAAGTTCTTGGCAAAAAAGGTCGGCACCAAGGAAAAACGCAAAATCATCGAGGCGGGCATGCAGGAGTTGATGAAGCGCAAGGCAGAACTAATGCCGATGTTCCGTGAATACAATGCTGAGCATGGTTACCAATTCTACCTGCCAGAAGAAGACATCTACGACTATTGTGTGTTGGAGTATCCTTTCGCCCTGTGGCAGTGGGGATCGCCTGTATACAGCACCGTACCATCGCTGAAGGCAGACAACGAGACCTGGTTGAAGACCTTGGTGGATGTCGCAAGTCCAGATTATTTCGCTTATCCTAATAAATACATGCCTTTTGATGTACAAGCCATCAAGGAGTTGGGTTATTATGGCTATTCGCTCAAGCCCATCAAAAAGTGGACTTCGCTGAAAAGCACGAAGGGGTATCTGAAGCAAATCATGCTGCCCGACAGCTTACGCCATTACGACTTCGACCCAACCCTATACAAACGTACGGTGAAGTTCCTGAAAGAAGAGGACCCCACACATATCTTTATATATGGTGAGATTGACCCTTGGAGTGCCAGCGGTGTCTGCACATGGCTCAATTGCAAAAAGAAAAAGAATATGCGTGTGTATGTACAACCCAATGGAAGTCATAAGGCACGCATCTACAACATGCCCGATGACATGAAAAAAGAAATCATCGAGCGACTGACAAAATGGCTGGAGTGAGTGCCACGGCATCAGTTTTGCTAGTCTTCTGAAAGCGGTGATAACAATGTCCCCTAACAAACAACAACAAACGAAGTTTTCTGCAAACAGATGAACTATAAATATTCAGACAGAGTAACACGTATATTGGGTTACAGCAAGGAAGAGGCTATTCGTCTCAATAATGACTATATCGGCCCTGAACACTTGATGCTGGGATTGATTCGTGATGGCGAAAGCCGTGCCATTGACGTGTTGCGCAAGAAATTCTATGTCAACATTCCATCGGTGAAAGATGTGTTGGAACGTTCGGTGAGAGATATGGGTGAAAGGCTTTTGTCCACCGACATCACGTTGAATCAGAAATCCAACACCATCATGCGTTTGGCAGTGCTTGAAGCGCGTTTGCTGAAAAGTGACGAAAGCGATGCCGAACACATCTTGCTGGCCATGCTCAAACAGAACGACAACATCGTGGCGAGGATTCTGAACGATTGCGATGTCAGTTATAATGCCTTCTACGAGTCGCTGACCACTCAGCCCGCCACCACTCAACCTAAAGCCGATGTGGATTATGACGAAGAGGAGGATGATGAGGATGCTCCCCCACCAGCAAGTGGAAAGACTTCTGCCAACACGACCAATTCCACTTCGTCGAAGACGGTCAAAAAGGGCAACTCTGACACACCTGCTGTCGACAAGTTCAGTTTCGACCTAACTCGCGCTGCCCGTGAAGGCAAACTTGATCCTGTGGTGGGACGTGAAACAGAAATAGAACGTTTGGCTCAAATTCTCTCGCGCCGAAAGAAGAACAACCCAGTGCTCATCGGTGAGCCTGGTGTGGGAAAGAGTGCGATTGTCGAAGGTTTGGCCACACGCATCAACGAGCGTAAAGTGGCGCGTGTCCTGTTTGGCAAACGCATTGTGAGCCTTGACATGTCGAGCGTGGTGGCTGGCACCAAATATCGTGGACAGTTTGAGGAGCGCATGCGCAGCATCATCAACGAACTGCGTGCAAATCCCGACATCATTGTCTTTATCGATGAAATCCATACGCTTGTGGGTGCTGGCAATCAGGCAGGTCAGATGGATGCTGCCAACATGATGAAGCCTGCTTTGGCACGAGGCGAATTGCAATGTATCGGTGCCACAACGCTGGACGAATACCGCAAGAGCATCGAGAAAGATGGTGCGCTGGAACGTCGTTTCCAAAAAGTGATTGTGGAACAAACCACTCCCGAAGAGACACTCACTATCCTTCATAACATCAAGGACCGATACGAAGATCACCACAATGTCAGCTATACGGATGAGGCTTTGGAGGCATGTGTGAAGTTGACAGAACGATACATCACCGACAGAAGTTTCCCCGACAAGGCGATTGACGTGTTGGACGAGGTGGGCTCGCGCGTACGTATTATAAATATAAGTGTGCCCAAGGAGATTGAGGAGAAAGAGATGGACCTGGTGACGCTCAACACCCAAAAGGAGAATGCTGTGCGTGACGAGAACTATGCTTTGGCAAGCACACTTCGTGACCGTGCCAAAACTGTCAGCGAGGAACTGGAACAGATGAAAAAACAATGGGAGGAGACACTGGTGGACAAACGCCAGAAGGTGCAAGCCGACGACGTGGCACAGACGGTGTCGATGATGACGGGAGTGCCTGTCAGCAAGATGGCCAATGCCGAGGGCATCCGCATGAAGGGCATGAGGCAAGAGTTGAAAAACAACGTCATTGCACAGGATGCAGCTGTCGATAAACTGGTGAATGCTATCCAGCGCAGCCGTGTCGGCTTGAAAGACCCCAACCGCCCTATCGGCACATTCATGTTCTTGGGTCCTACCGGTGTCGGAAAGACATTCTTGGCCAAGAAACTGGCAGAACACATGTTCGGCTCAACAGATGCATTGATTCGTATCGACATGAGTGAATATATGGAGAAGTTCACCGTTAGCCGTTTGGTCGGTGCGCCTCCAGGATATGTGGGTTACGAAGAAGGTGGCATGCTCACCGAGAAAGTGCGCCGCAAGCCCTACTCTATCGTTCTGCTCGACGAGATTGAGAAAGCGCATCCCGATGTGTTCAACCTGCTCCTGCAGGTGATGGACGATGGCCGTCTGACCGACACACAAGGTCGTACCATCGACTTCCGCAACACCGTCATCATCATGACCAGCAACGTGGGAACACGCCAACTGAAGGAGTTCGGCCGTGGTGTTGGATTCTCGGCCATGGCAGGCAAGGATGACAAGGAAGTGTCACGATCGGTGATTCAAAAGGCGCTCAACAAGCAGTTCTCGCCTGAGTTCCTGAACCGTATAGACGAAATCATCACGTTCGACCAATTGGAGTTGGATGCCATTCTGCAAATCATTGGCATCGAACTGAAAGGATTGTACAAACGTGTCGAAGAACTTGGCATGACACTTGAAATCACCGATGAAGCTAAGAAGTTCATTGCCGAGAAAGGGTATGACAAACAATTCGGTGCACGTCCACTCCGTCGAGCCATCCAACAGTACCTCGAAGACCGTATCAGCGAAATGCTGGTGGAAGAAGAGGTGACGGCTGGTGACACCATTCTGGCAGAACTGCAGGAATACAAGATTGTCATCAACAAGAGATAGAGACAAATACCGACAAAATGTCAGTCATGAACATGGCTGGCATTTTTTTTGACCATTACCCAAAAACGGAAAATAAACAGCAAATTCTAAAATTATAAATAAATTTATGGCACAACAAGGTAACATCGGGGTTACGACCGAGAACATATTCCCCGTCATCAAAAAGTTTCTCTATTCCGACCATGACATTTTCATCCGTGAGATTGTAAGCAATGCAGTCGATGCCACCCAGAAACTCAAGACCCTTGCCAGCAAGGGAGAGTTGAAGGAGGAGGCAGGCGACCTCACCGTGCGTGTCAGCATCAACAAGGACAAAGGCACACTGACCGTGAGTGACCGCGGTATCGGCATGACCGAGGAGGAAATCGACAAGTACATCAACCAAATAGCCTTCTCTGGTGCCAACGACTTCCTTGACAAGTATAAGGAAGACGCCAACGCCATCATCGGCCACTTTGGATTGGGCTTCTACTCTGCCTTCATGGTGAGCAAGAAGGTGGAAATCATCACCAAGAGTTGGCAAGAAGGCAGCAAGGCTGTGAAGTGGAGTTGCGACGGCAGCCCTGAATTCACCATCGAGGATGCTGACAAGGCTGATCGCGGTACCGACATCGTGATGTACATCGACGACGACTGCAAGGACTTCCTTGAGAAGTACAAAATCAGCGAACTGCTCAACAAATACTGCAAGTTCCTCCCTGTGCCCGTGGCATTCGGCAAGAAGACCAAGTGGGACGACAAGGAGAAGAAGAGCGTGGAGACCGACGAGGACGATATCATCAACGATACCACCCCACTCTGGACAAAGAAGCCATCGGAGTTGAAGGATGAGGACTACAAGGAGTTCTACAAGAAACTCTACCCCATGAGCGACGAACCACTCTTCTGGATTCACCTCAATGTTGACTACCCCTTCAATCTCACGGGTATCCTCTACTTCCCTAAGGTGAAGAGCAACCTTGACATCCAGAAGAACAAAATTAACCTCTACTGCAATCAGGTGTTCGTCACCGACAATGTGGAGGGCATCGTGCCCGACTTCATGACCCTCCTGCATGGTGTCATCGATTCTCCAGACATCCCTCTGAATGTGAGCCGTAGTTATTTGCAGAGCGATTCCAACGTGAAGAAGATTTCCACCTATATATCCAAGAAGGTGAGCGACCGTCTCTCCTCCATCTTCAAGAGCGACCGCAAGCAGTTTGAGGAGAAGTGGGACGACATCAAGATTTTCATCAACTACGGAATGCTTTCCGAGAGTGACTTCTACGACAAGGCCAAGTCATTCGCCTTGCTCAAGGACACCGAAGGCAAGATGTACACCTTTGAGGAGTACCAGACACTCATCAAAGGCGAGCAAACCGACAAGGACGGCAACCTCATCTATCTCTATGCCAACAACAAGGACGACCAGTACAGTTACATCGATGCAGCCAATGCTAAGGGCTACAATGTGCTGCTGATGGATGGACAACTCGACCCTGCCATGTGCAACATGTATGAGGAGAAGTTTGAGAAGAGCCGCTTCACCCGTGTCGATTCTGATGTGGTTGACCGTCTCATCGTGAAGAGCGACGAGAAGAAGGAAGAGTTGCCTGAGGATGATAAGAAGGCACTCACCGAGACCTTCAAGAACGCTCTGCCAAAACTCGAAAAGATTGAGTTCAACGTCGAGCCACAAGCATTGGGTGAAACAGCTGCACCTGTCATCATGACTCAAAGCGAGTATATGCGACGCATGAAGGACATGTCACGTCTGCAACCAGGCATGGCCTTCTACGGAGAGATGCCTACGATGCTCAACCTCGTGCTCAATACCGATCACCCGCTCATCAAGGCGAACATCAAGGATGCCAAATCGGAAGTGGTCAGCCAACTCATCGACCTGGCACTCCTCCAGAACGGTCTCTTACGCGGCGAGGCACTCAACAACTTCGTGAAGCGAAGCATTGACCTCATTTAATGGGCTGCTTATCGTTCAAGGAATTATAGAGAATTCTATTCATCATATATCAGAAGATTGGGCAGATTCATGCGTTGAAATCTGCCCAATCTTTTTTTGTTTTTGCACCAAACAGCCTTATGACTGATTTGAACTACAGCTTCATGGCTTTTAAGAAAGTCTGCTGGGATTTAGTGGGATTGGCCACTCTGCGGATGCTCCAATCAGTGGTGTCAACACAGAGTCCTGCAGGTGCAAGCAAACGGTTGTAGTCAATATCTGTGGTGGTGTCCACCAAGCGACGCATTTCTGGGAGAGGCGTTCCTGACACCTCCGTAACCGCTGCCCAAAATTCCTCTTCAGTAAATCCGCGTTTCAACTCAAGATAATAGCGGTTGTAGAGCAGGCGCATCACATCGTCCAAAGAATGTTGCTGATGGGTTTGCTGGCGGATAGCGACATCAAGAAGCAAACCGATGACAGGTCCCTTGAAATAGTAGTTCACACGCACCTCACGTTCGTTGTCATCATGGTTCATGAAGTTCAGCCAGATATCGTAACTGCTCTGACGCAGGCTCATGTGACGCTGACCTTCGTAGGGGGCGTACATCGAGAAATAAGTGGAAAGCAGTTGCAAAGCCTCGTCCGTATTGGTAATACCGGCATACTGCAACAGACGAAACTCATAATAGCACGTCAGCCCCTCGCTCACCCAAAGCATCGGGGTGATGGCCTCACGGTCATAGTCGAGGGGCCAGAGCTCTGCCGGACGGATGCATTTCACGTTATAGAGATGGAAATATTCATGCGCCACGAAAGCGAGGAATTTCACATGTGCTCGACGAGATGAAAAACGATAGGTTCCGTCGGTATAGCAAGCCTGAGAGTTCAGATGCTCAAGACCTCCACCTCCTTCACCCATGTGGATGAGGCAGTAGTTGTCGTAGGGCACATGACCCATCAATTGAGTGGCAGCGCTGACGATACGTTTGAAATCATCCTGCAAGCCACACTCTTCCACCCCATCTGGTTCCTCCAGAGCAAATTCATAATCATGTCCTTCGTGAGAGAAACGCGACAAATAGTAGTTGCCCAGCAGGAAGGGAGAATCGTAGAGCGTGTCAAAATCTGGAGCTGTGAATGTGCAGGCATCATCGGCATGCGGCTTCAAGCCCGTAGAGATATGCTGCCAATGCGCTGGCATCTTGAAGGTGACGGTGACAGGATGCTGTATGTTGCCATCCACATGCATGAACACACCCGGTGGAGCGATAAAGGCAATGCTGGTCTCAACACGACTGGAGGCCACGTCGCGCTCATTGGCATATACACGGTAGGAAACCTTCACCGATGCATCTTCGGGCAGTTGGATTCGCCAACGATTCAAACCATCCTTACGCCATGCGAGTGCATTTCCTTTACTGTCTGTAGCGGAGAAGTCGCAGAGGTGCTTGGCAAAATCGAGCATTTGGTAATATCCGGGAGCCCAGCGTGGCATATTGAGCACCAGTTCCTTGGCATCTGATGTCGGCTGGTAGTTGAGCGTCACGTGCACGTAGTGATTCGCGGTGTCAAGAGTCACAAAATAATGCATCTCGTCATTCGTTTGAGCCTGCAAGCCCAACGAAGCCACAAGGAGGACGAGAGTCAGTAGCGCTTTTCTCATAGTTTATATTTCTTTCCGTTGATGATATAGATGCCGGGATGCAAAGGTGTCACCACCTGACGTCCTTGCAGGTCATAGATTTTGTTACTTGCCCTACCCTTTGGATCATTTGGAATCATGATATCCTCGATGCCTGTAGGATCATCATATTCAATGCTGGACAGCTGGGCATATGCATCACCTGCTGCCAAGTGGATATTGAACACGAAACGAGCCGTTGCTTTCTCCGTGGCGCTCTTCTTGTAAACCAATGCCTGCGAGACGGTGTAGGTATTTCCGTTACTGCCCTTGCCTGGAAATTGCCCGATAGTGAATGTCAGCGTGTTGAGGTCGGCTTCGCTATACACATAGCCTGACGTGTACTCGCTCACAGTGCCAGCGGAATTGAACCAGTGACCGTAACCGTTGGCAGTACTCATGCTGTTTGCTGTAACTCCCGTTTTCGGATTGCATGCATAGAACATGATTTTCCCTGTGGAAGGGCCACTTGCGGAATAGGTCTGCATCTTGCCGGCAATGTCGCTGGTGGCCATTTGGAATGCGGTGCCAAGAGTGCCGCCAGCCTTTCCCGTGATGTTGAACGTCACACCAGGATAAGTAGTGGAAGAGGCGGGGAAATACACATCATAAGTCAGCGTCACATCGCTGATGGCACGACCATCGATGACTGGAGCTGCTGCTGGCTCATACACGGTAGCCTTGGTGCCCAATCGGGTACCTTCCAGTTCGAAGCTGTAGGGCCACATCTCCGCATTGTCGATTTTCTCTGTCCATTTATGCTGCACATACTTCTTTGGAGCTGGAACCACAAGGAGCCACAGACGGTCAACCCCTTCTGGCACTGTCATCTTCACATCTTCAGTCTTTACGTCTGTGCCCGTACAATAAAGCTGATCCTCATTGAAGTACTGGCGAGTACCATTTTTCATCAGCGCCACATATCCCAGACGGAAACCACGGTTAGAGCGGTTCGAGTTGTTGACATACATAGTGCGTTTCGTTGATGTCCATGCTGTCTCGCCATTCAACATCTCAGCAGGGTCGCCAGTGGCCAGTTTGGTGCCTGTACCACGCAGTGCCGTGAAATGGGTTGTGATTTCCGTTCCAGCTTCAGGTACTTGCAGAGGAATCACATTGAAGCCGCTCGATTGGGGTGCTGAAGCAAGTGCTACCTGATAAGCCTCCTTCTCTTCATCAATCTTGACACAACGGTATTCGAAGTCGCCGATATATGCGTTACGATAGGGTTTGCAGGCCTCCATGTCCCATGATGCGCAATGAGCGGCATAGTCGTAATAGAGTTTGAACAGCCCAGTGGCATCAAGATCCTTCAGTTTCATCAGCGCCTGAATGAAATCGGTGCCGTTTCCATTGCTCTGCCCAGTCATCGGTGTGTTCCACACTTGTGCGACCGTCGTGAGGTCGTTGTAATATTCACAGAGATAATAGTGGAACCAGTACGACTGGTAGCGGTGCCACTCATGCGAGAAGGCATAGTTGTGCGACTTGCGGAACACCGAGATGCTCTGAGAATACATCTCCTCAGGATAGGACTGCAGGGACTGCCACTGTGCGGTCTGTTCCCAGATGGCTTGACCATTACCGCATGCGAGGTGGAAGCCCGTGTTGTCGGTCTGTGAATCCTTATGCCCGCTGTGTTCAGCGTAACACATATAGTGGAACGAGTGACCCACCTCGTGAGCCACAGCCGAACCGACAGGCTTACAAGCAGAAGGACCTAACCAAAGTGCAGAGATTTGATAATCGTATCCACCGCCATAACACACCCAGTCAGTGGTGTGGTTGAGCAGCACCATCACCTTATACTTTGTCAGGTTCGAATTGTTCGGATCCACAAAGCCGAGTTTGTTAATCTCCAAATCGTAAAATGCCTCACACTTCTGCAGCAGGTCTTGCTCGTCAACTCGGTAGGCCGATGGGGACTTCGATGGCAAGGTGTTGCCATAATATTTGTCCCAGAACACAATGACATTGTCAGATTCCACCGAACGGCTCTTCGACCAAGTGTATTTGTTGTCGGGGTCACTCTCCTTGTAGAGCAACGAATCGCTGGGCCAAGGATTAAGCCACTCGTTAGGAATGTAAACTGTTTTCTGTGCCATTGCCGCCATTCCTGTCAGCATGCAGATGGCTAATGTGATTAACTTTTTCATATCAAATTGAATGGTTTATCTTTTCTGTTTTAGGTTTCTGATGCAAAGTAACGAAATAAATCCAGAAATAAAGCGTTCAATTGTCCAAGACTATAAGAAAATCGTCTACAAAGACGAAAAAAGCGGCTGTTTGGACTATATTTCGGTAACGAGTGCTGCGTAATTTCGGCAATGGAGGTGTCGTTGACCCTCAAACACCACCTCCACTGCCCCCATGAGCTTCCTTCCACACTTTCAAAAGAGGCAGTGGAACAGAGTCATTCGAGGCAGTGGAACAGAGTCATTCGAGGCAGTGGAGGAGAGTCATTTGACTCAGTGGAAGAGAGTCACCTGAAGCAGTGGAAGTGCCCATATGGAAAGTGCAGAAAAGACACCCTTTCTTCTCCGAGTCAATACAACGGGAAATGTTTGGCGGATTTTATGAAGTATATCTTTGGTGTTTTATGTGAAAAATCTGCATAAAGTGCTTTACGTCGTTACCCTCGTGAGCTTTACGAGTGTGCACCCATGCTGTGAAATAATCATAAAAAAATCCTCCGTATCGCAATGGTGTGGAGGATTTTTTGTAAATTCGCGGCAAAACTAAATAAAGCAAATTGAACTATGCAAGGAAATTTTTCTTACCACAACCCCACCAAACTGTATTTTGGTGATGAGTCTTTGAACTATCTCAAGGACGAGTTAACCCACTTTGGACCCGTTGTATTGTTGAACTACGGCAGCGGTAGTGTGAAACGTAATGGCATCTATGACCAGGTGGTGGCTATTCTACGTGAGGCTGGCAAGACTATTGTGGAGAATCCGGGTGTGATGAGCAACCCAACGTTGGAGAAGCTGCGCGAGGGTGTCAAGATTGCCTGCGAGAACAAGGTGGATTGGATTCTCGCCCTTGGTGGCGGCAGCGTCTGCGACTATTCGAAGGCTGTGGCGGCTTCTGTCTTCTACGATGGTGACTACTGGGATAAGTTCTGGCTGAAACAGGAACAGCCTGATGCCGACCAAAAGCTGTTGCCCGTAGGTTGCATCCTGACAATGGCAGGCACGGGTTCGGAGATGAATGCAGGCACGGTGATTACCGATGCGGAGCACACGTTCAAGGTGGGTCATGTGTTCGACGACCGCTTGATGCCAAAGTTCTCTATCTTGAATCCAAAGTTCACGATGACCGTACCCGACAACCAGATGAAGGCTGGCATCTACGACATCATTAACCACATCATGGAACAATACTTCTCCGACTTCGACGACAACACGAGCGACTATCTCTCCGAAGGCCTGATGCGCAGTCTCATCACGGCTTCCCGCATCGCAGTGAAGAATCCGCAGGACTATGAGGCCCGTTCGAATATCATGTGGACGGCAACGTGGGCACTCAACACACTCATCGGTCTTGGCAAGCGTCAGGACTGGATGGTACACATGATTGGTCACAGTGTCGGAGCCTGGACACATGCCCCTCATGGTTACGCTCTTGCTGCCGTTTCGATGGCTTACTATCGTCGTGCCATGAAGCCAGGTCTTTCCAAGTTCGTTCGCTTTGCCCAGAATGTTTGGAATATTGATGGCAACGGCATGACCGACGAGCAGATTGCCGAAGCAGGTATTGAAGCCCTGAAGAACTGGATGCTGGAGATTGGCCTTCCACTGACTATCAGCGAAATTGGTGCCACCCCCGACATGATTCCTGGCATCACCCAAGGAACCATCTGCTATCCTGCCGGCTACATGAACCTGACCCCCGCAGATATTACTGAAATATTGAAGGAGAGTTTGTGATTGGGTAAAAATGAAGAAAGGATTTGGTTGTATTGGAAATTTGGTATAACTTTGCAATCTGTATTTTAAAGAATAATACGATTGTTAAACATTGAATGGGAATTTGATATGAATTTCTTGGAAGAAAAAATCCTGCGTGATGGATTTATCAAGCCTGGCAACATCTTGAAGATTGACAGTTTCCTCAATCATCAAATAGACATTGACATCATGCGCCAGATGGCCTATGAACTGAAACGCCGTTTCAAGGGAGTGGAGGTGAACAAGGTGCTCACGATTGAAGCCAGCGGCATCGCCATTGCTACCATGCTGGGCAATCTCTACGATGTGCCTGTGGTGTTCGCCAAGAAGAATGAGACCGCCAACAGCACTGATGACAAGTATGTGTCGCAGGCGTATTCGTTCACCCACAAGAAGCAGAACAACGTCTTCATTTCGCGCCCCTACCTGAGTGCCACCGATAAGGTGCTCATTGTGGATGACTTCCTTGCCGACGGTCAGGCGACGCATGCCTTGATTGACCTGGTGCATCAGGCTGGTGGCGAGGTGGTGGGCATCGGCATCGCCGTGGAGAAAGGACAACAAAAAGGTGGAAGCCTGTTGCGCGAAGAGGGTTACCACTTGGAATCCCTCGCCATTGTGGAGTCGATGGACTGGGAGACCCAGACCATCCGTTTCCGTGAGCAACCAGCCCGCCCGTTGGGTGATTGCAACCTCAAGGCTTTATAACTCTAAACTCCAGCAAGTATGGCAGACAATAGTAAACTCTATGAGTTGGATGGCCGTGTGCCTCTGTTGCAAGCGATTCCGTTTGGCTTGCAACATGTGCTCGCCATGTTCGTGTCTAACATCACCCCAATCATCATTCTTGCCAATGTGGTGGGCATCGAGCCCAAAATCAGCGCCGCACTGATTCAGAACTGTATGGTGATTGCAGGTATTGGCACGCTCATCCAACTCTATCCCATCTGGCGCATCGGTTCTCGCCTGCCCATTGTGATGGGTATATCCTTCACCTTCCTCTCGATTGCCATTTTTATTGCCACCTCACAGGGAATGGGTGTGCTGATGGGGGCTGTGGTCATCGGCGGTGTCGTGGAAGGACTGTTGGGACTTTGTGCGAAGTATTGGGTGAAAATAGTTCCACATATCGTGGCGGCCACGGTGGTGACGGCCATCGGATTCTCCCTGTTGCCTATTGGTGCCAATAGTTTTGCCGGAGGTCAGGGAGCTGCCGATTTCGGCTCCATGAACAATTGGATTGTAGGTTCTGTCACGCTTGTATCCTGTCTTCTCTGCCAGGTGTTTGCAAAAGGTTTTCTCCGTTCCCTTTCGGTACTTGTCGGACTGGTTGTAGGCTATGTCGTCGCAGTATGTATGGGTATGGTTGATTTTTCGGGGTTCGAGAATGTCAGTTTCGTTTCTTTGCCCACATTCCTGCCTTTCAAACTAGAGTTCAACCTGGGAGCCATCCTTTCCATCATTTGTGTGTATCTCGTATCTGCCACAGAGACAATCGGCGACACCAGTGCGTTGTGTAACGGTGCGTTGAAGCGAAATCCGCATAAGGTGGAACTGGGTGCATCCATCTCATGCGACGGCTTCGTGTCCTCCTTTGCAGGCCTATTCGGGTGTACACCTATCACCACCTTCTCCCAGAATGTCGGTTTGGCAGCCATGTCAGGTGTGGTCAACAGATTCACTATTGCCACAGGCGCATGCATCATGATATTCGGCGGCATCTTCCCCGCCGTCGGCTATGCATTGACAACGATTCCCCAGGCCGTCTTGGGCGGATGCACGCTCCTGATGTTTGGCTCCATCCTCTTTGCCGGATTCGGCATGATGGCACGAAGCGGCTTCACGCAGCGCAACATGGTGATTGTCTCACTCTCTCTTGCCGTAGGCATCGGGTTCACTCAGGCAGCAGACATGTTTAGCATCTTCCCGCAGATTGTGCAGACCGTCTTCGCCGAGAACTGTGTGGCGGTGGTTTTCCTCCTTGCGGTGATTCTGAACCTTGTTCTGCCGAAGGACAAAAAGGAATGAAATGAGTGTCCATAGATTGCTTTCGTTTTGTGTCATTTCGTCACGAAAATAATCTTTTTACTTTCAAATAGTGAAAAAACGTGCCAGATATGATGATAAAACGAAAATAAGTCCGTAACTTTGCACCAACAAAATGAAAGACTATTATGTGTGGAATTGTTGGATATTTAGGTAAGCGCAATGCCTACCCCGTCCTGATTAAAGGACTGAAGAGATTGGAATACAGAGGCTACGACAGTGCAGGAGTGGCACTCCTGACAAAAGATGGCGGACTGCATGTGTATAAAACCAAAGGAAAGGTGGCCGATTTGGAGGTGTATGCATCGGATAAAGACACCACGGGAACTGTCGGCATTGCCCACACGCGTTGGGCTACTCACGGCGAACCGAATTCCACGAATGCCCACCCACACATTTCTTATACGGGCAATCTGGCCATCATCCACAACGGCATTATTGAGAACTATGCGGTGCTGAAGAAGCAACTCATGGAGCAGGGCATCGAATTCAAGAGCAACACCGACACGGAAGTGCTGGTGCAGTTGATTGAGTATGTTCGCCAGAAACGGAGCGTGGATTTGCTTACGGCTGTGCGCATCGCCTTGCGCTCGGTGATTGGTGCTTATGCTATCGCTATTCTCGACAAAGACGACCCCGATCAGATTATCGCTGCCCGAAAGAGCAGTCCCTTGGTGGTGGGCATCGGCGAAGAGGAATTCTTCCTCGGTTCGGATGCCAGCCCTATCATCGAATATACCGACAAGGTGATTTATCTGGACGACAAGGATATTGCAGTGATTCGTCGTAACGAGGAGGTGAAAGTGGTTGACTTCAACAATGAGAAGATGGAGCATGAGGTGACGAAGGTGGACTTGAATCTAGCTCAGATAGAGAAAGGTGGTTTCCCCCACTTCATGTTGAAGGAAATCTTTGAGCAACCCGATTGCTTGAAAGACTGTATGAGAGGCCGTGTGAATGTGGAGGCGAACAACGTGGTGCTTTCTGCCATCATCGACTACCGCAAGCATCTTATCAATCCTCGACGTATCATTATTGTTGCATGTGGTACTTCATGGCATGCCGGACTCATCGGTAAGCAGTTGATTGAGGACTTCTGCCAGATTCCTGTTGAAGTGGTATATGCTTCGGAATTCCGTTACAGTAAACCTGTCATCAACGAGCAGGATGTGATTATTGCCATCAGTCAGTCGGGTGAGACCGCCGACACTTTGGCTGCCATTGAGTTGGCCAAGAGCAAGGGTGCTTTCATCTACGGTATCTGCAACGCCATCGGCAGCAGCATTCCTCGTGCCACCCACACGGGTTCCTACATTCACGTGGGACCGGAAATTGGTGTGGCCTCCACGAAGGCTTTCACGGGTCAGGTGACGGTGCTCACGATGCTGGCACTTGCCTTGGGCAAGGAGCGCGGCACCATCGATAATACGCGTTATTCCAAGGTGCTGACAGAATTGAATGCTATTCCTCAGAAGATGGAGGAACTGCTGAAACAGAGCGATGCCATCAAGGACATCAGCCGCATTTTCACTTATGCCCACAACTTCCTCTATTTGGGTCGTGGCTACAACTACCCTGTTGCCCTCGAAGGTGCATTGAAACTGAAGGAAATCTCCTACATCCACGCCGAGGGTTATCCTGCCGCCGAGATGAAGCACGGTCCTATCGCCTTGATTGATGACGAGATGCCTGTGGTGGTGATTGCAACACATAACGTACTCTACGAAAAGGTGGTCAGCAACATTCAGGAAATCAAGGCGCGTAAGGCACGTGTCATTGCCATCGTTTCAGAGGGTGATGAGACCATCCGCAAGATGGCTGACAGCGTCATCGAACTGCCTCAAACCGAGGAATGTCTCGAACCACTCTTGGCGTCCATCCCGCTCCAGATGCTTGCCTACTACATTGCCGTAGCAAAGGGCAAGGATGTGGATCAGCCACGCAACTTGGCAAAATCAGTGACAGTGGAATAATCAAAAACACTCAATACACAAAATGAGAAACGTAACACTTTTGTTAGAAGACGGCACCGCTTTCCACGGCAAATCTTTCGGATATGAAAAACCTGTGGCTGGCGAGGTGGTCTTCAACACCGCCATGATGGGTTATCCTGAGAGTTTGACAGACCCCTCTTATGCGGGTCAGCTCATGGCACTCACCTACCCTCTTGTCGGCAACTATGGTGTGCCTCCCTTCAGCATAGAAGAGAACGGCATCGCCACTTTCATGGAAAGCGAAAAAATCCATGCGGAGGCTATCATCGTCAGTGACTACAGCGAAGAATACTCCCACTGGAATGCCAAGGAAAGTTTGGCCGATTGGCTAAAACGTGAGCAAGTGCCAGGCATTACCGGCATCGACACTCGCCAACTTACCAAAGTGCTCCGTGAACATGGTGTGATGATGGGCAAAATCCTCTTCGACGATGAGCCGGACAATATCCCCACAGCACAATATGAGGGCGTGAACTATATCGCCAAGGTTTCTTGCAAGGAGGTGGTGCGGTATCAGAGCAATCAGAGTTCTCAGAATACTCCCAAGAAGGTTCTCCTTGTTGACTGCGGTGTGAAGAACAACATCATCCGTTGCCTGCTCAAACGTGGCGTTGAGGTGATTCGTGTTCCTTGGAACTATGACTTCAACACGCTCGACTTTGACGGACTTTTCCTGGCTAATGGTCCTGGTGACCCCGATACAGCTACTGACGCTGTGGAAAACATCAAAACTTTCCTTGCTGAGGAGAAGGCTAAAGCAGCCAAGGGCGAGAAGGTACGTCCTTGCATGGGTATCTGTATGGGAAACCAATTGCTTTCAAAGGCTGCCGGTGCCAAGATATACAAACTGAAATACGGACACCGTTCCCACAACCAGCCCGTTCAGCAGGTGGGCACCAACCGTTGCTTCATCACCTCGCAGAACCACGGCTATGCAGTGGACAGCACTACCCTTCCATCCGATTGGGAACCTCTCTTCGTCAACATGAACGACGGTTCTAACGAAGGCATCCGCCATAAGAAGTACCCCTGGTTCTCGGCACAGTTCCATCCTGAGGCTACCAGCGGTCCTGTCGACACGGAGTTTATGTTTGATGAATTTGTAGAAATCCTTTAAGACATCAAGACAATGAATAGATCTCATATAAAGAAAGTGCTCCTTCTTGGTTCTGGAGCCTTGAAGATTGGCGAGGCGGGCGAATTCGACTACTCAGGTAGTCAGGCTCTGAAAGCCTTGAAGGAAGAAGGTATCGAAACCGTCCTTATCAATCCAAATATCGCCACGGTGCAGACCTCGGAAGGTGTTGCTGACAAGATTTATTTCTTGCCCGTCACACCTTTCTTTGTGGAGAAGGTTATCCAGAAGGAGAAACCGCAGGGCATTCTCTTAGCCTTCGGTGGACAAACCGCACTCAACTGCGGTGTGGAACTCTATCAACAGCACATCCTTGAGAAATATAACGTCCAAGTGCTTGGCACTCCTGTTCAGGCCATCATCGACACAGAAGACCGTGAACTCTTCGTGAAGAAATTGGATGAGATTGATGTGAAGACCATCAAGAGCCACGCTTGCGATAATATCGAAGATGCACGTAAAGCGGCTGCCGACCTCGGCTATCCCGTCATCATCCGTGCGGCATACGCACTCGGCGGTCTTGGCTCAGGTTTTTGTGACAACGAGGATGAACTCAACAAGATTGCGGAGAAAGCCTTCTCGTTCTCTCCACAGGTGCTTGTCGAGAAATCGTTGAAGGGTTGGAAAGAAATTGAGTATGAAGTGGTGCGTGACCGTTTCGACAACTGCATCACCGTCTGCAACATGGAGAACTTCGACCCCCTCGGCATCCACACAGGAGAGTCGATTGTGATTGCTCCTTCGCAGACTCTCACCAATAGCGAATACCATAAACTTAGAGCACTTGCCATTAAGATTATTCGCCATATCGGCATTGTCGGCGAGTGCAACGTACAATATGCATTCGACCCTGAAAGCGAGGATTACCGTGTGATTGAGGTGAACGCTCGTCTTTCCCGTTCATCGGCTTTGGCATCGAAAGCAACAGGCTATCCATTGGCCTTTGTCGCTGCCAAGCTCGGCCTCGGCTATGGTCTCTTCGATTTGAAGAACTCCGTCACCAAGACCACCTCTGCCTTCTTCGAACCAGCCCTCGACTACGTGGTGTGCAAGATTCCACGTTGGGATCTCGGAAAGTTCCGCGGAGTTGACCGTGAACTCGGCTCATCTATGAAATCTGTGGGTGAGGTGATGGCCATTGGCCGCACCTTCGAGGAAGCCATTCAGAAGGGACTCCGCATGATTGGCCAGGGTCTGCATGGATTCGTTGGCAACCACGAACTGGAAATTGAAGATGTGGATGCAGCCCTCAAGGCACCGACAGACAAGCGTGTACTTGTGGTGGAAAAGGCTCTGCACATGGGCTACACTGTTGACCACATCCACGACCTCACTAAGATTGACAAGTGGTTCCTCTGCAAGTTGCAGAACATCCTCAATACTTACGTTGAGTTACAGCAGAAAGGAGCCATCCAACACGTTGATGCGGAACTGATGCGCCGTGCCAAAGTGCAGGGCTTCACTGATTTCCAGATTGCTCGTGCAGTAGGTCTCGAAAGTCTTATCGATGCTGAAATCGCAACCAAACTGGTGCGTGAACTTCGCAAGCAGATGGGAATCCTTCCTTCTGTCAAACAGATAGACACCCTTGCTGCTGAATATCCTGCCCAAACAAATTACCTCTACCTTACCTACCAAGGCTGTGGTTCTGTGGGCAGTGATCATGCCGCAGCAAAGGGGACGAACCAGCATGATATTACTTACGAGAACGACCGACGTTCCATCATCGTCTTGGGTTCCGGTGCTTACAGAATCGGTTCAAGTGTTGAGTTTGACTGGTGTGGTGTTCAAGCACTTAACACCATCCGAAAAGAGGGTTATCGTTCCGTGATGATTAACTATAATCCTGAAACGGTTTCGACTGACTACGATATGTGCGACCGTCTCTATTTCGATGAACTCACCTTTGAGCGTGTGATGGACATCATTGAGTTGGAGAATCCGCACGGAGTCATTGTGTCGACAGGTGGACAGATTCCAAATAACCTCGCCATGCGTCTCGACAGCGAGCGAGTGCCCATCCTCGGCACTTCCGCGAAGAGCATCGACAATGCCGAAGACCGCGACAAGTTCTCAGCTATGTGTGACCGCATCGGTGTGGATCAGCCAGCATGGGCTGCACTCACCTCGATGGACGATATCAACCAGTTCATTAATAAGGTTGGATTTCCTGTCCTTGTGCGTCCGTCCTATGTGTTGTCAGGTGCAGCGATGAATGTCTGCTCAAACCAAGAAGAACTGGAACGATTCCTCCAACTTGCCGCCAACATTAGCAAAAAGCATCCTGTGGTGGTCAGCAAGTTCCACGAGCACAACAAGGAAATCGAAATGGATGCGGTGGCAAAGGATGGCGAGATTATCGCTTATGCCATCAGCGAACACATCGAGTTTGCAGGTGTCCACTCAGGCGATGCAACTATCCAGTTCCCACCTCAGAAGATATATGTCGAGACCGTTCGCCAAATCAAGAAGGTCTCCAAAAAGATTGCTAAAGAACTGAACATCTCAGGTCCGTTCAACATCCAGTTCCTTGCCGAGCAGAACCATCTGCGCGTCATCGAATGCAATTTGCGCGCCTCGCGTTCCTTCCCGTTCGTGTCGAAGGTGCTGAAACTCAACTTGATTGAACTGGCTACAAAAATCATGCTTGGTGTGCCCTTCGAGCGTCCTGACAAGAATCTCTTTGACCTCGACTACGTGGGCATCAAGGCATCGCAGTTCTCTTTCAATCGCTTGCAAAAGGCTGACCCCGTACTGGGTGTCGATATGGCATCGACTGGTGAAGTGGGCTGCATCGGTGACGATACGGCATCTGCCCTACTCTGTGCCATGCTTTCCGTGGGACATCGTATTCCGAAGAAAGGCATTCTTCTCTCTACAGGCCCAGGCAAGCAGAAAGCCGACATGCTCCGTGCTGCCCAGCAACTCATCGAACATGGTTACCGACTCTATGCCACAGGCGGCACCTCTCATTATTTAGCAGAGAACGGCATTGACAATACGCTCGTTCATTGGCCCAGCGAGGAAAGTCAGCAGCCACAAGCCCTTGACCTGCTCCACAGCCACGACATAGACATGGTGGTCAACGTGCCCAAGAACCTCTCTGTTGGCGAACTCACCAATGGCTACAAGATACGCCGTGCTGCCATTGACCTCAACATTCCTCTTATCACGAACTCCCGCCTTGCCTCTGCTTTCATCGATGCCTTCTGCACGAAGAGCCTCGACGATATTGAAATCAAGGCATGGAGCGAGTTCTAAAGATGTCCCATCCCTTATAGGCAACGTCGTTTCCACTTAATTGAAACGCCCGTTTCCTATCAAATAGCACCGCCGTTCCCAATTCATTGGCAACGGCGGTGCTATTTTTTTATGTTATATAGAAATTCAGCACTTGATGTTGAGTTCCTTAATAATAGCTGAAATTTTTTCGAAAGTGGAGATGCGGGACGGCACGAGGGGGAGACGAAGCTCGTTCTCAATCAGTCCCATCGAGTTGAGCATGGCTTTTACGCCTGCGGGGTTGCCATCGACGAAAAGGAGTTTGAAGAGTTCGGTGAACTGATGGTGGATGGTCAGGGCGTTGTTGTAGTCGCCGTTGAGAGCAAGACGTACCATGCGGCTGAACTCTTTGGGCAATGCATTACCGATGACGGAGATGACTCCAACTGCACCAAGGGTGATGAGGGGGAAGGTGATGCCATCATCGCCGGAAATGACATCAAAGTGTGCGGGCTTGTTCTTGATGATGTCATCAATCTGTGTGAAGTTGCCCGATGCCTCCTTTATAGCCACGATGTTCTCGCATTCATTAGCCAGACGGAGGGTTGTTTCTGCCGTCATGTTAACTCCCACACGTCCAGGCACATTATAAAGCACAACGGACAGGTTGCGCGTGCTGGCTGCTGCAGCGATGGCCTTGAAATGCTGGTAGAGTCCTTCCTGCGATGGCTTGTTGTAGTAGGGACAAACGCTAAGAATACCTTGGATGCCCGTGAAGTCGTCCGTCTTGATTTGTTCCACGACGGCTGCGGTGTTGTTTCCTCCGCACCCCATGAGGATAGGCACTTGTCCGTTCACTTTCTCTACTACAAGTTGCTTCACCATCTGTCGCTCCTCGACGGAAAGCGTTGGTGTCTCGGCAGTGGTTCCCAGCAGGCAGATGAAGTCCACTCCGTTGGAGAGTTGGTAGTCAAGCAGACGACGCAACGAGGTGGTGTCTACTGCACCTTCTTTGGTGAAGGGGGTGATGAGCGCTACGCCCAGTCCTTTAAATTTGTTATGTACCATATAGATATGATGTTTATTTTCGTTTTACGAGAAATCCTTGATATATAAATCGTTCTCCTGAAATCTCTTCATTAAGTCGTCCGTGTTAGCCTCGGCATAGTCATACCATTGCTCGAAAGGTAGGCTGTATGGGAAATAACCCTCATACACTTTCTTCACCAGGTCAGGTGTTTCATTACATGCTGTCTTGAAGAGTTTGAGGAACTGGTCTGGCTGTCCCAATTTCAGATAGGTAACTGACTTTGCTGCTGAAATGTTCTTGAAGAATGGACTTTTGTGGTTTTCGGGGAAATTACCGAGTGCATCGAGTACGTCTAACGCAAACTGGTCATAGTTGTTGATTAAGAAGGTGAGCGCAATGTCCACTCCCATCATTACACGGTCATCTGCCCACTGCAAAGCCAATGAAAAAGTGGAGGTTGCCTCTTGATATTGCTCCAGCGCCAAATGGTTGACGCCCTGCATGAAGTAACCTTCCGCATATTCCTCGCACTGATTGGTGATGCGCTTGTACATCTCAGCACTTTTCTCGTAATAACCGGCATGATGATAGATGTCCCCTATTTCGGTGAGCGTCCGCTTGAACTGATTGCAGGCTTCATCGCGAGCCTGTAGTGCTTGATGAACATCTTTCGATTCACAGAAGATGTTGCTTCTCGCTTCCTCATAGTAACGCTCTGCCTCACTCATCTGTACTTCAATGTCGTGGGCAAGCATTTCCAGACATGCAAACGCTTCTTTGTTTTCACCTGTACGAAACAGCGTCTCGGCATAAGGGATGGCTTGCGACTGGTCACCTCCCTTGTCCAGATATTCCTTAAAGAGGGCTTTCGCGGTATCGGTCTGCCCCATTGTCTGAAGGGTGTGTGCTTTGGTCAGCAAGGCGTCAAGGTCGTCAGGATTGACTGCCAAGGCGAAGTCGCACGACTCCAATGCCTGTTCATATTGCTCTGCCAAATATTGTGCCAGTGCCAGACTTGACCAACCATTTGGCATATAGGGACGTTCTTCCAGCACCTGTGCTAATGACTCGCTCATCAAGTCAGGAAGCTCATTCTCACGGCAGATTTCCACAATCTGTTCGTCTTCTTCGTATTTGCCCAATGGCTGAAACAGGTCGATGTACTCGCGAATCCATCGGCGCACGGCTGCCATATCTGATTTCTCGTTCTTGGCGCTATGGCCACCGAGTTCGGCCAGAGAGGAGATGATGTGGATATAGTTTTCGCGCTTGGCCTCTTCTGGTGCGAGTCGATTCTCTTCCATGTCCAACCATGCGCGCCACATCTGTTCTGCCTTTTCTGTATCGCCATTATTGGCATATTCCATTTGAGCACGTTGATACAGCACATCAGGGTTTGCAACGTCCAGACGTTGCAACACCTCCATGGCTTTCTCATAGGAATGTTGGTAAATATAGGCAGAACTTTGCATGGAGAGCAACATTTCTTCATCAGGGTGCATGGACAATCCTTCGCTGATAGCATCGAGAGCCAATGCAGGCTTGTCGACAGTGAGATAGAAATCCGCAATGTCGGCAAAATCATCTGCATCGAAATAGGTATTTCTACCCTTTTTCCGCTGCTCCTCGTATGCTTTCAGCAAGTCCTTAAACTCTTCTGATTGAAAATAACTTCTCGACATGATGTTTGTGTGAATCAACCATTGTTCTCATTCATCTCTCCAACACGTCTCTAGCATTAAGTCGTTCCTCTCATTTGTTTATCTTCTTCCACGAATCGGTGAGTCCTACCGTGCGGTTGAACACGAGATGGTCGGGTGTAGAGTCGGGGTCGACATTATAGTAACCTATGCGCTGGAACTGTAGATAATCCATCGGTTTGCGTGTGGCGAGCCACTTCTCCACGTATGCCTTCTTCACTTCAAGGCTGTTTGGGTTGAGGAAGGGACGCATGGCTTCTATGCCGCGCACGTCGCCATGTTCCTTGGAGTAGGCAGCCACCTCGTCACGCGGGTTCTCAACCATCCACAAGCGGTCGTAGTTTCTCACCTCTGCTTCCAAGCAGTGCTTGCAACTCACCCAGTGAATGGTCTTACCCTTGATCTTCATATTGCTGTTGGGTTGGCCAGTCTTCGTCTCAGGAATCAGTTCTGCATGAATCTCCACAATGTTGCCTTCAGCGTCCTTCACCACACAATCCTCCAGATTCTCGGGACACTGAATAATGTAGGAGTTCTTCAGTCGCACCTGCTTGCCAGGACCCAGACGGAAGAATTTCTTTGGAGCATCCTCCATAAAGTCCTCGCGCTCTATCCATAGTTCGCGGCTGAACTCTATCTCATGTGTGCCATCGGCTTCATTTTCGGGGTTGTTGATTGCATCATATACCTCTGTCTCTCCTTCGGGGAAGTTAGTGATGACCAACTTGACAGGGTTGATGACTGCACTGACACGCTGTGCACGTTTGTTCAGATCGTCACGAATAGCAGACTCAAAGAGCGACATCTGGTTCAGAGCGTCGAACTTCGTGTAGCCAATTTTGTTAATGAATGCAAGAATTCCTTCCGGACTGCAACCACGGCGGCGGAAACCGCAGATGGTCGGCATGCGGGGGTCGTCCCATCCATTTACCACACCTTCTTCCACCAAAACAAGCAAATTGCGCTTTGAGAGAAGAATGTGAGTTAGATTAAGTTTGTTGAACTCCGTCTGTCGTGGACGGTTGTCATCGAGGGGATTGTCGGTGCCATCAGTTTGTTTTGCCCAGTCGACAAATAGGTCGTAAAGTGGACGGTGGCTGACAAACTCCAGCGTACACCACGAGTGTGTCACACCCTCCCAATAGTCGCATTGACCATGGGTGAAGTCATACATCGGGTATGCGTTCCACTGATGGCCTGTGCGCCAGTGAGGCATGTTGAGCACACGATACATGATGGGGTCACGGAAGTGCATGTTGGGACTGGCCATGTCTATTTTTGCACGCAACACCATCTTCCCTGGTTCCACTTTTCCGGAGTTCATCTCCTCGAACAAAAGCAGACTCTCCTCCACGGGACGGTTACGATAAGGTGAGTTGGTACCAGCCTGTGTGGGCGTGCCCTTTTGTTCGGCAATCTGTTCAGCCGTCTGTTCATCTATATAGGCTCTACCCTGCTTGATAAGTGCCACGGCAAAGTCCCACAACTGCTGGAAGTAGTCGCTGGCATAGTAGATGTTTCCCCACTTGAAACCTAACCACTCGATGTCACGCTTGATGGCCTCCACATATTCTGTGTCTTCCTTCTGTGGATTGGTGTCATCCATTCGAAGATTGCAGACTCCTCCGTATTTTTGTGCCATGCCAAAATCGAGGGCAATCGCCTTCGCGTGTCCAATATGCAGATAACCATTCGGCTCGGGTGGGAAGCGTGTTTGCATCCTGCCTCCATTCTTGCCCTCAGCCAAATCTTTCACCAATAGTTCTTCGATAAAGTTAAGAGACTCTTTTTTGCCTCCATCTGCCTTTATTTCTTCCGAAACATCTGCATTCATATATGTCTTCCTCTATATTAATATATGTGTGTATGTTTTCTGTGTTCGGGCATATAGCCACCTTTATATTGGCTGCAAAATTACAACTTTTTTCTCGGTTTGGCACATGTTCAGAGATAAAAATGACAGAAAACCACAAATTATCTGTGTATAACATGCTCAGACAAGATGGCAAGTGATGCTATTGTTCTTATTTTTTTGTTCCAATAATAAGGAAAGAATCACGAAATGAGCATCTTTTTCCCATGAAAAGCATGTGTGTTAAGTGTTTTTTTCGTAACTTTGCAACGTTTTATCACATCCCTATGAAACGATTCTTACACATTATTATATATATAACATTTTCTCTGATGACATTGCCTCTATCGGCGAAAGACGATGGCGGATCATTTATAGTGGTGCTTGATGCCGGTCATGGAGGAAAAGACCCTGGCACAATTGGCTCTGTTCCATCCCACAGAGAAAAGGATATAGCCTACAATATCACCATGGAAGTGGGAAGGTTGCTGAAAAACAACCATCCGGAAATAAAGATTGTCTATACGCGCTCTACAGACGTGTTCGTAGAACTCGGCCGACGTGCAGAGATTGCGAACAAGGCGAAGGCGAATCTTTTTGTGTCCATCCATGTCAATGCGTTGCCGAAAAATGCTGGACATTATGCCTATGGTGTGCAGTCATACACCTTGAGTCTCAAGACGGTTGGCACCAATCTCGAAGTGGAGAAACGAGAAAACTCTGTCATCGCCTTAGAGGGAGACGCTGCAAAAAAATACAACTACAATTCTTCAGCAGAAAGCAACATTATGTTTGAACTGATGCAAGACCATGACATGAAAGAAAGTGTTGCATTTGCCAAGATGGCACAACACGAGATGGTGCATACAGGCGGACGGAAAGACATGGGAGTGAGACAAGCAAATCTGGCAGTGCTCCGACTCACCTATATGCCCAGCGTGTTGCTTGAAGTGGGTTTCATTTCCACCCCTGAGGAAGAAAAGTTTTTGATGACAAAGGATGGACAAAACAAAATGGCACGTTCCATCTACAATGCCATCGTAAAATATGCTGCACAAAGAACAGGCAGACAACCTAAAATAGAAAAGCCTATTCCACCAACACAGACAGAAGAGCCGACCTCTCAGGATGTCACGGCTCCGGTGACTACCCCTGTTACAAACGGTGAGAAAAATACAGTGTATAAGGTACAAGTGCTGGCAGGCAGTGTCAAGTTGAAAAGCGATGACAGACAATTCAAAGGGTTGGAGTGTGAAATGCATAGTAAAGACGGACGCTACATCTATACCTACGGCTCTGCGTCAACATTAGAAGAAGCAAAGAAACTACGTCAATCCATTTTGGACAAATTTCCACAAGCATTTATCGTGACATTTGAAGAATAATATGAAGATAAGTAAAGAAATCAAGATAGCATTGGTGGCAATACTATCTGGCATTATCATTTATGTTGGCATCATCTTTCTGAAAGGACTGAAACTTTTCAATGATGAGGTGTCATATTTTGTTGAAATAGCAGACGTGCAGGGCATGCCTACTGCATCAGATGTCAGGGCAAACGGTCTGAAAGTGGGCACTGTCAAGTCTATCTCATTCAATCCCGACAAGCAGAACTTAACAGTGGAGATAACAATAGACCCAACCTTTGTGATTCCACAAGGAACCAGTGTCTACATGACCAAGGAAATGCTGGGTAACGCTATGATGAATCTGAAGTTGGGTCCCAACCCTGCCAATCTCCTACATCCTGGTGACACCATCAAGGGGGAACCTATGGTTGATCTCATGACGGCTGCAGGTAACATGATACCACAAGTGGAATCTATGTTGCCTAAAGTGGATTCCATTCTCACGGCGCTGAACACCTTGACGAATGATCCTGCGCTGGCTGCTTCTGTTCATAACATGGAAGTTGTTTCTGCTGATTTGAGAATAACAACCAGACAAATCAATAGTATATTGGGTAATGATGTACCACAACTCATGGCGCGGACAAATGCAATTTGTTCGAATTTGCAAACAACAACCAACACTTTGAATCAAATAGACATGCTTGGAATGGCACAAAAAGCGGATGAGACGCTTTCTGGTGTTCAAGACATGACTTTCAAGATCAACACGGCCATGAGCAGCAAAGACACTTCGCTTGGAATGTTGATGAACGATAACACGATAGCATTGCATATTGATTCGACAATTGTGAACTCATCGTTGCTATTGGAGGACCTGCGTCTTCACCCGAAACGGTATGTGCATTTCTCTCTCTTCGGGAAGAAAGATTCGGAGAAAAAAAAGTGAAATGAAAAGAGAAAGAAGGATGTTATTTGAATATTGTTTAAACAACATCCTTCTTTTTGAGAGGGGGAAGTCAAGCACTAGAAAATATATCAAAAACAACGAATTAAGCACTAGGATTTTTTTTTATATGACAAATGTTTCACATGTGAAACAATCATGTAACCATTTGAGAGTCAGCATATAGAAGAAAGAAGAAATAAAACAAACCCTCTGTGAACTTAGCAAGCGTAAATGCTTGAAAAAAAGCACTTTTCATGGAGCGGCATAAAACAGGGGGAAAGATAAATTTTGTTGTTTCAAAAAAAAACTCGAACTTTGCACCTGTTAAGAATTACATGAGAATCACCAACCCTAAAATGGTAGAAATGGAAAAAGATCCAAAACTTCTGTGGGAGAGATGCCTCGAAATTATTCGTGACAACATCACTCCCCAACAATTCGCGGCATCGTTTGCCTTCGTCAAGCTGCACAGCTTTGAAGAGGGTAAAGGTAAGCTTGTGCTTAGTGTGCCGAGCGAATTTGTGAAGAAACTTTTGGAGGATAATTTCTTGCCGTTAATGGCTTCCACTTTTAGAAGGGTGTTCGGCAATAGCATCAAGTCTTTATATTATAATGTAGAGGTAGTGAGAACGGAACAGGGAGGAAAAGTGATTGAAAAAACAGACATGCCCCTCCCCCAACTGAATGGTAAGCCACGTGAGGATGTTCGCAAGGCACCAGACATTGTGACGGCTCCCCAAGTTCAGGATCTCGATTCTCAACTCATCCCCAATTATACGTTTGACAATTACTTGGAAGGTGAAAGTAATCGTTTGGCACGTTCTGTTGGTGAATCCATTGCTACAAACCCAGCAAAGACATTCAACCCATTCTTCGTGTATGGTCCATCTGGATGTGGTAAGACCCACCTCATCAATGCTATCGGTCATCGTATAAAAGAGTTGCACCCGCACAAGAGGGTTTTATATCTGTCTGCGCATCTCTTTACTGTACAATACACCGATGCAGTCCAACAGAATAAGTTGAATGACTATATCCGTTTTTATCAGACTATTGACACGCTGATATTAGACGATGTGCAAGAGTTGTCTGGTAAGACTAAAACCCAAAACACATTCTTCCACATCTTTAATCACTTGCACATGAATGGCAAGCAGATTATCCTATCCGCCGACCGCCCTCCTGTTGCCATCAAAGATGTAGAAGACCGCTTGCTTACACGTTTCAAGTGGGGAATGTTAGCCGAAATAGAAAAGCCCACACAAAACCTTCGTCTGGACATCCTTATGGCGAAAGTGGAAAAAGAGGGCTTGGATATTCCTTCTCACATTCTGAAGTACATCGCCGAAAACGTGGATGACAGTGTGCGTGATCTTGAGGGTTTCATCAATTCATTGATGGCCTACTCTGTTGAATATAATTGCAACATTAATATGTCATTGGTGCAGAAGGTGATGCCCCGCTTTGTTATCAAGGAGAACAGGCCTGTCACAATTGATGATGTAAAGATGTGCGTATGTAACTATTTCAATCTGAAGATAAGCCAACTTGACTCCCGTGTTCGTACTCAAAAAATAGCATTTGCCAGACAACTTGCGATGTATTTGGCAAACACCCTGACAGACAAGTCGCACGTTCAAATAGGTCTCCATATTGGAAATCGCAATCATGCGACCGTGATTCATGCCATCAAACAAATCAAAGACATGATTGAGGTGGATGAACAGGCGCGACAGACGGTGGAGGAACTGACGGGTACACTTGGAGCATCCTCTAAATAACATAAAAAAAATAGAAACGCCCCGCAAATTGTCACAATTTGCGGGGCGTTTCCGTGTTTTAAGAAATGACGAAACGTATAGATTAATCTTTATAATAATCGATGTTCTCTTTCGTCAACAGTTCTATTGAAATATAATGATCGCGTGGAATGTTCATCTTCAAGACACAGGTGTTAAACATGGCTCTAAAGCAATTGAGTCCTTGTGTCTGTGGATGTTGTGCGATAAGAAAATCAGCAGAGCCGTTCTTGATGCACTCCACATTGGCGTCTACGGCATCATATCCTAAAAGTGTGACGTGAGGATGTTCCGGCATCTCGTCCTTTAAAAAGTCTGCAATAAGATGAATGGATGAGTTGAAACATAGTGCATGACGGATATTGGGATTTTCTGTAAAGAAGTCACGCATGATTTCTTTCATTCCAAGTTTGTCATACACATATAGATTCACGTCGATAATCTCTATTTGAGGACAATGTTCTTCCATATATTGGCGGAAACCAACTTCTCGATTCATCTGTTGGCGACTTGCCACACGCCCCTCTCCCAGCACCTTGAAAAGTGCAATTTTCCGGGTTTTCGTATCAACAGCCAATGACATGATACGTCCAGAGAACGCTCCACTTCGCAGAGAATCCTGTCCGTAAAAGATACGATGATTAAATTCAGGCCAGTTAGAGTCAAGCAAGGCATAAGGAATACCCCTCTCGTCCAATTGCCCCGTGAATTTGGTCATGATGTTATAGTTGAAAATGGGACCAATAATCACCGTGTCAGGATTTGAGTCAAGCAAACTTTGGCACTCTAACTTAAAGGATTCTGTATTGAAAGGATCGTATCGAAATATTTTAAACGAAATCTTAAAATCGTTAAATCGACGCGCACCATCTATGAGGCCGTTTTCCACACGCGCCCAATAACTGTCCACTTCATGCATGGGAAGAATCGCCGCAAACTGATGTACACTGTGGGAAGCAAGCGCAGAAGCATAATGATTTGGTGTGAAATTAATCTCATCAAGCACTTTTTGCACCCTTTCCATGCTGATGGGCGACACATTGCCACGGCCATGGATGATGCGATCCACCGTACCCACCGATACACCTGCTCTTTCCGCAATATCCTTGATGCGAATCTTGGAAGAAATTTCCATAACTTTTTACCTTAACAATACTGTTGAATCCTAAATCTGTAAACAAATCTTATTGGTGACTTTCTTGTGGAAAGCGCGAAAATCGGTACAAAGGTAGCGTTTTTCCAGAACATAAAAATGTATTTTCGACAAAATTTCATTACACTTATAATTTTTGCAAATGAAAGGACGTGTTTTTAGCAAAAAAGAATTACCTTTGCAGTTAAAATAACCACTATAATTAAAATTATGGCTAAAATTATCACAATGGGCGAGATTATGCTTCGCCTTTCACCTGAAGGGAACTACCGTTTCGTACAGGCAGAGAAGTTTAACATCATTCCTGGCGGTGGCGAGGCAAACGTAGGCATAAGTTTGGCTAACTATGGTCATGAGAGCGTGTTTGTGAGCAAATTGCCCAAGCATGAAATCGGACAGATTGCGGTGAACGCTTTACGTAAATTTGGTGTCAACACCGATTATATCGCACGTGGCGGTGACCGCGTTGGTCTTTATTATGCAGAAACAGGTGCCAGCATGCGTCCATCCAAAGTTATTTATGACCGTGCAAACTCCTCCATCGCCGAGGCAAAACCTGAAGATTTCGATTTTGATAAAATATTTGAAGGTGCGGATTGGTTCCATTGGTCGGGCATCACACCTGCCATTAGCGATGCATCGGCCGAGTGTCTGAAGCAGGCTTGTATTGCAGCAAAAAAACATGGAGTTACCGTTTCTTGTGACCTCAACTTCCGAAAAAAACTCTGGACCAGCGAGAAGGCAATCTCCATTATGCGTCCCCTCATGCAGTATGTTGACGTATGTATCGGCAACGAGGAAGACGCAGAATTGTGCCTCGGTTTCAAACCCGATGCCGATGTGGAAGCTGGTGTAACAGATGCTGCTGGATATGAAGGTATTTTTAAGGCAATGGCTAAGGAGTTCGGATTCAAATATGTCGTATCCACACTCCGTGAAAGTTTCTCTGCTACACACAATGGATGGAAAGCCCTCATCTATGACGGTAAGGAATTCTACCAGAGTAAACGCTACGACATCAATCCTATCATTGACCGAGTAGGTGGTGGTGATTCCTTCTCTGGTGGTCTTATCCATGGACTTTTGACCAAACCTACTCAGGGTGAAGCGCTTGAATTTGCGGTGGCTGCATCAGCTCTGAAGCACACTATTCCAGGTGATTTCAACCATGTGTCAGTTGAAGAAGTGGAGGCACTGGCCGGAGGCAATGCAAACGGTCGTGTACAACGATAACTCTCATAAAAAAATCAACAGTTTAATCCCGATATGGCTAAATTCGATAAACTTGCCGTTATGGCAAAGATTGGTGAAACAGGTATGGTGCCTGTATTCTACCACAAGGATGTGGAAGTTGCAAAGAAGGTCATCAAGGCATGCTATGACGGTGGTGTTCGTGCTTTTGAATTCACGAACCGTGGGGATTTTGCACATGAGGTGTTTGCCGAATGTGTGAAATTTGCAGCCGTGGAATGCCCTGAGTTGGCACTTGGTGTTGGCTCCGTTGTTGATGCCCCCACAGCAGCACTTTACATCCAGTTGGGTGCCTGCTTTATTGTAGGCCCTCTCTTCAATCCTGACATTGCTCCAGTATGTAACCGTCGTCTCATCCTCTACTGTCCAGGTTGTGGTTCAGTCAGCGAAGTGGGTAAGGCACAGGAACTTGGTTGCGACCTCACTAAACTATTCCCTGGCGATGTCTATGGCCCAGCAATGGTGAAGAATCTGAAAGCTCCGATGCCATGGTCGAAGATTATGGTCACTGGTGGAGTGGCTCCCACAGAGGAGAACCTCACGGCATGGTTTAAGGCCGGTGTTTATTGCGTTGGCATGGGTTCAAAACTGTTCCCAAGCGACAAGGTGAAAGCCGGTGACTGGCAATATGTAACGGATAAGTGCAAAGAAGCGCTCAGTTACGTAAAAGCAGCACGTTCTGTATAAAAACAATCATAAATTTAAAATACTTACAATCATGGAAATCTCCAATCTTCAAAAAGCTCGTGCTGCATATCAGCCCAAGCTTCCCAAGGCACTTCAGGGTCCAGTAAAGGCTGTTGAAGGTGCCGCTACTCAGTCTGTGGGCAATCAGGCTGAAATCAAGGAACTCTTCCCCAACACCTATGGTATGCCTGTCATCACATTTGAGCCAGGCGCACCAGTGGAATTGCCTCCTTTCAATGTCGGTATCATCCTTTCTGGTGGTCAGGCACCTGGTGGTCACAATGTGATTTCAGGTCTTTTCGATGGCGTGAAATCGCTCAATCCTGCCAACAAACTTTATGGCTTCATTCTCGGCCCTGGTGGCCTTGTTGACCATAACTACATGGAAATTACTCCAGAACTCATGGATCAGTATCGCAACACTGGTGGTTTCGACATTATTGGTTCTGGTCGTACAAAACTTGAAGAGGAAGACCAGTTCGAGAAAGGTATCCAAATTCTTCGCGAACTCAACATCAAGGCGCTCGTCATCATCGGCGGCGACGACTCCAACACTAATGCTTGTGTGCTTGCTGAATACTATGCAGCCAAGAAATATGGAGTACAGGTCATTGGCTGTCCAAAGACCATCGATGGCGACTTGAAGAACGAGCAGATTGAGACCTCTTTTGGTTTCGACACCGCTTGTAAGACTTACTCTGAACTTATTGGTAACATCCAGCGCGATTGTAACTCTGCCCGTAAATATTGGCACTTCATCAAACTGATGGGTCGTTCGGCTTCTCATATCGCTCTTGAATGTGCTCTCCAGTGCCAGCCAAACATCTGCCTCGTATCTGAAGAAGTGGAGGCAAAGGCTATGTCACTTGACGATGTGGTGACTTACATCGCAGAAGCTGTTGCAGCCCGTGCAGCAGAAGGCAACAACTTTGGTACAGTCCTGATTCCAGAAGGCATTATCGAGTTTATCCCTGCTATCAAGAAACTCATTGCAGAGCTCAACGACATTCTCGCATTGCCAGAGGCACAGCACATTACCAGTGCTAACGAACAGTTGACATTTGTGAGAGGTCACTTGTCTAAAGACAACCTCACTGTCTTCAAGTCTCTTCCAGCAGACGTTGCTGCTCAGCTTGCACTCGACCGTGACCCACATGGAAACGTACAGGTTTCGCTCATCGAGACAGAGAAATTGCTCTCTCGCATGGTGGCAGACAAACTCGCTATCTGGAAGCATCAGGGCAAGTTCAAGGGTAAGTTTGGTACTCAGCACCACTTCTTCGGCTACGAAGGTCGTTGTGCTGCTCCATCTAACTACGATGCAGACTACTGCTACTCACTCGGTTACAATGCTTCTCGCCTCATTGCCAATGGTAAGACTGGTTATATGTCTGTGATTAAGAATACAACTGCTCCTGCCGCTGAATGGATTGCAGGTGGTGTGCCAATCACTATGATGATGAACCTCGAGAAGCGTAACGGTAAGATGAAGCCCGTTATCCGCAAGGCTCTCGTTGAATTGGATGGTGCACCATTCAAGTTCTTTGCCGCACATCGTGCTGTATGGGCAAAGGAAACAGCCTATGTATACCCAGGTCCTATCCAATACTGGGGTCCATCTGAAGTTTGCGACCAGACGACGAAGACACTGCAACTTGAACAGGCGAAGTGATTCTTCCGTCATTTTTGACAGAAAGTTAGATGACCGCTACAAAAAAGACAAACAAGCGTAAGTCTACCAAAAGAAAGAAAGGCACACGACGAAATCCTTTTCGCCGTGTGCCTTCTTATGTTTTGTGGATAGCTCTTGCCTTCATTGTAGTGGTATACATCACTTTCTTCTACAAGACCTTTGTGGGACCTTACTCATTCCGTTGGAAAGCCATTTTCAGTCATGTCACCTATCCTGAAGGTACGGTTAGAGGACTTGACATTTCTCATTATCAAGGAGATGTGAATTGGAATAAACTACGAAACGCACAGATTCAGGGAGCACCCGTTTCCTTCGTTTTCATCAAGGCCACTGAAGGCACGAACATCTGGGACGAGAACTTCAATCAGAACTTCTATAATGCTAGGAAAAACGACATCGTACGTGGTGCTTACCACTATTTTAGTCCATCATCCTCGGGTAAGAAACAAGCTAACTTCTACTGTAAGATGGTACAACTTGACGAGCATGACCTTCCTCCTGTACTTGATGTGGAAGAGTTGGGTTGCAGCACTCCAGCGCAATTACGGCATGAAGTGCTTACTTGGATGGATGTTGTAGAAAAGCATTATGGCGTGACGCCGATTCTCTACACGGGTTACAGATTCCGTACATCCTATCTTAACACACCCGATTTTGATCGTTTCCCTTATTGGATAGCCCATTATTATGTGGATTCTCTGGAATATCAGGGAGAATGGGCTTTCTGGCAGCACACCGACGTTGGCAATGTGGATGGCATCAAAGGCAACGTCGACATTAATGTCTTTAATGGTGATTATCAGGATTTGATGGATTTAACCATCAAACCCGAAGATTAATTCTTTGGAATTTTAAAACCTAAATCTCCTCATCATGCAATATCTCTTTGCTGACATCACCATCACTCCCTATCCCGAGGCTGCAGGCGATATAGTAGCCGCTATGCTCGGAGAAATCGGTTTCGATTCTTTCGAGATGAACGAAACAGGTCTTAAGGCATACATATCATCAGAACTTTTTGATGCCCAGTCGCTTGAAGAGACACTCGCAGCATTCTTCATGCCAGGGGTGACACTCTCCCACTCTGTTCACACGCTGGCCGATAAAGATTGGAATGAGGAGTGGGAACAGCAGAGTTTTGACCCTGTGTTGGAACGGGAATTTGGTATCAAACTCAACCCGCGCATGGCATTCGGTTCTGGTTCCCACGACACAACTCATCAGTTAGTTTCACTTCTTTTTCAGCAAGATTTCTCTGGACAACATGTACTCGACATGGGCACAGGAACAGGTGTGTTGGCTATCGCTATGGCCTTGCGTGGAGCCGAGACAATCGTAGCTATTGATATCGATGAACATAGTGTTGAGAATGCCATCGAAAATATGGCACTCAACCATATTACGCATGCACAAGTAAAACTGGGAGATGCCACTTCCATCGAGGGCAAGTTCCACACTATCGTGGCCAATATCCACAAAAATATTCTCATTGCCGACCTGCCGGTTTACGTACAACATCTTGTTTCTGATGGGCAAATCATCCTCTCCGGTTTCTTCATCAGCGATGTTCCCGACATGGAAAAGGCTGCAAGAGACAATCACCTCTCCGTCCGACAGGTTGTCGAGCAAAACAGTTGGGCTGTAATGGTTTTAGGAAAAGACCCCGACACCAATCAATAAACCATAAGGATGACACTCATTCTATAAGAAAAGTAAACATGAACGACTACCGACTCATCGCCGTAGATTTGGATGGAACACTTGTCAGAAGCGACCAAACCATCTCTTCATATACACAAGAAGTGCTTCTTCGTGTCCAAAGGCAAGGAATAAAAGTTGTCATCGCTTCTGGCCGTCCCACCTATGGCACATTGCATGTGGCCAACACGCTACATTTGGACGAGTTCGGTGGATATGTGATGAGTTACAACGGAGGTGAAATCTCCAACTGGGCAACCAAGGAGATGCTACATGCGCAGACATTGGACAGCGATGTGCTACCTTATATATATATGTTCGCGCGCGAACACGGAATGCCTATTATGACCTATGTGGGAAAGGAAGTGGTCAGCGAAGTGGCCGACAATGATTACATCCGTTACTCATCCATGCGCAACAGGATGCCTATCCGACAAGTTGGGAATTTCCTTGAAGCCACTCAGGGTGCACAGATTGTGAAGTGCATTATTGTGGGTGAGCCAGAACAACTCGTTTCGGTGGAAACCGAGTTGCAAACAGCATTAGGTCAGCGTGCCAGTGCATACCGTAGTGAGCCTTTCTTCCTTGAGATAGTTCCCCAGGGCATTGACAAAGCCCGCGGATTGGAAGTGCTTCTGCAAAAGACGGGCATTCGGCAAACTGAATTGATAGCCTTTGGCGATGGATATAACGACATCCCCATGCTGCAGTTTGCGGGTATGGGCATAGCTATGGAAAATGCCAATGAAGAGATAAAGAAAGCCGCCGACATGGTTACATGTAACAACAATGACGACGGTGTGGCACTTGCTCTAGAAAAACTCTTGTTCTAATTTAACAGAATAAAAAATGGGACCTCGCAGATATGTGTGTGCGAGGCCCCATCTTTTTTATGCTTAATCTTCAGGATATGCCTTGTTGACAGCCGTGAGGGCGTTGAGAGTTTTTGGGAAACCAATGTATGGAAGCATACCCGTAAGCACAGCAACCATTTCTCTCTTGCTGATGTTCATTTTCTTGCAGCCAATTCCGTGACTTTCAAGTTGAGGTTGCGCTACACCCATCGATGCCAAGAGGCAGAATGTGACGAGTTCGCGGTGCTGCATGTCAATACCGTTACGTGTATAGAAATCACCAAAACAGTAACTCTCCAAAAATTCCACGATGTGCTCCTGTCCCTTCGGTGCTTCTTTCTCCATCTTTTCCGCAGTGCCAGCACCGAAAATGCCGTCGATGTACTCACGGCCCTTCTCGCGACGGTTCTCAGGAGTTGTGGTACCCTGATCATCAAGAGGCAGTTTGATGTCGTTGTCATCAAACACTTCATTCATCTCGAGCAGGAAGTCAATCATCTTTGAGAATCCCACGTATGGTACTGTCTGGTAGATGACTTCGCGGATTTCGCGTGGCTTCACACCCACATTGAGGCACACATCCACATATACTTTAAACTGGCGCATGGCATTACATCCGATGGTGCTAGCCAGGATGCACATACAACGCGTCTTCTCCAGCACAGGCTCCTCAGTCAGTTGAAGCGCCTCGTCGAAGGCGAAATTGTCAAATATCTGTGTCAGTTCCGGGTCACGCTTGAGCGTGTTGACCGAATTGCGCTGCGAGAAGAGTTTGCGTATCTGCTGGCGCGCATGTTCACTAATCTTCACTTCTTTCATGGTTGGGTCTGTTGTTTGTTAAATTGAGTTTGCAAATATAGGACTTTTTTCTATTAGAACGAACATTTTTCCTTTTTTTTCACTTTTTTTTGTGCTTTCCATGCATTCCTTCCATTTTTTCGACGATAAAGGCGTGTTTTTTCGGTGACAGGGAAATGAAATGCGGGATGTTTTGAATGAAGGACACAAATCACAATTCCGAGGGCTTTCATTGAGAATTTGCAAACAAAGAAAAGAAAAATGAAGGAAAAGAGAAAACATTAGGAGAAAAACATTAACTTTGCAACATCAAGAAAATGGAGACATTCACATTTAACTATAAAGACACAGAATTATGCTTACACAAGAAGACAAAGACTTTCTCGCAAAGAAAGGAATTTCAGAAGAGAAATTGAACGCTCAGTTGGAATGCTTCAAGACGGGATTTCCATGGCTGAAACTGGCTGGTGCCGCATCACCAGGGAATGGCATCACCATCCCATCAGAAGCAGAAAAGAAGGACTATCTCGCAGCATGGGATGCTTACTTGGATGGCACCGGCAAGGTGTTGAAGTTTGTGCCAGCATCAGGTGCAGCCAGCCGTATGTTCAAGAACCTTTTTGAGTTTCTCGACAATGAAGAGAAAACGGATTTCATCCAGAAATTTGAGGCAAATCTCGACAAGTTCGCGTTCATCGATGACCTGAAGGCAGCCATTGCCAAGAATGGTGGTGATGGAAGTGTGAAAACCGCGATTGCCACATTGCTGGGCGAGGACGGTCTTTCTTATGGCAAGTTGCCAAAGGGCCTGCTGAAGTTCCACAAGTATGAAGATGGCGCACGCACACCTGTGGAGGAGCACCTGGTGGAAGGTGCACTCTATGCAGGCGGCAAGAACGGCAAGGTGAGTGTACACTTCACTGTGAGCCCAGAACATCGCCCATTGTTCGAGGCATTGGTGGCAAAGGTGGCTCCAAAGTATGAAGAGAAATTCGGCGTGAAGTATTCTATCAGTTTCTCCGAGCAGAAGGCAAGCACCGACACGGTGGCCGCCAATCCCGACAACACGCCTTTCCGTGGCAAAGATGGCAAGATTCTCTTCCGTCCGGGCGGTCATGGCGCGCTGATTGAGAACCTGAACGACCTTGATGCTGATGTTATCTTCATCAAGAATATCGACAACGTGGTTCCCGACCGTTTGAAGGCTGAGACCGTTGAATACAAGAAACTGATTGCAGGTGTGCTGGTGAACAAACAGAAGAAAGCGTTTGAGTACCTCGAACTGCTCGACAGCGGCAAGTACACTCACGTAGAACTGGAGGAAATCATCCGCTTCCTGCGCGACGAACTCTGCTGCCGCAACCCTGAACTGAAGGATTTGGAAGATGCCGAACTCGCCATCTATCTGAAGAAGAAACTGAACCGCCCCATGCGCGTGTGCGGTATGGTGAAGAATGTGGGCGAACCGGGTGGCGGTCCTTTCTTGGCATACAATCAGGACGGCACCATCAGTTTGCAGATTCTCGAAAGCAGCCAGATAGACAAGAACAACGCTGAATATTTGCAGATGTTCCAGAACGGTACCCATTTCAACCCTGTTGACCTCGTGTGCGCTGTGAAGGATTACAAAGGCAACAAGTTCGACCTCACCCAATATGTTGACCCGCAAACAGGCTTCATCTCCAGCAAGAGCAAGGATGGCAAGGAACTCAAAGCGCTCGAATTGCCAGGTCTTTGGAATGGTGCCATGAGCGATTGGAACACCATCTTCGTGGAGGTTTCTCTCGGCACCTTCAATCCCGTGAAGACCGTGAACGACTTGCTGCGCGAACAACACCAATGATATGAATGAGAATGCTCTCGTCTATGATAATTAGCAAGTATTTTCCTCATCTCACAGAGCTTCAGGTTGAGCAGTTTGCTCAACTTGAGGCTCTTTATAATGACTGGAATGCCAAAATCAATGTGATTTCCCGCAAGGACATCCAGAACCTGTACGAGCACCATGTGCTGCACTCTTTGGGCATCGCCAAAGTGGTGAATTTCAAGGATGGCACCACCGTTATGGATCTCGGAACAGGTGGTGGATTCCCTGGCATTCCCTTGGCGATTCTCTTCCCCAATGTGCAGTTTCATTTGGTGGACAGCATCGGGAAGAAGGTTAAAGTAGCAAATGAAGTGGCAACGGCTATTGGCCTGAAAAACGTTAAGTTCAGCCATGCAAGAGCGGAAGAAATCAAGGAGCGATACGACTTCGTGGTCACACGTGCTGTGATGCCGATGGTGGATTTGATGAAGGTGGCAAGAAAGAACATCAAACATGAGCAGCACAACGCGGTGCCCAATGGTATCATTGCCCTCAAAGGTGGTGAACTCAACAACGAGATTGCCTCGATGAAGAACATCTCCACCGTGTGGGAACTGAGCGATTTCTTCGAGGAAGAATATTTTAAGACCAAAAAGGTGGTTCATGTCACCATCATCAACAAGAAATGAACATCAAAGCCTTTGAAGTAAACCCGTTGGGTGAGAACTGTTATGTGGCAAGCGATGAAACAGGAGAGGCTGTCATCATCGATTGTGGCTGCTCCACAGAAAGTGAGTGGGCAGACATCAAGAAGTATCTTGCCGGAAACGACCTTCTGGTGAAGCACCTCTTGAACACGCACCTGCACTTCGACCACGTGTGGGGCAACACTTTCGTTTATCGTGATTTGGCCCTGCGTCCCGAAGCCAACTACGAAGACCTGCACATCTACGAGAATATGGACGAACAGATTCGTTCCGTCGTTGGCATGAGCATTCCTCACCCTCCCCTGCCTCCATTTGGCACTTCCCTACTCGACGGCAGCGAAATCACCTTCGGCAACTCGACGTTGAAGGTGCTCTCCACTCCTGGACATTCACGTGGCAGCATCTGCTTCTATTCCGAAAAGGATGCCGTCCTCTTCTCTGGCGACACCCTCTTCTGTGGCAGTTGCGGACGTACAGATTTGGCAGGTGGCAGTTATCAATCCATCATGTTGAGCCTCAAGCGACTCTCCACCCTACCCGACGAGACGAAAGTGCTGTGCGGGCATGGTCCCTCCACGACCATCGGAAGGGAAAAGATGTACAATCCTTATCTGGGATAAGGAGTATCCACACCCTCTTTCAGTCTTCTTCCACAAGGCTCGTGAGCTTAACGCCGTCACCCTCACGAGCCTTACGTCGTTACCCTCGTGAGCTTTGCGACGTAAGACTTTCACATATTCATGCTGCATGAACCACCCTTGTGTTTCGGCATAGAGTCTCTCCTTTTATCAATAAGATGTCCCATCTTTTTATAGAACAAGGTCACTAGCGAGATTGAACACACGAAATCAACCCCTTTTTCACAAAAAAGTCATCTATTGTTTGGTTTGTACAAAAGAATTTACTTATTTTGCAAGTCTGTTCTAGAACAAGGACATTATTTTGTTGAATTTCCGCTCGAACCCCAACCTCGAAAACAAGAAAGGAAAAACAAAAGGATACACTTTTTGAAATGTGTGCCTATGGTGCGCAGACTTCTCGGCAAGGTGTATCTATCTTGTTGTGAGTCTGCCCCAGCGGATTAAAAGATAACTAATTCAAATTTCATACATAATCATGGAACAAAGAAATTATCTGAAAATTTTATGGCTGGCTGCCTTTGTGGCTTTTGCAACTGTGAGTTGTTGGGCCACGGCAGAGTCTTTACATTTGCTTCTATCCACATGGCCGTTGGCGATGTGCTGGATTGTGACTGTAGGTTTTTTCATCATCGCATCATTAGGCACAAAGATGATTGTAGACAGCCTCAATCAGAACATATACATGGAAAAAAGAGGAGCCCATTTGGTGGGTGGAATTATTATCGTGCTGATTTTTTGGCTGATATGCAGTATGCCGACGAATACGCACACTTTCTTCTATCGTACGCTCATCAACGACGAAGTGACGACTGACATTTCCGCAACTCGTGGTTATTTGGGACAGATTAAGAACAACACAAACAACAAAAATCAGGCCATGGCCCAAGTGAATGAACTGAAGAATCGTGTTGACGTGTTGTTGGGAGAACTGGAATCGGAAATCAAGAACGAGGCTAACCCCGGATTTGGCCCTCAATCGAAAGACATATTGAGAAGAATGGCGGCCTTGTTGGGTGTGGACAAGATTGATCAATTAACTTTCAAGGGAACTTCGAAGCAAGATCGTGACAAATTGTGCGATGCTTATCGAACAAAAGTATATCTTTTGGCAGATTCGAAAGCCACCAACATCATGGAACACATTCTGTCGCCCAATGCCGACATCTTGAAAGAAGTGAAACGCGATGATGATAATTTGGCGCTGATAAAGAAACACATCGATGACGAAACCATCGATTTGAATGACGCCAACGACATCAAAGATGTGTGTGACAAACTGAACACAGGATATAACACCGTCAAAAAGAACAAGGATTTCGTGAAATTCTCATCCAAAGCTGACGAAGCCATCTATACGGCTGATAATCCAGTGACCAAGGTGAAGAGAATGATTGATGTGTTCAAAGTGTGGGAGGATTTTTTGAAGGGAGAATACGCTGGACATGGTTTCATTTTCTGGGTAATCATCGCTGTCCTTGTTGACATTGCCGCTTTCATCTTTTTCGATTTAGCATTTAAGAAAGAAGATTATTAATCATATTGTATCATTATACCAAATGGCAGATTTGAATTTTGACACGAAAAATGAAGAGCGCCCTTCTGTAACACCCGTGGATGAAACAGAAACGATTGAACAGATGCCTGAAAATCCAATACAGGTACCTGAGCATAATCACGGATTAAGTTCGGAGGAATTAAACGACGCCAATAAAATTAAAGTAACGATAGCAGACTATAAGACCCCTTTGGTCATCTTGTTTGGTGCTCCAGCATGTGGCAAAACCATGACGCTCATCCGCTTGACAAGATATCTGCAAAGCAAAGGCTACACCGTGCAACCAGAAACTTCATTCCGTCCTGCATACGATAAGAACTACAGAGAGATGTGTGAGAACTTCGACACGATGATAAACAGTGAGGATGCCGCACAATCTACTGACAGAATCAGTTTCATGTTGGTGCAGGTGATGCGCAATGGAAGACCTTTATGCCAGATTTTGGAAGGACCGGGGGAATATTATTTCCATCCTGGTGCCCCGCAGGCACCTTTCCCAAAATATGTGAATGCTATCATCAATAGCACCAATCGCAAAATTTGGGCCATCATGATAGAGCCTGACAAAACGAATCCACGCATGGATGTGGAAGCACGCAGGAACTATGTGAACAAAATACACAAACTGAAGACAAAAATCAGTCCACGAGACAAAGTGATTTTCATTTTCAACAAGATAGACGAGACGAATTTCGTCATTGGCCCTGGTCGCATCAATTATCCAGAGACGATGAAACGGACGAAATATTTGTATCCCAATATCTTTAATCGATTTACTAACGAAAATCCCATCACCAGATGGTTTGCCCCTTACAACTTCGATTTCGTGGCTTTCCAGACAGGTGATTTCTCTGAAGCAGCGGATGGAACACTCACCTTTGAAGAAGGTCATGAGGTTTATCCACGCAAGTTATGGGACGTGATTATGAAACACATAAGAGGATAACAGCCCATGAAAGTGGAATTATTTATACATGGTGTACCCAATGGTGAAGGCTTTTGGGGACAGCAAGAAGACAGAAACTACTTTGCCACATTCTACGACCGTAGCGCTGACGAAGTGAAGTTTCTCGTCCAGTACAGATTGTCCAAAGGAAAGCCCTATTGCTATTACAATTATTTAGTATACAAAACACCCGGTTCGCCCACACCTAACGTCGTAGCCAACGATGGACGCGATGGCTCTTATTTCGGCATATCATTGCGTCTGGATGCCTATTGCAAGGATGTGATGAACATGTTTCGTATTCTTGACACCATCTATAATATATATGTGTATGGTGACTTCCTGAAGATGGAGAAGTCGAAATTGAGATATACCTTCTCCGACTTTTCCAATGTGGCGACAAAACTGAAGACGATAGAAACCGAAACCATTAAATTGATTCAACAGGGATTCTATGCCGACAGTTTTACATCTCTGGAAGGCTTTGCAACAAACAGCAATAAGACTGCTTCATACAATTTGTATGATATGTCTTCAGAAGAAGTCATGCAGGTGATGAAGCAATACGGAAAGATCACACTCTCTCCCTATTATCCAACGAAGCGTGAACAGCAGATACAGAAGAGATGTGAAAGTGACATTGCAGCCATCAAACAACAATGTGAACAAGATAAATCAGCACTCGGAGCGACACTTTCTCCCTTGAAAAGTCAGGTGTCTTCTCTTCAACAAGAAGTGGCCGAGCGCGACAAGTCCATCGCTCTGTTACAACAAGAAGTAAAGAAAGATGGAAAGGTTAAACACATCAGCCAACTCGTATCCACGCTGCGCGATCCTGTGGCAGAACTCTCACGGACACTTCATGCTATTGCTCCAAACAGTAATGGAAAAAGAAATGGCGGAAAAATGGCCGCTTCCCAGTCTTCTGTCTTAAAGATGGTGGCGATGTATGTACCAATTGCAAACCTGATACTACTGGTCGTTCTCGTTTTTATGTTCTTGGGATTAGGCAAGAAAGTTGTGTCATCTGTGGCAAACACACAAATACCGATGGGGATAACCATTGGCGATGCGACCGACGATGCTTCTCTCATGAATGAAACGCCCCAAGATATGGCTTCTGGAACAGATGGAGAAAATGAACAACCAGAAGAAACTGTTTCACCTTTTAGACAGGAAGTGAATCCAACAGCCGAATGATTGGCGAAAGAGAAAGAGGGAAAATTTGAATGAATAGTTCCATATACATCTTTTGCAAAAGGGATGCCATTTGTACCCAATATCCCGACGACTACACGTGGGAGATTTTCACTAAATTTGTGGAACAAGCATCCGCAGATTCTCAAATCATTATACACAGAGAGAGGGATCTGATGTATTATGGCTATGTACGGAAACTGGATGTTGTAGGACAATATGTTGGTTTCTGTGTGCTTCTGAACGGAGTGATGTTCACTCACATAAATGGATTATTTCCCTTATTCGAGGAGGTTGTGGCAGATATGGTGTCGCATGAGGAACTGCTGAACCTCAAAGGTTATGATGCTCAACTTTCTCTTACCGGTCACCAATTGAAAGATAAACAGCGAGAAGTGGGACGTATCAGTGCGTTGATTCGTGAAAAGATAAAATCGCAAGAACCATACATTGAAATACTTCCCCCTGTAAACTATGCTTTAGAGAAAGATTCTTATCGCACTTTTGTGTACTCTGATGAAAAGGAAGAGTTTATCGTGGAGGCAGCAGCGCAATACGGGTATACATCTATACGGAAGAGCGGGTATTGTGATGCCCCATTGCTAAAAGAGTTAAGGGATGCTTGTAGCAAGAGCAATATGCCAACAGAACACCTCGGATTTGACCATGAGAAAGAGTTTTATCCCATATTTCCTCCTTCACCACCTGCTGCTTCGTGGAATGGGCATCAACACATGTTCTCACATCCGTTCTCTTTCTGTGGAAGAATTCGAAGGTTGGAATACTGGATTTCTTATTTTATTTATTATATTTGGATATTTCTTAGTGCACTGATTAGTAGTATTATCCTGAGGGATAGCGACAGTGCTATGCTACTTTATTGTATGCTGATGATACCTGGTGTATGGTTTATGTATGCTCAAGGTGCCAAGCGTTGCCACGACAGGGACAATTCCGGATGGTATCAGTTGATTCCTTTTTATAGATTATGGATGTTGTTTGGCGATGGCGAACGACGACCTAACCGATATGGATTCGACCCTAAACGATGAGGGGCATACCCAATCAGTAAACCATTCTTATCTCCATAACAGATACAATTCAATGATTTGCTTGAATCGACCATTTAGTATAGAAGATGGAACTATTTGGCGTATTGTCTCTATCGGAAGCACATTATTCTTTACATAATAGAGGACGCAGCCTTCTTCTGTACAATGTTCCTTCAAGTAGTTTCTGATGAGAGAGTCGATCTCTGATTGCTTGTGATATTTTTGTGCATTCTCCACCAGTTCGTCTGCCTTAATCCATTGCCTATAGAAACCGGTGCCACTCAGATAGAAGGAGCCGTTCATCACTTTTAGTTCTGCTGTCTCACCCGGCACAAAGGGGAAACGCATGCAATGGGTGCAGACAGAACCGTCGGGAAATGTGGCGGTCACATCAGCCAGATAGATGCCATCGAGATGGGTGGCAAAGGATGTTTCTTTCTCTTTGACGGAGACGCTGCCAATTCTGTCCTTGATTTTTCCACCATGATTGTAGAGGTCTATCAGATAGCCCGAATCGTTGATTCCCTCTGTTACATGGATGTTCAGGCGGAAATCGCCCTTCCCCGATTTTGGGGATTGCGTGGGTATATCTTTTTGTTTGGCTGCGACGACTGCCACAGCATTGCCATTTCTTCCTTCGTGAAACGTGAACACTTTTGTCCCTTTGGGAAGTGGCTCGTAGGCATAGTAGCCACCAAAGATGCGGACATCCTGGCTGTTGTTGTCATTCACATTGCCGAAGAGTGCACGTTTGAACTGGTAGGTGTTGCCTTCGGAATCTGTGAGATAGGAGTCTCCGCTGACATTCATATTGGAGAGGTGGAAATTGGACACCAGACGAAGCACCGTTTCGTTTTCGTTGAACATCACATCCTTCACAGCCAGCGAAGCGCGGCTCTGGCTATAAGCATCGTGCCACACTTTGCCCTTCACTTTGGGAAGATGCGGCGATGTCCACTTGGTGGCTTTTCTGACGGCATCGACCTCTCGATTGATTTTTTCCCGATAACTGTCGGAATTGTCCAGAGAGTAATAGCCGTTGTGAACCGTCAACTTCACTGTCTCGCCTGGCACGAAGAAGAGGTCAATCCATGCGGAACACAGTTTATTGCCAGGGAAAATGCAGCGCACACGCCCTGCCGTCATATTCTTCAGAGGAATGGAATAGGTGAAACGCTTGTTCACCACAGGCACATTGGCGACAGGCACATCGCCCTGAATCTCGAAATACTCGTCTGCCAGATAGATGTTGTAGCATGAGTCTGTTATGTTCTCGTCCACATAACCATCGATGGTGAACACTTGTTGCTGTGCATGAACGCCCAGCACTTGGAGGCATAATGCCGTCAACAAAAGAGATAGTTTCTTCATTGGTTTGGTCCTTTCTTTTTTTAGTCTTTTAATGGATGTTCTGCACGTATGACGCAGAGGGTATCACTATTGTGACATCAAAAACGTCTTTTTTACACATGAATGAGAGTCTGAAAGGAGAAACGTAAGTCTGAAGATGCAGAGCAGAATGTCTTGATTTTTCATTAACGCCAGTTCTGTATAAGAGTCGACGTCGTTGCCGCAAGAAAACATTTTGCGATAAAAAGGGAACGAAAGCCTAAAAAGAGAATAAAATCCTTAAAAACTGACAGAATTTCATTGTCGGTTGGGGAAAAATGTGTAATTTTGTCACGATTTTGTGTATAGACAACTATGGACGAGAAAACAATACAGCAGGTGAAACAGCGGTATGGCATCGTGGGAAACTATGAGGGGCTAAACCGAAGCATCGACATCGCCATTCAGGTGGCACCGACGGAGTTGTCGGTGCTGATTTATGGTGAGAGCGGTGTGGGAAAAGAGGTGCTACCGAGGGTGATACACGATAATTCTACTCGGAAGCACAACAAGTATTTCGCCATCAACTGTGGTTCTCTGCCAGAGGGTACGATTGACTCGGAATTGTTTGGCCACAAGAAGGGCTCCTTCACGGGTGCTGTGGATGACCGTGAGGGCTACTTCGGTGTGGCAAACAACGGAACGCTCTTCCTGGATGAAGTGGGTGAACTGCCTTTGGCAACCCAGGCGCGACTGCTGCGTGTGTTGGAGACTGGCGAGTACATCCGTGTGGGTGAAAGCGAGGTGAGAAAGACCAATGTGAGGATTGTGGCCGCCACGAACGTGAACATGCAGAAGGCTATTCGCGAGGGAAAGTTCCGTGAGGATTTGTATTATCGTCTGAACACCATCCCCATCAGCATGCCTCCGTTGAGGGAGCGTGGAAGGGACATTGAACTGCTGTTCCGCAAGTTTGCCTACGACATTTCGGAGAAATACCACATAGAACCTGTGCGGCTGACGGAAGACGCGCGCGTACTATTATTAAAATATAAGTGGCCGGGCAACATCCGCCAACTGCGCAACCTGGTGGAGCAAATCAGCATCATCAGCCAGGAACGTGAAATCACATCGGAGATACTGCACAGTTATGGTGTGACTGACGATTCGCGAGGCGAGACGGGCTTGGTTCTGCATGGAGCCAACCGCGATGCGCATGCACCAGAGACACACAGTTATGAGAAGGAGCGCGACATGCTATTCCAGTTGTTGTCGAGCATCGGTAAAGAGGTGAAAGACCTGAAGGAACTGGTGCACAGCAACATGGACAACATGCATAACGCTCCACAGGAGAACTATCGGATGTATGAGGAGGACGTGGACGACATCAACATCCCCATGCAGTATGGAAGGAAGTCGGTCATCCAGCCTTCGCAGCCGTATGTGGTGAACGGCCAGCGGTATCCGTCTCAAGGGAATGGCAACATGCCCTACGAGCACCAGAACATTCAAGAGGTGGACATCGAGACTATTGAGGAAACACCCATGTCGAACAAGGAACTGATGAAGAAAAACATCATCGACTCCTTGAAGCGCAACAACGGTAACCGCAAGAAAACGGCCAAGGAACTGGACATTTCGGAACGCACTTTGTACCGAAAAATCAAGGACTACGGCTTGGAGATTTAGATAATTGACAATTGACATTCTGAGTGAATGAAGAGAAAAACGATTATAGGAAGTTTGATTCTGCTGAGCATCGCTGTGCTGACTGCCTGCACCGTGAGTTATAAGTTCACGGGCACGAGTATCGATTACACGAAGACGAAGAGCATCAGCCTCGACAAGTTCCCCATTCGTGCCAACTATGTGTGGAGCCCGATGGAGTCGATGTTCTACAACTCGCTGAGCGACGAGTTCTCGCAGAAGACCAAACTAAAAGTGCTGAAGCGTGGTGGCGACCTGCAACTGGCTGGTGAGATTGTGGAATACAGCCAAACAAACAAGAGCATCAGTTCTGATGGCTACTCGGCGCAGGTGCAACTCAAGATTTCGGTGAACGTGCGTTTCACGAACAACACAAAACATGACGAAGACTTCGAGAAACGCTTTAGTGCAACTGCGGAATACCCTGCCACTCAACAACTTGTGAACGTGCAAGAACAGTTGGTTCAAGAGATGATAGACGACATTGTCGACCAGATCTTCAACGCCACAGTTGCCAACTGGTAAACAGATTGAAAACCTTTACCGACACATTGACGATGGACATAAAAGAACTCATAGAAGATTCCTCAAGACTCACGGCTGACACGCTGCCAGAGTTGAAGGCACTAGTGGAGAAGTACCCCTTCTTCCAAGTGGCTCGTCTGCTCTATATTGCCAATCTCTATAAACTGCACTCGAAAGAATTTGGTGCCGAACTGAGAAAAGCCAGTGTGTTTGTGCCTGACCGAAAGGCGTTGTTTGAACTGACCGAAGGTGTCAACTACGAACTGCCGTCGATGGGCAACAACATCAGCATCGAGACGGAAAGTGATGAAAACAGAACAATCTCGCTCATCAACAAATTCCTGACTGGAGACAGAAAGGACGCTGTGGAGAGTGAAAGCGACAAAACGGAAAGGCTCGTGCCTTCTGTGGTGGATCTGACCAGCGATTACGCCTCCTTCTTGGAACAACAGACAGAACAGAAGGAAGTGGCAAGTCCGTCGACTAGCGCACCTAAACTGAAGGGCGCCGCCCTCATTGACAACTTCATCGAGGAGACCAAAGGAAAGCAGCGGCTTGACATCCCCGAAATGGCCAACGACGAGGAGGTGGAAGACGGTGAATTTGTGTCGCCCCAATTCTCTGACGAGGATGAGGAAATCTACACGGAAAGCATGGTGAACATCTACATCAAACAGCGCAGATTTCAGCAGGCACTGGAAATATTACGCAAGATTTCTTTGAATAATCCGAAAAAAAGTTCTAACTTTGCAGCGCAAATTAAGTTACTGGAATTCATCTTGGAAGAAAACAAGTAGGAAACCATTTTGTAACTAAAAGAAAACTAAACAGATAACAATAAAAACAAACTAATAAAATGTATCCACTTATCATTGTACTCGTACTTCTCGCATCAGTTCTTATGTGCGGAATCGTTCTTATTCAGGAATCAAAAGGGGGTGGTCTTGCATCCAGTTTCGCCTCTTCCAATCAAATTATGGGTGTGCGCAAGACAACGGACTTCCTCGAGAAGGCCACATGGGGCTTGGCTATTGCTATGGTTGTGCTCAGCGTCGTTTCTGCCGCTTTCGTCACAAAGACGACCATCGAAGAAGCACCCATCAGCATTTCAACATCTACTCAATCAACTGATGCAGGGAACGTTCAAACGTTCCCCACACCTAGTGGCACACAGACTCCTGCTGAATAAGCATAAAAAAGAAATACAGGTAGACGAAAGAGCCTCAGACAAAGTCTGCGGCTCTTCTTTTTGGAAGATTTTTATGTCTTTTTGTGGAAAAAGTGGACAAAAAGTGAAAAAAAACTCCCAAATTACTTCTGTGTAAAAAAAAATCCATATCTTTGCAACATGATCACCTTAGCAAAACATATTGAACTTTTGCTGATTGAGCACGATTGTGTGATTGTGCCAGGACTGGGTGGCTTCATTGCTAACCATGTGGATGCACAGTACACGGAAGGGGAAGAACATTTGTTCCTCCCACCCTATCGCACCATTGGGTTTAACCAGCAGCTGCAGATGAATGATGGTCTGTTGGTTCAGTCATACATGACGGCTTACGAGACCTCATATCCTTTTGCCAATCTGCAGATGGAGAAAGATGTGGAGAAGTTGCTGTATGAACTGGATATGAACGGTGAATACACCTTCGAGAACATCGGAGTCATCAAAAAAGATTTAAATCAGAACTTCATTTTCACGGCTTTGCAGTCAGGTGTGCTCACCCCTTCTCTCTACGGCCTCTACTCGTATGAGATGAAGTCGTTGCAGCAGGTTGTCAAAGAAAAGGAAATCGAACAGCATCTGCAGGCAACATCACCCATGCGCATTGCCAAAGAAGAGGAAGCGGACACGAAGTCTCCAAAGACAAAGTCAAAGACGAAGGATTTGGTCATACACATCAATCGCCATTGGCTCGACTTTGGCATATCCGCTGCCGCCGCCATCCTGTTGTTCTTCTGCTTTTCGTATCCAGCCATGCGAGACACGAACAGCGAGTCGGACACCGTTGTAGCCGCTTTCACACCTGTCAGCAGAACAGTAGTCCCATCACAACCCGTAACTGTTGAGCATCAGAAAATGACCGCTCAACCCGTTGAGACACCAGCCGCTCAGGCAGAAGAAACTTCAGAAGCTGAACCTGTATTAGAGGTGGCTGAAGCAGCAAGTGCACCTGCTGAGAATAAGCCAGCGGAAAGCACTCCTGCAACGACCAAGTACACTATTGTACTGGCCAGTTTTGTCAACCAGTCAAATGCGGAAGGCTTCATTCAGCGTTTGGGTGAAGAAGGATTGAAGGAGGGACGATTTGTCAAGAACGGTAAAACCAGCAGAATCCTCTACTCGGAATATGCCAGTGAGGCCGATGCAAGAAGTGCACTCACCTCACTTCGTAAGCAGAACTCTGCATTCGAGAGTGCTTGGATTCTTCCGTTAGAAAAGTAACAAGAAATGAAAAGAGTTAAGTGTCCAAAATGTGATAACTACACTGTTTTCGACGAAACCAAATATGCTGATGGACAATCCTTGATTTTTGTGTGCGAACACTGCAAGAAGGAATTCGGCATCCGCATCGGAAAATCAAAATTGTCCAACAAGCATGAGGAGAAAACGCTTGACGAACAAGCCTATAGCCAAGATTTCGGAAGCATTGTTGTGGTGGAGAACCGCTTCGCTTTCAAACAGGTGATTCCGTTAGACTTTGGAGAGAATGAATTTGGGCGTTACATTCGAGGAACGAACATCAATAAGCCTATTGACACACGCGACCCCAGCATTGACACCTTTCATTGTGCCATTACCGTGAGGCGAAATAAAAAAGGTAAGTTGCAATACATCCTGCGCGATGCACCCAGCGACACGGGCACCTTTTACATGAATGAAATTCTGCGCGATGCCGACCGTATCAATCTGGAAGATGGTGCCATTATCACCATCGGGGCAACAACCTTGATTCTGCGCACTGCCGCAGAAACTCACCTTGAAAACTCTTGAGTATTTTCCCGCCTACATCTGACTGGAAGAGAAATATATCAAAAGCGGAACGGAAACAATATAGAACTATACAGAATGGAAAACATCAGTGAATATGATGATTAAAGGAACTACTATCACACGTGAGCATGCCCAGGGTTTCTTCTTTTCCTCCTATCAAGGGAAATATAACATCATGGACAATCTTGAAGAAAAGGGCGAACCCATCATCCATGCAAGAGATGATTTTTACAATTCTGAGTATGTCTATGTAACGATTGTGTTCAGAGGCACACTCCACATCGTCATTGGCGGTACAGAAATCGAGGTCAGAGCTAATCAATATCTTGTGGTGATGCCTTGCATGAGTTTGGTTGTGAAAGAATCGAAATGTATCTTCTGTTCCTCTTTCGTGCCGAATTACATCATATCTGAAATCTTTGACCGGACAGCCATTGGCAAGAAGTTGCAAATCCAAGCCTTTGAGTTCCGTCATCTCAACCTCTCACCTGAACTCACGGAGCAACTGCTCCAATCATATTTGCGCACGAAACAAGAAATGTTGCGACCTGATTATCCCATGAAGGAGATTGTGTTGCGATCCTATAAAAGTGCAGGTCTTGCCACTTTGTATTCCCACATCACTCCGGAAAGCATCATCAGCCATGTGACGAATGGCCGGCAATACAAACTCTTCACCCAATTCCTCAAAATGCTCCATGAAGAGCATAAGCGTGAACGCTCTGTACAGTATTATGCTCAGAAGATGCAGATAACGCCTAAATATCTCTCAACCATTGTGTACAATTTCACAGGCCTCACAGCATCTCAAGTCATTGACCAGGATGTAATCTTTTCCATCAAGCAGGCGCTCTACACGAACGAACACAACATCAAGTCCATCAGTGCTGAGTTCAATTTTCCAAGTCAGAGTTTCTTTGGACGCTACTTCAAACGCATCACAGGCTTTTCGCCCAATGGGTATATCAAGCAGCATAATATCAAGTCCATCAACTTTGTATAAAAACAACCAGATACCATCATAGCTATGAGTTCAACAACACCAACTTCGACTGAGAACTATAACATACGATATGTGGAGTATGTCGATATTTTCACATCAGAAGACATCGTCCCATCTGCTTCACTCTCCAATCAATTATTGCTTTTCGACAATTTCGATGGTATCAATCCACTTGAGAAGCGGCCCGAAGGTGAGGGCATCAAAGTCTACCAAAAATTATACGTCTACATTACCAGAGGTAGCGTCACCATCACCATCAACGGCAAAGAGGAGTCTCTTACCGCTCCCTCCCTCATCAGCATCATGCCTGAAAACACCAATCATATCAAAGAGTCCAGTCCCGACGTACAATTCTTCATGTTTGTTGTGTACCCTAAATTTGCCAATAGACTCTATGTCGATATGGGGCTTACGTACAGTAATGCCCAACTTTCTCTGAAACATTTCGTTTCCTCGCTGACAGAAGAGCAGATGAACCGCACACTCAAGATTTATTTGGACATCAAGAAAGACCTGCTTTCCCCTGATTACGAATACAAAGAAGTTTTTGTGCGGAGCCTACTTGCTGCTCTTGTCGTCGAAAACATCCAAATACATCGATACAATCCGATGCCACTTCATGGCGATAGCAACTCACGCCAATATGACATCTATTGTCGCTATCTCACTCTCCTCAACAAACACTCAATCGAGCATCGTACTGTTCAGTATTACGCTGACCTCCTCAATATATCCAGCAAATACCTCTCCTTCGTTTGTAACAGTTACAGCAAGAAAAATGCCTCCACATGGATTGACAATTCTGTGATTCAGAAAGCTAAGGCTCTCATGCTCGTACATCATTATTCCCTCAAACAAACCAGCGAGGCTCTCCACTTCCCTACTGTTAGCAGTTTCAGCCGTTTTTTCAAACGCGTCACTCATACCACTCCTAAAGAATTTCTCAAGACAATAGGTAACTAAAATATTACACGACATGCGACTTATACCACTCTACAAATGGAACAAAGGGCTTCACTCCATGAAACTTTCAGGGGTTAACTTCATGAGCCAGCCTTGGGCTGGCGGTGTCACCCTGCTTGTGTGCGTCATCATTGCCATGCTACTCGCCAACTTGCCCATTACAGCACATTTTTATCATGAGTTTCTGGAGACAAGCCTTTCCATGACAATCAGCAATGAGGCCTTCTCCATCAGTTTTCCACAAGACATGACTGTTGAGAAGTTCATTAACGACATTCTCATGGTCGTTTTCTTTTTCACCGTTGGACTTGAAATCAAGCGAGAAGTGGTGTGCGGAGAGTTGTCCAGCGTGAAGAAAGCGCTTCTGCCTGTCATTGCCGCTGCTGGTGGTATGGCTATTCCAGCACTTTTCTACCTGCTGTTCAATGCCGGTACTTCTACTGCTGGAGGTTGGGGTATTCCTACTGCCACTGATATTGCTTTTGCCGTTGGCATCATGTCCATTTTGGGCAACAAGGTGCCTGTCTCGCTCAAGATTTTCCTGACGGCACTGGCAATTGCCGATGACCTTGGAGCCATCCTCGTTGTAGCATTCTTCTATGGTGGTGACATCGATATGCCTTTGCTTTTCATTGCCATCCTCCTGCTTGCTTGTATCTTTGCCATGAACAAACTCGGCGAGAAGCGAATGATGTACTACCTCATTCCCGCCATTGTCGTGTGGTTCCTCTTCTACTACTCCGGCATACACTCCACCATGTCGGGTGTGGTGATGGCATTCATGATTCCGATGGATGCGCGTTTCAGTCGCTCCTACCTCAACCGAAGCAACAGAAAGTATCTCACACGCATCATACGATATGACGATGATGAGTTTGAGCAAGGAGTCCCCTTCCCTAACGGACCTCAGCGTCATTGCCTTCGTCGCATGAGTTATATCAACAACAACTCCATCGGTATGTCCTATCGTCTGGAGCATGCGCTCAACCCATGGGTCAACTTCCTCATCATGCCCATCTTTGCCTTAGCCAATGCGGGTGTGGTCATTCCTGATATCAGTTTCTTCAACATCTTCCAGGCTTTGCCTCTTGAAAATGTCGGATTTGTCGGTATGGGCATCTTCTTCGGACTCCTGCTTGGCAAGCCCATCGGTATCACCCTCGCCTCTTTCATCGCTATCAAGTGTAAAGTGGGTGCTATGCCTGAGGGAGCATCGTGGAAAATGCTTTTTGCCGTTGCCTGTCTTGGTGGTATCGGTTTCACCATGGCCATTTTTGTTGACACTCTTTCTTTTGGCGAACTTGATCCAGCCACCACAGAGATGCTTCGTTCTTCAGGTAAGATTGCCGTTCTTCTCGGTTCTCTCTGTGCGGGAATCTTAGGTTCCATCCTCATTTCCCTCTTCAGCAAGATGGAGCATCGCACCGCTTAATTTCTATACAAAAGCATATAAAAAGGACGCGTCAAATCTGGCGCGTCCTTTTTTTTATTGTTGATATCACCGCTTATTTCACAGGTGATATAATATAAGTATATGTGTAGTCCTGATATGGCATCTGGTACTCCTGACGTGGCCATGCGCCCCAAGAGTTCACACATCCGACACCCATCGAACGGGATGCAATGTGGAGGTCTGTGAATGGACGTTCCACGAGGTCACCACTATGCCATTGTGCCTTATGGCGTGAAGGTTGCAGGTCATCTTCTGTGTAGTTGAGGGCTTGCATCTCGAGAGGTTCCACACCTTCGAAACGGAGTCCCTTGCCTGCCTGATTGGTGATGTTCCAATAGCGGACACAGGTCTTGGTGCCGTTCTCTTGTGGACGAACATATCCCCAGAACTGTTCGGCAACGGTTTGTTTCCAAATGCCGAGGTGCTGGCTGTTGTTGCGGTCAATGTAATTCTCGTGAGGACCTTTTCCATAATATTCAATCTGTGAGAACTCCTTAGGCATCTGCATCTGCATGCCGAAGCGCAGCAGCTGTGGTGCTGTCAGACGGCCTCTGTCATCCTTGCGAGCCTTAAATTCAGGGCTGACTGTAAGGTCTTGCTTCACGACCAGTTTACCAGCGGGGGTCATGGTGTAGGTGAGTTTCACACTAGCTTGAACTGACTCGATGCTGTATTCAGCAGTCACCATATAGTTGGCTCCGTCCTGCTTGATGTCAAAGCTCTTCTTCTGCAGATGAGGATGCTGCCAAGCAGCAAGACGGTTCTGCATGCCTGCACCAAAATCGTTGTCAGTTGCTGCACGCCAGAAGTCCGGAGTGAGTTGTGCATCATCAGTCATCATTGGAGTTCCATCCACATCAATGTATGCCACATACCCCGAGTTTTTATCGAAGGTCACTTTCACGCCGTTGGCAGAAAGCACTGCATAAATGGCACGGTCGTCGAGAGTCACAGATGCTGGAGCAACCTTGGCTTTCTTGTCAGCAACGGGCTGTGCAGTGATGGATTCGACAGTTGGGAATCTGTATGGAGTCAGCTCGAATTGTTGATGAGCGATGACTGTTTGAGCCTTCAAAAGTGGCTCATCTTGCAGCACGGCAAAGTTCACATTCAACAGGATTTCCTTACCCTTGTACTCTTCCTTGTTCAAGATGCTGGGCAGTACGCTGAGCGTCACAATACCTTTTGACTGTGGTTGGATATTGAACTCGTCAATGGTTTGAGAACCAGAAGCGGCCTTTACTCCATTTGCCCATACATCATAGTACATGATGATATTCTTCAGTGGCTTGAAGAAGTTCTCGTTGTAAATTTCAATTTCACCCTTCTGGGCATCCTTCAACGTTGTCCAGATGTTCTGATAGTAGTACTGAATCTCGTAAGCATGCGGATTAGGCACACGGTCGGGATTGATGACACCATTACAGTTGAAATTATTGTCAGATGCAGGGAAACGGCCATAGTCACCACCATATGTCCAGATGGGTTTGCCAGTCACCTTGCTCTTGCCACGCAGACCTTGGTCGATGAAGTCCCAGATGTAGCCACCTTGATAGTTGGAGAGACGGCGAATCATGTCCCAATACTCCTTGAAGCCACCGCCAGAATTACCCATCGTGTGAGCATATTCGCACTGGATAAGCGGACGTGCATTACCCTCTTTGCAATAGTTCTCGCAATGCCAATAATCGGCATACATGGGGCAATAGATATCTGTCTTGCCATTCTTGCCAGCCTGTTCATACTGACAAGGACGTGATGGGTCATAAGCCTTCACAAAGTCGTAAGAATCTTCGAAGTTTTTGCCATAACCAGCCTCATTACCCAATGACCATACAATGATGCTGGGGTGATTCTTCAATACATATATATTATGACGCTGACGCTCTATGTGTGTGTCGTGGAAACGTGCATCCTTGGAGAGCGACTTCTCTCCGTAGCCCATTCCGTGACTCTCGATGTTCGTTTCAGCAGTCACATAGATGCCGTACTCATCGCAAAGTTCATACCAACGTGGGTCGTCTGGATAGTGGCAAGTACGCACAGCATTCACATTCAGTTGCTTCATCACCTGAATGTCCTGAATCATGCGGTCAATCGTCAGCACATAACCGCCATCGGGGTCAAGTTCGTGACGGTCAACACCCTTGATGAGCACAGGCTGACCATTCACGAGCAACTGCTGGTTCTTAATTTCCACCTTGCGGAAACCTACACGCTGTGGAATGCATTCCAAGAGTTTGTCACCATCGTAGAGAGAGATGTAAAGCGTATAGAGGTTAGGTGTCTCGGCAGTCCATTTCTGTGGATTGGGGAAGAGCAGTTCAGCAGTTCCTTTTCCATCCTTCTGAATCTGTAAGGCTCCCACTTGTGTTGGTGTCACATTCTTGCCAGATGGATCGAACAATTGCACTTTGAAAGTCTTTCCAGCGGCAGCAGGGGCAGTCAATTTGATGCTCAGTTTACCATCTACATAGTTGTTGGTAAGGTCGGGAGTGATGAACACATCCTCAATATGAGCCTGTGGACGCGCATAGAGATAGCACTCACGGGCAATACCGCAGAGACGCCAGAAGTCCTGGTCTTCATTCCAGGAACCATCACACCAACGCATGATTTGCATGGCGATGAGGTTCTCCTTTCCAGGAATGACAAACTTCGTGATGTCAAACTCGGCAGCCACTTTCGAGTCTTCGGAATAACCCACATACTTGCCATTCACGTAAATGGTGATGTTGGAAGTGGCAGAACCGATGTGCATGTAAACCTTCTCTCCCTTCCAGTCGGAAGGAATGGTGAAGGTGCGGCGATAAGAACCCACATGGTTTCCTTTGTCCTGCACTGCAGGTGGTTCACCTGTCCAGTCACTGCGCCATGCATAACTCGTGTTCACATAAATGGCGTCGCCATAGCCATTCATTTCCCAAATGCCAGGTACAGGCATGGTGCCCCACTTGGAATCGTCATACGTCAGCGAGTAGAAGTTGGCAGGGCGTTCATTGGCGTTTTCCACCCAATTGAACTTCCATTTGCCCTCGATGGACAGATACCGGCTGGACTTTGCCTTCGGGTTATCCTTCGGCGATTGCGATTTTTGTGCCAAAGCCTCGCTTTCATAAGCAAAATAGTTGGCCACATCTGTCTTGCGATTGATTTCGTTGACATTCGGGTCACACCACACAGGCGTCTTCTGTGCCCTTACAGTCATGGTGCCCAATGCCAAAACAGTACATAAAAAAAGTTTCATGTGCATGGTTAATAATTGGTTTTATGGTTAATGAAATATTTTGGTGACAAATTTAGAGAAAAATTCTGCACTCTTCATCATAAAGAAGCAAAAAACTTTCATCATTCAGACATTTTTCCTCTCTGGAAAAATCATTTTTCCTGATTATGCCACGATATAAATGGATTTTTTTGCCTAAATTTGCCGAAGAATCTACGACTGGCAACGATATGACTCCATTTCTGAAAATTGTAGCAGACGACCTCTATAAGAAACTGGGTGGCGATTTTGAGCAGACAACCATCATCTTCCCCAACAAACGCGCCTCCTTGTTCTTCAACCAATATCTGTGGGAAAATGCGGATGGACGTACAATGTGGACTCCTGAATACACCACCATCAGCGAGTTGTTTTCCTCCTTGTCCGACTACACCGTGGCCGACTCCATTCTGCTGGTTGTGAAACTCTGGGAGGTGTATCAGCAGAAGATGCAACCCACCAAGTCATTTGACCAGTTGTACGGACTGATGGAGACAATGCTCAGCGACTTTCAGGACATCGACAACAACATGGTGGACGTGTCGAAATTATTTCTGAACATTGCCGACTTGAAAGAACTCACCGATTTCTCATTTCTGGAAAAGGAACAACGTGAAGCCATTGAACAATTCTTCGGAAAATTCTTTACGGACAACAATGGGAAAACGCCCCTGAAACACCACTTCAAAACGCTCTGGAACCATCTGCAGGACATTTACGAGACCTATCGGAAAGAACTCATGGATACAAAAGATGGAGAGCCGATGGTGTATGAGGGAATGATGAAGCGGTTGGTGATTGAAACCTTGACAGGGAAAGACGAAGAAGATAGGCGGAAGGCAGACGGCAGACTCTCGACACAAACCTACGTGATAGTAGGCTTCAACGTGCTGAACAAGACAGAGATGGAACTCTTCCGCTACCTCAAGCAACACCGTCATGCCATGTTCTACTGGGATTATGACAAGTCCTACATAAAGCATGGTGGAAATGGCATCCTCAGCAAATACGAGGCTGGACAGTTTATCGAGGAAAACATACGCCATTTGGGCGATGAGTTGAAAGGAGAAGACTTCTTCCAGAACATGTGTACTCCCAAACACATCACCTTCATTCAATCTCCCACCGAAAATGCCCAAACACGCCACATCGCTCCATGGATAAAAGATAATGTCCATTCTGACGAGCCACAAACAGAATCTGCCGTGATTCTGTGCAATGAAAGTCTTTTACAACCCGTGTTGCACAGCATTCCAACCACTGATACAAACGAAGAGCGTCCCGTGAATGTCACCATGGGTTACCCGCTTACCGACACACCTGCCTTCTCGCTCGTATACACTCTGCTTGAACTGCAAATGCATGGCCACACACATGGCAGCACATGGAGATACAAATATGTGGCTGCCGTGTTGAAGCACCCCTTCATACAAAAACTGCTGGGAGAGAAAAGTCATCAGAAACTACAAGAACTCGCCAACAAAAAAATACTCTTTCCAAACAAAGAGCATTTCTCTGACGACCCCATTATGCAGCGCATCTTCACGCCAGTGACAGGCCAAGGGCTCACATCCTATTTGTCCGACATCATCTCGATAGTTGGACATTGCTATCAGGATGCTTTTGTCAGTCATGACTTCACGTTGCAAATTCATAAAGAAAGCCTGTTTGTGACATACACGCTCGCGAACCGTGTGGCCACACTGCAAGAAACACATACAGCACTCCATGTAAGTGATGAGATGCTCTCAAGGCTTCTGCAGCAACTCATGCGTCAAGCCACAATTCCTTTCCATGGCGAACCAGCCATCGGACTACAAGTGATGGGACTGCTTGAGACCCGCAATCTCGATTTCCGCAACGTCATCATGCTTTCCGTCAACGAGGGCCAACTGCCAAAGGGCGACAAACGTGCCTCGCTCATCCCCTACACGCTCCGTGCAGCTTATGGCATGACTACCATCGAACGAGAAGTCAGCCTCTACGCATATTATTATTACCGGCTGCTCCAACGTGCCCAACACATCACCCTCCTCTACAACACCAGCACCGATGGCATCGGGGCCGGAAAAGGCGAAATGTCACGCTTCATGCTCCAGACCCTTGTGGAGAAAAATGAACTATTCGCTCACGGACAAGACATCCATCTCAGAGCCTTCACAGCTGCCAGCGAAACAACTGCACCGCCGCCCATCAACGTAAAAAAGGATGAAGATGTCATGCTTCGTCTTCACCAACGTTTCACATCTCCTAAGATACTCTCCCCGTCAGCGCTTATCACTTACATCAAGTGTCCTCTCCAGTTCTATTTCAACTACGTGGAAGGTATTCGTCCTCCGAAAGATCTCTCCGATGACATTGACAGTCCTCTCTTTGGCACCATTTTCCATGATGCCATCCGCCACTTATATCTCCCATGGGAAGGTCACACAATCTCCAGCAGCGATGTACGTGCATTGGCACAAAATGGAGACCTCATCCTTCGAACCATCAATAATGCCATTGCTGTCAACCTTTTCAGTCAACCGGAAACCGACCCACAAGGGAATCCCGTCAACTACGACCAACTCCCGCTCAATGGCACACAACTCATCAATCGATATGTCATCACACAATTCATTCTCAACCAACTTCAGGCCGATGCCACAATCGCAGAACAACTCGAAGCAGAAGGAGGACATTGGGAAATTGTAAGTCAAGAGAAATCTTACACCACGCAAATTTCAACGGCCAACATTCTATTGTCAGACCTCCAACTTGGTGGCATCATTGACCGTCTCGACTTGCTTGTTTCACCTCAAGGAAGCCGACTTCGTATCGTTGACTACAAGACAAGCAGTAAACCACACACCGCCAACACCCTTGAAGATCTCTTCAATTCCGACACCTGCACCAACAATTACCACATTTTCCAGGTTCTCTACTACTGCCACGTGCTCACCAGTCAACTCTCAGCCGTCAATTCTCACCAGTCAACTCCTATCGTTCCTGCACTCATGTATTGTGCAAAAAATACGGTGTCTCCCAGTGGTATCGTCAAACTCTCCCCTGCTGAACACGCCAGGAAAACAGAAATAGAAGATTACCGAGAACAATATGAAAACGACTTCAATCTGTTGCTTACCACGCTGATTGACGACATCTTCACACCTTACGATGAAGAAACCTCGCGTGGTACTTTCACTCAAAGCACCAATCTCCAACATTGTACCCATTGCGACTTCATCACGCTCTGTCAACGCCGCCCCTCCTAACTTCAATCCTTCAATTCACCCTATGCTTCCTTTTGACATACATATTCTTGGTTGTGGTGCAGCGCTTCCCACGCCACGTCGACTCAGTTCTGCGCAAGTTGTCAACATACGTCAGAAACTCTTCCTGCTCGATTGTGCTGAAGGTACACAAATGGCACTTCGACGCACTCACCTCAACCTCTCACGTCTGCAAGCCATCCTTCTCACCCATCTTCATGGTGACCATGTGTTTGGACTTCTCGGACTTCTCTCCACTCTTGGACTGTTAGGGCGTAATCAAGAACTCCATATCTATGGACCCAAAGACCTCCAACGTGTCTTCCAACCCCAAATAGATTATTTCTGTGCCGAATCTCCCTATCCCATCATCCTTCACGAGACGGATGCCAAAACACCGCAAATCATCTACGAAGATCGTTCTCTCACCATCTCTACCATTCCCCTCCACCATCGCATTCCCTGCCAAGGCTATCTCCTTCGCGAAAAACCGACACTCCCGCACATCCGTCGAGAAACCATTGACTACTACAAGATTCCCATCTCCCAAATCAACAACATCAAGGCAGGTATGGATTGGATAACTCCCGACGGAGAAACTATTCCCAACCAACGACTCACCACACCTGCCGACCCTGTGCGTTCTTATGCCTACTGTACCGACACCTCCTATCATCCCGATATCATTCCCCACATTCAGGGTGTCACTTGCCTCTACCACGAAGCCACCTTCGCGCAAGAACACGCACTTCTCGCCAAGCAAACCCATCACAGCACAGCCGCACAAGCCGCACAAATCGCTCGTGATGCAAAAGCCCACAAACTCATCATCGGACACTACTCCTCACGCTACCAAACAGAAGTGCCCCTTCTAGAAGAGGCACAACAGATTTTTCCTTCCACCATCCTTGCTCAAGACGGTATGAAAATAGTTCTTTAGGGAAACGTTTTGAGAAGATAGTGAGGGGTTACAGGGAAAATTAGAATGGGACTTGTGCATCAAATTGGTCACGAAAGCCATTGAACACATTGATGTCCACATTCCCATGAATGCCCACCACACGTCCATTGTCGCACATCTGCCAAAAGTCCTGTCTCACTTCTGGTCGATACATATTGTAGCGGGCAACCCACATGGTGTAATTTCGGCACAAATCAGGAGCATGCACCAGATGCTCTTGTACAAAAGACTGGTTCGTGTAGAGAATTGGACGCCTTCCAGTCGCCTTTTCCACCATTTGTAGCCACATGCGCACCTCATCCAGCACTTTCCTCACATCCCCATACTGAGCCAACTGCTCCTTCGTGGGTTCCACATCCAACACAGGAGGCAAGTCGCCAGCCATCATTTCCGTGTTCTCCAAAAAATAAGTCGCCTGTTCTTTTCCTCCTGCTTTCAAGGAGAAGAAATGATAGGCACCACAAAGGATGCCATGCGCACGTGCAGCACGTGAATCCTGCTCATAATATGCCGACTTGATGGTGACGCCTTGCGTGGATTTGATAAAGACGAAACTCACAGGGAAATTAGCCTTGCCCTCCACTTGAGCATTATGTCGGAAGCCCAGCGAGGTGATGCGCATGGCATTCCAATTGATAGGATGGATTTGTCCCCCTTTTTCATGCTGATAACGGCTGATGTCGATACCGTACACTCGGTTGTCCGTGTAGCACATCTTTTCACCAAGATAGTTGCCATCGCCCCACTCTCCTGCCAGCACAATCTTATTTTTTGTCACATGGAAACCTCTTCCATGACGGAGTCCATTCTCCCATTCTCCTTCATAGTAGTCACCATTTCCGTAATGCATCACACCATATCCATGCGGTACTCCCTTCTCCGTCATCACTCCACAATAGCGATTCCTCAGCGTGTCACACGACGAACCCTCATAAAGAGAAAGAGAATCAGATGGAACAGGTTTCAGTAAGGATAACTCCATCAAGGCGCTTCCTTTCAGCGGTCGAGAGTCGTTTAGATGAAGGAACTTCACCTTCCATTCTGCAATCAAGTCCGAAAAATCCGTATCAAGAAAAAGAGGTGTGCTGAGTGCCACGCAACTGTCAGGAATGTCTGTCAGTTCATCGTTCTCTAGCACCACAAACCGAGCGTCCTCATCTGTTTCAGAGTGCATGTGCCATAAAGATGGCCTTCTCAGAATGTTGTTCACAGGACTCATCTGCAAAGAGTCCATCTCATACATCCTCACCACTCCCACTTCAATCTTTCGTGCATGCTGAATCACAGAGTCAAGCAGTTCCATCATCCGTGTTCCATGTTCTTGCGCCGATGCCAATTGGTTGGAATAGCTGGCTACACCCATGTATTCATTGTCCTCAAGGGTGTGATGCTTCAGGTAATAATCCACCTCATCAGCCATGTTGGCCATCCGCCGCTGTTCAACAATCATCCACTCCCTGTTCCTTGCGATGAAATCTTTCATCATCTCGTTCACCCTGTCCCTTTGGGCTTCCATTTGCGGATTCTCATCCACCGTCATCACCAAGCCAAAAGCCGATGGAAACATTGATGAACTATTTACCCACACACCAACGTTCTCACTCCTGACGAGTGCAGAATCAAGCGATGTGGTCATACCTTCCATCAGGGAATCTACAGGCGAGAGGCGCGAGAAATAAGCCACCTCATTCCCGTCAGCAAGCAAGGAGAAACAAGCGAATTGCACCACGTTCACCTTGGCGCTTTCCGCTTCTTTCTCCGTCCATGAGCGATTGATGTACAGAATCCATACAACCAACACGATGCATAAGAACAATGCACCCGCTATCATATGAATCCTGTACTTCCTCATTATTTGATTTATTTCATGCGCAGACAACGAAGATTCCACTTCGAATTGTCACTCTTGAAGTCATACTCCGCCAGCGTAGGTGTGCTGTCACCTGCTGAGTATATCACGTAGCGCGTGTTGAGCGATTCCTGACCAGGAATCTGCTTCGGCATGATGCGGAATGTGCCATCCACCAGTTGCTCGATGCGCCACAACTGCTCAGGAGCACCCGTGAAAGTCGGCACAGTGGTCAGTTCCATATCCTGCGTGGCAGCAAGTGCACGTTCAGTTCCGTCAATCGTGATTTTGAAATAAGGATTGCTCAGGTAGCCACCAGCTTCGGGCACAGCCGTGAGCGTCCAATGCTGGTGAGGACGGAACATATAGTCACCGGCACGAACGCCTATTTCACCAGTTGGCCAAGTGCTGATTACCTCCTGCAACGTCTGATCAGGAATAGGCTTAATCGGTTTCGTCATGTCCATCTCCCAGAAGCGTTCCCGTTCCTGCTTCATCCGCACAAAATCGACAGCCAACTCCAAAGAATAGCCACGGCGCTCCGATGTGATTTCGTAGGTGCCTTCCTTCAGACGGTCACCTGCCACTGGCCAATCGTTTTTCCACAACAACGGACGGATGCCCAGCACACTGCGTCCATTCATATTGAAATCTGCTTCATAGTGGCACGACATCACCTCCACGCCTTCATCAATCACGGTGCGTCCGAAGTGACCAGGTCCACACACACGGTCGCCAGCGGCAATCACCATTTTGCCACCACCATGAAACATGTCACGTCCCACATTGTCCACATACGGTCCCGTCACCCTGCGTGAGCGCCCCACTACTATATTATAGGTGGAGTTCACACCATCGCAACAAGTGCCATGCGTGCCCAGCAGATAGTACCAGCCATCTCTGTAAATCAAGTCTGTTGCCTCGCAGTCGATGGCGATGTCAATAGGCTTATTCCCCTTCACACGTTCACCTGTTTTCGGGTCAAGCTCAATCAGACGAATGTTGCCGAAATAAGTGCCATAACTCACCCACATACGTCCCGTTTTCGGGTCGAGCAGCAAACCTGGGTCAATGGCATCGTTGTCTTCCAATCCATCAGAAGCGGCCACTTCCACAGGCTCTGTGTATTTGAAATCGGGCGAATTGGGGTCGAGCGTCTTGTTCCACATCGTCAAGATGCGGCCGCTGTGTCCACCACCAAGCCCACCGCCAGTGGCTCCATAAATCACCAGATAGCGGTCACCTATCTTCATCACATCGGGAGCAGCACCGCCACCAGGGCGCACGGCTCCACCCTTCCAACTCCATCCATCCTCCGAAATCAAGCCTCCGCTGCCTGTTCCGAAAGTATAATACTTGCCATCACACAACGCCAAAGTGGAGGGGTCATGGATGTATGGTTGTCCTATTTGTGCAGAACTGGATGCAGCCACCATCAAGGCACTGGCTGCCAATATATTGCGAAATTTTTCCATTGTCTATGCTTATTTGTTGTTGATGATTGTGTAGTTAGTCACAGGTTGATTCTTGTCGTCGAGGAAACGAACACAGAAGTCGCTCATGCCTGGGCCGTTGATGATGGCACCCCGAAGCACATTTCTGCCCTTCTTCAAGGTCACACGTGGAGACATTCCATCGTCTTCCACCATGCGGCGGTCGCCCGACAACAGGAGCGCTTCCTCGCCATTGAGCCACCACATGGAAGCGGAATTGGAACCGACAGCCAGACGGACATCCTTGATTTCTTCAGGACAGTCAATCGTGGTCACCGCCCAGAAAAGCACGCCGTATACCTGCTTCTGGAGTTTCTCTGAGAATCGGAACAATTTCACATTGTATGCATGGCTTTCGAGCGTATGCCAAGTCAGCGTCTGCTTGCCCGCCTTCACTTTCTGACCGTCTTTGGGCAGAATGCTGAACTGCTGGGCGAAATACTCCTTGTTAAAATGTTCGCGCAGATAGGTGTCTGTGAAAACTGTGTTGCTTCTGTTGGGCTTGTCAATGGGTTCCAACAACGTCCATCGGCGGATGAAGCCATTGGCGTCAGGAGATGAAGGCTGTGCCCCCACAGGCTTGAAGTAAGACTGGCGGTTCTTGAATTGAATCCAATCCACACAAGCACCCTCACCCTCGCAAGTGATGCAGATATTCGTCACACCCTTGGGTACATATTGCAGCGGAGCCGTCACATGGAGCCATTGACCGCGTTGGTCACGGCGATACTGTCCCTCGCTCACACAAACAATATCTATCTTGGCGATGACTTTTCCCTTTCCGTCCTTCTCACGAATCAGCAATTGTGTGTTGGCATTCGCCTTTACATTAGCAGTTAAATAAGCATCATTCACACCGCTGAAATCCACATCGTTATAACATAGAAAACTTCCTTTCTTCGAAAGTTCCGCATACCATCCGCGGAACGTGTTGAGGGTGTCGTGATACTGAATCGTCACATCCTCGCTTGACGTGCTGTATCTGTCCACTTCAATCTGGTCTGTTGCCTGATTGATGCCCACGCCACGAAGGGTTGGCTTCACTTCGACGATGGTGCCATCTGCATTGAAACTGAGGCGGTCGATGCACACAGAACGGCGCTTGTCCATACTGGGCGAATAGTCGTTGTGGTGGTAGAACAGATACCACTGCCCATTATATTGGGTGATGGAATGATGGTTCGTCCAGCATCCGTTGGCATGTTCAGCCATGATGATGCCCTTAAACTCCCAGGGACCCAGCGGACTCTTCGACATGGCATAAGCCAGCGTCTCCGTCCCCTTCTCCACGCGCACCCATGGGAAGGTGAGATAATACCAGCCACCCTGCTTGAAGGCATAAGGGCCTTCCTTGAAGCCGTCGGGGAGACCTTCCATCACTACGGCTTCGCCATCCAGTTCCTTCATGTTCTGTTTCAGGCGGGCACCTCGGATTCCCATGCCCGACCAATAGATGTAACTTTGGCCGTCGTCATCGACAAGCACACAGGGGTCGATGCCCATCACCCCCTTGATGGGTTCCTGCTCGCACACGAAAGGGCCTTCTGGCTGACTGGCTGTAGCCACACCGATGGCAAATCCGCGTCCCTCTTTGGGTGCAGCAGGGAAATAGAAATAATACTTGCCATCGCGGCACACACAGTCGGGTGCCCACATCGCGTAGGAGTCAGGCTTCACCCAGGGTACATTGTTTTGGGTGATAATCACACCATGATCTTCCCAGTCGGTCAAGTTCGCCGACGAGAACACATGGTAGTCGGCCATGCAGAACCAATCCTGCCGTTGCCCTTCAGGAGCAGGGATGTCATGCGACGGATAGATGTACACTTTGTTGTTAAACACACGCGCTGTGGGGTCAGCCGAGAACTGGTTGCGAACCACGGGATTCTGTGCCGCCATTCCGAGCGGTAAACAGAGCAGTGAAAGAATGATAGATTTCCTCATAGGTTGTTCGTAAAAGTAATTCCTTTGCAAATGTACGGAATAAAATCAACATACCAAAACCTTTCATGATACACGTTTTCTCTATGGGGTTACATTTTTGTAACAAACAGTCGTTTTAGGCGATTAGTGTTTTTTTTTCAACGAAACGAAGGCGTCAATTTACAGCTAAACACCTGAAGCTCCTTCAAGCGAATGTACTCCATCAAACGACTTCCACATGCTCAGCCTTGCAACTGGAATGTAATACGGGTTATCACTGGAAGGTAATACGTCCTATGACTGGAAGATAATAAGGATAGTAAGTGGAAGTCGTATGGGAAATTAAAAGAAATTTCAAAAAAAACGTATCATTCGCTTGACACATATAGTCTATATATCGTAACTTTGCAACGTGATTTCACAACGAAGTGTATCACTTTAAAATCCATAATTAAGTAAAGATGAATAGAATCGCACAAACACTACTGACCGTATGCTGGTTGCTGACCAGTACAATCGTTTTCGCCTGCACCACACCTGAAAAGGGTCCTGAAGAAAAGGGGGCTTTCGAGACACGGAGATACCGCAACATCTTCGTCGAAATGGGTTACACGCCTGCTGAGGTGGACGCCAAGTTGGAGGAGGTGTTCAACGATGTCTTCTATGGCCCGAACAAGGTGTATTTCGAGGTGGGTGACTCGATGGCCTATGTGTCTGATATCAAGAACAATGACGCACGAACGGAAGGAATGTCGTATGGCATGATGATAGCCGTCCAGTTCAACAAAAAGGACATCTTCGACCGTTTGTGGCGATGGAGCAAAAAATACATGCAGCACCAAGGGGGTGAGCGCGACGGATTCTTTGCTTGGAGTTGCAAGACCGATGGCACGAAAAACGCTGCTGGTTCGGCTTCTGATGGGGAGCTGTATTTCATCACGGCACTCCTGTTTGCTTCCAACCAGTGGGGAGACCATTCGGGCATCAACTACAAGGCTGAGGCTCAACGCATTCTGAATGCCTGCATGGGCATGAACGAGGGAGAACCGAAGAAGTATCTGATTGACCCTGAAACACAACTCATCACTTTCACGCCCGACGGGTTCGGAGCACGTTTCACCGACCCTTCCTACCACATTCCTGCCTTCTACGAGGTGTGGGCTCGTTGGGCAAGGGACGGACGAAGCGCCTACTGGTGGGAGGCTGCCAAGAAATCAAGGGAGTTTCTGCACAAGGCCATCCATCCACAGACGGGACTGAACCCTGATTTGTGCCAATATGACGGTTCTGTGATGGGAGGACGTATGCGTGGCGGCAGCAATTTCCGATATGACTCTTGGCGTGTGCCTATGAATATTGTGCTGGATTATGAATGGAGTTGTGCTGATGACGAGTGGCAGGAACAATATGGGGAGAAGATTCAGAAGTTCTTCTATTCGCAGGGAGTCAACACGTTCGTGGATCAGTACAGGGTGAATGGCGAACTTCCTTCGGAGGACGAGATTCTTCCAGCCGGACATTTTCCGAAGAAACTGCGCCACTCCATCGGTTTGGTGGCCACGATTGCCACAACTGCAGCGCTGCATAACGGACCGGAAAGCAAGGAATTTGTGGATGCCTTCTGGGCAGCGAAGCATGAACCAGAAGAAGATGGCTATTTCGATGCCTACTACGACGGTTTGCTGAGGCTTTTTGCCTTCATGCACTTGAGCGGCCGTTACCGCATCATCTTCCCTCCTGAGCGGTAATTGTCCGCACTCACTCCATCGTTCCGTTCGCTCCGTGCAAGGTACTGACGTTCGACAAAAGCAAAAAAGACAGATTTTTCTCTCTTTATTTGCTTTTGTGCTCACTTAATCGTACCTTTGCACCCGTTTTATGGAAAGGATGAAACGTTATATTTGTCTGTTGACAATGGTTGTGCTGGCAGGGTTGCCCTTGTCGGCACAAAATTCGTTGGTGACGGTGACTGCTGACGGCGACACTCTTTTGCTGGATTCCATCGAGGTGTCCATCTTGACGTGTACGCCCGGAAAGGACATGTATGCAAAGTTTGGACATACGGCGCTGAGGGTGCGCGACTACACCCAAGGCGAGGATATTGTGTTCAATTACGGATGCTTTGACTATAATGCGAACAATTTCGTGCTGAAGTTCCTGTTGGGTCAGACGGATTATCTGTTGGACGACGAGCCATTTGACTATCTGAAGTACAGATATGGCATGCTGGGCAACGGTGTGACGGAACAACGTCTGAACTTGAGCCAACTGGAGGCAAACCGTCTGTTGGCCTTGCTCCAGGAGAACTTGCAACCTGAGAATCTGGAATATCGCTACAACTGGCTCTACGATAACTGTACGGAACGTGCGCGTGATATGTTGGAGAAGGCTGTGGACGGGGATATTGTGTATGCAGGATTGACTGATGATGATGTGACGGTGCGTGACATGTTGCATAAGTGCTTGGAAAATTCGCCTTGGGTGGCATTTGGCATCGACCTCATTCTGGGCGCAGAGATTGACAAGCGTGTGGACCAGCGCGTGATGATGTTCCTCCCTGGCGTGTTCGAAAAAGAGTCGGATGGTGCACACATTGCAAGAAACAACGGTGAGCGTGTATTGTATGTGAGAGAGAGAGCGACCGTGCTGGAAGACAAGAATGAACCAGAAGAGGCCACGTTGGTGTGGGCTCCTATATGTGTGTTCACTTTGTTGCTGCTGGGTTCGATGGCGTTATCGGTGGAGGAATTCAGCCGGAAACGTCCGACGGTGTGGCTGGACATCACGATGCATGTGTTCCAAGGATTGACGGGCTTGCTGGTGGCATTCCTGTTTTTCTTCTCGGTTCACCCTGCTGTGGATAGCAACTGGCTGGTCATCATCCTGAACCCGTTGGCGCTGGTGTATGCAGCGTGGATGTGGTATTGCCACAAGAAGGGGCGGAAGAATGTGTTGGCGTATGTGAATTTGGTGGTGATGACTGGATTTATAGTGACGATGTGCGTCTGTCCGCAGTCGTTCAACCCGGCCATGTGGCTGGTGGTGTTGGCGCTGCTGGTGAGAGCCTTGTTGCAGGCACACTTTGTGTATCATGGGAATTTGAAAATTGAAAATTTAAAGTCTTGAAAAAGCAGTTACTGACAACGGTTTTTGCGTCTATCACTATAGCAGGCGCGATGGCACAGACAACTTCTGTTCCACGTCTTGTTGTGGGTATCAGTATTGACCAGTTGCGCTCCGACTACCTGCGGGCCTTTATGCCGCTGTATGGCGAAGGGGGCTTCAAGTTGCTGCTGGAGAAGGGACAGGTTTATTCAAACGTACAATATAAGCATACGCCTGTTGACAGAGCATCGGCCATTGCGTCCCTCGTGACGGGCACGGTGCCTTACAATCATGGCATCATAGCGGAGGAGTGGATGAACCGCACGGAACTGCACACGAATTTCTGTGTGGAGGACAACCGCTACAAGGGGATTGGAACACGTGACGGCTCTTCGCCCAAACATCTGCTGGTGAGCACCATCGGCGATGAACTGAAAGCGGCCACAAGGGGCAAGGCGCTGGTGTATAGCGTGGCTCCATTCAGAGAGGCTGCCGTGTTGGCAGCCGGTCATGCGGCTGACTGGGCGATGTGGATTGACAACGAGAGCGGCAAATGGGCTGGCACCACTTATTACGGGGAAGCACCTTCGTGGTTCCGCTATCTGGAAAGCAGTTCGTCACTCTCCGACAAGATGGCATCGCTGACATGGAAACCTGTCAACGAGGCTGTAGGTGGATATAACTATTATTTGCCCACCACACAGAAGCCTTTCACGCACAAGTTTGTGGGCGACGGGCGTTTCCGGTTGTTCAAGACATCGGGCTTGGTGAACGAAGAAGTGACCAAGGCTGCACGTTATTGTCTGGAAAATGGCAATGCGGGAGTGGATGAGGTGACGGATTTCCTGTCGCTCTGCTACTATGCGGGCAACTTCAACGGCATCAGTGCTACTGCCTCCACCACCGAACTACAGGACACATACAAGCGACTGGACGATGAACTGTCCGTGTTGCTGCAAAGGATTGACCAACTGGTGGGGTTGGACAAGACGCTCATCTTCATCACTTCGACAGGATATGACGAGGTGGACAACTCGGAGGAATTGGCCAAATACCGCATTCCTACAGGCGAGTTCAACATGAGCCGCTGTGCCACCCTGCTCAACATGTATCTCTGCGCCATGTATGTCAACGGAACCTACGTGGAGAGTTTCTTCAATGGTCAGTTCTATCTGAACCACCAACTGCTGGAACAAAAGCAACTGAAACTGGCTGAGGTGCTGGAGCATTGTGAGGATTTCCTGTTCCAATTCAGCGGTGTGCAAGATGTATTCACCGCTCATCGCATCACCCAGGGAGCATGGACACCAGGCATCAGCGCCATCCGCAACGGATTCAACCCCAAATGCTCAGGCGACATCATCGTACAGGTATCGCCAGGGTGGACACTCTCCGACGAAAATCGCTCGACAAAGAAGTTGCAGCGGGAGTCTTTCTTTGAGTTCCCACTCATCTTCTTTGGCTACACCATCAAACCAGAACAGGTGGCCACACCCGTTACGGTTGACTGCATCGCACCCACTGTGGCGCATCACATCCGCATCAGGGCACCGAATGCGTGTGCTTCTCCCCCACTCTTTTGAGGAGAAAGCATCCGCTCTTCCAAATGGTAAAAAGTAAATTGTAAAAAAGTAAAATCAACTATTACTATCATCGTAAAATAGTCAATCAAAATATGGGATTTTCATTAAATAAATTTCTCAGCACCCTCTTCGGCAACAAGGCCGCACGTGACATCAAGGAGATTCGCCCCATCGTGGAGCAGATTCTTGCGGTGGAACCTGAAATCCAAAAACTCAGCAACGACGAATTGCGTGCCAAAGTGGATGAAATCAAGGCGCAACTGCAAGATAAGGTAAAAGATGTACGCGCAGAGATTGAGGCGCTGAAAAGCAAGATTCAAGAGACTGACATCGATAAGCGTCAACCCATCTTTGAGGCCATCGACAAAAAGGAGGTGGAAGTGCTCGACCTCTTCGACGAGGGCTTGACAGAGGTGCTTCCAACGGTGTATGCCATCGTGAAAGATACAGCAAGACGATTTGCTCAGGCAGAGAATGGCGATGTTATTGTGACCGCCACCGATTTTGACCGTGATCTCTCCATCGAACACGACTTTGTGGACATCGAGGGCGATAAGGCCATCTGGCACAATCATTGGGTGGCTGGCGGCAACGAGATGACGTGGAACATGATTCACTATAATGTGCAGTTGTTCGGCGGCATCGTGCTCCATCAAGGAAAGATTGCCGAGATGGCGACGGGTGAAGGTAAGACCCTCGTGGCCACATTGCCTGTATTCCTCAACGCACTTTCGCGCAACGGTGTCCATGTGGTGACCGTCAACGACTACCTCGCCAAGCGTGACTCCGAATGGATGGGCCCTCTTTATATGTTCCACGGTTTGAGTGTTGATTGCATCGACAAGCACCAACCCAACTCAGAGGCGCGTCGCAAAGCATATCAAGCCGACATCACGTTCGGTACGAACAACGAGTTCGGTTTCGACTACCTGCGTGACAACATGGCGATGGCTCCGAAAGACCTCGTGCAGCGCATCCACAACTATGCAATTGTCGACGAGGTGGACTCTGTGCTCATCGACGATGCCCGTACCCCGCTCATCATCTCCGGTCCTATTCCAAAGGGCGATGTACAGATGTTCGAGGAGTATTGCCCCATCGTGGAGCAGTTGGTGGAAGCACAGCGCCGCTTGGCACAGAACTATCTGACAGAAGCCAAGAAACTCATCGAATCGGACAACAAGGACGATGTGACAGCTGGTTTCCTCTCGCTGTTCCGTGCTTACAAGAGTCTTCCGAAAAACAATGCACTCATCAAATATCTCTCACAACCAGGCATCAAGACAGGTCTTCTCCAAACGGAAGAAATCTACATGGAGAACAACAACCGCCGTATGCCCGAAGCCATCGAGCCGCTCTTCTTCGTGGTGGACGAGAAGTTGAAGTCGGTGGAGATGACCGACAAGGGTAACCAACTCATTGCCAACATCGTGAAGGACGACACGTTCTTCGTGCTCCCCGACATCACCACTCAACTCGCAGAACTTGAAAACGAGAAGTTCGAAAGCGAAGACAAGAAACTGGCCAAGAAGGATGAACTCATGCAGGATTATGCCATCAAGTCTGAACGTGTGCATACCATCCAGCAACTCCTGAAGGCCTACACCATGTTCGTGAAAGATGACGATTATGTCATCATGGACGGTGAGGTGAAGATTGTGGACGAACAAACGGGTCGTATCATGGAAGGTCGCCGTTGGAGCGACGGACTCCATCAGGCTGTGGAAGCCAAAGAGCGTGTGAAAGTGGAGGCAGCCACACAGACGTTTGCCACCATCACGCTGCAGAACTACTTCCGTATGTACCACAAACTGGCAGGTATGACCGGTACCGCTATTACGGAGGCTGGTGAGTTCTGGGACATCTACAAACTCGATGTGGTGGAGATTCCAACCAACCGTCCTATCGCCCGTCAAGATATGAACGACCGTGTCTATAAGACCAACCGCGAGAAGTACAACGCTGTGATTGAGGAAATTGTGAGGATGCGCAACAGCGGACGCCCCACCCTTGTCGGCACCACTTCTGTGGAAATTTCAGAATTGCTCTCCCGTATGCTCAAGATGCGCAAGATACCACATCAGGTGCTCAACGCCAAGTTGCACCAGAGGGAAGCCGACATCGTGGCATTGGCTGGTCAGAGCACACTGGGTGAAGTCATCAACGAAGATGGCACCAAGGAGGAGAAGATGTTGGGTGCTGTAACCATCGCCACCAATATGGCAGGTCGTGGTACCGACATCAAACTCTCTGACGAGGTGAAGGCTGCTGGTGGTCTTGCCATCATCGGTACAGAACGCCACGAGAGCCGTCGTGTTGACCGTCAGTTGCGTGGACGTTCCGGTCGTCAGGGCGACCCAGGTTCTTCAGTCTTCTATGTGTCGCTCGAAGACAAACTCATGCGTCTTTTTGCCAGCGACCGCATCTCGAAGGTGATGGACCGCCTCGGTTTTGAGGATGGAGAGATGATTGAGCACAAGATGATTAACCAATCTATCGAACGTGCCCAGAAGAAGGTGGAAGAGAACAACTTCGGCATCCGTAAGCGTCTGCTCGAATATGACGACGTGATGAACAAGCAGCGTAAGGTCATCTACGAGCGTCGCCGTCACGCCCTCATGGGTGAGCGCATCGGTATGGATATCTCCAACATGATTTGGGACCGCGTGGTTCATATTCTCCATAATGGCGACTATGAAAGTTGCAAGGAAGACTTCCTGCGCATCTTCGCGATGGAAATCCCATTCTCGATGGAAAAGTTCGAGTCTGACAGCCGCACGAAACTCGAAGACGAGGCATTCGAAATCGTCATCGATGCGTTCAAGAAACGAAGCGCACGATTGGCTTCGGTGGCCTTCCCCGTCATCAAAGAAGTGTATGAGACGAAGGGCAGCATGTATGAGAACATCCTTGTGCCCATCACCGATGGTCGCCGAGTTTACCAAATCAGCATTCCGCTCAAAGAGGCATACGAATCACAGGGCAACTCCATACTGGTTGCCTTCGAGAAGGCCATTCTGCTCCACACCATCGACGACGCATGGAAAGAGAATCTCCGTGCACTCGACGAACTGAAGCACTCTGTGCAGAATGCCTCCTACGAACAGAAAGACCCGCTCCTCATCTTCAAACTGGAGTCGGTGAACCTCTTCGACAACATGGTGAACGAAATCAACGATGGCACCATTTCCGTGCTGATGCGCTGTTCCATTCCTATCGCTCAGGAGCGTGATGTGCAGCAGGCACCCGCTTCACACATGGAAGAACCTCACCACGAGCATCTCACGGAGACACACCAGAATCTGGATGAGCCATCGGAGACACAGCGTCAGCAGGCACAAGCCGCACAAACTGACACACGTGCCCGTCAACCTATCTCACCCATCGTGAACAATGCTCCCAAGATTGGTCGCAACGACCCTTGTCCTTGCGGTTCGGGTAAGAAATACAAGAATTGTCACGGTAAGATGGGATAATGATAATGATTGGTACACATTATTATATATAAGTAATAAACGCCATGCAGGCAAAAAGGGCTGGACTCATACGGGTTCAGCCTTTTTCTTTCGATAAAGAGTAATGAGTAGTATTGTTTTTCTGTTGAAGATTAAATCTAAAGAAAGGTTTTCTGTTGTTTGTTATTCTTATTGGATAGGTTTTCTTTCTGTCATAACTTTGCATCAGATTTCAAAAACAAAGCAAATTATTAACAACTAAAAACTCATACAACTATGGCAAAAAAACTTCACATCGAAACATTGGCACTCCATGTAGGACAAGAAACTCCAGATCCAGCAACCGACTCACGCGCAGTGCCTATCTATCAGACCACATCTTACGTGTTCCGCAACTCACAGCATGCAGCCGACCGTTTCGGTCTTCGCGATGCAGGTAATATTTATGGTCGTCTGACCAACACGACACAGAGCGTGTTTGAGGAGCGTGTTGCTGCCCTCGAAGGTGGTGTGGCAGGTTTGGCTGTTGCTTCTGGTGCCGCAGCCATCACATACGCGCTTCAGAACATCGCACAGAATGGCGACCACATTGTGGCAGCCGACAACCTCTATGGTGGTTCATACAATCTCATCACCCACACGCTTTCTACGCAGGGTGTCACAAACACAATTATCAATGTGAACGACCTCAAGGCGCTGGAGGCTGCCATCCAACCTAACACCAAGGCGGTGTATGTAGAAACCTTCGGCAATCCTAACAGCGACGTGACCAACTTGGATGCTATCGCTGAGATTGCTCACAAGCACCACGTGGCTGTGATTGTCGACAACACTTTCGCCCCTATCATCTTCAAGCCCATCGAGCACGGTGCTGACATCGTGGTTCACTCTGCCACCAAGTTCATCGGCGGTCACGGTTCATCTCTCGGTGGTGTGATTGTAGATGCAGGCACCTTCGATTGGAAAGCCAATGCCGACAAGTATCCAACCATCGCCAAGCCAGACCCATCTTATCACGGCGCCGTCTTTGCTGATGTGGCTGGTGCAGCAGCATTCGTCACCCGTATTCGCGCCGTCATCCTTCGCGACACAGGTTCCACCATCTCTCCGTTCAACGCATGGATTCTCCTGCAAGGCGTAGAGTCTCTCCCACTCCGCATCGAGCGTCACTCTTACAACGCCAAGAAGGTGGTTGAATATCTGAATCAGCATCCGAAGGTGAAGAGTGTGAGCCATCCATTGCTCCCCTCTCATCCCGACCACGACCTCTACACGAAGTATTTCCCCAATGGTGGCGGCAGCATCTTCACGTTCGAGATCAAGGGCAGCCAAGAGGACGCATGGAAATTCATCGACTCGCTACAAATCTTCTCATTGCTGGCCAATGTGGCCGATGTGAAGTCGCTGGTCATCCATCCTTACACCACAACACATTCACAGTTGAGTCCTGAAGAACTGGCTGAGCAGCACATCACGCCAACCACCATCCGTCTCTCAGTCGGTGTGGAGCATATCGACGACATCATCGCCGACCTCGACCAAGCATTCAGTCAAATCTCATAACCGCCCATGTACTGGGCATCTCCTTCTATTCGGAGTTATGTCCTACAACAAGGGTATAAAAAGGGCGGTCGACCTACCACAAACATGGTATTTTACCGCCCTTTTTCACATAATCCCTTTACACATATATATAATATTAGTATCTTTGCATCATCAAACAAAAAACAAACAAAAAACTTCATACAACTATGGCAAAAATCGCAAAACAACTCACAGAACTCGTGGGTAACACACCACTCCTTCAACTCAACTCATACTCGAAGAAGGAGAACCTCAACACAAACATCATCGCCAAACTGGAGTACTTCAACCCTGCAGGCTCCGTGAAAGACCGCATCGCACTCGCCATGATTGAGGATGCAGAAAAGCGTGGCGTCATCTTACCAGGAGCCACCATCATCGAACCCACCTCGGGCAACACAGGTGTAGGTCTCGCATTTGTCAGCGCCGTGAAGGGCTACAAACTCATCCTCACGATGCCTGAGACGATGAGCATCGAGCGTCGCAACCTCGTGAAGGCATACGGTGCCACCGTAGTGCTCACACCCGGCTCAGCAGGCATGAAGGGCGCCATTGCCAAAGCAGAGGAACTGCGCGACAACACACCAGGTTCCATCATCCTGCAGCAGTTTGAGAACCCAGCCAACCCCGCCACTCACTATGCCACCACAGCCGAGGAAATCTGGCGCGACACCGATGGCAAGATAGACATCTTTGTGGCAGGAGTCGGCACAGGCGGAACGGTGAGCGGTATCGGCAAGCGTCTCAAGGAACTCAATCCCAACATCAAGATTGTGGCCGTTGAGCCAGAAACATCTGCCGTACTGAGTGGTGAGGCTCCAGGTGCCCACAAGATTCAGGGTATCGGTGCAGGCTTCATCCCCAAGACCTTCGACCGCAACGCTGTCGATGAAATCTTCAAGGCACCCAACGATGCCGCCATCCTCACCAGCCGCAAGATTGCCGCCAGCGAAGGCCTCCTCGTCGGCATCTCCTCAGGCGCATCCGCCTACGCAGCCACCCAACTCGCCAAAGACCCAGCCAACAAGGACAAGGTCATCGTGGCGCTCCTGCCCGACACAGGCGAACGCTACCTCTCAACAGTTCTGTACGACTTCGAGAACTATCCACTCTAAACAGACCGATACAATATAAACAAAGACATCCTCCAAATCTCGACCTGATGATTTGGAGGATGTCTTTTTATACCCTCAGCCTTAGTTTCTTCATACACTTCTATTCAAATTCAGCCAAATACTGCTCCCACACCTTGTCAAAGCCTGGATAATCCAGCAATTCCTTGTCTGAACATTCATTTGAAAGCGCACATTCTATCGCATCTTCACTTGTCAAACCTAAGGTTCTGTTCTGATTCTTCAGCTGTAGCAACTTGGTGCGCTTAATCAGATTAGTACAATCGTCATACACTTTCCTTATATCCGCTGGCAGATTCCGGGCAATAGTCGCTCTGCATGCCATCCAGTCCTTCCAACATTGCAGCTCCTTGTGTATCGATTGCTGAAAGGCAGCCTGTTCGTCCTGCTCGGCCACATCTTTTTGGGCTTCGATAAAAGCAGCGTACGCTTCATCAATCATCGCATCCGTGAATTGCGTCTTGCTTAACACAACTTTTTCGCCCTGAAGGTGACGCCACAGGTTGTGAACAGACACCTCTCTAAGTGTTATTCCCTGATTGATAACATCACAAACATACATAGGGGTAGAACTCCCATGATCTTCATACCTGGCCACTTCACCAACCGCCGTCTGATAGGCCTCCCATACAGCAGTCTCCTTGCCAACCTCTGGTAGCACATCAACCACCTTCTGAAACACGGCCTCTATCGAATCATCATACGCAACACTCATCTCACCCAACTCCCAATTCAGTTCAGTTTGAGTCATACCTTCATCTTCCAAAGTATCTGCCGGCAAGTCCCCCTGCCCACTCACCTTCACTGAATGCTGACAACTCGTCAACATCAATAGGAATACTGATATTGTTGTTATTATCTTCTTCATATTCTGGCGTATTTGTTTCTTGTTCTATTGTTCCTTTCTTCCCTAATGAGATAAAGACACGATTGCAAATTAAACCACATTTTCTATATTTATCCAAACTTTTGTGGATTTTTTTTGGAAACCAGTCCAGCAGTGCCAATGTACCAGCTGTTGCCTTCTGCAAGATGCCAATGCTCTCTTCATCTGAGAGCTGTTGGCGTTTGCGCCTCATTTCTCGAACCTTACTCATCCCCAAAAGTCAACCTTGCTTTATTTGTATTCGTATAGTTGAATGTGCAGAAGTTTCCAATCGCCTACGCTGATTCGGGCATGGCGGCCCTGATGACTCTGGTCGCCGTTATGACGACGAAGGAATTGCATCTGCCCTTGATGGTC
>JAEEGS010000010.1 GCA_016280445.1 Bacteroidaceae bacterium
CTCTGTTGCAAGTTCAATTGTAATACTTCAAACTCTTCTTTTGTCATGATACAATAACAGTTGTAGTTGTGTGCACTATTGCGACTGCAAAGGTACAACGACACTACAACTGCTACAACGTGTATTTAAACGAATGCTTACTTTTGTTCGAGAGTAAATAGATAAAAAAAACTATTCTTAAGGTCTATATAAATTTGCAGCGAATTCAGATCCCAAGGTAAACCTGGGTACAGATATATCGCTATTTATAGCAAACGGGATTAAAGGTTGCGCAGCCTCCCGGTCAGTCGTGGTAAATGCCCGCTAATAGACTGATATGCGTATGGGCTATAACTTGCAAAAAACAAAGATTATGAATGCAAGTTATAAAGAAATCGGAAACGTTCAGCAGACGGAAGGTCTGACTGGACAAGTAAACAGCCAAGTTCTGGCGGTGGCAGACATCGTGAGCGAGGCTGTAAACCAACCAACTGCTGAAGAGCAGGCTAAAGAGCAGCTTAGACAGGTGCTCCGTGAGACTCGTGTCCGCACAGACACGGAGGTGCCGCCAGAGGAGTATCCCTTGTCGGTGGATGGGAAGGGCATCTTTGCCTTGCGCGACATCCATGCCATCAAGGCCAAGCAGAAAGCCGGCAAGACCACTGCTCTGAAGGTGATGATTGCGGCGTTGCTGCTGGGAGGGGTGTTTCGTTTGAAGTCGCTGTTGGAAAAGCCCCGTATCGTGTTTTTCGACACGGAGCAGAACCGCACCGACACGAAACTCATCCTGGAGGATGTGGCCCAGATGACGGGACTTCCATCTGATGTCATCGACGCACAGGTGGCGCTTCACTCGCTTCGCCGCATCGATCAGGAGCTGTTGCTGCCACTGCTTGAGGTGGTGCTTGAGGATGAAAAACCTCAGGTGGTGATGCTCGATGGCATTGTGGAGTTCGTGGCCTCGTTCAACGACGAGACAGAGTCGAAACGGCTCATCAAGGAACTGCTCAAACTCAGCGACGAGCACAACTGCGCCATCATTTGTGTGCTTCACACCAATAAAGCGGACGAGGATCACAACATGCGTGGTCACCTCGGCACGATGCTGGCACAGAAGAGCGCTACGGTGCTGGAGTGTGTCAAGGAGAAGGGAAGTAGCGTCATCACCGTGAAGTGTTCGGAGGCGCGTCATGAGGAGATGCCCGAATGGAGCATTGCCTTCGATGCCGAGGGACATATCGTCGATGCTGACGAACAGCGTCGCCAGCTGCTTGAACAGCGCAAGGCGGAACTGCTTCAGAAGCGTCAGGATGCTCTTGAAAAGGAGAAGCAGGAACGCCTCGAAAAGTGTCTGCACATCCTGAAGGACAGGGGTGGCGTGGTCAGCCGTAAGCAACTCACAGAGATTCTTGTCAATGTGCTCGACCGCAAGCGTCCTACCGTCTCAAGCTACATTTCAGAGTGGCTGAAGGAGGGCGGTCTTGTTGAATTCAACGGCATGATTCATGTGTCCGACAACCTCGCATTGCCCTTCTCGCCGCGATAAGATTTTTGTTTGTTGTTGGAGCCGCCTATATATATAGCGGCTCCAACAACAAACGGGAATCGCCAACAAAAATGAGTCAAAACAACTCAAAATGGAATCTGTATGAATAATCATTTTCGATATCAATTAGAGACTCCCAAGGTGACGGGACGCCGCCAGCAGAAGTTCACCTGTCCGCATTGCGGAAAACTGAAGTGCTTCGTGCGCTATGTGGATACGCAGAACGGTTGTAACTATGTGGCCGACCATGTGGGCAAGTGCGACCATCAGCACTCCTGCGGCTATCATTACACGCCGGGCGACTACTATCGCGACAACCAAGGTGTGAGGGAGCCAGCCACGACCCCCGAAAGCCGTTACACGCCTCCACCGCTACCACCTTTCCAGCCCTTGCCGATGGACTATGTGCTTCGCAGCCATTCACCACATAGCACCTTCTGGCAGTGGTTCTCCACAGAATTGGCTGAGAAACTCCAAATCTCTGCGGAACAACTTCAGCGCATCTATGACGATTACCTCGTCGGCGCCACCCGGGAAGGAAATATCATCTTCTGGCAGATAGACCAAGAACGGCAAGTGCACGGAGGCCATATCATGCAGTACCGTCCCGACGGCCACCGCGACGGCTATCAGGGGTGGGTGCACACCCGTCTCATCCGCAAAGGACTGTTGCCCCGCGACTGGACACTCTACCAGTGCCTCTTCGGTCTGCACCTGCTCAGCCAGCGACCTGATGCCCATGTCTGCATCGTCGAGAGCGAGAAGACCGCCCTCATCATGGCAGCCCATCAACCGGAATATCTTTGGTTAGCCACCTGCGGCAGTGGCGGACTCTCGCCCGAAAAGTTGAAGTGCCTCCAGGGGCGCCGCGTCATCCTCTTCCCCGACAGCGGTTGCTACGAGAAGTGGACCCACCAGTTGCAACTCACCACCGGCATCGACTACCACGTCTCGCCTCGTCTCGAATCCTTTCCACCCAACACCGACCTCGCCGACCTGCTGCTCCATCCCCCATAGGGCGGCACACGCACTTCCACTGAGGTAATTACGTCAGTGGAAGGAACGTAATTACGGTAGTGACAGTGAGGTAATTAGGGTGGTGGAAGAAAAGACCCTCTCCGACTCTCCCTGTTGAGGGAGAGAGATGAGATCACACGGAAATCACAGAAATTCACAGAAAATTGGTGGTGCGGGTAAGGCTATGCCTTGGATGTTGTGGTTGCATGCTTTTCCTTGTGTGCAAGCACTCAGATAAAAGGCTGCAGCACGACATCGGTCTCTTTGAGACGGGAACCCGCCAAAGGGAAAGACCCTCTC
>JAEEGS010000011.1 GCA_016280445.1 Bacteroidaceae bacterium
CTCTGTTGCAAGTTCAATTGTAATACTTCAAACTCTTCTTTTGTCATGATACAATAACAGTTGTAGTTGTGTGCACTATTGCGACTGCAAAGGTACAACGACACTACAACTGCTACAACGTGTATTTAAACGAATGCTTACGGACATCGGAGAAGATGAAAAAGAGTGATTATCTCCTTCAACAAAAGGGAAGCCCCGCTCTCGTTTGTGAACGAAAGCGGGGCTTTTCTTTTGTCACCATCGGATGGTCATTGCTAGCAGATCTTATGATATATTTCCAGATGCTTCATGATTACATCTTCTATCGGAAACTCTCGTTCTGCTTTCTCTCTTGCAGCTTTGCCCATTCTGACTCGCAAATCCTTGTCCTCTATCAGGATGCGCAGCTTCTTGGCTAAAGCATCACTGTCCTTAACTGGAACCAGGAATCCATTCACCCCATCATCCACCACGTCCTTGCACCCGACGGAGTTGGTAGTAACTATAGGTCTTCCTATGGCACAGGCATCAATCAGCGATTTGGGCACACCCTCGCGGTAATAACTCGGGAACGCCATGATGTGGCTTTGTTCCAATATAGACTTCATGTCTTTCTGGAAATCCATCCATTTGATGTATTTCCCGTCACAACGCGCTTCCAGTTCTTTCCGCGATACGGCATCTGCATTCACAGCCAAACGTCCACAGAGCCAGAACTCCACTTTCCCTTCATAGTCTTTCCGAAGTTTCTCTGCCGACTCAATCAGCACAAGGACTCCCTTCTCTTTCACCATTCTGGCAGAGAAAACCACTTTCAGCGTGTCGCTTTCTTGCTCTGGGACATACCTGAACACATTCAGATCCACCCCCGAACCCTTGATAAACGCTGCTTGACTTTCGTCGATGATACCATATTGGAGAAACAAGTTCCTGTCCTCATGATTCTGGAATATCACCTTCACCCTCTTCCGCGTGTTCGAGAATCGAATTACAGCCAAGATGCATTTTGCCATCAGCCCTATCTTGCCACGAGAGAAGATGGCTCCCAATCCACTCACGGCATTAACAACGCCATGCACCCGAACCAGTTTGGCTGCAAGTCCACCCCACAGAATGTTCTTCAGCCCCACATGGTGAATGACAGCATCTCTGTTCTTTTTATATAATGTATATAGGAAACACAGCGTTCTGAGTTCCTGCAACGGGTTCATTCCCGTTGGATTGATGGGCAGTTCCATCACTTTCAGTCCCATCTCCTCCAGTTCACCCCGTCGGCCAGTGTCCTTGCACACCACCGTGACATCCCAGCCTTCTCTCTGTGCAGCCAATGCAATGTCCTTCCGGTGTGAAAGCACAAACCTGTCCTCACTAACAATCATCAATAGTTTCATCTCTTCAGTCTCTATTATTTCTGACGAATACCATTCATCAATATGCTTGGAAAGAATCGCAAGGCATCTAGCGGGAAAATCCGGGAAATGCATGCCAGGTCCCCAGCCCGTTGTCCAGACGATCCAATCTTTCTCGTCAGGAACGATTCTTTTTTCGTTGTCGTTTTCTTTTTCAGCCTTTTATATCCCACACTCCCCGACTTGATGATAAATGCATGTATCAACCGAGCCTTCTGCTTCCATTTATCGCTGTCATCAAAGAACGGCATTGCATGTTCGGGCATACCCAGATATTCCACAGCGTACATCCCGAAGGCTTTCCACTCACTCATCAATCCCATGTCCTTCAGGCAAGATTCAAGATACTTGAAGTCAAGAGAATCTCGGAAAGACCACAACAGCCTGCACCAGTCACTAATCTGTCTGACGCCTATTCCTCCCTTGAAAAAGTGATTCAAGAAATGAGTAAACACATAAAGAACATCATTCTCCTCCTCAAGCATGAACACCTCCACCGTCCTATTCATCCACGATCTCCGTTTGCCGCCATGGATCGTATCATCATACACCTTCTCCAATACCCTGTCTATACGGGACGAGAAACCACAACGAAGGTTGCCATGCAACTCCACCAGCCATCCTCCAATCGTCATTCCGACATGCTTCTTATAAACATTTTCAGGTTCTACATGCGATGCAAATGGCAGCAGAAAGTCCTTGGCTTTCTGATAATCCTCTTCACTCAGAAGCAAATCCACATCCCCACAAACCCTCCAAAGAGGCTTCTCGTAACTCTGAGCAACTCCTTGACCTTTCAACAAAAGTGAATTGATTCCATTCTTTCGCAGAATGCTCACCAATCCTGCCACAAATCGGTTCATCGTCCGGTTGAGTTTTTCCATCTGCAACGTAACACTTACAAACTTCACAGTCCACGCCTGTGGAACTAACGGAGCACTACATTCGTGTTGAAGAATTTCCATTCCCTCGGTGATAAGTCCCACCACTCTCTGCTCCAGCGCCAGTTTATATACCTCAGCCCAGTCCACATGATCAGGCAAAAGTCCTCCTTCGCCTTCAATGCAACCAAACAGCCCAGCTTTCAACAAGATGAAAAAGGTTTCAACACTGCTGTTTTGTTTCTCTTTTTGTGTCATTGATATCATTGTTTATCAACTTATCGTCTTCCATTCATGAGTCTTTCTCAATCGTTCTCACTACACGTGCTGGAACACCCGTAGCAATCGTCCATGCCGGCACATCTTTGGTAATTCTTTCTCTATCAATATGCGCATTTTCTCCGCCCAAGCCTCACAGTCTTTAACAGGAATCAAGAAGCCGTTCACACCGCCATCCATCACGTCTTTACATCCGATGGAGAGTGTCGTGACGATAGGTCTGTCCACGGCACAGGCATCAAACAACGACTTAGGAACACCCTCACGGTAATAGCTTGGCAATGCCATGATGTGGCATTGGTCCAATACAGACTTTATGTCCTTCTGGAAATTCAGCCACTTGATGTATTTCCGGTCGCAGCAATCTTCCATTTCCTCTTGTGATACAGCATCAGCGTTCACCGCCCAACGGCGGCAGAGCCAGAACGTCCTTCCAAAAACCATGTTCTAATTCCGCCACCATATATAGCCCTGACTATTTTAGGCGGCATTAGCCTGAAGCAAAGCCGTAAAAGAGGATACGTGTAATTCCATGTAAATAAGCCATTCATCCTATAGATGCCCCCCATATAAATCTTAAATTCATTCCACGCCTTTGCCCGACTTCTCCGATTGAACACATCACCAGCAAACCTAAAATTGACGGTTATTTCTGGAATGTTTGCTATCTTATATCCTGCAAGCACCGCATCATACCATAACGCGATGTCCTGGCTAGTTCTATATTTCTCATTATATCGTAGCCCCTCGTCAAATATCCGTCGACGCATTATCACCGTAGGATGGGCCAGTGGGGTGGCTTTACAAATATACTTCACCGCTTGTTCATGTGTCAGTGGGTAATGACGCACGCGTAATTCACTGTTTGAATCATTGAATTCCCGTAACGATCCACCTACGATATCTATGTCTGGATGCTCCTCAAGATATTTCACCTGACGTTCAAACCTTCTTGGATCAGATATGTCATCACTGTCCATCCTCGCTATCAAGTCACCGGTTACGACTCCGATTCCTTTGTTCAACGACTTTGTCAGACCAAGATTCCTTTCATTCACCAACACAGTCATCACGTTTCCAAGCTGTTTTTTCCACTTCTCAATCACCATGTCAAGTTCTTTGTCCAACATCCCATCCACCACCATCACTATCTGGCTTGGCTTTATGGTCTGGTCATCCCATACGCTTTGAAGTGCACATTCCAAATGCGATGGTTTTTCGGATTTATAAACCGACATCAATACAGAAATATTCATGATCAAATTTTTATAAAGAATCTTTCCGTTCGACTATATATAATCCTCGATGCCCTTCAAAGCAGGCATCAAAACACACTTTCCTGCCATCTCTGCTCCAACGTGGATGCAGGTCACAGCGGGTGTTGTTATCATATTTGAACGGAGCAAACACTTTAGCTAACACCTTAATGTTCTTTCCCTCCACATCAGTATCTCTGGCAATCTTCACCTCCTGTACTCTCGCCCTATTGGGATAGGTATCAAACACAACAAGCCTGTTGTCCGATGGACAATAGCTTGGATGTCCGTCATTGCTCAATTGTGGCCACAGCCGATGATACTCCTGTGTTTTGTCCTTCATCAGATAATAGCCATTACCACTATCCTCCTTCCTTTCAAAGGCTATGATTTCTTCATCATTTTTCCAGTAACAATGCGAAACCATATCATCATCACTTAACAGATACATATCGGTACCATCTACATTACAGGTAATAAGCCTTGTATATTTCCTTTGCCCGACATAGAAACGAAACAACACCATGAACCGCTTTCCATTAGGCGACAGCATCAGATGATTCACCTTATACACAACACACTCTGCTCTCATCTCTGGGCGAGGATGAAATTTTGCGAAATCTGTGTATTTGAACAGATCCGTAACCTTACCACTTTCAATATCCAACTTCCAGATACATGTACCATCCGGCAAGGCTTCGCCTTTCGTGACTTCTGGCAATGCCGCATAGCCATAACCAGGTCTGAGATTGTGCAGACGGGAGAAGTCAAGTGACAGTGCCGTCTTTCCATCAGCAGATACTGTATAGACGGGCAAGGGAAGCAAACGCTCTTGCATGGTATCAATGTCCATCACCACTGAGCAATACTTACCATCCCGCATCGTGTTATAGATGATTTTCTTTTCGAAGTCTGGGCCAAGCCACTGTGCCATGCATCCCTGTTGCACATTCCACGTCGTTGTTTCTGCTAATTTCCTGACACGATTCCCTTCTTTCGTGTCAATCAGCAGGATATCGGCCATAGACGTAGGGTCGGCATCACTCCACGTGTTCTTAGCCCTCATACACAACATATAA
>JAEEGS010000012.1 GCA_016280445.1 Bacteroidaceae bacterium
CAGCTGCAGCAGCAGGCTCAATTCCGTACTCATCCTTGAGGATAGTCTTAAGTTCACTTACTTCTTTCACTGTCAAGTTAACCAACTCTTCAGCGATAGCTTTAACATCTGCCATTTTTCTTAAATGTTTTTTATGTGTTATTATTATTTTTTATTTTTATTCGCCCTTCTTCTCGATTGCGTCAAGCAAACCGTGAATGGTTGTGCCTCCGTCAAGAGCAGAGAGAACGCTGTTAACAGGACCCTCGAGCATAGAAACAACCTCGGCAATGAGCTCGTTCTTGCTCTTGATGGATGCCAATGCGCTGAGCTGGTCTGCTCCAATGTAAACGCTTTCCTCCGCAAATGCACCCTTGAGTGCAGGCATGTCGCCATGATCTTTGCCGAATGACTTAATCAGTTTGGCAGGTTGGTTGGCAACCTGGCAGAACATGATACCAGTCGTATTCTTGAGGATTGGCTTGAGAGCCTCAAACTCAGGATTGCCCACCCTCTCAAGAGCCTTGATGAAGAGTGTATTCTTGACAACCTGAAGCTTGATATCATTCTTGAAGCAAGCACGACGAAGGTCGCTTGTAGTCTGAGAGTCAAGAGCAGTCACATCTACCACGTAGAAGTGAGGATAGGCGTTGAGTTTCTCAACGAGACTATCGATAAGTAAAGCTTTATCTTCTTTCTTCATGATTCTGATCTTACTTTTAATTATTCAACAGACTTAGGGTCAACCTTGACACCCTTACTCATGGTACTTGAAAGATAAATGCTCTTAATGTAAGTACCCTTCGCTGTAGCAGGCTTGAGCTTGATGATGGTGTTGATGAACTCTTGAGCGTTCTGAGCAATCTTCTCGGCAGAGAAAGATACCTTGCCGATAGATGCGTGAACGATACCAGTCTTGTCAACCTTGAAATCAATCTTACCCTGCTTCACCTCACGGATAGCTTTGGCAACATCCATTGTCACAGTGCCGCTCTTGGGGTTTGGCATGAGGCCACGAGGACCGAGAACACGACCGAGAGCACCAATCTTACCCATGCATGAAGGCATGGTGATGATGACATCAATGTCTGTCCAGCCACCCTTGATCTTATCGATGTACTCTTCAAGACCAACATAGTCAGCACCAGCCTCTGTCGCAGCAGCAACCTGGTCAGAAGTAACGAGGGCGAGGACACGAACTTCCTTACCCGTACCGTTGGGGAGAGACACCACGCCACGCACCATTTGATTAGCCTTACGAGGATCGACGCCCAGACGGATGTCGATGTCGAGAGACGCATCAAACTTAGTGAAGGTTATGTCCTTCACCAGCTGCGATGCTTCAGCGAGTGTGTATTCCTTCCCTGCTTCAACCTTGTCAGCAACTGCTTTCTGATTTTTTGTTAGTTTACTCATTTGATTGAATTTTTAATTATTTACCAGGGAATTCTCCTTTCACTTTAATACCCATACTTCTTGCTGTGCCTGCAATCATAGACATTGCGGACTCAATTGTAAAGCAGTTCAAGTCAGGCATCTTATCCTCTGCGATAGTACGAATCTGATCCCATGTCACCTCTGCCACCTTTTTACGGTTTGGCTCGGCGGAACCCTTCTTCACCTTGGCAGCCTCCATCAACTGAATGGCTGCTGGTGGGGTTTTGACAACAAAATCATATGACTTATCAGCATAGTAAGTGATAACGACAGGAAGAACTTTGCCTGCCTTATCCTGAGTTCTGGCGTTGAATGCTTTACAGAAATCCATGATGTTGATTCCCTTAGAACCCAATGCAGGACCTACTGGGGGAGATGGATTTGCTGCGCCGCCTTTAATCTGCAGTTTGATTAATCCAGCAACTTCTTTAGCCATTTTTTAATCTGTATTTAAAAATTTAACGATAAAAAGGACACGCCGCGTAACATCAGGCGAGTTCCTTTGAGACTTGTGTAAAGCTTAATTCGAGAGGGGTGACCCTACCGAAAATCTTGACCGAAACTTTGAGTTTCTGCTTGTCCGTGTTGATTTCTTCAATGATGCCATCAAAGCCCGTGAACGGTCCGTCATTCACTTTGACAGACTCACCCACAAGGAAGTCAACATTGACAGCTGCATCCGCAACCTCTGGATCTTCCTCCGAGCCCAAGCCAAGCATCCGGTTCACCTCTGCCTGCCGTACAGGAGAAGGCTTGTCGGTGCCACCAAGGAATCCGAGAACGTTAGGAGTGTTACGAAGCATGTGTGTGATTTCGCCATTGAGGGCAGCCTCCACGAGCACATAACCAGGAAGAAGATTTCTCTTGGCTGGTATACGCTTGTTGTTGGCGCCTACCTTGATGTAGCTCTCTTGAGGGATGAGAACCTGAGTGACCCTGTCCTCATAGCCGTGGTTCTTCATGTCAAGGTCAATATATTCCTTAACAGAAGCCTCTTTACCACTGATGGCCTTGAGAACATACCATCTCAGTGCAGGGGTGTCCTGAGGTTTTTTCGCCCAAACCTTCAGGCCTGCTTTCCCATCATTTCTAACTTCAGAATCTGCCATTTTACTCTCTGCAATTAATTAAAGAGTGAATAAATCAGTTTCATGAGTTCCTCGAAAGCAGTGTCGATGCCACCGACCAGCAGAGCGATAATGATGGAAGCTGATAAAACAAGTATCGCCTGCGAGGTCAACTCTTTGCTTGTAGGCCAAGTTACCTTGTGCACAAGTTCATCGTAGGATTCTTTGCAATATGTAATAATGCTATTCATATTCTTACATTTTTTGCACGGGAAGAGAGGCTCGAACTCCCGACACCTGGTTTTGGAGACCAGTGCTCTGCCAACTGAGCTATTCCCGTAATTAGGTGTCAAGCAACAAAAGTGTTGCCTGACACCATATCGTTTGATGTAAATGATCTATTAATCGTAAACCTCAGTAATCTGACCAGAACCAACGGTACGACCACCTTCGCGGATAGCGAAACGAAGACCTACGTTGATGGCAACTGGGTAGATGAGCTCAACCTTGATCTCAACGTTGTCACCTGGCATAACCATCTCAATTCCGTCTGGGAGAGAGATTTCACCGGTGCAGTCCATTGTACGGAGGTAGAACTGTGGACGATAGTGGTTCTTGAATGGAGTGTGACGACCACCTTCTTCCTTCTTGAGGACGTAGATAGAAGCCTTGAAGCCCTTGTGAGGAGTGATAACACCTGGGTGAGTGATCACCATACCACGCTTCACTTCCTTCTTGTCGATACCGCGGAGGAGCAGACCTACGTTATCACCAGCCTGACCCTGATCCAAGATCTTGCGGAACATTTCCACACCAGTCACAACTGACTTAGCGTCTTCACCAAGACCGAGGAGCTGAACGTCGTCACCAACCTTCACAATACCAGTCTCGATACGACCAGTTGCCACTGTACCACGACCTGTGATTGAGAACACGTCCTCAACAGGCATCAAGAAAGGCTTATCGATGTCACGAACTGGCTCCTGAATCCAAGTGTCACAAG
>JAEEGS010000013.1 GCA_016280445.1 Bacteroidaceae bacterium
CCTGCCCAAGCAGGAAACCTGCAAGATGTCGTGTCCTTTGCCGACAGCATCTACGCCTTCTTCAGTACAGGACAACTTGCTGTCTATCAGAAAGACGGACACATAGCCTACCTTTCGAAAGCATATGGCGAACCACAACGGAAAAAGTATGCCAGCACATCACTGGTCGTTCTTGGAACAGACCACTGTTTCTACCAAGTGCGTACAGGCAACGGCGGCTCCATCCTCCAATCGTTCAACCCTCGCACTCACCAATGGCACCAATTGATGACCAGTTCCTCTTGGATGCACACCCTGACACCCACACCTACGGGAATGCTCTACCTGACCACCCCCGACGGCTACCTACGCATCAACCCCACCACAGGCGAGAAAGAGTTGTTCAAAGAACTGCGTCTGCCAGACGGCACCACTCTCACCACTGGCATCAACACCGTATGGCTTGACCGCGAAGGGGGCATCTGGCTTGGCACCTACAACAACGGACTGCTCTACACATCGCCTCTCTCTGGCCTCTTCGACACCCGTCCCATCGACATTGAGGTACACCCCATCCTCTCAGCCATATACCTGCACGGACAGACCCTGCAAGCAGGACAGACCTATGATGGTGACACCCTGCTTAGCGTCACCCCACCCTACGTCAGCCACCTCTCCCTTGCCCACGACCAAAACTCGCTGGCCTTTCAGTTCTCCACCATGAACTACGTGCGACCCCGCAGCACCTACTACCGCTACCGTCTCTCGGGTATCAGCGGACAGTGGCACATTCTCTCCGCCGACACGACCAACCATCAAGTCGATGACAAAGGCATCTTCTACCTTCCCTTGGTCAGCCTCTCGCCAGGCGACTACACTCTTGAGGTGATGGCCACCACCAACCCTGCCCATTGGAATCCAGCCGATGTGCGCAGCATCACCTTCACCATCCGACCACCTTGGTGGCAGACCCCCATCGCCTACCTTACCTATTTATTATTAGGCATAGCCACCCTCTTCATCCTCTTCAACCTTCACCGCCGCCACTTGCAGCGCAAAAGCCGTGAAGACATGCTCCTCCTGCGCATCCAGAACCTCGTCGAACAGGTCAACCGCTACGAACACTCCGAAGCCATCGTCATGCTTAACGAGCCAGACCCAGTCAGTCCAACAGCCACACTCCCTGAACCCACACCCCAAGAGAAAGAATTTATGGCCCGTGCCACCCAGCTTGTAGAACAACACATCACCGACTCCACCTACAACGTGGAACGGCTGGCCGCCGACCTCTGCATGGAGCGCACAGGACTCTACAAACGGCTCACCCTCCTCATGCAGCAGTCGCCCGTAGCCTTCATCCGCAGCATCCGGCTCCACCGCGCTGCCCATATGCTACAAGAGGGAAACATGACCGTGACCGACATAGCCGAACACACAGGCTTCGGCTCCACCAGTTACTTCAGCAAATGCTTCCAGAAGGAATTTGGCTGCAAACCATCAGAATATCCCCCCCAATAAGCCCTTTTTCAACATTTGTTACACAAGACATCATCATTTGTTATACACTCCAAAAAACAAACATCCCTAACTTTGCACCATCAAAACCAACTCAATCCAAAACTAATCAAAACAAAACGATGGAAAAGAAACTTTTACTGTCAGCCATGCTACTCTTGTCCATGATGGGAGCAAGAGCCACGGAAACGGTCATCTGGCAAGGTTCCAAATCGTTCGCAAGTTGGAGTGATGTGCTCAACATCGAGGGCAGACTATTCAGCCAGACAAAGGCAGATGATGTGCTGCATCTGAGCATCACCGCCTCAGCAGGAGCACAGTTGCAACTCTCGTGGGGAAACGAATGGACGTGCTTCGAAGGCTTGGAACACAAAGACATCAGCGGTGATGATGAGATGGTGCTCACCGCTTCCGATGTCACCCGTCTGCGTCAGGGCATACACATCAAGGGGACCAACTTCACCCTCACCGCCGTCACTCTCAGCAGCAACGACGGGCAATACACCACACAGGCAGAAGACCTCTTCGCATGGAAAGACATGCTCCTAAGTGGAGCCACTCAGGGAGAGACCTGCACAGTCGGACTCAAAGCCTACGGCGGAGCAGGATGGTACTGGCCCGAAACGGTCGATTTGAGCGGCTACGGCAGCATCGTTGTCGAACTCCTGCAGCCTGCAGCGGAAACCATGACCCTGCAGTTGTTCTATGGTGAAAAAGGTGTCAAAAGCCAAGTCATCGCCAAAGGAGCCATGCAGGGCAAACTCACGCTTTCCACAACTCACAAGAAGGCTTATAGTCTCAACATCATCTCCGAGAAGGCACTGGCGGTGAGCATCAGCAGTGTCAATCTGACCGACAGGCAGGGCAACCCCACCCCGACAGGGGTCAACACACCACAAGCCGACAGCCATCCCATCGTCGGCACAGAATATTACACCCTCGCCGGAGTGCGGCTCACCCACCCCCAAGCAGGCATCAACATGGTCAAACAATACACAGCAGGAGGCCGAACCGTTGTTCGGAAAGAATGGAAATGAAGAAACTCCTTTGCATACTTGCACTGACGGGGCTGGTGGCCACAGTCAGTGCGCAGATAGACGAACATCCAGCCGACCCCGATGCCAACAAGGCGACCCGCGAACTCTACCGCTACTTGCGCGAGGAGGTGTGGGGAAAGAAGGTTCTTTCAGGTTGTCAGGCAGAATGGAACTACAACACGAACGATGCAGAGCGCATCTACGAGGCAAGCGGCATGTACCCAAAGGTGAATGTGTTCGACTTTCAGCACTTCGACCAGTCGTGGATCAACTACCGCACTCCCACCGCCCTACAGTGGTATCAGGCTGGGGGTATCGTCTCCTTCATGTGGCACATCCACATGCCCACCAACGCCTTTGCCGAACAGAAAGCCGGCTGGGAAGGTTTCTACATCACAGGCGACCGTCCCTGCCACATCCTGCCCTCGCGCTGTGCGACAGAAGGAACGCTGGAGAACCGCATCTTCCAGCGCAAACTTGAGGGTGTGGCGCAGTTGCTGCTCTACTACCAGAGCCAGGGCATCCCCATCCTCTGGCGGCCCCTGCACGAAGCCTCTGGCCGATGGTTCTGGTGGGGTGCCGAAGATGGCGAAGCCTACAAACGGCTTTACCGCTACATGTTCCACTACTTTGCCGAAGCAGGCATCCACAACCTCATCTGGGTGTGGACATCCGAGGTGGGCGATGACGACTGGTACCCTGGCGACGAGTATGTAGATATAGTGGCACGTGACGGTTACGCCAAAAACAACACCACCCACATCTCACAAGCCGCCGACTTCCACCGATTGCGCCAGGCTCACCCCAACAAGATGACCGCCATGCCCGAATGTAACAGTGTGCCTTCGTGGGAGAACATGCAGAAGGATGATGCCCTCTGGCTCATGGTGGCCCCCTGGTGTGGAGGCGGAGCCTTCGACCACGGCAACACGCCTGAGTTCTGGCAGCAGTTTCTGTCGGAAGAAAACATCATCAGCAGAGAAAAGTGAATCGAAACTTACTTAATTTTTAATTACCCATAAATATATGAAAAAAAACATCTTGACCAGTCTCATGCTGACAGTATGCCTCAGCATGAGCGCACAAACCATCGAGTTCTACACGCCACGAACGGTGCGTATCACTAAAACTGCCCAGGGAGGGCAAGAGGAGAAGAAGTCTCTGGTGGTGATTGCCAAGCCCGAACAGGTGAAGGTGACCAAGACCCAACAGGGCGATGCCACCATCTACAAGAGTTCAGCACTTACCGTTACCGTGAAGGGCGGTTTTGTCTCTTTTGCCGACAGCAAGGGCAACCTCCTCACCGCTGAGGGCGAGAGTGCTTTCACACCCATCACCACAGGTCCCGATGCGGGTGCCTGGAAGGTGAAACAGACATGGACACTCGATGCTGACGAGGGCATCTACGGCATCGGTCTGCTGCAGAATGGCAAGATGAGCCAGCGTGGTGAGAACCGTCGCATGGAGCAGAACAATCTGGAGGACTATGCCCACTTCTATCAGACCATCAAGGGCTATGGCATCTACTGGGACAACTACGCCCCCACCCGTCTCGTCACTCCTGCCGACAATCAGGCTGGCAATGTGGAGTTGGAATCGGAAGTGGGCAAGCTCATCGACTACTACTTCATGTATGGCGGCGATGCCGACGGCGTGATTGCCGAGATGCGTCACCTCTCAGGCTCCGTGCCCATGATGCCCCTGTGGACATACGGTTTCCATCAGAGCCGCGAACGCTACAAGTCGCAGCAGGAACTGCTCGAGGTGGTGCACAAGTATCGTGACCTGAAGGTTCCTTTCGATGGCATCATTCAGGACTGGCAGTACTGGGGCAGCAACTACAACTGGAACGCGATGGAGTTCCTCAACCCTGACTTCGACCGTGCCCAGCAGATGATTGACGAGGTGCATGGGCTGAATGCCCACATGAGCATCAGCATCTGGGCATCGTTTGGTCCCGAAACCAAGGGCTATAAGGAACTGGACGAGAAGGGACACCTGTTCCACTTCCAGACCTGGCCACAAAGCGGTCTGCCACAATGGCCGCCACGCATGGACTACCCCAGCGGTGTGCGTGTCTACGACCCCTACAGCGCTGAAGCCCGCGACATCTACTGGCAGAATCTCTCACGCCTGCACAAGATGGGCATCGATGCCTGGTGGATGGACTCTACCGACCCCGACCACCACAGCTACAAGGACAGCGACCTCGACGAGATGTGTGCGATGGGCAGTTACAGGAGTGTGCGCAATGCCTTCCCACTCATGACCGTGGGCGGTGTGTATGACCACCAGCGTGCTGTCGACAACACCAAGCGTGTGTTCATCCTCACCCGTTCTTACTTCGCAGGTCAGCAGCGCTATGGTGCCAACACCTGGAGCGGCGACATCGGTTCCTCATGGGAAAGCCTGCGCAAACAAGTGCCTATCTGCCTCAACTACACGCTGACCGCCAATCCTCACGTGAACTGCGACATCGGCGGCTTCTTCGCCAACTCCTACAACACCCAGGGCTTCAACTCCGCCACACGCAATCCGCAGTATCAGGAGCTCTACACCCGTTGGATGCAGTTCGGTGCCTTCACCCCCATGATGCGCAGCCACGGCACAGAGGTGTATCGTGAACTCTACTACTACGGTCAGGCAGGCGAACCTGTCTACGATGCGCTGGTCGATGCCGTGAAGCTTCGCTACCGCTTCCTGCCCTACATCTACAGCCAGTCGTGGCAGGTGACCAAGCACAACGACTCCTTCATGCGCGCCCTTTTCATGGACTTCAAGGCTGACAAGCAGACCTGGAACAACAACCGCCAGTACATGTTTGGCCACAACATCCTCGTATGTCCTGTGGTCGACCCGCTCTACACCCAAGAGAAGATTGTGAGGACCGACCCCATGTCGGGTTGGGACAAGAAAGAGGGTGAGCGCGAGACCTATGCCAAAGTGGACTGGACAGCCGCCAAGACCTACAACGTCTATCTGCCCGCAGGCACCAAATGGTACGACTACTGGACAAACACCCTCCTCGACGGTGGACAGACCTTGGCAGCAGCCGCACCCCTCAGCCACTCGCCTCTCTACATCAAGGCAGGCTCCATCCTTCCTCTGGGTCCTGACGTGCAGTATGCCAACGAGAACCAGTTCGACAACCTCGATCTTGTCGTCTATCCAGGCGCCAACGCCACCTTCACCCTCTACGAAGACGAAGGCGACAACTACAACTACGAGAAGGGGCAATACACCACCATCCCGCTCACATGGAACGACCGCAGCAAGACCCTCACCATCGGCAAGCGCACAGGCTCGTTCGAGGGCATGAAGGCCACTCGCACCTTCCATGTGAAAATCATCGGCGGCAGTGAGAAGACCGTCACTTACAGCGGCAAGGCTATCACTGTGAAATAAGACATCCGCATACAAAAAAACGGGGTACAGGAGATATTCTGTGCCCCGTTTTTTATGCTACATATCGGAACTTCTCCGTTTCTTCTTTCATCTCACACGCGAAACCAGACACAAGGACCTTCCAGTGCCTCTTTATCGGTGTGAGTCACACCGAGGGGGTCGGTCTGAGTCACACCGCCACCCCCGGTGTGACTCAGACCGTTTTTGAGGATGTGGAAGAATCGAAAAGCAGGCTGTGGAAGGGAGGAAAGGGAGATACTCTCACTCGACAAAAAACAATAAAAACGTTTTTCTTGTTTTTGTGCTCACTTAATCGTAACTTTGCACCCGATTTATATAATACGATTGAAATGTACAAGATTCTCAAATTCATCAGTGACACGCTGAGCGGGAAGGCAAGCATCTTCATCATCCTGACGGCTGTGGTCACGTTCTTCTTCCCCAGCATCTTCGAGTGGGTGAAGGGCGATACACAAACGATCATTCTCGGCATCATCATGTTGACGATGGGACTGACGCTGACTCCCGATGACTTTAAGTTGCTGGCGAAGCGTCCGTTGGACATCCTCATCGGCGCGGTGGCACAGTTCACCATCATGCCGTTGGTGGCTTTCTCGCTGTCGTGGCTGTTCAGTCAGGTGCCTGCCTTTGCACCCTACAGCACGGCAATGGCGATTGGCATCATTCTGGTGGGCTGCTGTCCGGGCGGCGTATCGAGCAACATCATGTCGTTTCTCTGCAAGGGCGATGTGGCTTACTCGGTGGGCATGACTTGTGCATCGACGCTGCTGGCTCCTGTGCTCACTCCCCTGCTGGTACTTTGGCTCGCGGGAGAGCGTGTGGATGTGGATGCTTGGGGTATGTTCAAGCAGATTCTTATCGTCACCATCCTCCCCATTGCCATTGGTTTCTTCCTCAATGTTTGGCTTGGACATAAGGATGTGTTCAGAAAAATACAGGGCTGCATGCCGGGTGTGTCGGTGTTGAGCCTCGCTTGCATCGTGGGCGGCGTCATCACTGCTGTGCACGACCCGCTGGTGGAGAACGGGCTTGTGCTCTTCCTCCTCACCTTCGGCATGGTGTTTTGCCACAATACGATTGGTTATGTGTTGGGTTACTCGGTGGGACGACTCTGCCACTTCTCCGTGGCGAAGAAGCGCACCCTCTCCATCGAGGTGGGCATGCAGAACGCAGGTCTTGGCACGAACCTCGCCATGACTTTCTTCGTGGCCACCAACCCGATGGCTGTCGTTCCTTGTGCCATCTCGTGTGCATGGCACAGCATCAGCGGCACGATTTTAGCGAATATCTTTTCACATAGAGACAAGGAATAGAACATATGGTACTCAACTACATCTGGATAGCATTCTTCCTGTTGGCGGCCGTGTGCGCCATCATCCAATGTTTCACTGGCAACACGGGCGTGTTTGCCGACATCATCAATTCGACTTTCGAGAATTCCAAAACCGCCTTTGAGATTTCCCTCGGCCTCACGGGTGTCCTCTCCCTCTGGATGGGCATCATGAAGATTGGCGAACAGGGAGGCATCGTCAACGTGCTTTCGAAGGCTCTCAGCCCTCTTTTCAGCCGACTCTTCCCCGACATTCCCAAGGGACATCCAGCCACGGGCCACATCTTCATGAACATCGCGGCCAATATGCTCGGTTTGGACAATGCTGCCACTCCCCTCGGCCTGAAAGCCATGGAGAGCATGCAGGAACTGAACGTCCAGAAAAACAAGGAATTGGGTGAGTTGAACAAGTGGTCGGAAGAACAAGTGACGAAACAGAACGAGACTGCGACCAACCCGATGATTATGTTCCTGGTGCTCAACACCTCAGGACTGACCATCATCCCTGTCAGCATCATGGTCTATCGTGCCCAACTCGGTGCCGCTCAACCCACCGACATTTTCGTGCCCATCCTTCTTGCCACCCTCGCTGCCACCCTCGCTGGCATCATCGTCACCAGCATCTACCAACGCATCAACCTGTTTCAGCCTGTATTGCTCGGATTCCTCGGTGGCTTGTGTCTGCTTGTGGCAGGCACCATCTGGGCTTTCAGCCAAATGGACAAGGACACCATGGACACGGTGAGCACTTTCGCCGCCAACGTCATTCTCTTCGGCATCATCCTCACCTTCATCATCGCTGGCTTGATTAAGCGAGTGAATGTGTATGAAGCCTTCATCGAAGGTGCCAAGGAGGGCTTCACCACTGCGGTGCGTGTCATCCCTTATCTCGTCGCCATCCTGATTGCCATTGGTGTGTTCCGTGCCAGCGGTGGCATGGACATCTTCATCGGCGGCATCAACTGGCTCGTGGAACTCTGCGGCGGCAACACCGACTTTGTGGCAGCCCTGCCCACCGCTCTGATGAAGCCCCTCTCAGGCTCAGGAGCACGAGGCATGATGGTTGACACCATGACCACCTACGGTGCCGACTCTTTCGCCGGTCGCCTGGCCTGCATCTTCCAAGGCTCCACCGACACCACTTTCTACATCCTTGCCGTTTATTTCGGCTCTGTCGGTATCCGCCACACACGCCATGCGGTCACCAGCGGGCTTCTGGCCGACCTTGCAGGCATCATTGCCGCCATCGCCGTGGCCTATTTCTTTTTTGCATAACAACCACACAACACCACCATGTACGACATCAACCAAGTGCGCGCTGATTTCCCCATCCTCGCACGACAGATATACGGACACCCGCTCGTCTACCTTGACAACGCTGCCACCACCCAAAAGCCACGACAAGTGGTCGAGGCCATGGTGGACGAATACTACAACGTCAACGCCAACGTGCATCGTGGTGTCCACTATCTCTCCCAACAGGCTACCGACTTGCACGAGGCCAGCCGAGAGACTGTGCGCCAGTTCATCCACGCCAAGAGCACAAACGAGATACTTTTCACGCGAGGCACCACCGAGAGCATCAACCTGCTTGCCTTCTCCTTCGGCGAAGCCTTCATCCACTCGGGCGATGAAATCATCGTCAGCACCCTCGAACATCACTCCAACATTGTGCCCTGGCAAATGCTCTGCCAGCGCAAAGATGCTGTGCTCAAGGTCATCCCCATGAACGATGATGGCCGTCTCGACCTTGAAGCCTACGAGAAGTTGTTGTCGGAGAAGACACGCCTCGTCTGCTGCACCCATGTCAGCAATGTGCTCGGCACCCTCAACCCCGTTCATGATATCATCCGCATTGCGCATGAGCACGATGTGCCTGTCCTCATCGACGGTGCCCAATCTGTTCCTCACATGTCCGTTGATGTCACCGCCCTTGACTGCGATTTCTTCGCTTTCTCTGGGCACAAAGTGTATGGTCCTACAGGTGTTGGTGTGCTCTACGGCAAAGAAAACTGGCTGGACCGCATGCCTCCCTATCAAGGCGGAGGCGAAATGATTAAGAATGTCACTTTCGAGCGCACCACATACAATGCCCTGCCCTACAAGTTCGAAGCAGGCACACCTGACTACGTGGCCACCCACGCTTTGGCCACTGCACTCGACTACCTCACCGCTCTGGGCATGGAGAATGTCCACACCCACGAGCAGCAACTCACACGCTATACTCTCCAGCGCATGAGTGAAATCGAGGGCTTACACATTTACGGCCAAGACCACAACTCCGTCATCAGTTTCCAAGTGGGCAACATCCACCATCTTGACCTCGGCACCCTGCTTGACCGCCTCGGCATCGCCGTGCGCACAGGCCACCACTGTGCCGAGCCTCTCATGCGGCGTCTTGGCATTGAGGGTACTGTCCGCGCCTCTTTCGCCCTCTACAACACACAAGAAGAAGTGGATGCCCTCGTGGAAGGCATCCAGCGCGTGGCTAAAATGTTCGGATAATACTCCATTCCTCTTTTTTCAGCAGAAAGAGGACAAATCTTTCAGAAGATTCAATAGATAATCTTCTTCCACAACGGCTCTTTCTCACGAGCAATGCGCTCCTGAAACTTCGCATCGTCGTCCGACAAGTAATGAATGGCGTCGATGAGGCATATCACCGTGAAAATGAGCGGCAGAGGAATGGCATAACCAATGCCCACCGTGACGAGGCCAAACAACAGGTAGATGACTGTGAGCACAAGACCCACCACCAAATAACTGACTCCGCGGTCGTTGTTGCCCACGTAGAAATGGTGGATGCCATAACTTCCCAAGAGAATCGCCAGAATGGCTGCAACAGTCTTGTCCTTGGGTGACGCAACTGGAGGAACTGGATGAGGAGGTGGTGGTGGAGGTGGTGTCCCTGCTCCTGACTCACTCGTTACCTTTTGCTGGAGAGGGCATCCGCAATTAGGACACACAACAGCCTGATCTGAAATCTGCTGTCCACATTCTTTACATACAATCAGTGCCATAATATCATGTTTATTTTAGTCTTGCCATGCAAAGTTACGATTAGGCAGACACAACAACAAACTTTTTTTGGTTTTTCGCTCACTTAATCGTAACTTTGGCTCTGCCGAACTTACTCACGCTTGGAAAAAAACAATAACTTTGGTTTTTCGCTCACTTAATCGACGTTGGCTCCGCCGAAGTTACTCACGCTCGACAAAACAATAAAAACCGGTTTTTCTTGTTTTTGTGCTCACTTACCCGTATCTTTGCACCCAAATTGAATTTGATATGGCACAAAAACCAAGCATACCAAAGGGTACACGCGACTTTTCGCCAGTAGAGATGGCAAAGCGCAACTATATTTTCAACACCATCAGGGAGGTGTATGCCCTGTATGGTTTCCAACAAATCGAGACACCTGCCATGGAGAACTTGTCCACCCTGATGGGCAAGTATGGCGAGGAGGGTGACAAGTTGCTCTTCAAGATTCTGAACTCGGGTGACTTCCTGCATGGCATGACTGCCGATGAGGTGGCGACAACCAGCACCTTGAAGTTGGCGGCACACTTCTGCGAAAAGGGATTGCGCTACGACCTGACCGTTCCGTTTGCCCGTTATGTGGTGCAGCATCGAGAGGAACTGGCATTACCCTTTAAGCGTTACCAGATTCAGCCCGTGTGGCGTGCTGACCGTCCACAGAAGGGACGATACAGGGAGTTTTACCAGTGTGACGCAGACGTGGTGGGCAGCAACTCACTGCTGAACGAAGTGGAATTGATGCAGATTGTGGACACGGTGTTTGCACGGTTGGGAGTTCGTGTATGCATCAAGATGAACAACCGCAAGATTCTGACGGGCATCGCCGAACTGATGGGTGCGGCAGAAAGGATTGTGGACATCACGGTGGCCATAGACAAGTTGGACAAGATTGGTTTGGAGGCTGTGAATGCGGAACTGGCTGATGCAGGCATCAATGCTGAGGCCATCGAGCGCCTGCAACCCATCATCCAATTGAGCGGTTCGAACACTGAGAAGATTGCCACGATGCGAGAGGTGCTGAAGGACTCGGAGGTGGGTATGAAGGGCGTAGATGAGATGGAGTGGATTCTCTCGAAGTTGGGAGGGCTGAAGAATGCCGTGGAACTTGACCTGACACTGGCTCGTGGCCTGAACTACTACACTGGCGCCATCTTCGAAGTGAAGGCATTGGATGTGGAGATGGGTTCCATCACGGGAGGTGGCCGCTACGACAACCTGACAGGCATCTTTGGCATGCCAGGACTGAGTGGTGTTGGCATCTCGTTTGGCGCTGACAGAATTTACGATGTGCTGAATCAGTTGGACCTCTATCCGAAGGAGGCCGTAAACGCCACACAACTCCTGTTCGTCAACTTTGGCGAGAAGGAGGCGGACTTCTGCCTGCCCGTGTTGGCAAAGGTGCGCGAGGCGGGCATCTGTGCAGAGATTTACCCTGATGCGACAAAGATGAAGAAGCAGATGGCGTATGCCAATGCCAAGGGCATCCCATTTGTCGCCATCGTGGGCGAGACGGAGTTGGCAGAGGGGAAACTGAACCTGAAGAACATGACCACGGGCGAACAGCAGTTGGTGACAGCCGACGAACTGGTGACAGCCATGCTCGCATAAAGTCTCCGTCACGTATCAACACAAAAAGAGGGGGATGCACACCGTATGTGCATCCCCCCCTTCTTTTTTCCTGTTTCGTCCAAGGAGAACATCATGTATGCAACTGACGCTTTGCAGCCTGCAAGTTCAGTTGTGTCGTGACACTGCTCAGGAGTTTCTCCATGATGATGGGCTTGTTGATGAAGTCGTTGGCACCCAGTTGGAAACCCTTTGAGATGTCCTGCTCGGAGTTGAGAGCCGAGAGGATGATGATGGGCAGCTCCTTCGTCTTCTCGTCGGCACGGAGACGACGAATAACTTCAAAACCATCGATGCCTGGCATCATCAGGTCGAGCAACACGAGGTCTGGCATCTTCTTGGCAATAGCATCAAGCGCAGCCTGACCACCATTGGCAGTGCGGATTTCGAAGGTGTACTGAGAGAGCATCTTCTTGATGAGAAGGATGTTCAATGGAACATCGTCGACAACGAGAACGGATAAACTTTCTACGTTAATTCCTGGTGTTAGTTGTTCATTCATATTGCTTGAGTTTTTATTAATTAGTTGCTATATCAATCAGGCAAGGGTTGGCTCATCCTGCGCGGAAGGCTCCTTTTTCTCTTTCTCATCAACATGATGGTAGGCAAAACTGTCATCCGGATTAGGCGAGATGAAGCCCATCTCCTTAATGAAGTCGTCGATGGTGGACTGATTGCCCTGCAGTTTCATGTAAGTGTAGCAGATGTGCTCCCCTGGACGGAGAATGCTCTGTGCCGCACGGATGGTCTCCGAGAGCATGACCTGGAAATTGATGATGCTCTCCTCCGTGTCGCCCGTATAGTCGCGCACCACAGAACCAACATAAGTGATATTGTTGGCAGCCGATACCTTGTTGTTGGGGAAATACTGACACACCAACTCGATGACCTCCGGACGAATCGCCGCCGTGATGCCATCCTCGTCGAGAATCCATATCTTGCCCACAAGAAGGTCACCGCTGATGTTGCCCGAGAACTTCTGCTCAGCCAACAGCCGGATGCGGCTCACCAGACGGTTATACTCAATGTAGTTATCGTAGAACTCCGTGTAGATGGTGAACCCGATGTTGGGCGAAATGATGGACTGCTTGCCCTCAGACGTAATCTCGTAGATGTTGAAATCCTGCGGAATCAGTTCATCAGCGTCATGCGTCGTCTTGCAACTCGTGCAAAGCGTCTTCGACTTCGGCTCGATGAACGTGTTGCCGCAAGTGTTGCAGGTGTAAATCACCGCAGGGCGGTCATAATCCATACCAATGTGCTGCAGCACCTTATGACACTTGGGGCAACGCAACTGACCGCCAAAATTGTATGTATGCTCGGGGCTGACATTGGCACAGCGGAAATGGTGAATCACCTCCTCCGTCTGGATGGATGACTGTCCGCATTTCGGACAGGTTTGTATGTAAAGCAAATGCGAGTGCAGACACGACGGACACAGATACACCTTGTTCACAAACTTCGTGGTCCGGAAGAGCCCCTTCTCCGTCATCGACTGCATGAAGACAAAATACTCCGACAACTCATACTGACTCAACCTGTAGAACAAATCGAACACAGGAATCACATACCCCGTCGAAGCCGACACATCAAGTTTAGGCTCCAACACCGTCTTCTTGCGAGAAATGAGATAGCGAGTCAGCCGGATGAAGAACTGGTTCGACGACATGATAGGATCCTCCGTCGCATTCAGACCGATGAGCGTGTTATAGTCAATGATGTTCTCCACCGCAGTCAGCACATCCATGCTATTCCAGTCATCCGCATATCCGTCGATGATTTCATCATAGTTGTCCATCTTTCCCTTCAGAGACTTCGACACGAAGAAGGGCTTGTAGCAGCACTTGGTCGAAGTGACGGGGTTGATGCTATTGAGAATAGTCTTCGTCTCCTCAGGCGAGTTATTGACGATGAACACCACATCGAAAAGATACTCGGGAAAGTCAGGACTCTCATCGAGCGCGAACGGGCTATCGAGCAGAAGCACCCGTCGGTCGCCATCATTATTTTGAATCGTAATCATATAGAAAAGTAGAAGTAGTAAAGAGTATAAAGGCGACTCCCCTCCCCCCAAAAAAGAAGGTCAGCTGTGTCATCACCTATTCGTCAAGTTGCAAATTTATGATATTTTTTTCATAAAAAACAGTTTGGGAGGATTTTTTTTGAAAAAAGACTCCTTTTTACTCATTTTCATAGCAGTCTGTAGTCGTTTATGACTCAAAAAGAGGACTTTTTCGTGTTTTCATCATGTATCAATCCAAATAACCCGCTTTCTTCAACTCTCGAGCCGCCAAATCGCACTCATCCCACCATGCCTGACCGAAACGACGGATGAGCGGTTCCTTGAGAAATTGATAGACAGGCATCTGGAGTTTCTCACCTAATTCACGTGCTGGCTGGCAAATGTTCCACTTGTGAACATTAACCGCTGTCATGTCACCGACAGTGGAGAGCCGCACGGGATAAAGAGCACAAGACATGGGCTTTCGCCAATGAAAGCGACCACAACGATAAGCAGACTCAATGGCACAAAAAGCACATTCCCCCTCATGCTTTACAAACACGCAGTCTTTCCCATTGACTATTTGGGTGACCAGGTCGCCATCTCGATCAGGATAAACCACGCCTTCCGCATCAATCTGCCGCTGTGCCTCAGGAGTGAGATCGGCCCACACTACCTCAAGGGAATCTTCCAAGAGTCCCACCTCTTCCATATCAACGGGGGCACCAGCATCGCCTTCCACACAGCAAAGGCCATGACACTTTTCCAAATCGCAACAAAAAAACACTTTGAAGAGGTCGAGCGAAACAAGGGTGTTAAGTATCTCAATCATAGGCAAGATGGGGTGTTTGACAATAGTGAGCGACATGCTTTTTCGTCTTCAGCCAACTGAAGACGAAGTTTTTCCAAAGAGTCAAATTCTCGTTCCTTACGTAAGTGACGCAACAATTCCACCTTCAATGTGGCACCGTAAAGGTTACCCTCATAATCAAAAACGTGTACCTCGATGCTACGCTGTTGACCATTGTGGAGAGTTGGCCGCGTACCCACATTGAGCATACCGAAGAAGCCTGATGCCAGAGAAGAGGAAAGGCCTATGGAAGAAGTCTTATCTGAGATGAAAGTGTTGACAAGATATACGCCATTCTCTGGAATGAGTTTGTTGACGTCCACTTGCAGATTGGCTGTTGGATAGCCCAATTTCCTCCCATTTTGAAAACCTTGCACCACTTCTCCCTGCAAGAAATAGTTGTAGCCGAGAAGTTCGTGGGCATGTTCAACATCACCCACCAGCAAGGCGTTTCTCACCATGGTGGAAGATATTTTCCCTTCACCTCTTAGTTCGTCACACTTCACCACTTCGATTCCCATAGCTGCACCTATCGCCTGACATCCTCCAAAGTTCATGCCATCGTGTCCGAAGCGATTGTCATACCCCATCAACAATGTCTGAACATGCAGACCCTCTTTCAATACCACGTGCATAAATTCGGATGCTGTCATAGAAGCCACTTCTTCTGTGAAAGGCAACATCACCACCCTGTCAACACCTGCCTCCAACAACAAGGAGACTTTCTCTTCTGCCAATGTCAGCATACTTAACGGAGTGGAGGAACGGAGCACTTGCAGGGGGTGGTTGGGGAATGTGACAACCAATGCGTCAAGCCCTTTTTCGTGTGCCTGACGAACCACCTGATCCACCATAAACCGATGTCCCCGGTGCACCCCGTCAAAAGTGCCAATGGTTGCCATACAGGGAGCCGTCCCCGTCAATTTTCCATATGTTTCCACTTTTTTTAGCATTTTATCATGCTCCATTCATTTATAATCCTTACCTTTGTGCTCAAGTAACAAACAATCATTCTTTGAAAAAGGACAATTGAATATGTCTTGCACCTCAAACACTCAAAAGAAAACCTACATTTGCCCCACTATTTGTGTCTCTTTCATAGAAGACACCTTCATGATATGTCAAACGACCCAATCTCTTCGTATCAAAAGTGGAACCGCAAACAATTCCACCTGTTTCTCAAAAGAGCGCAATAGTGAAGTGTCGGATGAAAGCATCGGCTTTGGTGCATTGTGGGAATAACCCTTTTCTTCCCTCTTCCTCTTTTTCTCATTTACACAGACGACAGTCTTCACATTTGTCGAGTTCGCCGCGAAAACGTTTCTCCACTTTGACATAAAGACGTTGGCGAAGGGACTCATTTTTTATTTGGTCAATGACCTGTCCCATAAAGGCATTTTTAAGCAATGTCCGTGCCTCGGCTTCGGGAATGCCGCGTTGCCGCATATAAAACAGAGCCGTCTCGTCCATCACACCCACCGTGGAACCATGAGCACACTTCACATCGTCGGCATAAATCTCAAGCATCGGTTGGGTGTACATCCTTCCGTCGGGAGAGGCACAAAGGTTTGCATTGGTCTCTTGCGAGATGGTATTCTGTGCATCTTTCTCCACTAAAATCTTTCCAGCAAAAGCACCCACCGATTGATCATCCACCACATATCTGTATAGTTCATTCGACTGACAATTAGCCACTTCATGACGGATAAGCGTGTTGTTATCTATCCGTTGGGAACCGCTGCCAATGGCACAACCATTCAGCGTCGCCTCTGAGTTTTCGCCCTGAAGATAAACATCACAGAGGTTCCGTGTCTGGCCGTTGAAAAGCGTGATGCTATTGTGCTTGACAGAACAATCACGCCCCTCTCGAATGTACACATTGGAGAAACGTGAACACAAGGGGGTGGTTTCCTCTATCTCATAGAGGTCAAGACGAGCATTGTCGTGGCAATAAACTTCCATCACCTGAGTGACAAGGAACCGTTGTTTGTCAGTAGCGTGGTCATTGATAATCAGCGTGGCCTCGGAACCTTGTTCCATCACAACGAGAATGCGTCTGTTCATCATGGTAGCAGCCGTTCCCTTCAGCCAATTGTCAACCACAATGGGGTCAGCCACACGAGTGTTCTTGGGCACATAAACCAGTAGAGCATCATGCACCAACGCTGTGTTCAGTGCCGTAATAGCATCAGAACCGTCAGCCACTTGATGGTAATAAGGAGTTACGTCAATAGGCGCATCCTTCATATTATATATGTACGCGGATGGTTTGACCGTCAAGGGCGAAAGAGAGATGCCATAGTTAGGAGCAAAGGCCACATTTACATCGGTATACTTGTAGCGCTCCACCTTTTTGGCAGGAAAGCCCACCTGTCGGAAAGCCTCAAAGGCCGCATCACGCACAAGATTCATCACAGGGCAGCTACGTTCCTTGATGACACCGGATGCTTCATGATAGAGTTCTATGTATTGCTGTTCGCTCTTCATGCCAATGTCTCTTTAATCCAATCGAAACCTCTTTCTTCAATCTGCTGTGCCAGTTCTGCCGTACCTGTCTTGACTATATGTCCATCAATGAGCACATGGACAAAGTCAGGACGGATATAATCAAGCAGTCGCTGGTAATGGGTGATGACAATGGCACTTGTCTCTGCCGTCCGCAACTTGTTGAAACCTTCAGCCACAATACGAAGGGCATCAACATCCAGACCAGAATCGGTCTCGTCAAGAATACAGAATGTAGGTTCCAACATCGCCATCTGGAATATCTCGTTGCGTTTGCGCTCGCCACCAGAAAAACCCTCATTTACTGAACGGTTCATCAGTTTCTGGTCTATCTCAACCAATTTCCGTTTCTCACGCATGATTTTCAAGAAATCGGTGGACTTGAGCGGTTCCTTTCCCATTGCTTCACGACGGGCATTGACTGCCGCACGCATAAAATTAGTCATGCTCACTCCTGGAATCTCTATAGGTGCCTGGAAAGACATGAAGATACCTGCATGGGCACGTGCTTCAGGGCTCATGGCAAGGAGGTCTTGCCCATTGAAGATGATGCTCCCTTCTGTTACTTCGTAGGAGGGGTTGCCCACAATGACGTTAGAGAGGGTGGATTTGCCCGCACCATTAGTTCCCATCAGGGCGTGAATCTCACCATCCCGAATGGTCAAATCAATGCCTTTGAGTATCGCTTTGTCGCCAACTTGGGCATGGAGGTTTCTAATTTCTAACATTTTTCTACTTTTCTATTTATCTGTATATCAGACTGCGCAGACGCTGTTTATACTTATATGGAAGCATTTGTACAAAGAACTGGATAGTATTGTACCATGCGTATTTCATCTTCATCTTCAAGGTGTAAGAAGGACACTGCGACACCTCCAAGAGCGCCATGAGTTTATGCACATAAGCCTCTTTGTTTGCCTCTTGGGGATAATGCTCCAACTCCGATTTTTTTATAATGACGTTCACGATAAAACCATTATCCATAGTCTTAGTTTCCATCGTCGCAAAAGGGGCTATGATGTCATCTACGATTATACGTTTCTCCCTGTTCCATACCACCATCTGATGCGCTTCATTCGTACAGATATTATACCTATGAAAACCCTTATAGTGCTCCGCTTCAGCCTCATTAGGATGGTGGTTAAGGTAAAGACATCCTCCTACATCAAGCACATTTAATGCATCAAGAATCCCTCTTATGGGATTGGAAGAGTGGTCTAAAGCGTTACTGATGATAATCAACTTCGCCCCCTTGTCAAAATGGGTGATGGAAAGATTCTCCATCATACCAAATTCTATGTCAGGCATATCACGATGATACCGCTCCTTTATTTTATTATAGAAAGAGGCCAAAGGATCTATATAATGTATTTCCAGAGGATGCATTCCATCAGACGTTTCCACTTGATTGCCAAATGCATAACTCATTCCACATCCCACATCGAGCACTACAGGCCTGTCGAAACCCGCAAGAAAAGCAGAGGCATCAAAACCAGCCAGCTGAATAGTCTTCCCAATGCGCGACCAATGCATCAGCCCATCAAAAGAGGTATTCCACCGATAAGTATTATTCCAAAAGGCCAATTCGTAAGGTATCCCTTCTATCCAATCCCAAAACTCCTGATCCCTTTCCATCACACACATATAATTCTTTATCCTACTGTTCCTTCAAGAGATACACTTAACAATTTCTGGGCTTCAACGGCAAACTCCATCGGAAGTTTGTTGAGTACATCTTTGGCATATCCGTTGACGATAAGACCCACAGCCTCTTCGGTGGAGATGCCTCGTTGGTTGCAGTAAAAGAGTTGGTCTTCGTTGATTTTTGAAGTGGTGGCTTCGTGCTCGACAGTGGCTGTGTTATTGTGAACATCCATATAAGGGAAGGTGTGGGCACCACACTGGCTGCCAAGCAGAAGAGAGTCGCACGAGGAATAGTTACGCGCACCATCAGCATGCTTACCTACCCGCACCAGTCCACGGTAGGAGTTCTGCGATTTGCCTGCAGAAATACCCTTTGAGATGATGGTGGAACGAGTGTTCTTGCCTAAATGTATCATCTTGGTACCCGTATCAGCCTCCTGATGGTTGTTGGTAACTGCCACCGAGTAGAACTCGGCTTGACTATTATCGCCACGCAATACACACGAGGGGTATTTCCAGGTGATTGCAGAGCCTGTTTCCACTTGTGTCCATGAGAGTTTACTGTTCACACCTCTGAGATCGCCACGCTTGGTCACGAGGTTGAGTACGCCACCACGACCTTCCGCATCACCCGGATACCAATTCTGTACCGTAGAATATTTCACCTCCGCATTGTCCATCACCACAATCTCAACAATGGCTGCATGCAATTGATTTTCATCACGCATCGGTGCCGTGCAACCCTCCAAATAGGAAACGTAGGATCCTTCGTCACACACAATGAGCGTGCGTTCAAACTGTCCTGTGTTACGAGCATTGATACGGAAGTAGGTGGAGAGTTCCATGGGACAACGTGTATTCTTGGGAATATACACGAAAGAGCCATCGGAGAACACGGCACTGTTAAGCGCTGCAAAATAGTTGTCTTTGGGCGGCACAACACTTCCAAGATACTTTCTCACAAGGTCTGGGTACTCTTTCACTGCCTCGCTGATGGAACAAAAGATGATGCCTTTCTCAGAAAGTTTCTCCTTGAAAGTGGTCTTCACCGACACGGAATCCATCACAGCATCAACCGCAGTGCCAGAAAGTGCCAGCCGCTCCTCAAGAGGAATGCCCAACTTGTCAAAAGTCTTCATCAGTTCCGGGTCTATCTCATCCAACGACTGAGGTCCCTTCCCTCCCCTTCCCGTAGGGTCAGCATAATAGGATATGCCCTGATAATCTATTTCCGGCAGATGCACATGCCCCCATGAGGGTGGTTCTTGGGTGAGCCAATATCGATAGGCGTCCAGACGGTACTGCAACAACCATTCGGGCTCTCCTTTTTTCGACGATATGAGGCGAATCACGTCCTCATTCAGTCCTTTGTCTATGATTTCTGTGTGTACATCGGTAGTGAAGCCATATTCGTACTTCTTTTCTGCCACCTGACGCACAAACTCGTTCTGCTCGCTCATTCTGATTTCTTTGTAGGTTTGGCTTTCTTCGTCGCTTTTTCCACCACGGATTTCAATCCATATCTCGGCTCGCAACCATTCGCTATCTCGGTTGCATCAGTAACGAGCAGAATATCGGGAATAACCACCTGAGTGGCATGCTTCATACTGTAATAGATGTCAGGGCGCTCACTAAGTTTCTGCGGTTTAAAACCTGCGTTGCTGGCTACAAAATCGAAGAGATTGAGCGCCACACTCAGTATCAGAGCATAGCAAACCACACCGACGAAAGCACCCAACAAGCGATTGAGAAAGTTTAGTTTCAGTTTCTTGAAAAATTCCGTAAAGAAAGCGGCAAGCCATCCCAATCCTATCGGCACCACAATGACGATCAGCACAAAAGCAACAAGGCGACCAAAACCAATGCTGGCACCCGTCTTATCGGCTAAAAAGTCGCCAAACTGGTGATACAGCGTAGCCGCCAAAAGCAGACCTACCGCCACACCCAAAAAGTGAGCTACTTGCTTGAAGGCCCCTTGCTTAAAGCCGATGATACCACCAACAATAAGCACAATGTAAATCAGTATTTCCATTCCCTTTTTCGATATGAACCCACGGATTCCTCCGCACTAAAGACATGTTCCAAGAACTTTACCATTCTCAGAACATGCCTAAAAAGCTTTTATCAGAGTTTTGCTTTAACTTCCACTTCTGTGTAGGTCTCCAGCACGTCGCCTTCACGAATGTCGTTGTAGTTGACGATGGAGAGGCCACACTCGAAGTCGCGTCCCACTTCTTTCACGTCATCCTTGAAACGCTTGAGCGCGAGGATGTCGCCTGTGTGCACCACGATACCGTCGCGAACCACTCGCACCTTGTCGCTGCGGTGGACTTTCCCTTCGGTCACCCAGCAGCCGGCCACGGTGCCGACTTTGGTGATGTGGTAAACCTGACGCACTTCGACCTGTGCGGTCACTTCTTCCTTGAGTGTCGGTGCAAGCATGCCTTCCATGGCGTCTTTCACTTCTTCGATGGCATCGTAGATGATGGAGTAAAGACGGATGTCAACGCCGTATTGCTCAGCGAGACGACGGGCTGCGGCTGAAGGACGCACCTGGAAACCGATGATGATGACGTTCTCGGAAGCGTGTGCCAGTTCTACATCGTTTTCGCTGATTTGTCCTACGGCCTTATGGATGACATTGACTTGAATCTTTTCAGTAGAGAGTTTGATAAGCGAATCGGAGAGTGCCTCGATGGAGCCGTCCACGTCGCCCTTGACGATGAGGTTAAGTTCCTTGAAGTCTCCCAGTGCGATACGGCGACCAAGTTCGTCGAGGGTGAGGCGTGTCTGGGTGCGCAAGCCCTGCTCTCGTTTGAGTTGTTCACGCTTGTTGCATATTTCGCGGGCTTCCTGCTCGGTCTCCATCACATGGAAGGTGTCGCCTGCTGTGGGTGCTCCGTTCAGGCCCAGGATGACTGCAGGTTCGGCTGGCAGTGCTTTTTCGATACGCTGGCCTCGCTCGTTGAACATGGCTTTGATGCGACCGTAGTGCGTACCTGCGAGCACGATGTCGCCCTGATGGAGTGTGCCGTTCTGCACGAGCACTGTGGCTACATAGCCTCGTCCTTTGTCGAGTGTGGACTCGATGATGGAACCTGTTGCCTTGCGGTCAGGGTTGGCTTTGAGGTCAAGCATTTCTGCTTCGAGCAGGACTTTGTCCATCAGTTCTTCCACTCCGATGCCTTTCTTGGCACTGATGTCCTGACTCTGGTATTTTCCTCCCCATTCTTCCACAAGCAGGTTCATGCCTGCGAGTTGTTCCTTGATTTTGTCGGGGTTAGCGCCTGGCTTGTCTATTTTGTTGATGGCAAAGACCATAGGAACTCCTGCTGCCTGTGCGTGTGCGATGGCTTCTTTCGTCTGAGGCATCACATCGTCGTCAGCTGCCACAATAATGATGGCGATGTCGGTCACCTTCGCGCCACGGGCTCGCATGGCGGTGAACGCTTCGTGACCCGGGGTATCGAGGAAGGTGATGCGACGACCGTCCTTCATCTTCACATTGTAGGCTCCGATGTGCTGGGTGATGCCTCCTGCCTCGCCTGCTATCACATTCGTCTTGCGGATATAGTCAAGGAGGGATGTCTTACCATGGTCAACGTGACCCATCACCGTAATGATGGGTGCTCGACGCTGGAGGTCTTCTTCCCTGTCCTCGGTCTCTTCGATGGCATTGGAGACTTCTTCCGATACATAATTAGTGGTGAAGCCAAATTCTTCGGCTACGATGTTGATGGTCTCGGCATCAAGACGCTGGTTGATGCTCACCATCATGCCTATGGACATACAGGTGCCTATCACTTTCGTAACGGGCACATCCATCATGGTGGCCAATTCGTTGGCGGTCACGAACTCGGTAATCTTCAGCACCTTGCTCTCCGCATTCTCTGCCATTTCCTCTTCCACCATGCGTTCATGGATGGCGTGACGCTTGTCCTTGCGGTATTTCACGCCCTTCTTCTCCTGCTTGGCTGTGAGACGTGCAAGTGTCTCTTTCACCTGCTTTGCCACTTCTTCCTCGCTCAGTTCCTGTGGCTTCGGAGGTTGTTTCTTCTTGTTCTTCTTTTTGCCTTGAGCCTGTTGCTGAGCCTGCTGGTTCTTCTGCTGTTGGGCATTGGGCTGATTGGTTTTACCGCTCTGCTTCTTGGCCTGACTCTGTTGGGCACTGCTCTGCTTGGCGGCTGCATCAATGTCCACTTTGTTGCTGCTGATGCGGTTACGCTTTTTCTTCTGTCCTCCTTGAACAGCCTGCCCCTCTGTAGCGCCTTGGGCGGCTTGACGCTCCTTGCGGCGCTCGGCCTTGCTCTTGCGGTCAGGACGAGTTTTACTGTTCAGGCTCGACAGGTCGATGAAGCCCACCTGCTTGAACTGCACACCGACTTCAGCGGGTGCAGCCAGACGATAAACTCCGTTTTCATCCTGTTCCAAACGTTCTGCTGGAGAGAGTTTGCCCGATTTCTTCTTGGGTTCCTCCTGCGATGCTTCAGCCTCAGCCTGCGGAGTCACCTCCTCAGCTGGTTGTGGAGCCACTTCTTCCTCTTTCTGTACATCCGGTTGTGGAACCTGTTCAACAGGGGCAGTTTCCACAACCTCCACTTTCTGCTCCTTCTCTTTCTTCTCGGGAGCAGGCGCAGAGTTCTTCAGGTCGTTGATGTTACCAACAATCTTCAATTGAGGCTTCCGGGCGGCTTTTTCCCTCTCCTGACGTTCCTTTTCCTCACGGGCTGCTTGCTGGCGCTCACGTTTTTCCTGCTGCTCCTTTTCCTTCTGATTTTGAATCTGTTGTTTCGTAGCGGCATTTTGTTTCATGTCTTCGCCAAACTCCTTCTGAAGCAGTGCGTACTGTTCATCCGTAATTTTAGCGTTAGGCGTAGCGTCTTGCAAAGCCATACCCTTTTTCTGTAGGAACTGCGCCACGGTGTTGATTCCCACATTGAGTTCTTTTAATGCTTTATTTAATCTTACTGCCATCTTTTGTTTACAATTTTGTCATTCACAATGTATTTGTCCCTATTTGCAATCCCCATCTTCACCGCATGGCAGATGGTTGATTGTTAAACGATTGTAAATGTACTTACTCTTCAAATTCGGCTTTAAGGATGCGGAGCACCTCATCCACTGTGTCTTCCTCAAGGTCGGCCTTCTCCACCAGCATGGCACGTGGTGCATCCAACACGCTCTTGGCTGTTTCAAGACCAAGGCTCTTGATGGAATCAATAATCCAAGGCTCAATCTCATCCTTGAATTCATCCAGATAGATGTCTTCCTCATCTGGCTCTTCGCCATTGAGTTCACGGAACACGTCAATGGTATATCCAGTCAGCATACTGGCCAACTTAATATTGTCACCATTCTTACCGATAGCCAAACTTACTTGGTCAGGCTGCAAATACACGTCAGCCTTCTTCTTCTCCTCGTCCAACGAGATGGAAATGATTGCTGCCGGACTCAGGGCACGCTGGATAAACAACTTGATATTGCTGGTATAATTAATAACGTCAATGTTCTCATTGTGAAGTTCACGCACAATTCCATGGATACGGCTACCCTTCACACCCACACAGGCACCCACCGGATCAACGCGCTCATTGTAACTTTCCACAGCAATCTTGGCTCTTTCACCCGGAATGCGGGCAATACGCTGCACGGTGATGAGACCATCGTTGATTTCTGGCACTTCCTGCTCCAACAGACGGCGCAAGAACTCAGGAGAAGTACGCGAGAGGATGATTTTCGGATTGTTGTTCAGATTCTCCACACGGAGCACCACAGCACGCGCTGTCTCGCCCTTACGGAAGAAGTCGCCAGGAATCTGCTCGCTCTTCGGCAACAAAAGTTCGTTACCCTCATCGTCAAGCAGCAACATCTCACGCTTCCATATCTGATACACTTCTCCACTGATGATTTGTCCAACCTTATCTACATACTTATTGTAAAGGTTGTCATGCTCCAAATCCAGAATCTTGCTGGCCATCGTCTGACGCAGCGTGAGGATAGCACGGCGGCCGAACTTCGAGAACTCCACACGTTCACTCACCTCTTCACCTACTTCGAAATCCTTGTCAATCTTCTGTGCCTCAGTCAGAGCAATCTCCGCATTTTCGTTCTTCACCATGCCATCTTCCACCACCACACGGTTGCGGTAGATTTCGAAGTCGCCTTTGTCTGGGTTCACAATCACGTCAAAATTCTCGTCCGAGCCATAAGTTTTCTGCAGCACGCTACGGAAACTATCCTCGATTACACTCACCAAAGTGATACGGTCAATGTTTTTGGTTTCCTTGAAATCTTTAAAAGTGTCAATCAAGTTAACACGATCTGTTACTTTTTTTGCCATTGTATTATAATTTTTTTATTTCTTGCATGTTGATGATTTGAGAATCACGTCTCAACCGCGTGGTCACACACCACAGGAAGAGTCTACGAATCCTCTTACTTAAAATCAATGATATTCTTCACCCACTTCACGTCCCCATAACCAAAGGCTTTATCCACCTCCACCATCTGTGGGCGCTTCTTTCCTTCCATTCTCTGCTTCTCCAAAACGGTAACCACAAAGCCATTCTCGTCTGCGCTCTTCAGGCAGCCCTCCATTTTCTTCCCCTCTGCCGTGAGCACTTCCACGTCATAGCCGATGGAATTGACATATTGCTGCAACACCTTCATCGGCTGACCAATGCCAGCCGAGCCCACTTCCAACTCAAAGTCTTCCACATCACGGTCGAAGTGTTCTTCGATGAAACGGCTCAATTCACAGCAATCCTCAATCCAGACGCCATCCTTGTGGTCAATTTCCACGGTGATTTTGTTTTCCTGGTCAACCGTTGCGTCCACCAGAAAATACTCTTTGCCTTCCAGCCACTCAAGGGCCAGTTCCTTCACTTTGTTCTTGTCAATCATATTTTTAAGCTTTTCCTCGCAAAGAAAAGAGGGAACTTTTCAGTCCCCTCATTCATTGCGGTGCAAAGGTACGCATTTTCTTCCCACATCACCAAACTTTTTCCCACATATTCTATATATAGGCGTGTTTTTTATGCTAAAAAACGTTATTTTAGCGATTTTCTGATGACAATATGAAAAGAAATGTGTACTTTTGTACGCTTTTTTCACTTTTACGGCCTAACTACATGCACAACACCGACAGAGAAATACAGGAACTCTTAGGCTCTATGACTCCCATCACACTCGAGCAGATGTCAGACATTCGCTTGATGAACCGCCTAGACACCAAATACGTGGCGTCGAAGGCACAATTGGTGCGTTTACTCCAGTTGGTACAGGACAAATACTACGTGCAGGAAACGTTAGAACGAAGAATCATCCCCTATCTAACCACCTACTACGACACGAATGACCACCTCATGTACATGATGCACCACAACGGACGGGCACGGCGCATGAAGGTGCGGGTGAGGACGTACGTAGCCAGCAAGTTGACCTTCTTGGAAGTGAAGAACAAGAACAATCATGCCCGTACGAAGAAAAAACGCATAGAAGTGCCGTCGCAAGACAACTTTCGAGGCACGGACGGAGCGCACGAACTGGTACAGCGGAAAACAGGTCTTGACCTCGACCGACTGAATGCCGTGGTGCGCAACCAGTTCGACCGTGTCACATTGGTGAACAAAGGGAAGACGGAACGGCTGACCATCGACTTTAACATTGGCTTTCACAACTTCGAGACCAATCACGACCATGCGACAGACCAATTGGTCATCATAGAGTTGAAGCGCGATGGCAATGTCTTTTCACCCGTATGCAACCTGCTCCGCGATATCCATGTACACCCCACAGGCTTTTCGAAGTGTTGTATTGGCATGGCGTTGACCGACCCTGGCTTGAAACAAAATAACTTCAAACCGAAACTCCGCAACCTGGAGAAAATCAACGGACGGAGATTTATCGACCACGAATTATAAAACTAAAAAAACTATATGGACGCAATTAACGACTTTCTGGCAGTGTTGTCCAGTGACACGTGTCGAATTCTCGACCTGCTGCTACGACTCACCATCAACACCATCTTCACCATCATTATCGCCCGTGCCTTCTACTTTCCGAAAGCACGTCGTCGCGACTTCTTCTTCACCTATATTCTGGTAGGCTTCTGCATCTTCATGCTCATCCACCTGATGGGTGATGCCAAAATCAAAACAGGTATAGCGATGGGACTTTTCGCCATCTTCTGCATCATGCGCTACCGCACAGAATCGGTGCCAATCCGCGAGATGACCTACCTGTTCCTCATCATCTCGTTGGCCGCTATCAATGGTTTGGCATGGGCAGCCGACATCTCTCCCAAGCATCCTGAATTTGCAGGACCGCTCATGACGAGTATGGGAGAGTTGATTCTGACCGACCTCGTGTTCGTGTTGGGCGTATGGATTGCCGAGGCCAACAAACTGGTGAAGAGTCTCTCTTCCAAGTACATCAAATATGACAAGATTGACCTTATCAAGCCCAGTTGCCGTAAGGAACTCATCGAAGATTTGAAGGCTCGTACCGGCTTGGACATTACCCACGTATCTATCGGTTCCATTGACTTCCTGAAGGACATGGCACTTATCAAAATTTACTATAATACCGACGAGGAAGACGAGTCGGCACAAAAAATGCCAAAGGAATATGCATAAACACACACTGACATGCCGAAGGATCCTGACAGCCATACTGGCTACTTCCATCCTTCAATTCTTCCATCCTTCAACTCTTCACGCCCAAAGCGATGACTTTGGCATGGATTTTTCCCTTAGTGCAGAAAAGAAACTCCGTCCAGGCACACACGTCTCCATCGAGGGAGGTGTGCGCACGATGGATCACACCAAGAAAGTAGACCGTTGGACAGCAGGAATCGGGATGGAACAGCGGCTCTACCAAAATGACGTCTTCGATCTCAAAACAGATTTGAAGTGGGAATACATGTGGGTGAACTATCCCGAGCAGACCAAAAACAAATACGAAGACTTTGAATACTTTGACGGTCAAAATTACTACACGGCCACAGAGTACATGGGCTTCAACCACCGGCATCAGTTCTGGCGCGGACGCCACCGCACAAGCCTTAGCCTCTCAGCAGGTTACGAGCCTAACAAACGGTGGAGTTTCTCTTTGAGAGAAATGGTACAATACTCACACTTCAACAAGGGCACCACCACCATGGAACGCTACCGGGTGGATGACGAAGATGAGAATGAGCTCAATCTGCTCAAAGACAACGTGAAGCAATATAAAGCCAAGGACAGATTTGTGTTACGTTCCAGAATCGGTGTTGCCTACAACATCCGCCATTGCCCCGTTGATCCCTATGCTACGGCCGAATACGGATGCGGGCTGCACCACAAGGCCAACAAGTGGAAATATACCGCAGGCGCCGAATTCAAACTGAACAAACAGAACAAAATCGACCTTTTCTATCGCTACCAAACCGAGGACGACGACGATGAGCCTAACGGGCACTTCCTTGGCATTGGCTACAACTTCAAATTCTGAAACGACAAAGATTCATCGATATGAAAAAGATTTTTGCACTTACCGCAGGACTTATGCTCACTGCATCAACTGCTTTGGCCGAGGACTTCAACCTCTACTACATTGCCAACGATGGTACTCTGGCCGAACAAAGTTGGGAAGTCTCCAGCCTGCAGAAAATCACCTTTGAAGAAGGTCAAATCAACGTGATAACGACCGGTGGTGTTGTCACCACGTTGTCTACCTCCGACGTCAAAAAACTGATCTTCTACACGGAAGAGACCGTGACAGGCATTGACAAAATCAAAGAAGACAAAAAGCCCAATCAGACAGGCAAAGTGTATGATTTGTATGGACGCCTCATCAAAACAGACGGCGACAAACTCCCCAAGGGCTTCTATATCATAGACGGGAAGAAAGCCTTCATCAAGTAACAATAAACACGGACACATGAAAGCAAACATCAGAAAAATCATTCGTCTCGTCCTATTGGCTCTTCCGCTTTGGGGAATGGGAAACATTGCCCATGCACAGAAAGTCTACATTTGCAAGGACGGAGACTATATCACCAAAGACATCTCCGAAGGATTGGAGATAGACCTCACCAACCAGCCTGACTCCATCACCTTCACAAAGCCCAAGATAGACCCCGTGGTCAACATTGTCTATAACGGCACCACCGCTACGGTCAGCATCCCAATGTTCCTGGCCGACACGGTGACTTGCTCCAGTGGCAGCAGTTCCAATGTTGTCCTCACCTATGCGGGTACAGAACAGGAAATCATCTACAATGTGAGCGGGAACAGTTCTGCAGGTTCGCTCGTCATCAAGAGTGAACACAAGATGACGGTCAACCTCAACGGAGTCAACCTGACCTCCACCTTGGGTGAAGCCTTACGCTTCAAATGTGGAAAACGTACCGAACTTGTTTTGGCCAAGGGTTCTGTCAACACCTTTGCCGACACCAACGATAATGGCTTGACAGCCGATCCTACTGACAGCCACAAGGCCTGCATCTATACCAAAGGCCACTTGGAAATCTCTGGTGCTGGCACACTCAACGTAACGGGCAACTATCACCATGCCATTGCCACCAAGGAATACATGAAGGTGAAGAAGACCGTCAATGAAATCAATATCCTGGGTTCTGTCGGCGATGCCATCCATGCAGGTCAATACTTCCAAATCAACGGAGGTACCATCAACATCGACAAAGGCACCTTAGGTGACGGCATCCAAGCCGAGTTCAAAACCGATGACCTCGGAGCCATCATCACAGACGATGAAGAAAACACGGGTGAGGTAATCATCAACGGTGGAACCATCAACGCCATAGCATCCGCCACGCAAGACACCAAGTGCATCAAGGCCGATGGCAACGTCACCATCAATAGCGGCACCTTGCAGCTCGATGCGATTGCACGTGGTTCACGCGGCATTCAAACCGACGGCAGCATCACCATCAACCAAGACGAAGATGCTACCACTTCTATCACCATCACTGCCCAAGGCGCCAAGTGCAATCTGGAAGAAGACGAGGACGACCCACACAAGTGCATGGGCATCAACGTGGACGGCGACATCAACATCAGTGGTGGCACCATCAACATCACCGCTTCGGGTACCAGTTCCAACGGCATGAAAGCCGATAAAAACATTACCGTCAGCGGTGGCAATATCGACATCACCGTCCAAGGCACCAGTGCCAATGGTATGAGAATTGGCAAAAATGCCACCTTCACTGGCGGTACCACTACTGTTACCCAAACCAAAGATGCCTCCAAAAGCCAAGGAATTGTTTACAGTGGCACACGCACCGTCGAAGCGGGAGCGACTGTCAGCGCCAGCTGGACACAAAAGAAATAACAACAAGGAATATTATAAAAAAACGGATTTGACTCTGTCGAACGAAAGGTTCTGGAGTCAAATCCGTTTTTTATTGTCCCTTTTTCTTATTTAAGGCTTCTTTTCTTCGGATTGATGTCAAGTGGCTCTCCATACTGCTTCAGGATGCGCTCACCCTCAGCGTTGGAGATTTCTTTGTCGTTCTTGTAGTAAGTGCTCTCCATCTCGTCCTTCTGATAGTTATAAGACTGCTGGTCGACGAAACGGTACTTGGGTTGGCTTTTCTCTATTGCGGTGTACTCCGCACGGAAACAACCCGTTCCGCAACCTCCTGCTGAACCCACCACTTGAGGGTGAAATAGGAGATGCGTCTTGTAATACGTAGAGGCAAGCATCAGAATGTTGTCTTGCACGATGGAATAGATGCCCTGATTTTCCTCGTTTTCAGAGAGAAGCCACAACTCAGGATTATCATCCTCGTCAAAGTCATAAAGGACATACTTCGTGTATTTCACCTTCTCTTCCAATTGATAGAGGTTGTCATACTGCCTGCACATCCGGTCGATGTTCTCGATTTGGGTTTCTGAGAACTTGGGGCGCATGCCGTCCCATTGATAAGTGTGCTTGATGGAGAAGCCCCAAGGCATGATGTACTCTTCCACCACTACAGCCTTTCCCTGCTGTGGCAGTTTGATGTGCACCATATCAACGCAAGGGTCGTTATACGAGGGCACGAAATTCGACAACACATGATTCTCTGGGGTGAGCGTCTTCTTGGCAGCATCGTAGTCGTAGAAGAGCGCAATGGGATGAGGTGTCAACCCATGATAAGGGGTATAGACAACGGCAAAGAGTTTGTGGCCGTTCGAGCGTTTCCACACACAAGCCGCAATGTCTTCGCCATCATCGCCCAACTCTTGAGCGCTGATGTAACCATTCGGACGATCCACCACGATGGCATAGGCATCCTCATCGCCCGTGTTGGTGACTGGATGCGCCAGAAGTTCACTGCCTGGCACAGTTCGCCACGTGTTGTTGAAAGCCTTGAACAACGTGAGAATATCACCATCCTTTACGCCCGTAATGGTCTTCTTTGCCCAACCCGCGCTGATTTCTTCATCGCTGTAGTTCTTCTGTGCCGACACCATCAGAGTGCACATGAGGCACACAAATGTCAAAATATTCTTCTTCATATCGCTTACTTATTTATTTCGCCATCTTATACCATCTGGGCTTTATCAACCTTGCTTTGCCCTTGATGTTCTTCTTGATTTCTTGGGCTTCAGCCGCGCCGATTTCCCTGTCACCGATGTAGTATTCGTGTTTTTCTTCCACTTGGAAGTCGGTGAACTCTTGCCACTTCGTGCTATTTCTCACAGTGACATAGTGGTTATAGTAGGAAGGGCCACCAGCAGGATAGCCGATACCCACCCATCCATTGCCGATGGAAGGACGCTTTCCCTCACTCTCCGTAATGAGAAGCGACGGAGAACCTTCTTCGCCAAAGCAGAAGATGGCACCATCCTCATCTTTGGCCGTGCGCACCCACACTTCCTCGCCGCCATCACCGTCAATGTCGATGAGGGCAAACTTGGTCAATGTATAGTGTATATCGTCGAGGTCTTCCTTGCGGTATTCTTCTTCCAACTGCGAGGTCCAACCCGTGTCGTGACCAACATATTTCAGGTTCTGTCCGTCAAAGGTGTAGATGGCATTGAAGAAGATGAGTGCTCCTCTTTCCTCCACCTCCATCACTTTTCCTTCGTGCGGCAGGCGGTAGAGTTCTATCGGTTTTTCAGGGAAAATCAAGTGTTCCTTCTTCACCGGCGACTCCTCGGGAGTGAGCGTCTTCTTGGCAGGGTCGTAGTCGTAGAAGCAGACAAACTCGCCCATATCGTTGCGAGCCTTGCCCATGTTGACGGCAAACAATTTGTGGCCGTTCTTGCGGCCCCACACACAGGCAGTCACCACGCTCAGGTCTTCACCCTCGAACCAAGACGACTCCACATAGCCGTTCTTCCTATCGACGATGGAACCTTCTTCATAGAAACCATCGTCGGGCACCGATGCGGGGTCAGCCTGGTGCATGATGCGGTTGCCCTCATGGGTGGGCCACTCCTTGTTGAAGGCTCCGAAGAGCGCCACAATGTCGCTCTTGCCACCTGTCACCTGAATGGTGCGCTGTTGCCAATACTTCGCCACATCGCTGGCATCGTAGATACCGCTCTGCCCTTCCATCTCCTCGTCGGGCACTTCTGTCCCTTCCGTGCTTGCCTCAGCAGCCACAGAGTCTGTTTTTTTCTCATCAGCAGCGGCATTGCCACCCTGTTTGCAACCCATCATTCCCAAAAGGGGAAGGGTTATTGCAATCACATAAATGATATTCTTCTTCATAAGTAGTTGTTCAAAATGAATTATGCCTATTATATTAATCTTGCTCCTTCGCCTCCTTCTGAGGCTTGGAAAAACAATAATTGGCTACGACCAGCTAAAGGGTTCCCAATAATTGACAATAATTGGTTCCAATAATTATTTTTCGAGGGCCTAATTCCTTTATTTTTATTATTGGACAAATTTTTTGGTAATTATTGGCAATTATTGTTTTTCGAAACACCAAGGGTGTTGAGAGCCAAACATATTAATTATTCTGGGTAATTATAGTATCCGCCCACCTCATGCTGCACCAGTTTGTCGCCCTTGATGGTCATCCAGCCGAAGCCGGTGCTTTCAGCAGAAAAGTGCATATAAAGCAGTTCGATGCCATCAGGACCGATGAAGGCCGCATCGTAGATGTTGGGATAGTATTCCCCGTCGTCGTCCACATGCCACGTGAAGCCATCCCCTTCGAAGTATTGAGCCTCATCGCTGTACGACCAGATGTCGTCGCCACACATCAACACCTCGACCGCAATGCACTGCTTGCCCTTGGGCTTGAACTGGATGAATCCCGTCTGGTAGTCTTGGCCGATAGTGGTTGTCAAAGCCGAGCGGTCGGCCTTCATGCCATACTTCTCCTCCATCTTCTTCACCACATCGGCAGGCAGCGGCTTGCGCTGAAGTTCAGACGACCTCTTCACAGCCAGTTGTGTTCGGGAATTGACATACTCATCGGCCAGCAGCCACAGCATCGTGAAGCAATAACCATCCTCCTGCAACTTCTTAAGGTCCTTAGGGTTGTTGAACTTGAACTTCAAGCCCTGCATGGGGTTCTGGGGAGAACGCAGCATCGCGTTGTCGGCATTCTTGCTTTTCACGTCCTCCACAAAGGTCACATCACAGAGTTGGTCGTCTTTGCCAATCACTTTCGTGTAAGAGTTCTTCTGCTGGCGCATTCTTTCCTGAATCCGCCACGATTCCTGATATTCCGGGCCATCGTCGGCAGAGGGCTTGTCGAGTGAAGTCCAATACACCACCTCCACCACCTGTCCATCTTCAGGGTTTGTCCTCACATAGAGAGGCACAGGAGGCACACTGGTTGGCAAGCCAGCCATGCGTTCAACGGCTTCCAACTCAGAGTTCTCTGGCAGTGAGTCGGTGATTGCCACTACAGAATCCGAGTCGGCCTCACCGCCTCCCTTCGTTGTGTTTCCTGTGCATGCCACCATCGCGGCAGCCAGAAACATCGTTCCTAAAACAGTCGTCTTTCCCATATCCATGTAAGTTTTAGTGATAAATTCTCGGCAAATGTACAAAGAAAAAAGGACACCCACACAAGAAAAGGCAAAAAAAAGGCAGGCAGCCACGTTTTGTGCTGCCTGCCTTGCTGTTTCTGTGCTTATAGGGCCTTGCTTGACTATTGCTTATACAGCTTTGCCGTTACTGGCATCGATTGGCCTTCCATTGAGGCTGTTCCTGTCAAGGTAACGGTTGCGCCATCGATGGTGAAGGAGCCCGAGATTTCAGGGCCATTATCCAACGTCATCGTGAGTTCACCACCCACCTTTCCACCTACATTGGTATAAGTGATGCTGTAGGAATCAATGTGAGGATCGCCTTCGATGTACAGTTCAGGGGCTTCACCAAACACAAAGATGCTGCCCACAGGAGAACCCGGTATGTTGCATTCTGTCATCTCCCATCTGCCTTTGATGCTGTTATTAGCAGAAGGATAGGTGTAGTTGGGCCTCTTCAACACGATACCGAATTTATCTTTGTCATCGGAGCCTCTGGTCTTGGCTTTAATTCTAACTACCCCATACTCACCAGTGAGGACGTTGCCACCGCTCACCACCACCAGCTTGCCTGATGTCATTTGATTGCCTTCGTCATCAAAGATGTTGAACACGATGCGACCATCTCCTTTTGTTTCACTGGTGCATTTGCCTGACTGGTAGTTTGCAATCACCCATGTACCGTCCGCTTTGAACGTAAGAGTCTTACCTTCAGCAGCAGGGTCACCTTCATCTCTCATGATAATCCAGTTGCCCACCATGCGTTCGTCTATCACAACTTCTTCGCCACCTCCAGAGTCCTTCTTCTTCAGAGTTATTGTGTAAGTTCTCGTGCGGCCCTCAGAGGTCACAACCACAGAGCCTGTGCAGAAATCGCCATCCACTCGGAAACTGCCCTGCATGGTCATGCCGTTGATTTTGGCCGTGAAGGTTCCTTTTGAACTGTCGTAGGTATATGTGCCCTGATCACGTCCCTGAGTGAAAGTACCATCGGCTTTGAAGGTCATTTCGCTGTCAACTCGTGGACCATCGGTAGGCAAGACTGATTGAACAATCCATGTGCCTACAAGCTTGGAGTTGTCGGGGGTGCCGCCACCGCCGCCATCACTATCGCTGCTGCAAGCAACAGACATGCATGCTCCCATTACTATCAGCGCCATAGCACTGAGCCATTGAAAAGTTTTCTTCATGATTTCGTTGTTTTAGGTTAAATAAAGTTTGTTGTCGATTATTTTCTTCGCAAAGATATGCCTTTCCTTATTGAAAATACAAAAAAGAGGATTCTTTGTTGGTTTTCACGTATTTTCAGTTTCCCCACGAGAAGAACTCTTCCATTTTGTCACCTCTACATTGCAAAACGGATGTATTCCCCCAAGCACAAGAAAAGGCAAAAAAAAAGGCAGGCGGACACATTTTGTGCCGCTCGCCCCTATGTTTTTGCCTGTTAATAGGAGATGTATGGTTATTGTCTCACCAGTGTAATAGTGACTTGCTGGCCTTCCATGGTCATTTTGAAGGTCGCGGTGTTGCCTGAGATGGTCAGTTTTCCCGTCTTGGTTTCTCCCAAGTTGAGGGTCAAGTTATCACCAGATTGGCTGTAGGTCCCCACTTTAAGATCACCTTCCAGATAAACCTCTTCTTGTTCCGAGTCCATTCCGAAGACAACCACATCACCGATTGGCAGGTGTTCTTCAGCGGCCTTAGGAGTTGCAGATTTCATGAGCCAGCGACCCATGAGGGGGGTATCCGTAGGATAGGTGAAGCCTTTCCTCTTGATCACGAAAGGATAGTCATGAATGGCACCATTGTGCACATTGCCACCATTCACTGGTACGAAGTAAAGGAGGTCAACAACGTCACGAATACTCAAAGAATACATGTAATATCCATTCTTATCCCTGGTACCTTGCTCACAGTTATAGGTGTGTGGCTCTCCGCCTATGGTGCAGGTGCCATCATCATAAAACTTGAGCGTCTTGCCTGTCAATGAAGTTCCAGGATTCTTATCCACCACCACTTCCCATTCGCCGACCATCTTGGTGCTGGACACAGCAGGTTCTACCTCTTCAAATTCGGCTCTCTGAATGGTTGCCTGGAATTTATATTCATTTTCTGGCTCGTCGCAGTAGTAAAGATGTCCCCTAGGCTCCGGAATGGTCATCGTGTTACCCTCGTTCGAGAACGCTATGAAACCTCCAACCATGTACGTCATCCGGCCATAGTAACCTGCGAAATACAGATCCAGACAATTGTTACCGTCATGCCAATCCCAAGTATAGCGACCCACTGCAGGTTCACCCTCCACGTAGAGGTTACCTTCTTCATCTATCACAAACACTTCACCCCTCTCGGCCATAGGCAAACTCGAAGCAAAATAGGGAGAATCGCCCGCCACCTGCTTGAATTGCCAACGACCTTGAACGAGAATATCTTGTGGATAATTGTAACCAGGCTTCTTCATCACGAGTGAGGCAGGCGCAACCGCTCTGTTTTTAGCTTTTCCGTAATATCCGTAGTACTGTCCGTTGAGCACATTGCCCTTGTTCACCAGCACCATCCAACCCTCAATCACACATTCACCCCCATCATCGTACACCTTAAATGCGAGGCGGCCGCCTTCCTCTTCCTCACAAGTGTAGGTGTAATTGTTTTCACCAATCGTACAGTTGCCTTGGTCGTTGAACGTGGCTGTTCTGCCAACTTGTAACTTGCCACCCCCGTCTATCATCACCTTCCAGGTGCCGACCATCTTGATGCTAGACACAGTGGGTTGGGTGCCTTTCTTCTGGAAGGTCATGTCGTATGTCTGCGACTGACCATTCTCAGTCACCTTCACCGTGCCCGTGAGGGTATTGTCTTCCACCTCGAATTCGCCCTCCAGGATCAAGTTCCCCATCGTGCCCTTGAACTTCTTGCCATCGTAGGAGAACGTGCCCGATTTTCCATCTGCCAAAAGCGTGCCGTCCGACTTGAACGTCATTTCGGCTCCCACTTGGGGACCCTGTCCATTGTCGGGATTAATCGAGGTGAGCACCCAGGTGCCCACCAACTTGGGGTCAACAGGGCCATTACCGCCGCCGTTGTTGTCATTGTCGTTGTCGCTACAGCCAACAATGGCGAGCGCTCCCATCACTATCAGCGCAAGTGCACTGAGCCATTGAAAAGTTTTCTTCATGATTTCGTGGTTTTAGGTTAATAAAAAGTTTGGTTTTAGGTTAATATGATTTCAAATTCATTTGTCGGTCAAATCGAACATTTTTTTTGACTTTTCTTCGCAAAGATATGTCTTTCGACGTTGAGAGCACAAAAAAAAGTCTTCTTTTTGAGTTTTTTCATCTTTACCCCCCCGATAGAGAAAAATACCATTCTTTTGCTACCTTGACATTGCAAAAGGCCAGTGTCGCTCCGAGAAAACTGCGAATGAAACTAATGATTCGAAAGCTACAGCGATGTTACTTTTTTGAAGACTTTTGTGTTACACTTGTAACAGTGCCAGTGTTACACTTGTAACAGTGGGTGTGTTACACATGTAACACTGGGTGTGTAACATTTGTAACATTTAGCGTGCCAAATTCTTTTCAATTGGTGTCATCTGTGGTTTTTATCGATGTACCCAACTTTAATCATCTTATTATATCATTCTTTCCATAGTTTTTTCGTACCTTTGCACCCGATTGACAGACAGATATCATGTTTGGCTCACACAAAGACCACACGATCAAGCGGCTGCTCGTCATGCGTTTCAGCGCGATGGGCGACGCGGCTATGACGGTGCCGGTGCTGCATGCGCTGGCCACCCAGCACCCCGACTTGCGCATCACGATGCTGACGCGCACTCGCTTCGTGCCCTTGTTCGAGTGGTTGCCTGCCAATGTGCAGGTGGAGGGCATCGATTTCACCAAATACGAGGGCATCATCGGTCTCTCGCGGCTCTACAACCGACTGAAGAAAGGCAATTTCGACGCGGTGGCCGACCTGCACGATGTGCTGCGCTCGAAGTTTCTGCGCACACGATTCGCTATGGGCGGCACACGAGTGGCCACGATTGACAAGGGGCGCAAGGAGAAGAAGGAGCTGATTGGCCACGGGCTGGAGCACGCTCCCCTGCCACCCATGAGGGAACGTTACGCCGAGGTGTTCCGCTCGCTGCATCTGGACATCGACCTCGCACAACCCGTCCGTCTGAACCTGCGCAACGAGAGTTTCACCACCGTGCGAAACGTGGCAGGTCATAAGGGCGAGACAGAACGCTGGGTGGGTGTGGCACCCTTTGCCGCACATCCGCAGAAAATCTATCCGCTCCACCGCATGCAGCAAGTGGTGAACCAACTGGCCGATGCCGGATACAAGGTGTTCCTGTTCGGAGCAGGCGACAAAGAGGCCACCACCCTCACATGCTGGGAACGCGACTACAAGAAGGCTGCACAACCAGGCTCTGTGGTCAGCGTCTGCGGAAAACTCCACGGATTGAAAAACGAGATGCTCCTCATGTCCAGGCTCGACCTCATGATTTCGATGGATTCGGCCAACATGCACATCGCTTCCATCTTCGGCATCCCCGTCCTCTCCATCTGGGGAGCCACCCATCCCAAAGCGGGATTCTCCGGCTATCAGCAAAAGCCCGAAAGCGAAATCGGGCTCGACCTGCCCTGCCGGCCCTGCTCCATCTACGGCAAGACACCCTGCCGCTTCGGCGACCTGCGATGCATGGACATCGCCGCCGACACCATCGCCCAAAAGGCTCTCAAAATGATTCAATAAATCGCTGCAGCAGACCAACACGGCGCTGCAAGAAAAAGATAAAACGACCTTATGTTCAAATACAAACTTGTCAGAGGAACCCTCTGGACGATTAGTCTTCTCCCCTTCCCCGTCCTGTATGCCATATCCGACTTCCTGTGCCTGTTCGTCAGCAAGACATACCGCACCAAAGTGGTGCGCGAGAACCTGCGCACCTCCTTCCCCGAGAAGTCGGAGGCAGAACTGAAAGAGATTGAACGGAAGTTCTACCACCAGTTCTGCGACAACTTTGTGGAAGACATCAAAATGCTCTCCATGTCGAAAGAGGAAATCATGCGCCGCATGACCTTCAGCGGACTCGACGAAATCAAGAAACGCCACGAGGCAGGACAACCCCTCCACTTCTTCTACCTGAGCCACTTCGGCAACTGGGAGTGGATTGCCTCCATCAACTACAGCATGCAGCCTTGGGGCACATCGGGCCAAATCTACCACAGGCTTCGCAACAAAGTGATGGACAAACTCTTCTACGACCTGCGTGGACAATACGGCGGCGTGAACATCAAGATGCGCGACACCTTCCGTCGCATCCTGCAACTGAAACGCGAAAACAAGAACTACACCATCGGTTTCATCAGCGACCAGCAACCCAACTGGAGCAGCATCCACCACTTCGTGCCTTTCCTCAACCACGAAACCGCTGTCTTCATCGGTGCCGAGCACATCGCCCGCAAGGTGGATGCCTTCATGACCTACGGCCGCATGACCCGCCCCAAGCGTGGCTACTACCACCTGGAAGTCGTGCCAATGGAAGACCACCCCGCCAACGTGACCGAAACCACCCTCACCGACCGCTACTTCCAACTGCTGGAGGAGGATATCCGCCAGCACCCCGAAATGTGGCTCTGGACACACAAACGCTGGAGCCGTACCAAGGAAGCGTGGCTCAAACGGCAAGAGAAAGAAAAGCAGAACGCTACAGAAGAGGCCTGAGCAGCAAAAAGAAAAGGGCTGAGCAGAAAAAAGAAGACGGCTTGAGCAACAAAAAAGAAAACCGCAACATCCGGAGATGCTGCGGTTCCTTTTTTTAGTTGTTCCGAAAGTGTGTTTACTTACGGAGACCCAGTTTCTTGATGATGTTACGATAGCGCTCAATGTCCTTCTTCTTCAAATAAGCGAGGAAACGACGACGCTGACCTACAAGCTTCACGAGCGAACGGTTGGTCACATAGTCTTTGTGATTAGCCTTCACATGCTCAGTGAGGTGCTGGATACGGTAAGTGAGGAGTGCAATCTGGCTCTCGCAAGAACCTGTGTCGGTGGCAGAAGCACCATACTCGGCAAAAATCTCTGCCTTCTTTGCTGAATCTAAGTACATAATGTTTATAATATTAATTAATAATGTGTTGTTCAACGCGCCATGATTCTTTCAGCCGAATGGATGGCTCGTCGAAAATCGGGTGCAAAGGTAAGTTTTTTCATTGAACCTCACAAATTTTCCAAGGAAAATCCGTACCTTTGCACCCGATTTTTGAAACAACGAACATGCAGGACATCAGAAACATTGCGATTATTGCACACGTCGACCACGGAAAGACGACATTGGTTGACAAGATGCTGTTGGCAGGAAACCTCTTCCGCGAAAACCAGCAAACAGGCGACTTGATTTTGGACAACAACGAACTGGAACGTGAGCGTGGCATCACCATCCTCTCGAAGAACGTCTCCATCAATTATAAGGGAACAAAGATTAACGTGATTGACACCCCGGGACACTCGGACTTTGGTGGTGAAGTGGAACGTGTGCTCAACATGGCAGATGGCTGCATCCTCCTGGTGGACGCTTTCGAAGGCCCCATGCCTCAGACACGCTTCGTGCTGCAGAAGGCTTTGGAGATTGGCTTGAAGCCTGTGGTGGTGGTGAACAAAGTGGACAAGCCCAACTGCCGCCCTGAAGAGGTGTACGAAATGGTGTTCGACCTGATGTTCTCGCTCAATGCCACCGAAGAGCAACTGGACTTCCCCGTGGTGTATGGCTCTGCCAAGCAGGGGTGGATGGGTCCTGACTACAAGACTCCAACCAACGACATCACTTACCTGCTGGACGTGATTCTCAACACCATTCCCGCTCCTGAGCAACTGGAGGGAACACCACAGATGCTCATCACATCGCTCGACTACTCCACCTACACGGGACGTATCGCGGTGGGACGTGTACATCGCGGCACACTCCGTGCTGGCCAAAACATCACCATCGTGCACCGCAACGGCACGAAGGAGAAGACAAAAATCAAGGAACTGCACACATTTGAGGGCATGGGACACCGTGCCGCCGAGGCTGTCAGCTCAGGCGACATCTGTGCGGTCATCGGTCTTTCCAACTTCGAGATTGGCGACACCATCTGCGACTTCGAGGAGCCAGAGGCACTGCCCACCATCTCGATTGACGAACCGACCATGTCGATGCTCTTCACCATCAACAACTCACCTTTCTTCGGCAAGGAGGGCAAGTTCTGCACCAGCCGCCACATCGGCGACCGTCTCTACAAGGAACTGGAGAAGAACCTCGCCTTGCGTGTGGAAACCAAGGAGGGCTCAACCGACCAATGGATTGTGAGCGGACGTGGTGTGCTGCACCTCTCTGTGCTCATTGAGACCATGCGCCGCGAAGGCTACGAACTGCAAGTGGGTCAGCCACAAGTCATCTTCAAGGAGATAGATGGCGTGAAGTGTGAACCGGTGGAGGAACTGACCATCAATGTGCCCGAAGAATTCTCGAGCAAGATGATTGACATGGTGACTCGCCGCAAGGGTGAGATGGTGAGCATGGAGGCACAGGGCGAACGTGTGAACATCGAATTCGAGATACCCTCACGCGGCATCATCGGCTTGCGCACCAACGTGCTCACAGCCAGCCAGGGAGAGGCCATCATGGCACACCGCTTCAAGAATTATCAGCCCTTCAAAGGCGAACTGACACGCCGCACCAACGGTTCGCTCATCGCCATGGAGTCGGGCACCGCATTTGCATACGCCATCGACCACCTGCAAGACCGCGGCAAGTTCTTCATCTTCCCACAAGACACGGTGTATGCCGGACAAGTGGTGGGTGAGCACGTACATGAGATTGACCTCGTCATCAACGTGACCAAGGCAAAACAATTAACTAATGTACGCGCGAGCGGAACGGACGAGAAAGCACACATCATTCCACCCGTACAACTCTCACTCGAAGAGGCACTGGAGTACATCAAGGCTGATGAATACGTGGAAGTGACGCCCAAGAGCATGCGCATCCGCAAGATTATCCTTGACCATCTGGAAAGAAAGCGTGCGAATCGCGAAGAGTGAAACCATGCGGACACCTCCAACCGCGACGAAGGAGGCAAACTCTGATTTTGCAAAGCCGACACGCTAAAAAGTATGCTTTTTCATTATTTTATGCACAAAAGTATGGTATTTGAGCAATAAAAGTGCTTTTTATGGGAATATTTTTGCATGATTTAAAGAATTATTCCTACCTTTGCACCACAAAACGTAACAAAACGGACTAATAAAAGAAAGTAATCAATTAACATTTAAAAATTTAAGATTATGTCTGAAATTGAATCAAGAGTAAAATCTATCATCGTTGAGAAGCTCAACGTTGACGAAGCAGAAGTAAAGCCAGAAGCAAGTTTCACTAACGACCTTGGTGCTGACTCTCTCGACACTGTAGAACTCATCATGGAGTTTGAGAAGGCTTTCGGTATCAATATTCCTGACGATCAGGCTGAAAAGATCGCTACTGTAGGTGACGCTATCGCTTACATCGAGGCTAACGCAAAATAAATTAAGGAATTGAAGAATTGAAAAATTGAAGTTCTTGCCACGCATCATGCGTAGCAACTTCAATCTTTCAATTCTTTAATATTATTATTTTGTTATGGAATTAAAGAGAGTTGTTGTAACAGGTATGGGCGCCTTGACCCCACTCGGCAACACTGCTGAGGAGTCTTGGGAGAACCTCAAGGCAGGCAAGAGCGGCGCTGGCCCTATTACGCATTTCGACGCTTCACAGTTCAAGACTCAGTTCGCATGCGAGGTGAAGGGCTTTGATTCGGCCGCATACATCGACCGCAAGGAAGCCCGCAAGATGGATCTCTATACCCAATATGCACTCGCCGCAGCCAAAATGGCCATCGAAGATTCAGGCATGGATCTCGAGGCTGTAGATAAGAACGAAATTGGAGTTGTGCTCGGTGTAGGTATCGGAGGTATCAAGACTTTCGAGGAAGAGGCAGGCAACTATGCCCTCAACGGTCCAGAACTTGGTCCTAAGTTCAACCCCTTCTTCATCCCCAAGATGATTGCGGATATCGCCTCCGGTCACATTTCCATTCAGTATGGATTCCGTGGTCCCAACTACACAACAACTTCCGCATGCGCTTCATCTTCAAGTGCTTTGGCTGATGCATTCAATCTCATTCGTCTCGGCAAGGCCAACGCCATTGTGGCAGGCGGTGCAGAAGCTGCTATTGCTGCGTCAGGTGTGGGTGGTTTCAATGCCATGAAGGCACTCTCCACTCGCAACGATGACCCAGAGAAGGCAAGCCGCCCCTTCAGCGCAAGCCGCGACGGTTTCGTGATGGGCGAAGGTGCCGGCATTTTGATTCTTGAAGAGTTGGAACACGCCAAAGCCCGTGGCGCCAAGATTTACGCTGAGATGGTCGGTGCAGGCATGTCTGCTGACGCTTACCACATCACAGCCACTCACCCTGAGGGACTGGGCGCAAAATTGGTGATGGAACGTGCACTCAAGGATGCAGGTTTGAAGCCTGAAGACATTGACTACATCAATGTTCACGGCACCTCCACACACGTGGGTGACATCTCTGAGGCCAAGGCCATCAAGGAGGTGTTTGGCGAAGCAGCCTACAAACTCAACATCAGTTCTACCAAGTCCATGACAGGTCACCTGCTGGGTGCCGCTGGAGCAGTAGAGGCTATGATTAGTGTTTTGGCTGTCAAGAACGACATCGTTCCTCCAACCATCAACCATGCAGAAGATGACCAAGACCCCGAAATTGACTACAACCTCAATTTCACTTTCAACAAGGCTCAAGAGCGCCCTGTACGTGCTGCTCTCAGCAACACCTTCGGTTTTGGTGGTCACAACGCAAGTGTAATTTTCAAGAAATACCAGTAATCTGAAGTTTCTTCATGGAGACTTCTCAAGAGTTCACATGGTGATTTCGAATCTATTAGATATGATTAGGCTTCTTTTCGTTCGCGAAAAGAAGCCTTTTTTGCGCCTTAGAGCCATCCTCGGCTTCTATCCTCACGACATCCGCCCCTATCAGCAGGCACTCATCCACAAGTCGATGGCCTATCACGAACAAGGCAAAGAGAAAAAAGAGGGGGAAAACACCACCCCAAAAAAGTATTGGCAAGCAAAACGGCAGCAAGCACGACAGCAACAAGCAACACCACAGCAAACCACCCAGCAGCACAACTACATCAACAACGAACGCCTCGAGTTTTTAGGTGACGCGGTGCTCGGCGCCATCGTTTCCGACATCCTTTATCAACACTACGGAAAGAAACAGGAAGGTTTTCTCAGCACGCTGAAAAGCAAACTGATATGCCGTGCCACACTCAATCAGGTGTCCACCCAGTTAGGGCTTGACCAACTGATTCGCCATGCAGGCGCCATCACCACAGGGCACAACAGTTTCATGAGCGGCAACGCCTTCGAAGCCCTCATCGGAGCCATCTACATAGACCGTGGTTACGACTACTGCTACCAGTTCCTCAACAAGAAAGTCTTTGGCCAAGTCATCGACATCGAAAAGGTGGAGAAACAAGAACAGAACTACAAGAGCCGAATTATCGAGTGGTGTCAGAAACATCAATACAAATTCGCTTTCAGCCAAAAATCGGCTCAGAGCCAAGAGAAGAACAACATACCCTTCTTCCATTCCACGGTGCTCATCGAAGGAGTGCCCTGCGGAACAGGCTATGGATACAGCAAAAAAGAGAGTGACCAAAACGCGGCACAACAGGCCTACACACGCATCAAACGTGACAGAGATTTGAAGAAAGGCATTGCCAAAGCGGCAGCACTGCCAAGAACAACTCAAGGAAAATAAACTTAATTTATCATAAAACCTTGGGTTACAATGCACGTTTCGTGCTACAAATACCACCTCTTTCATAATTATTCCGTAACTTTGCATCGGTAAATCTCACCAGCAATGAACACTACAGGATTTCTTAATAAGATATATTTCTCCAAAAGGCAGAAGCAGCTGGAGAAATATGCTACAAAAGCCCAAGAACTACAACAGAAAATCTTCCGGCACCTGATTCGCCAAGGAAGAAAGACTGAATGGGGTGCACAACACGGCTACGACAACATCGAATCTTACGAACAGTTCCGTCAGCAAGTGCATGTGAACACCTACGAAGAACTGAAGGGCTACATCCACAAGATGCGCCAGGGTCAGGCCGACATTCTTTGGCCGGGCGTGGTGCGTTGGTATGCCAAGTCGTCGGGCACCACCAACGACAAGAGCAAGTTCATTCCTGTCACTGGTGAGGGCCTGAAAAACATCCACTATCGGGGCGGCACCGACAGCGTGGTCAGCTTTCTGCACATCTATCCCAAAAGCAAATTCTTCTCGGGCAAGAGCCTCATCCTTGGAGGCAGCCACTCGCCCAATCTCAATACGCCCAACAGTCTGGTGGGCGACCTCAGCGCCATCCTCATCGAGAACATCCCATCGACAGCCAAGATACTTCGGGTGCCTAAGAAAAGCATCGCCTTGCTGAGCGACTTCGAGGAGAAGCGCGACAAGATTGCCCGTGCAGCCATGGACATGAACATCACCAGCATCAGCGGTGTGCCTTCATGGATGCTCAGCGTACTAAACCGTGTGATGGAACTGAAGGGCGTTGACCGTCTTGACGAAGTGTGGCCCAATCTGGAAGTCTTCTTCCACGGTGGCGTCGCCTTCACCCCCTATCGCAAACAGTATGAGAGCATTATCGGCCTGCCTAACATGCACTACATGGAGACCTATAATGCCAGCGAAGGATTCTTCGGACTGCAAAACGACCTCTCCGATCCCAACATGCTGCTGATGATTGACTACGGCATCTTCTATGAGTTCTGTCCTATGGACAACCTCTCCTCCAACGGCTACCCCATCGATGAGAGCAAGGTCATCCCCCTCTGGGAAGTAGAGCCAGGAGTGAACTACGCCATGATTATTAGCACCAACTGTGGTCTGTGGCGCTACCTCATCGGCGACACCGTCCAGTTCTCACAACGCGACCCCTACAAGTTCCGCATCACGGGACGCACCAAGCATTTCATCAACGCATTTGGCGAAGAACTCATCGTTGACAATGCAGAGAAAGGACTGCTGCAAGCCTGCGTGGCCACTGGCGCACAAGTGAAGGAATACACCGCAGCCCCCATCTTCATGGACAGCAACGCAAAATGCCGCCACCAGTGGATAATTGACTTTGCCAAGCTACCAGGCTCCATCAGCGAGTTTGCCTCCATACTCGACCGCTCCCTCCAAGCCATTAACTCCGACTACGAGGCCAAGCGTCACAAGGATATCACCCTCCAGCCACTGGAAATCATCGTGGCCAAGCCAGGCCTCTTCGACGAGTGGCTCAAGAGCAAGGGCAAGTTAGGAGGTCAGCACAAGATTCCACGTCTCAGCAACTCAAGGCAGTACATCGAGGAACTCATGGAAATGAACCATTAATCCTTTGGCATGATGGAAGTAAAAAGAGTTTCCTTCTTTCACACACTCCTATCCGTTGTCCTCCTCCTTGTCGTCTCCTGTGCCCGCATCGGCACACCCGATGGAGGCCCATACGATGAGACACCACCCAAAGTGGTGCGCACATCGCCCAAACTCGGTGCTTCCGACGTAAAGCATGCCAAGAAAATCACCATTGAGTTCGATGAAATCATCAAGATAGACAATGCGATGGAGAAGGTGGTCATCTCCCCTCCTCAGATAGAACAACCTGAGATTGAGGCCAGCGGCAGGAAAGTGACCATCTCCCTGCTCGACTCGCTCAAGCCCAACACCACCTACACCATCGACTTCGCTGATGCCATCGTCGACAACAACGAAGGAAACCCCTACGGCGACTTCGCCTTCACCTTCTCCACGGGCGAGCAGGTGGACACCTTCCAAGTGTCTGGCCATGTGCTCGATGCCAGCAACCTCGAGCCCATCAAGGGCATACTCGTGGGACTCTACAAGTTAGACTCCCTTCAGACCGACGGTCATCTCCCCGACTCCATTTTCCGCACCAAACCTTTCGAGCGCATCTCGCGCACCGACAGCCGCGGGCACTTCGTCATCAAAGGGCTCTCCATGGGACAATATCGTGTCTTTGCGCTCAAAGACGCCAACCAGAACTACGTCTATGACCAACGTTCCGAGATGGTGGCCTTCTCCGACCGCATCCTCACGCCCTCCAGCAGGCCCGACATCCGCCCCGACACCGTGTGGCACGACAGCATCCATTACGACTCCATCGTGATGACCCCCTACACCCATTTCTACCCCGACGACATCGTGCTGACAGCCTTCGAGTCGGCCATCCAAGACCGCTACCTGCTGAAGAGCGAACGCCCCACCCCCTGGAAGTTCACCCTCTACTTCACAGCCCCAAGCGACACACTCCCCCTGCTCACCGGACTTAACTTCGACGCTGAGCAGGCCTTTGTCATTGATGCCTCACAACACAACGACACCCTCAACTACTGGATTCGCGACTCCCTCATCTACAACCTCGACACGCTCTCCATCCAACTCGACTTCTATGCCACCGACACCACAGGCACTCTGGCACTCACCACCGACACCCTCCAGTTGGTGTCCAAACTGACCAAAGCCCGCATTGCCCGTCAGCAGCAGGAGAAGTTTGAAGAATGGGCAAAGCAGTACAAGCAACAGGTGAAGGCCGAACGACGTGCCGCCCGCAAAGCCCAGAAAGAGGCAGAGAAGGAGGCAGGAAAAGAAGACAACACGAAAGACGATGACGGAGAAGACGACGAGGACGACACCGAAGCCAGTCCTGACGAGGAAGTGGCTACAACCGACGATAACACCGGAACAAAGCCAGATGAAAGCGTGAAGGAAACAGAAAAGTCCTCCAAGAAAGAAGGGAAGGAAAAGAAGAAAAAGAAACGGAAGAAAGACGATGACGACATTGAGATTCCTCCCATGCCAGAGGAGTTCCTCACCTTCAAGACCATCAACACCCAGTCGATGGATCCAGACAAGAACATAGACTTCGAGTTCGAGGAGCCGCTCGACACCTTCGACGTCTCCAAGATACACTTCAGCATCCAGGTCGACTCGGTGTTCCAACCCACCAAGTTCCTGTTCCGTCCTGTGCCAGGCCACACACGCACCTACCGACTCTATGCCGAATGGGAACCCGACACCACCTACAAGGTGGAGATTGACACCGCTGCCTTCGTCAACATCTACGGCAAGCGCAACGAGGCACAGAAGCGCATCATCAAGATGAAGTCCATGAACACCTACTCCACCCTCTTCATCGCCCTGCAAGGCACCGACCCAACAGGAGCCAACTGGAACAATGCCTACGTGCAACTGCTCGACGGAAGCGACAAAGCGGTGAAGACCATCCGCGCCAAGAACGGCAAGGCCGACTTCTACTTCCTCACCCCTGCCACCTACTACCTGCGTCTCTACTGCGACACCAACGGCAACGGCCAATGGGACACGGGCGACTACGACCTCCAGCAGCAGCCCGAACCCGTCTTCTATTACCCAGGGGCACTCACCCTCAAGGCACAATGGGAAATCACCCAAGAGTGGAATCCCACCGCCCAATCCTTGCCCAAGCAGAAACCTGCGAAAATCACCAAGCAGAAGCCTGACAAGGAAAAGGCCATCAAGAACAGGAACGCAGAACGGAACAACAAGAAGTAATTCCGATGAGGCATCCTTCACACGATGGGGCATGAACATTTAGAGTGATTGACTAAGAAGCATAAAAAACATATTCTATGACTTTCAAACGACAAATGGAGAAAGCCATTAAAGAATATTGCAACAGGTCACCTGTGGAAGAATCTCCAATTCACTAACGACACATTTTCCGAAGAGGCACTTACACTGCCTCTAAATCGACCTCGTCGACGTCGGTCAACCGATGTCGTCGAGGTCGACTTGCCGATGTCGACGACATCGATTTGGAGGCTGTGGAAGGACTTCACTTCTTCATGTTGCGTGGATGATGAAGGAGGATTTCCTCACGCAGGTGGGAGGTGTCGATGTGGGTGTAGATTTGGGTAGTGGCAATGGACTCATGCCCCAGCATGGCTTGGATAGCGCGGAGGTTGGCGCCTCCTTCGAGCAGGGAGGTAGCGAAGGAGTGGCGAAGGGTGTGGGGAGAAACGGTCTTCTGGATGCCAGCCTTGGCCACCAGGTCTTTGAGCATGAGGAAGACCATGACGCGGGTGAGAGGTTTCTTGCGACGGAAACTGACGAAGACGAAGTCTTGAAACTCGGTGGGGATGGGCAGTTGGGTGCGGTCAACGAAATAAAGTTGCAGTTCGTGGATGGCTTTCTGGGAGATGGGTACCAGACGTTGCTTGGAGCCCTTTCCGTCCACCTTGATGAACTCGTCGTCGAGGAAGAGGTTACTCAACTTCAGGTTGACCAATTCGCTGACGCGCAGGCCGCACGAGAAAAGTGTTTCGACGATGGCTTTGTTGCGGTGACCCTCAGCTTGGCTGAGGTCGATGACGGATTCGATGGCATCGACTTCATCGACGGTGAGCACATCGGGCAGATGCTGGGGTTTCTTGGGAAATTCGAGCAATTCTGTGGGGTTCACTTCGAGCACATCGCTGAGCACCAGGAAATGGTAGAAACTCCGTACACCCGACAGGATACGCGAGAGGGAGGTGGGATGGATGCCGAGGTCGAACATGAGTGCGGAGAAGTGGTGGAAGTCTTCCAACTGAACAGTCATGAAGTCCTTGCCCTCATCGGCGATGAAGCACAGGAACTTGTCGAGGTCGCGCATGTAGGCATCAATCGTGTGGGGAGAACAACCCTTCTCCAGTTTCAGATACTGGTAGTAGCGACGCACCAATCTTTGTTGCTCTTTGGTTTCCATCGTTGCAAAGGTAAGGATTTTTAAATTGATAACTGACAATTGACAATCGATAATTGGCTGTCCAGCCCGTTTCTTGCTGAAAACATCTCGAATGGTTAATTATGAATTATGATTTTTTCATTGTTATTCAGCCTGTTTCTTACTGAAAAGCACCCCGAATGGTTAATTATCAATTATCAATTGTCAATTATCAATTAAAAATATGTACCTTTGTGCCCGAAAAACTCCAAGAAAAAAATGAAAAGAACTCTTCTTATCTTGTTGGCCGCGTTGTCGATGACATCATCGGCACTGGCACAGACAGAACATAACTTCACGGTGGCGAAGAACCTCGACCTCTTCAACACCATCTATCGCCAACTGGACCTCTTCTACGTGGACTCGCTGGAGGCCGACAAACTCATCGGTGTGGGCATCGACGCTATGACCCGCGAACTGGACCTCTACACGAAGTTCTATCCTGAGGAGGAGATGGACGAACTGAAGATGATGACTACGGGCAAGTATGGCGGCATCGGTTCCATCATCCGCATGCGGAAAGACTCCACCATTATCATCCACGAGCCATATCCCGACATGCCCGCTGCTGAGGTGGGTCTTCAAGTGGGCGATGTGCTGCTGAAGATTGACGACAAAGACCTGAAGGGTTTGACCACCGCCGAGGTGAGCGAGATGCTGCGTGGCGAACCAGGCACCACTTTCGTGCTGCGTGTACAACGTCCCAACGAGAAGAAGACACGAGACTTCAAGATTACACGCCGAAGCATCAAGAAAGATGCCGTTTCGTACTACGGACTCATCGGCGACATGGGCTACCTCTGCCTCACTGAGTTCACCGAAGGGTGTGCCAAGGAGGTGCGCAAAGCCGTCATCGCCATGAAGGAGCAGGGTGCACAGGGCATCATTCTCGACTTGCGGGCAAACGGAGGTGGTCTGCTGAATGAGGCGGTTGACATCGCCGGGCTTTTCATCCCCAAAGACCAGAAAGTGGTGGAGACCAAAGGCAAGCACCTGGCTGCCCACTACGTTTACACCACCCACAATGAGCCGCTCGACCTCGACATCCCGCTCGTCATCCTGGTGAACGACGAGACAGCCAGTGCCTCCGAGATCGTGGCAGGAGCCCTGCAAGACCTCGACCGCGCCGTCATTGTGGGATGCGACACCTATGGCAAGGGACTCGTGCAGAGTTCGCGCGAACTGCCCTACAACGGCAGTCTCAAACTGACCACAGCCAAATACTATCTCCCTTCGGGCCGCTGCATCCAGAAGATTGACTACAAGAAACTGCGTGAGGCTGCTGAAATATATCGTAAAACGGGCAAGAAGATAGACACTAAGGCTGATACGCTTAAGCAAATGTTCCAAACCGCAGGAGGACGTCAGGTGACGGAGGGAAGCGGCATTAAACCCGACGTCGCCGTGAAGCACGACACCATCTCCAACATCGTCTATGCCATTTCCAACGACGATGTGCTGACCGACTGGGGCACCCAATACTTCCAGAGCCACCCCACTCTTCCCGCTGTGAAGGATTTCGCCATCACCGACGAGGATTACGCGCAATTCAAGAAGATGGTGACCGACAGCCACTTCACCTACGACCGCCAAAGCGAGAAACGCCTTGCCGAACTGAAGAAGACTGCTCAGTATGAGGGTTACTACGAGGATGCCAAAGAGCAGTTCGAGGCCCTCGAACAGAAATTGGCCCACAACCTCGACCGCGAGATGGATCACAAGCAGAGCGACATCCGCCGCCTCATGGCAGGAGAAGTCATCAAACGCTACTACTATCAGGCAGGCGTCGTGGAGCAGTCGCTCAAGGGCGACGAGGACGTGGAACAAGCCCTTCAGGTGCTTCACGATAAGGAAGCGTATGAGAAAAAACTGAGATAATTGATAATTAAAGACCCTCTCCCCAGCCCTCCCCCATAATGGGGAGGGAGACCATGCGGGATGTTGGGCATTAGAAAATCTAGCCGGATGGCTCTCCCCATTATGGGGGAGATGCCCGTAGGGCAGAGAGGGTCTCCTAACTCCTAACGAAGATGAGTTTACGAAATAATCGTGCGACCAAGTTGAACCGCTACATGATGTTCGGCATGTTCTTCCTCGGCACCATCGTCATCGGATGCGTGTTCGCCTTCCTCTACCTCGCATACAGCAAGGAGAGCAACCCCTTCGTGCAGACACCACAAGAGGAGAAAATGACTGACAGCATCGTGGTCGTCGTGAATGACTCAACATTGTTGGAAGAATGAAAAATAAAAGGGAAAAAGGAAAAGTGAAAAGTGAAAAATTTGCTACCGCACTTGTTCGTCAACTGTCGGCTTACTGCTGCGGTAGCAAATTTTTCACTTTTCACTTTTCCTTTTTCACTTTACTTTTCCTTTTACTTTTCAGCCTCACTTCCTTCGCCCAGTGCCCCACCGAGAACACGGCTATCCCCACTGATGGAGAGAGCCTCACTTACGACCTTTATTTCCACTGGAACTTCATCTGGGTGAAGTGCGGAGCCGCGCACTACACCATACGCCCCACCACCCGAGGCGGGCAACCCGTGCTGAGAAACGACCTCCTCTTCACCAGCAACCGTCGCTGCGATGCCGTCTTCACCATGCGCGACACCCTCATCTCCTACATCACACCCCAACTCGTTCCCCTCTACTTCCGCAAAGGCTCTCTCGAAGGCAAGAACTATACGGTTGACGAGGTGTGGTACACCTATCCCAACGGACGCAGCCATGTGAGACAAGGGCACCTCAGTCGCCACGGCAACTGGTCAGAGCATCACTACGAGAGTGACGAGTGCAACTACGACATGCTCTCCATCCTCACCCTCGCCCGCAACTGGAACGCCCCCACCTCGCGCATCCACTTCCCCATGGCCACAGGCAAGCAAGTGGAAACTCAGACCCTCGTCTATCGGGGCAAAAAGGACTGGCGCGCCAACGACAAAAAGACCTACCACTGCCTGGTCTACTCCCTGCTCGACTACGAGGAAAAGAAACGCGACAAAGAACTCCTCCGCTTCTACGTCACCGACGATGCCCGCCACCTCCCCGTACGCATTGACTTCTACCTCCGCTTCGGCACCGCCAAAGCATATCTCTCAAAAGTTCAGTAACAATGACATAAAAAGGGAAAGCCCCGTTGCAATGGTGCAACGGGGCTTTCCCTTTTTATATTCTACTCGACAATTTGTCTTATGCGTACATGGCAACGATAGCCTCGTAGAGCTCCTGCTTGCCAGAAGTCTGCTTAGGTTCACCCACCTTCTTGCCATACTCGTAAGCCTGCTCGAGCGTGAGCTTGCCATCTTCGAAGTCCTTGCCGATACCGCTGTCGAAAGAAGCGTAGCGGGCTGCCTTCATCGCCTTGTATGGAGACTCCTCAAGGAGCTTGGCAGCAGACTCAAGAGCACGTGCCATTGCATCCATACCAGCAATGTGAGCGATGAAGATGTCCTCGAGGTCGGTAGAGTTACGACGAGTCTTAGCGTCGAAGTTGGTACCACCTGTGCCGAGACCGCCACCACGGATGATTTCCATCCATGCCTGAACGAGCTCGTACTGGTCGATTGGGAACTGGTCAGTGTCCCAACCATTCTGGTAGTCACCACGGTTAGCGTCGATAGAACCGAGCATGCCATTGTCCACAGCCACAGCGAGTTCGTGCTCGAATGTGTGCCCAGCGAGTGTAGCGTGGTTCACCTCAATGTTCACCTTGAAGTCCTTGTCGAGGTTGTGAGCCTTGAGGAAACCTATCACAGTCTCAGTGTCCACATCGTACTGGTGCTTAGAAGGCTCCATTGGCTTAGGCTCGATGAGGAAAGTACCCTTGAAGCCCTTGCTGCGTGCATAGTCGCGAGCCATTGTCAGCATGGTAGCCATGTGCTCCTTCTCACGCTTCTGGTCAGTGTTGAGCAGGCTCATGTAACCTTCACGACCGCCCCAGAACACGTAGTTCTCGGCACCCAGCTTGATACCAGCGTCGATAGCGTTCTTAATCTGAACGATAGCACGAGCCACCACGTCAAAGTCTGGGTTGGTGGAAGCACCGTTCATGTAACGGCCATTGCCGAACACGTTGGCTGTAGACCACAAGAGCTTGATGCCCGTTTCCTTCATCTTCACTGCGAGGTAGTCGGTGATAGCCTTGAGGTTAGCCTCATACTCCTCTACAGAGTTACCCTCAGAAACGAGGTCAACATCGTGGAAGCAGAAATAAGGGATGCCCAACTTCTGCATGATTTCAAAACCTGCGTCAGCCTTCTGCTTAGCAATGGTCACAGCGTCAGCAGCCTCGTTCCATGGGAACTTCTTGGTGCCGCCACCGAACTGGTCGCCACCCTCTGCACAGAGTGTGTGCCACCACGCCATAGCGAAACGCAGCCAGTCCCTCATGGGCTTGCCCATAATCACCTTCTCAGCATCATAATAGTGGAATGCCATTGGATTCTTGGAATCCTTACCTTCGAACTTGATTTTACCAATCTCTGGAAAATACTCTTTAGCCATAGTTGTTTTTTTTGATTGTTATACGTCTTTTTCTTTTGTTGAAACAATTTATTTCGTTGCAAAGTTACAGGTTCTCATCCACCCACACTGCACAACTTTGTTACAAACATTTCCTTCCATGTAACATCGAGGTCAATTGTTCACCTCGTTGGTGAGCGTGAGGGAGAGCACGTTGCCAGTGGCGGACATCTTGTCGAAGAGGGCGATGAAATCCGTCTTGTCCTGACTGCGCACCATGAAGTTGACGATGGTGGTTCCTTGTGTATAATCGTAACGGAAAAACTCGTCGGAAATGTGGACGTGGTAGTCCTTGAAATATTGGCGGAAGGGTGTGGCATCTTTGAGGATATAATTCACCTTCAACCGTACAATCTTCTGTTCCCTTCCTTTCAGAATGCGCTTTTCTGCCAACTCCAGCATGGTCAGCACAAGGATGATGAGCAGACTCGCAATTGTGGCAATCATATACATGCCAGCGCCAACTGCCAAGCCAATGGAAGCAGTCATCCACATGCCTGCCGCCGTAGTGAGTCCACGCACCGAACCCTTCATCTGGATGATAGCACCAGCACCCAGGAAACCTATGCCCGATATCACCTGAGCGGCAATACGTCCAGGGTCACCGTTTTCTGTCCGACCGAGCAGTTGTTCGGGGATGTAGATGGAAACAAGCATAGCCAATGTGGCACCCATGCAGATGAGGGCGAATGTGCGCATGCCGGCTATCTGCCCCTTGTGACGGCGCTCCAACCCAATCATGGCGCCCAGCAGCATACTTAACGAGAGTTTGAAGACTGCGCCGACAATCGTGACGCTCTCATGATTGACCTGCGCCAACAGGTCGTTCAGGTTGAAAAGTTCTTCCATCTTATATCAGAATTAAAGAGTTGAAGAATTGAAAAAATGAAGTTTTTGCTAACGTCTTGCAAGCCGAATGGCCACTTCAATTTTTCAATCTTTTAATTATTCTATCGTGTCCGTTCCCTCCTCGTTGGAGAAAGCCTCTTTCGTCCCCTCTGTTAAGGGTGAGGAGGAATCCGCATCATTCCCCTTAACAGGAGCAACGATGGGGGTTGCCTGAGGCTGCACCCATCTCTGATGCAGGAAATCCACATAGTGCTTGCAAGTCCATTTGGAGTAGGCACTGAAGATGTTGTTGGCAAAGAGTATGTCGGTAATATGGTGTTCCTCCACATAGGCGACAATGTCCTTGGTGAAGTAGCGGTTGTCGATGACATGCACCTCCTCGAAGGAGAAGAAGAGGAAGCCTGGCAGGGCATTGCCAAAACTGTCCTTCAGGATGATGAGCCGCCGTCCGTTGTGCGTGGAGGTGCGCACCTGAGTGAGTTTCGTGTCACCTCCCATCATGGTACAATAGGCTCCACCATTTCCATCCTTATACTTATAGAAGAAAGGACCATTGCAGGGTTTGTTCTCGCTCAACACCTGGTATTTGTTGTTGATATTGTAAACCGTGTAGGTGGTAGTGTACTCCACACCCTGCGGCTTGTAGTACACAAAGTCTTCTGGTGCATTCTTCACCGCAATATCCTTCGAATAGCCATACATGCTGCCCACAAAACGGTGCACCGTGTCAGCCTGATAACTATTTAGTTCCTTGAAGGGAACGCCAGCCACATGGGCAAATGTCTTAGCTGCATAGAACGCACCCAGCGGTGCCCAGTGGTGGTCGGTGCGCAGATAGATGTTCTCCTTGCGGTGATTTTTCAGCACAGGATAAATATCTACAGGCTTCACCTCTGGCTCTAAACACTCAAACACGTGCTGCGTGGTAGCCAGTTGCGACTTGGTACGGTCCTTCACCTTCTCAGGACAATAGAACTCAATAGACGTGGGGATGACCATACAGTACACATTCACCTTGCTGCCAAACGTCCTCTTGTAAAGATTGGCCGCCTCGGCATACTCCTCACAACCATTCGCTGCACCACTATAACACATCAGCGCGCGCACATTCTCACCTTTTCCCGCAATGATGATGCCTGCATTGGCAATCTTCGCATTCTCCTCCAACACCATGTCATCGTCGTCCTCCTCTCCTTTAACAGAGGGGGCAAGGGAATCTACCACCGGAGCCTCAAGAGGCATATCCCCCGCATGAAACTTGACATTATCCTCCGTTGGGGCGATGGCAATGATGTCCTTAATCTGCATGCTCATGGTCATTAGTTCATCGCGGAACGGCTCACTATCGCTAAACCACGAGGAGACCTCATTGGTGAAGGCACCACTGGCAAGACGCTCCCATGTGAATGTGGGGAAGGTGGCCAATTCGCGTTTCTCCAGTTCCGACACCTTCGTTCTGGGGAACGTGTCGAATACAACGACAAAGGCCACGAAAACCAATGCCACAAGAGAGATGTATATGATATGCTTTTTCATTGTTGTTACAACATACGAGATCTAATTGTGAAACTAAAAACGAGTGTAGATGAACGCATTATTCGTGGCACCCACCAACAATGCCGCACTCAACACCAGGATGCATACTGAAAGTACTGTCTTGGCCGTGACCGCCAGCACCGTCTTGGCAGCACACGCTGGCACCCACCGCCCATACGCCTCCGTCAATGTCCGACGCACAGGCATACAGAAGATGATGGCCACTATCCATAGCCAGAAGTTATCGAACAAGGCGCTCTCCACAGAGAAATCCATCAACTGTTCTGTTTGACCTGTCAAGGATTGGAAGAAAGTGAGCATGTGACCGAAGTCGTCGAAATAGAAGATGCCCCATCCCACCACGAACAACAGAATGCTGTATAGGTGCAGGAAGACGGATGGAATGTACTTTTGTATGCGCAGCAAGGTGTATTTCTCCACCATCACAATGATGCCGAAATAGACGCCCCACAAAATAAAGTTCCAACTGGCACCATGCCACATACCCGTGAGGAACCAAACCACCAGAATGTTCAATGCCTGATGACGGCGATTGCCTCCCAATGGGATGTAAAGATAATCGCGGAAGAAACTACCTAAGGAGATGTGCCATCTCCGCCAGAACTCCGTGATGGACTTGCAGCAATAAGGATGCTCGAAGTTCTCGTTGAAATGGAAGCCCATGCAACGCCCCATGCCAATGGCCATGTCGCTGTAGCCCGAAAAGTCGAAGTATATCTGGAACGTGAACGCCACAATTCCCACCCATGCCCCAGCCGTGGACAAGGAGGTGAGTCCTCCCACCAAGAACTGGTCTGAAATCTCGGAGAGTTGATTGGCCAACACTACCTTCTTTCCCAAACCTATCAAGAAACGGAACACGCCCTCTGCCATGTCGGAGGCCGAAGCATGGCGGTCGTGTATCTCTTCAGCGATGGTGCCATAGCGCACGATAGGGCCTGCTATCAACTGCGGGAACATGGAGATATAGAGCAGCAAGTCGATGAAACGGCGCTGTACGGGAGATTCCCTGCGATAGACATCTATCAGATAGGATATGGACTGGAACGTGTAGAAACTGATGCCTATGGGCAAGGCGATGTTGGGCACCGGCACGGATACACCCATGTCACAAAGTGTCTCCGCCAAGAATCCCAGATACTTAAAAGTGCCCAGAATGGCGATATTCCCTGTCAGACCTATGGCAAGCGCCAACTTCCGATGGCGGTCTGCTCGTGCTATTCCCAGACCTGCCAGATAGTTCATCAGCACACACAACAACATCAGAAACACATATACAGGCTCTCCCCACGCATAAAAGATGAGCGAGAACATCACCAGCACCAGGTTCCTCCCACGCAGACTCTTTCTGGATGGTTCAGACAAAAAAGCATGGTCTATCCACCCTGCCACCAGATAGCACAAGATGAAGGCTGGAATAAACACAAACAAAAAGAATAAATCCGAAAAAACCATGAAATATCAATCTTTTACAACAAAAGTACATCTATCTGCATCAGTGCCTGCGGTCTATTGTATGACCTCTTTCAGACGCCTCGCCACAAACTTCCCGACACACCGTGCGCCAGCCTCGTTCGTATGGACACCGTCCGCTGTGTGTGTCTTCCTCTTCAACTCTTGGGCACGAGACACGCACCCTTCTTTGTCCAGACGGATGACATCCACTCCCAACTGCTTGCCACACGCCTCAATCACATTCCCCGTCCGTTCGGCCAGTTCCACGCTCACTTTCGTTGTCTGCATGGGCGTTATCAGCACGAGACGTGCGTGAGGAAATGAAGACTTCAGCATGTCACACCCATAACGCACGGAACCCGCCAAGGACAACACACGATTTGCCGGACGCTGCAACATGGCCGTATCGACAAAAGCCTCTTCCGCTGTCATCGCAAACACTCCAGGACGCTTGCCTGTGAACCACATGTCGTTCGTCCCCGCCATCACCACAATCACATCAGGAGTAGTCTGCTGGCCTTCTTCCACGGCCTTTAGCAGTCGGTTGATTTGGTTATAAATCACATTATTGTCACTCAGCACCTCCACATTCTCCTCCGTATTATATTCCGTTCGTTCCGTATTCGTCCACGTTGCTCCGCTCCGTGCATAACTACGGCAGGACAAGGGTTGGAACTCATCCTTAAACCACTTGTTCCATCCCCGCGGTTGGTCACAGTCATCACCGCCAATCCACGTGTTAGAGTCACCCAGCAATACGACATGCAGCCGTCGCTGAGGGGATTGTGCAGCCAATCCTACCGCCAGCAACAGACAGAATACCAACAATATTTTTCGTTGACCTTTCATTTGACTACCGTCCTTTCCCTTCTTGCAAGGCATACCTCTCAGGTTCAGTCGCCTTGCGGTCTTGCCTCGTTCGTCATTTTCACTGCAAAGGTAGGGAAAAAACACGAATTACGAGTAACTCCTCCATGAAAAACTGAGAAATCACATCATACCGCTCAAAGGAGAAAGTCTTTCCAGTATATTGAGTTACATTCCCCGCAAAAAAGAGCCGGTGACTTGAATCTTTCTCAAGCCACCGACTCTTCAGTCATCGTTCATCTCAAAAGAGCACTTTCTTTCCCTGTCGTACATGAACGCCCCGACCAGGTGTTGGGACAGCAACCCCTTGCAAGGTGTAGTAAGGGCCTCCATCACGGGAAGTTGCGTGATACTCGTCAATCGCTGTCACATCGGCCGAAGCCTGTATACCTATCTCGGAGGCAGAAGACCAAGCTTTTCCATTGATTTCGGACTTGGCAACAAACTTCAAGTATCTACCAGCGGTAGGAGTGGAGAGAGGTGCCACCTGCTGAGCCGTGGTCTTCTGGAACTCGCCACTAACCACAGGATTTCCCCATGTTCGGCCATCAAGACTGAGATAAACATCGTATGCTTTCACCATACCGTTCTCGGTGCCGTCAGCACGGGCCGTATAAGTGAATGCAGTGACTTCGTACACCCGTTTCATGTCCACCACAAGGGTGTGAGGACATGTCGGTTCACTGCCCTGATACTCGGTGTGCCAGAAAGTGTTGGGGTTGTTGTCAAAAGCCTTCCTGGCCTCATTGCCACCATGTTCGCTGTCTACGCTCACCAACTGCCATACATTCTTGTTGATGAAGAGTTCAAAATCGTAAGACATGAGAGGACTCTCGCTCAGTCCCTCTGCTGTGCAGTAGGCTTTGATGTTGCAGGCATCATTGTGGAGCAGTTCCGTTGTATACTTCTGAAACTCCCCGTCGTCGATGCTGTAATAGATGGTTGCACCAGAAGTGGACGTAGTCATCTGGATACGGCCGGCAGAAGTGCGTTCGCAGTTGACAGGTTGGCATACAGGCATGCTGACACGTGCCATTTGGGCTGCACTTGTCTCGGCGGTGAGAGGCATGATAAAGAAACGGAAAGCGGTGTTAGCTGCTTTCAACTCGTACTTATCCCTCACATCAGGACCGCAACTTGCGTTACCCAGTCCGCGTGTGTTGGCATCAAGCGAAACCACTGTAGTTGCACAGGTCTTGAACTCGTAAGTGTGCTTACTGCGAGTGTTTTTGTTAGTGTAGTTGTCTTCAGGACGGAAGTGAACTGCAGATGCGGCCATCTGATCGGGAGCCACAAAGACGAGTCCGTTGCCGTCGTTGTTCACAAGCGAGAGCCAGCGCACTTCTTGCTTGGTGCCGTGCTCTTGAGGCATGATGTAGTCCTCGCGCTGGGCAGACACGGTGCTCTTGTAGATAGCAGGGAAACAGGCTTCCTTGCGGTCGCGGTAGCTGTCCCAAGGGCCACGGCCGAACCATGATAACTGCTCCATGGTCGAGGGCATCTCCAGACGGAATCCTATCTTTGGAATGATAGTGCCCGTGGTGGAGGGCTTGATGAAGGAGTTGACCATCATCACGCCATTGGCACAGACGAGATAGTCCATCTGGACATCAAAACTGGTACCATTCTGGCCCGTGTATTGTGTACGAAGCGTCACATTCACGGTCTTACCATCTTCGCTCGGCTCATAGGTGACTTTTCCTTTAGCAGTCAGGCTTCGCAGTCCCATATTGTCCCAGTTTCCGCTTTGTCTGCCATCATTGTCGGTGGGCAAGCGGAAGACATTCAACTTCACGGGTTTGCTGATGAGCTGTACGTCATTGTAATAGTAATTGTTCAGCGTACCTGCTGTTTTGTGGAATGTAGCCTTGAACTTGGAAGTGGAGAGGGTGAGCAGTGTGGAGGTTTCGTTGATGGTGATTTCTTCACAATTGTCCAACACCGTGAGGTCGTACATTTCTTTCTTAGCCGTCTTCACAGCAAGTTTCTCTTCGGCCACCACATAACCTGCATCGGCCCACAAGGTGGAGGTTTTCTGCTTGGCTATGAAGTGAACAAAGGCCTCTTGGTCGGCTGGCAAGGCATTGATGGTTGAGAAGTCAATGACGACAGTGGTGCTGTCGCCTGCTGCCACTTCTTTATCAATGGTGCCTGTGGCCAACTGATTCCCTTCTTCGTCCAAAAGTTCGTAGCTGACATCATAGTGCGTGCTAGGCAGGAAGGCCATCTTGTTCTTGACGAAAAAACTATTCTTCTTGTTCTTCACCGCCTTGAACTCCAGTGGCTGATACACTTTCTTGGTGTTGTAGGTCTTGGAGGTATAACTCCAGTCAGGACGCACCAATCCGTTGATGCAGAAGTTTCCATCGTTGGGTACGTCGCCGAAGTCTCCTCCGTATGCCCAGTATGTTTTGCCTGCTGAGGTCTTGGTAAGGAGTCCTTGGTCTTTAAAGTCCCAGATGAACTCGCCTGTGAGGCATGGGTATTTCTCGTAGAGGTCGAACATATCACGCACATTTCCCATGGAGTTACCCATGGAGTGGCTGTTCTCACACTGAATGTGTGGACGGTTGCTCTGAGTGGAGCCGATGCGTTCGATGGTGCCAAAATCAGCATACATGGTCGAAGAAACATCGGCATATTGGCTGCCGCCTTCGTAGTGGGTGAGACGGGTCTTGTCGAGTTTCTTGATGGCTTCGCCTACATACTGGAAGTTGTTGCCACCTCCCGACTCGTTGCCAAACGACCACATGAAGATACACACATGGTTGCGCATCCACTTCACATGATTCTCGGAGCGTTCCACCATAGCGGGGCGGAACGTGGTCACACTTGACAATTGCTGATAGGCATGGCACTCCACGTTGGCCTCGGCCAGCACGTAGAGTCCGTACTTGTCGCAAAGGTCATAGAAGACGGGGTCGTTGGGATAGTGGGAGGTGCGCACGGCATTGATGTTGAGACGCTTCATGGTCTTGATGTCTTCTTCAATCTCCTCTGGGGTGATGGCACGTCCATTCTCTGGAGAGAAGTCGTGGCGGTTCACACCATGGAAGACCATGCGCTTGCCGTTGATAAGGAGGGCTCCGTCATTGCGGATGCTCACTTCGCGGAATCCCACTTTACCGCCACGGATGTCGACGGTCTTTCCGTCTTTATCCTTGAGCGTGAGCACGAGGTCGTAGAGGTTGGGCTCTTCAGCGCTCCATTTCTTAGGGGCGGTGACGTTCATGTCGAAACTGAGCGTCGTGGCTGTGCTGAGGGCCTGAGAGGCTTGGGCAATGGCCACTCCGTTTTCTTCAACACTCACTTCTACGGTTCCACCGTTCACGGCTTCAAGGCCAGTGAGGCTCACCTGCACGTTGGCTTTAGCATTGGTATAGGTGGCATCGAGGTCGGTCGTGAAGAAATAGTCGCGAATCTGGCTCTTCGGTGCTGCCCACAAAAAGCAACTGCGATGGATACCAGTGAGTCGCCAGTAGTCCTGACACTCGAGGAAGGAACCACTGGTGAAGCGATATACCTGCAGAGCGATGGTGTTCTCGCCTTCAGTCAGATAGTCGGTAATGTTGAACTCGGAAGGCAGATAGGAGTCTTCGCTGTATCCCACGCGCTGGCCGTTCACCCAGAGATAGTAGCCGTGCCCGACACTGTTGAAGCGCACGTAGATGTCGCGGCCTTCCCATTCGGCAGGAATGGTGAACTTGCGACGATAAGTGCCGACGGGATTGGTCATGTCGTCTTTGTAGGTAAACCAATATGGACGACTAGCCATGACGCTGTAGGTGTTCTCGTTGAAGGAAAAGGGATAAGCCACGTTGCAATAGAGAGGCTTGTCCCAGTTCTTGTTATGCCTGATTCCATACACTTGCCACGAGGCAGGCACATCGATGTTTGTCCATGTGCCATCATTATAGTCTTTCGAGCACCAGGTGTTGTTCACCTTGCTAGGGTTGGACACCCAGTAGAACTTCCAAGTGCCGTCCAACGACTGATAATAGGGCGAGGCGGTGATGTCGTTCTTGGTGACATCACTCGCGGTGGCCATCGGAATGGCCAAGGTGTGTGCCGCTTCACGGTTCACACTGGTCTTGGTGGGGTCGTCCCATTCATTGCCTGTCTGTGCAAAAGCGGTGACGGCGAGCATGAGGATGGTCGCCGTCGAGATGAGATGCTTCATAAAATTGAAGAATTATAACATTGAAAGATTGAAGTCTCTCCTCCTTTTCACTTGCCTAAGCGTTCCACCCAAAGCTGGTAGGCCGCCATATAGGGCGCACTATCTGTTTCGGGCAGTGTGGTGCCAAGGTGCTTAAGGGTCTGGAAAGCTTCATCGCTGTCCTTGTAGATGCCTGCTCCGATACCTGCTCCGTAAGCAGCTCCCACGGAACCGTCGGTTTCGTAGAGTTCGATGGCGGCTCCAGTGATGGTGGCCAACGTCTTGCGGAAGGTGGAGTTGAGGAACATGTTGGCATGAGCAGCCTTGATGGTCTTCACTTCCATGCCCATCTGCTTCATGATGTCCATGCCATAGGCAAAGGAGAAGGCGATGCCCTCGTGTGCAGCACGAACGAGGTGGGCTTTCTTGTGAATGTTGAAGTTGATGCCATGGATGGAGGCTCCGACGTTCTCGTTCTGCAACACGCGCTCTGCTCCGTTGCCGAAGGGGATCACGCTGAGTCCGTCGCAACCTACTGGCACGGTCTCAGCCAAGTCGTTCATCTCGGGATAGGAGATGCCTTCGGGTGCGACAGTGCGACGCATCCAGGCGTTCATGATGCCTGTACCGTTGATGCAGAGCAACACTCCGAGGCGGGTCTGGCCGTTCTCTCCGTGGTTGACATGGGCAAAGGTGTTGACGCGCGAGAGTTTGTCATAGTTCACTTCACCAAGCACACCATACACAACACCTGACGTACCACCTGTAGCGGCAATTTCACCAGGCTTCATCACGTTGAGCGACAGGGCGTTGTTAGGCTGGTCGCCACCACGATAGGAGATAGGAGTACCTGCGGGGATGCCCAATTCCTCTGCCACGGCTGCACAAACGGTGCTCTGTACGGAGAAGGTCGGCACGATGTCAGCAATGAGGTCGCTGGAGAATCCGTAGAAATCCATCACATCCTTGCTCACTTCGTTGTTCTGAAAGTCCCAGAACATACCTTCGGAAAGACCCGACACGGTGGTCTGCTTCTTTCCACCCGACAAACGCATGGCGATATAGTCGCCAGGGAGCATGATTTTGTCAATCTTGGCAAAGAGTTCGGGCTCGTTCTCCTTCACCCAAGCGAGTTTGGCTGCGGTGAAGTTGCCAGGAGAGTTGAGCAGGTGCTGGAGGCACTTTTCACCACCAATGGATTCGAAGGCCTTGTTCCCGTAAGGGACAGCACGGCCATCGCACCAGATGATGGATGGGCGCAATGGCGTTCCCTCTTTGTCCACACACACGAGTCCGTGCATCTGGTAAGAGATACCGATGGCTTTCACGTCGGCCAGTGAGCCACCAGCCTTGGCTGCCACACGGGCTGTTGCCTGTTTGAGTTCATCCCACCACATTTCGGGCTCTTGCTCTGCCCATCCTGCCTGCTTGGCAATGATGGGTGCTTCTGCATCTGGATATTGTGCACTTGCCACTGTCTGACCTGTCTGTGCATCGACCAACGCGGCCTTAACAGACGAGGTACCTATGTCATAACCTAATAAATACATATTTTTAGAATTAAAGAGTTGAAGAATTGAAAAATTGAAGTTCCTTCGGTCTGAAGGATAAAACAGTTCAATTTTTCAATTCCTGAATTTTTCAATTTTTATTTATCCAATCCCTCGATGGTCTGAATCGTGCCGTCAGGGTTGTAGTGCAGTTCGCACACCTTGAGGGAACGAAGCCACGTCTTGTCGTTGGAGGGAACACAGTCATGATGGAAAAGGTACCACTTGCCCTTGTACTCAGCGATGGCATGATGCGTTGTCCATCCCACCACGGGAGTGAGGATGACACCCTGATAGGTGAATGGCCCATAAGGGTTGTCGCCAATGGCATAGCAGAGGAAATGGCTGTCGCCTGTGGAGTAAGAGAAGTAGTATTTACCCTTATACTTATGCATCCATGATGCCTCGAAGAAACGGTGTGGATCGCTGGCCTTCAGAGGCTTTCCGTCCTTGTCAACAACGAGCACTGGACGTGGTGCCTCAGCAAATTGCAGCACATCGTCACTCATCTTCACCACGAGGCTGGGCAGTGCAGGAGCATCGGGCTGAGCGAAGAGTTCTCCTTGGCGTGTGGGTTCAGAACCCATGTCCACGAGCCCGTTCTCATCACCATGCTTGCCGTGAACAGGCGAGAAACCTGGTGCAAGGGGCTGCCACCACTGGAGTTGTCCTCCCCAGAGACCGCCGAAATAGGTGTAGATGGCACCGTCGTCATCCTTGAACACACAAGGGTCGATGGAGAAAGAACCACGGATGGGTTGTGGCTGTGGAATAAAAGGACCTTCTGGTTTGTCTGCAACAGCAACACCCAAACGGAACACACCGTCATAGCCCTTGGCAGAGAAGATGTAGTAGTATTTGCCATCTTTCTCTACCACATCGCTGTCCCACAACTGCTTTTCCGCCCAAGGCACATCGTTCACATCAAAGATGACACCGTGGTCTGTGGCCTTGCCATTCTCCAGGTCGTCGAACGAGAGGGCGTGATAATCCTTCATCTGGAAATGTCCACCGTCATCGTCTTCATCTGCACCTGCCTCCCAGTCATGGCTGGGGTATATGAAGAGACGATTATTGAACACATGGGCCGCAGGGTCTGCCATGTAGTCGTCTGGGAAAAGGTATTTCTTTCCTTCCATAGTTAATAATAAGTTTTATGAGGTTAATACTTAGATGAATTCTTCTTTTGTTTCTTGGATACATCCGTCATCTTTGGAGTTGCCAAATCGATGAGTTTCTGGATGGTTGGTTTCGGTTGGTTCTGGCGGTCAAAGAGGGTGGCATAGTCGGTACGTCCTTTGATGGGGAAACTGTTTCGCCACGAGTTGGCATCGTTCATACACCAGAAGCCGACGCGGAGCACATCGCGCTTATGCTGCATGAGCATCGCGAAGAAGTCCACCCAGAACTGATCAACCTGAGCCTGTTTGTCAGCAGGAAAACCATTCTTGTAGGGATCCATCTGCTCTGTGTATTTGAAGTTGTCACTCACGTTGGCACCAGAGAAGCCATAAGGGTTAGGCAACACAGACATATCCAACTCCGTGAACTGCGCCTTCAGCCCAATCGAGGCGATTTGCTCAATGGTATGCGCATACTCCTTCACATAGTCGGTATCACCGTAGATGAGATGTCCTTGCAAACCAATGGCGGTGATAGGCATACCCTTAGCCATGAGTGAGCGGAAATAGTTCACCACCCCTTCCACCTTCGTGGCCTTGTTCATGGAATAATCATTATAATATAGTTCCGCGCTGGGGTCAGCCTCATGAGCATATTGGAATGCCAGCGGAATGTAGTCCTCGCCCAGAATCTCATAGAACTTGCTCTTGCGCATAGAGCCGTCATCTTCAAAGGCTTCGTTCACCACATCCCAGGCCTCGACACGTCCACGGAAGTGTCCCACCACCGTGAAGATGTGTTCCCGCATCCGTTTCTTCAGCACTTCGGCCGTCACCTGCTTGCCTTCGCTGTCGGTGAAGAACCACGGCGCACACTGGGAATGCCAGATGAGACAATGCCCCACCACATGACAATCGTTGGCCAGTGCCTTATCCACAAACTTGTCTGCCAAGGTGAAGTCATAGACACCCTCCTTCGGATGCACCACCTCGCACTTCATGCAGTTCTCAGCCACCAACCAGTCGAAATGCTGGACAATGAGTGGAAAATGAGCCGTCTGGTCGGCACTCACGGCACCCGTCACATCGTGCTCATTGTGGATTTGCTGCTCAGCCTCCACTTCCCACTGGTTCACACTCATGCCCATGCGCCAATAGGCAGCGTAAGCCTCTTTGAGCGACTGTGCGCTAAGGACTGTAGTAAAGAACGTCGCAAGGACTATCAGTTGGAGTCTTTTCATTTGTTTCGTGCTTCAATTGCCTTGTTGATTTCGTCAATCTTCTCGTCTGTCAACTCATAACGTGAGATGATGAAAATCGCCAGCAGCAGGAGAATGGCAGGAATGATACAAACGAGCCAGAGGATGCCCTCTTCAGCCAGTGGTGTCTGTTCAATGCTGTCCTTGTTGTAAGCCACATAAGCCAACACGGCTCCTGGCACAACACCACCCAACGCCATACCTGCCTTGTAGAAGATACCTGTAAGCGCGTTGACGATACCGGCAATACGCTTGCCCGACGTGTATTCACCGTATGAAATGACTTCTGGCACCAATGCCCACATATAACCTGTAGCCACAATCACACCTGTTGACTTCACGAACTGAGCCACATAGATGAGCATCATGCTGGGCTGATCCATCTTAGCCACGAAATAGAGGAACATCATGCCCGCAATGGCGATGCCAAGGAACACATAGAACATGTTCTTCTTGCCGATAGCACGTTTGATGACTGGCACCAGTGGCATGAAAATGAAAGAAGGGATGGAACCAAGTCCCATGAAGATGGAGAGTTCTGTTGCAGAACCATGCAGATTGCTGGTCACGAAGTAAGAGCCAGCCGCATTACCTACAGACATCATGGCGAAGGCCGTGATGAAGAAGAAGGCGATTACACGCAATGGGCGGTTGTGAACAAACTCCATGAAAAGGTCACTCACCTTCACGTTGGCTGTTTCCTTCTCATCCATCACCACACGCTCCTTGCACTGGGTGAAGCAGAAGAAAAGCAGCACCAGACCTACAATCGCATAGATGCACATGGTGGTGAACCATGCATCTGGATCTTTCGGCAGTGACTTCGAGTCGTCAGCCATCACAGGAGCCAAGAAAGCCACGAGGAGTGGAAGACCGGAACCTACTGCCAAACCACCCACGTTGGCCATGAACATACGTACAGAAGTGAGGATGGTGATTTCGTCGGTATCACGTGTCAAAGATGAGTTCAAGGCGCCATAAGGCACATTCACCAAGGTGTAAAGCATCGACAAGCCCACATAAGTGACGTAAGCATAGACGAGTTTGGTGATATAATTGCCATCAGCAAACCCATTCCAGAAGCAGAGGATGGCCAAACCCGTGAGTGGCACACCTGCCAAGACGAGATAAGCACGATACTTACCCAGCGCCGGCGTGTGCTTGTCCACATAGGTGCCCACGATGGGATCCCAAAGCACGTCAACCAGACGCACAATGAGGAACATGAGGGCAGCGTCGCCCGCATCGAGTCCATAAATGTCCGTGTAGAAGAACAGAAGATACATACATATCGTCTGATAAATCAGGTTCTGAGCCAAGTCACCAGAACCAAAGCCGATGCGCTGCAACCAGCTGAGTTTGTAGAAGCCTTTTGCTTCCTGAGATGTTGATGCCATGATTATGTATTGATTTATTTGTTTACACAAGAAAACATACCGCTCCCGAAAGGGGCAGAATACGTTTCGGTTGCAAATTTACTTCTTTTCTCCCTCACATGGCTTGCTCTCTTGTTACAAAGACTTACGTCCTTGTTACCTTCTGCCAAGAAAGGGATGAAGAGAACGTGAGAGCTTTTCAACAGACAGAACTCCCTTTACCCGTATGCCTCCAACACGGAAGCGGAATTGTGTCTGAATGCTCAAGCCCACATCCACAAAACCGACCTCCCCGACGTCGGTGCACCGATGTCGGGGAGGTCGGTCAACCGACGTCGGGGACGTCGGTTTTGAGGTTGTTGAAGCAGAGTCCTTCAGGAAGACCGCTCAGCCATTTTCAGGAATCACTTCTCCTTGCCAAAGCTAACCGTTACCTTGGCGGGCTTATCCACAGGCACTCCATCTTTCAAGCCAGGATTCCAACGAGGCATGCCAGTCACAATGTTGAAAGCAGCCGTATCCAGTGTCGTACCTGCCGACTGAGTGACTTCTGCCTGATAGATGTTTCCCTTCTTGTCAACCATGAAGCTGACCACCACATCACCCGTGCCGCTCACGTTGGTGTGCAGCAGTTTCGATCTCAGGTAGGCCTTCAGCAATTCTTCACCACCCTGGAAGGAAGGATCTGTGTCGCCTTTTGCCTTCTGCGCTTTCGCCTCTTCAGCCTTGGCCACACTATCAGCAGCAGCACCCACCTGGGCAGCAGCCGTATTGCGTGCGCCAAAACCACGAGAACGCAACTCTTCCATCTTATCATTCACCTGTGCATTGACTGTCATTGAGACCATGCTCAGCGCCAGTACAAGTAATATCAGAATCTTCTTCATAAGTCTTTCTCCTTTCGTGATAAAATAAAGTACATGTGTCACTTTTTCCGTGGCAAAGTTAGCAACTTTAGGGGGATTGAGCAACTTTGCACCTAATTTATTCACACTTTTTATGATAAAGTGGAAATATATTCCTAACTTTGCATACTTATTGTACACTAAAAACAAAAAATATTATGAGACTTGATGGAAGAAGAGAGAGTTCCAACGTGGACGACCGTCGCGGTGGCGGTGGTGGTTTCAAACTGGGTGGCAAGGGCGGCCTCGGCATCGGTGCAGCCATTGTCATAGGCTTAATCACCTACTTCATGACAGGCGACCTGAACCAAGCGTTCCAGGTGGCCAGCAGTTCCAGCGACGTGACCAGCGTCGTCACAGGACAAAGCGGTGCAGGTGGTGAAGAGTACCAGCCCACACCCGAGGAAAAGGAGTTGGAGACATTCGCCAAGAAGGTGCTGGCCAGCACAGAAGACGTGTGGACTGCCGAGTTCCAGAAGATGGGCAAGACCTACGAGCCTCCCACACTGGTGTTCTTCAGCGGTTCCGTACAGTCAGGCTGCGGCGGTGCATCCGCCAGTGCAGGTCCTTTCTACTGTTCAGCCGACCAGTGCGTCTATATAGACCTCTCTTTCTTCACCACCATGAAATCATCCTTGGGAGCCGATGGCGACTTCGCCTATGCCTACGTGATTGCCCACGAAGTGGGACACCACGTGCAATACCTGCTCGGAAACCTTGGCCGTGCCCATGCACAGATGGCTAAACTCTCCGAAAGCGAAGCCAACAAGGTGAGTGTGCAGATAGAGTTGCAAGCCGACTGCTTTGCAGGCATCTGGGCCTACCACGAACAGAAGATGTTTGGCTCTTTGGAGGATGGCGACCTGGAGGAAGCCATCAGCACAGCCCAAGTGATTGGCGACGACTACCTGCAGAAGAAGGCACAGGGCTACACAGTTCCTGAGTCGTTCAACCACGGCACCAGCCAGCAACGCATCAAGTGGTTCAAGCGCGGCTTCACCACAGGCGACCTCTCACAGGGCGACACTTTCTCTTATCGTTACGAAAACTTATAAAATCATCACAAACAACAATACAATGGCAAACTTTAACTTAGAAGTCGGCAGAGCAATCGACACCGGCTGGCAATACACCAAGAAATACGGCCTGTTGGTCGCAGTCATCTACCTTCTTGTCCACGTTGTAACAGGAGGTGCATCCAGTATCTTCAATGGTTTATTTGGCTCAAGCATGAACCCCGAGGTGCTGGGCAATGTCAACGACGCTATCAGCAGAGGAGATTGGGAAGCAGTTGCCCGCTACGCCTCACTCATGAACAGCGGCATCGCTAGTAACATCTCCACCTTCTTCACAAGCATGATCGAAACCATCGTCGTTATAGGACTCTACAACCTTGCCTTGGGTCTGATGACAGGACGCTTCACCGAAGTGACCGTCAATGCCTTCAAACTGCCCATCGAGGTTTATGTGAAGGCCTTTGTGGTCTCCTTCCTTGTTGGCCTCATCTGCATCGTTGCCACCCTGTGCTGCATCGTTCCGGTCTTCTTCGTGGCTCCACGTCTCATCCTTGCTCCTGTTTATCAGGTGGACAACCCTGAGGCAGGCATCATAGAGTCCATCAGCGCCTCATGGCACATGACCGCCGACAACACCCTATCCATGCTTGGACTTGGCATCGCCCTGATGTTCATCGCCTTCCTCGGCTTGCTCTGCTGCTGCATCGGTATCTACGTTGCTTACCCCATCGAACTTTTCGCCACCGTTGCTGCCTACTACCAGCTGAAAGGCAACCTGCAACTCTCACCACGTTGACATGAAAATTCCTACATTACTAAATATACGCCTACTACTCACCATCCTCATGCTGGGGATGGGCAGTAGTGTATGGGCAGATGGTGTGGTGTATACGCTGACTGTGCCCACAGATGTTTCCCCCTCGTATGGTGAGACGAGTACCACAACCGTCAATGGAATCGAGTGGTCTGTACCAGGCAGGATTTCAGGAAGTAGCTGGTGCATAGGAGGAGGAAAAAACACAAGTACAAGTGGAGTAAATCGAATACTTCAATCAAAAACTCCCATGAACGCTGCTATTAGCAAAATCACCATCAACCATCTAGGAAAGTCTAGTACCGACATTACCATCAACAGTGTCACACTCGTCGTTGCAACCACAGCCAGTTTCAGCAACGCTTCCTTGATAGACATAAAAAAACTAACACCTTCCATTACTACAAACTCAGGGAGTTTTTCATTCACCCCTAACCAATACTCTCCTAAATGGGCAAAGGGATGTTACTATCAAATCACCATCAACTACAAGAATTCTTCCTCCAACAATGGTGGACTTAATCTTTTTTCTATCCAATTCGAAGGTGATGCCAATGGCCCTGAGAACTTCACTTGGCTGTCCTCATCGCTTGAAGGAAGTGCAGACGGGACAGAAGTGGGCAAAGTGACGGCAGATGATGCCCCCGTCTCCATTGCCTTTGGAGCTGGAACAGGGGTGACACCCACATACAATGCCACACAAAAGGGTGTCTTACTAAAAGTACGTAACCAAATCACGGTTTCTGCCCCTAAAGGCTATGCCATCAATGGCATCACAGTTCACCACACTGGCAACAGCAATGCGTTCACCCCATCTATCAGCACCTGCACTAACAAGGGACAGGCGCCCGATGGCAGCAAATATGCACAAAAGTGGACAGGCCTTTCGCCGCACGTTACCTTAACTTGGAGCTTTGACCTTAATAACTTCTACATCTACCGCCTCCACGTCAGCTACGTTCCGCTTGCCCCTGCAGGTTCTATCACTGTCAACCCTTACGGCACAACCACCTACTGCCCTTGCAAGACACCGCTCGTGGTGGGCGATGGCACGTTGACCATGATGGCGACAGGTACGGATGAAAACGTCATCGTCGAAGAGAACATCCCCGTGGTGCCAATCGGTACAGGCGTATTGATCCACGGAGCTAACCAGACCTACCAATGCTACACCAGTGCAGACCTCTCCACCCCTTCAGTAGCAACACTCAACCGCAACCTCTTGACAGGTGTGACCGAGGAATATGGCGTATCAGCACCCGTAGGAAGTTATGTACTGCAATACCATAGCGACGAGGGATTTGGCTTCTACCAAGTCGACGACATCCAACCCACAGTTGACCAAGGGAAAGCCTACCTGACCCTGCCTCCTAGCGGCGCCAAAGTCATCTACTTCACACAAGAAGAAGCCAACCAACACGCCACGGCCATCCATGCCACCACTGCCGACAACGCCCCGACAGGTGCCATCCATCATCTCAGCGGTGTTCGGCTCTCCCAACCACAGAAGGGTTTCAACATCATCCGTCGCACCGACGGCACCGTCATCAAGAAGGTGCTCCCCTAACAAACTCAAAAACTAAAATCATCAAGACATTGACTGTTTCAGAACTCATCAATAAGACCGACCGGACCGCCTTCTCCTTCGAAGTGCTGCCACCCCTCAAAGGTGCAGGCACAGAGGCACTCTTCAGCACCATCGATGCACTCAGAGACTTCGGTCCAGAATACATCAACATCACCACCCACCGCAGCGAATACGTCTACGTGGAACAGCCCGACGGCACCTACATCCGCCACTTCATGCGCCGCCGTCCGGGCACTGTGGCTGTGGCCAGTGCCATCATGCAGAAGTACGACATCAAGGTCGTGCCTCACGTGGTGGTGAGCGGAATGACCAAAGAAGACATCGAGTACATGCTCCTCGACCTCCAGTTTCTGGGCATCCAAGACCTCCTTGTGCTGCGCGGCGACAAAGCCAAGGACGAGGCACGTTTCCAGCCACTCAAAGACGGCTACGCTCATGCCACCGAACTCATCGAGCAGGTCAACCTCTTCAACCAAGGGAAATTCATCGATGGCACCCCCATCAAAAACCCCGGCACACCCTTCTCCTACGGTGTGGCCGCCTACCCCGAGAAACACGAAGAAGCCCCTAACCCTGAGTTCGACCTCCAAGTGCTCAAACAGAAGCAAGACCTCGGAGCCGACTATGCCGTCACCCAGATCTTCTACGACAACGAGAAATACTTCCAGTTCATCGAGCGTGCCCGTCAGGCAGGCATCACCATGCCCATCATTCCGGGCATCAAACCCATGGCCAAGCTCAGCCAGTTCAACGTGCTGCCCAAGACCTTCCACCTCGACCTGCCCGAAGCACTCTCCCACGAAATGGAACGCTGCACCACCGATGACCAGATCAAGCAACTCGGCATCGAATGGGGCATCGCCCAGTGCAAGGAACTGATGCAGCACCACGTGCCCAGCATCCACTTCTACACCATGGGCGCCACCGACAGCATCCGCCAGATCGCAAAAGCAATATATTAATGACCTTCGACCAAATCATAGGACAACCACAAGCCAAGCAGCACCTGCTCGACGAACTTCAGCAGGGGCGCATCCCGCATGCCCTGATGCTTCATGGTCCCGAAGGCAACGGTGCCCTACCCCTCGCCATCGCCTATGCCCAACGGCTGCTGGGCGGCGGACCGATGGCCGAGAAACTGCAGCACCCCGACCTCCACTTCGTCTTCCCCATCTACAAGAAGACCAGCGGAAAAGACTCCTACTGCGACGACTTCCTGCACGAATGGCGCGAACTGCTCCTCACCAAGCCCTACTTCGGCATGGCCGAATGGATGGACATGGCAGGTGCCGAAAACCAGCAACTCGTCATCTACGCCAACGAGAGCGACGCCATCCTGCACAAACTCAGCCTCAAATCCAGCCAGGGAGGCTATAAAGTCATGGTCATCTGGCTACCAGAGAAGATGAACACCGAGTGCGCCAACAAACTCCTCAAACTCCTCGAGGAGCCGCCCACACAGACCGTCTTCCTCCTGGTCAGCGAACAACCCGACCGAGTGCTCCAAACCATCCGTAGCCGCACACAGATGCTCGCCGTGCCACAACTCACCGAGCAAGACATCGAACAGGCACTCGTCAACCGTCACGCCATCCTGCCCGCCGAGGCCAAACGCATCGCACGAGCCTGCAACGGCAACATGGCGCAAGCCCTGCGCATCATCACCAGCCAGGCCAACAGCGACTACTACTTCGACCTCTTCGTCGAACTCATGCGCCTCGCCTACGTGCGGAAGGTCAAAGAGATGAAACTCTGGAGCGAGCGAGTGGCAGGCATGGGACGTGAGCGCATCAAAGCCTTTCTCGACTACTGTCAACGGATGGTGCGCGAGAACTTCATCTACAACTTCCATCGTCAAGAGGAACTCAACTACATGACCGAAAAAGAAGCCCAGTTTGCCGTCAAGTTCGCCCCCTTCATCAACGAACGCAACGTCATCGGCATCATGGAGGAACTCTCCCTTGCCCAACGGGACATCGGCCAGAACACCAACGCCAAAATCGTCTTCTTTGACTTCGCCCTCAAAATGATTGTGCTGATAAAGAACAGGTGAGACAGGGAGAGAGGGAGGAAACATCGCCTCTTTGGGGCAAATTCTACGAAATAGAAACAATATATACTAATGTGTAAAATATAAAGTATAAGATATGAGTGATTTCAAATGTGGAAACTGTCACGGTGAGATCTGTGCCCAAGGGTGCAGCCGCCATGCAGACAAACTCAATACCTACGACTGGCTGGCCGACCTGCCCGACAACACCATAGCCTGCGACATTGTGGAAGTGCAGTTCAAGCCACCTCGTAAGGGATACTACATCAACGCCAACCACCTGCCCCTCGAAAAAGGCGACGTGGTGGCCGTCGAAGCCAGCCCTGGCCACGACATCGGCACCGTCACTATGACAGGACGCCTCGTGCCCCTGCAAGTCAAGAAAGCCAACCTCAAGCCCGGCACCGAACTGAAGAAAATCTACCGCAAGGCACGCCAGAGCGACATCGACAAGTTCAACGAAGCCAAGAAACGCGAACATGAGACCATGATAGAGAGCCGCCAGATTGCCCTCCACCTCGGCCTCAAGATGAAGATAGGCGACGTGGAATACCAAGGCGACGGCAACAAAGCCATCTTCTACTACATCGCCGACCAGCGCGTCGACTTCCGCGAACTCATCAAAGTGCTCGCCGACCGCTTCCACGTACGCATCGAGATGAAGCAAATCGGTGCACGCCAAGAAGCAGGCCGCATCGGTGGCATCGGCCCCTGCGGACGCGAACTCTGCTGCGCCACCTGGATGACCAACTTCATCAGCGTCAGCACCGCAGCCGCCCGTTTCCAGGACATCTCGCTCAACCCCCAGAAACTGGCCGGACAATGCGCCAAACTCAAGTGCTGCATGAACTACGAGGTGGACCAATACATGGAGTCGCTCAAGAAACTCCCATCGCGCGAGATCACGCTCCACACACAGGATGCCGAGTTCTTCTTCTTCAAAGCCGACATCCTGGCCAAGAAAATCACCTACTCCACCGACAAGAAAGCACTCGTCAACGAGACCACCATCTCCGCCCGACGCGCCTTCGAGGTGATGCAGATGAACCGCAACGGACAGAAACCTGAATCGCTGCTCGACGAAGACCGCGAACCTGTTGCATCCACCACATCATCCGACCTGCTCGACCAAGACATCACACGCTTCGACAACCAGAACAAGAAGCGCAAGAAAAAGAAGAAGAAAGGCAACCCGCAGAAATGACCCGACACACCCTCATCCTGCTCGTCGCGGCCGCACTCCTCCTCACCTCCTGTGGGGGGCAGCTCTACCATACCGCGTATCGCAACCTGTCCCACAGCCAGTGGGACAGCCGCGACACGCTCCTCTTCGACCTGCCCCCATCCAACCAGGACCTTGACCTCTCGCTCACCCTCGCCGTGCGCACCACCAAACCCTTTGCCTATCGCGACATCGTCACCCAACTCGACATCATCCGCGACGGGCGCACCCTCTCCTCCACCCCCATCACAATCACCGTCAACGACGACCCGCAACCCAAGACCACAGGGTTCCTCACACGCGAAAGCCACTCGGCGCCCAGCACCCTCCACATGGAGGCAGGACACCGATACGCCCTCCGCATCACCCACCGTATGCGGCTCAATCCCCTCGACCACATCCCCACAGTGGGAATCATCGCTGAATAAACGCGGATATCACACAGAAATGATATAAGAAACATCGCCCTTCGGACAAATTCAACGAGGAGTTGTTTCTGTGATTTCTGTGTGAGATTTATCTATGTGAGACAATTGATTTCTGAGAGCCGTGCGCGGCTCTTTTTTTGTCACACAGAAATCACGGAAATTCACAGAAAGAAGAGGAGAAACATACCCCTACGGGATGATGGAACGGATTGAACGAACCTTTAGCTCGGCGTAGCCAATGAGACGAAGATTTCTGTGGTTTCTGTGATTTCTGTGTGAGAATGAGAGGGAGCCGTGGACGGCTCTTTTTTTAGGGCACACAGAAATCACGGAAACTCACAGAAAGAAGGGGTATGTTTATTACATAGATTATTCTCGTTTCATCTGCCCGCAGGCTATGTGCTACACTTATGTAGCACGACAGTTAAGGTCTGTCTTGCTGTCGCGTGAATACCAAATCGATGATGTGAACATGAGTAGCCGTGTGCCAGTAGTAGATAAAGCATCTCGGGTGGTTGATGTATCGACGATATTGACGCTCCCCCACCACTTTGTGCTTGATGCCAACGCTCGGCATGTGGGCAATCATGTCAACACTTTCTTTCACATTTTGGACAAAAGACCTGACGAACGCCTCACCACAATTGGCCAGATACCACAAGGATTTCTCATCCAGTCGACGGATAGCCCGATTGCTCCATGTCACTATAGGTTGAGCCATCTGTCAAAGACTTTTTGTACTTCATCAGCCGAGGCTATACCGCTCTCTTCCGATTCCTTTTCCATCCGCGTCCAATCCGATTCAGTAGCAAGCACATCATACACAAACGGCTCACCGACAAGGAAGTTACGCGCTTGCAACTCATCTTGCCGCTCACGGTCATAGTTCTCATGCACAAAGTCGCGCATGAAGGCCTTTTTCGGATTCTCCTCCACCATTGTGTCGGTCATCCATCCAGCCATCACAGGTTCACCAGCCATGCTGTTCTCCTCGGGCTGCGACAAGTTCTCTGTGTAATCAACTTCTTTCATGTTGAGATGGTACAAGTACAAAATTAGGGAACAAATATAGGTGTTTATTTTATATCGTACAAAGAAATGAGGGGAAAAGTAGATATCGTACAAAAGATTATGTAAGAAACATCATCCTTCGGGCAAATTCAACGAGGAGTTGTTTCTGTGGTTTCTGTGATTTCTGTGTGAGAATGAGAGGGAGCCGTGCGCGGCTCTTTTTTTAGGGCACACAGAAAGCACGGAAATTCACAGAAAGAAGGGGTATGTTTATTTCATGGATTATTTTCGTTGAATCATCCCGAAGGGGTATGTTTTTGATATAAAAGTATTTGTGCGGCGCTTGTATCGGAATGCCATGAACAAAGGGTTCCCTCGTGTGAGGGAACCCTTTGTCGTATAGATGAATGTCTGATTACCAGAGGCTGCGTTTGTAGCCATCGTCGGTGGTGGAGAAGATGCCGCCACGCTCCTTGGCTTCAATCGTTGCGCCATTGTAATTAGTCCCCGTATTGATTCTAATGCTTTGGTTAGAGGCTTGCAACATGCTCCCTGTTTTGACGATGACGATTTCCATCATGGGCTTTTCATATATCTTTTTCATTGTTTTGTTTCCTTTCATTGTTTAATGATACATTTCTTTTCTGCTTACTTTTTCCAGATGCGCTTACCATCCTTAATCACGATGCCCTTGTAGGAATCGTCCACCAGCTGGCCAGCCGTGTTGTACATCACGCCCTTGCTTGCCTGCTTGCTTCCAACATTCTGAATGCCTGTGGCATCATCTGCGAGAACGAAACGGAGCTTGGATAGATTAATACCTGATGCGTCGAGGTATGCCTTGCCTGCTGGAATCGTTGCGCCATTTGTTGCCAAGCTCTGGAACTCAGCTTCACCATCCTCTTCACTTTTCACCATCACATAGAGGTGTTCGTTTGCATCCAAAACAGTCTCAGAAGTACAACCCACCAACAGGTTGCCACTAATAGCATAGCCTGACTCTGCAACAGGAATTGTTACAGTAGCACCTTCCGTACCTGCCAAAATCAGACCTGTACCAGCAGCTACAGTGCCTGTGGCCTTTTCCAGTATGGCCTTATCTGTCTCTGTGGTACCAACATAATAAGCTGTTGCACCAGAAGAGATATTATCAAGGTTCAGAGGAACTGGACTTGCAAAGGTGGTGAAACCTGTAGAACCAATGGTAGCAGTCGCATTCTCCGACTTGGTGAGTGATACACCTGTCATCCAAGTGTTACCTCCGTTTGCGAGAGTCAAAACATAGTTACCAGCAGCACCTGTAAAGAAGCATTTCTCTGCAACCGTCCAATCCGTTTTTGATTTATTGGCAGGGAAAGCCGTTGCAGCAAGACCATCTTCACCATTCAGAACAGAAACCGTAACACCTGTGTTAGAGTCGTTCTCATGCGAACGATAAGCGAAGGTAAGCTTGTACCAAGTGTTGGCAGCGAGTGGCATGGTGTAAAAACCTGTTTCGCCATACTTCAGAGAACCCGGCTGGTTGTAGTAGGCAGTGGCATAGGTACCTCCAAGCCCTGTCTGCATCTGCCCCCAAGCATTTGTGCGGGTCCAGCCGTCAGGATAGTTGGCTCCCTCGGCTACTGTAGCATACGAGCCATTATAGATAGCATCCACATCTTCTTCGTTAGCAGTCCATGATGTAGCATTCAGCGTTTCCGTCAACGAGTTCACCGTAGTCTTGAAGTTGGTGAGTTCTGCAGTCTGGTCGATAGCCTTTGCTTCGGCAAGTGCTTTAAGGGCAGCGACGTTGTTATAAGGTGCATATTCACCTTCAGCGAAACCAAGCGTCTTTGCTTCGGCTGCTTCAATTGCGTCATTCAATGCTGCGTAGTCATTTGCATCAGCATATACGCTGCTGTTGAGTTCCAACTGTACCAGACGGAAATCGTTGAGAGAAATCCATTGCTGATTAGCCGTTGATTTAGCGATAATTTCAAGGGTCTGATCGCTGCCATCAGATTCAAACTCTACAGAAGCATCATCCCAACCATTGCCGAAGACACCGTTAGAGCCACCGTTAGCATGAGGAAGATTGATGGTCTCGCCAGCAATAGAAAGGGTGTATTCTGTCAAATCCACCGCACCACGAGCCTTCACGGTCAGGAGATACTTGCCAGCAGGCACTGCTACAGTGCGAGTCATGTCAATATTCGCTACTGCATTTGCAGCCCATCCACCATCCAAATACAGTGAGGCCACATTGCCTTCAGAGTCAGTATAGCCTTGACCTTGATTAGTGCCAATACCGTTTGTCCAGCCAGTGTTCGTGTCAGCATTAGCAGCGGAAATCGCAGAAGCATAATCTACAGCATCATCCACACCTTCAGCCTTAGCATGGCTCTCGTAGTAAGCACGGAGGGCGGTAGTGATGGCTGCGGTCTTGGTAGTTGCATCCTCAGCAGAGGTTGCAGTGGCTGCTACAGCCTCAACCAGTGCTGTCTTCTTAGCGGTTGCAGCATAGTCCAGCGTGGGAACAGTGGTTGCCTTAGCAGCGACAAAAGCATCGTATGCACTCTTGGCTGCAGTAAAGGTCTCACGAGCCCCGTCGAGTGCATCAGCGGCATCATTATAGGCTTCCTTTGTAGCCTCAGGAGTTGCATCAATAGCACTTTGCAGGGCTGTGCGCTCAGAGCCTGTCACATTAGTGTAGTCAGTATTGGTGATAGCGGTGTTTGCGGCCTCCAAGGCAACCTGATACTTCTGGTAGGCTGCTGCGATTGGAGAAGTGTAAGTCACCTTCACGTTGTCAATAAAGAGGTGGGGCATAGCCGCAGAACCAGCACCAGCAGCGGTGTATCCCAGCGACATATAACCAGATGTCTCATTCTCAAGTTCAAAGATAACCTTCTCTGTTATCCAACTGCCTGTTGTGTATGTTTTGGCAGTAGCAAGATGCTCTGTGCCACCATCCTCCACAAAGCCAATCAAGTTCTTTGTGAAAGCAGTAGTACCAGCGGTATTGTAAACAGGCACTTCAACAATATAACTACCAGCGGGCAGAGTGACAGTCTGTTTATATTGAGCTTTGCCACCCCATACAGCAACAATACCCAAAGCCTTTTCTTCGCCAGTAGCAGAGGCAGAAGCAGGAGCCTGATATTGGGTGCCTGTGCTACCCAAGAATGGATTTTCACCAAACTTGAACACACCTGCAGACTTGCCATTGCCATTCTCTGCTATCGTCCAGCCTTCAACTATCTGCATACGGCTGAATGAAGTACCGTTTGAGGCAGCATCGTAGTCGTAGGTAGTGATACCTACAGTTACAGGCGTACTGCTCTCAAAGTCAGCATTCTCGAACATAAAGGTGATATTTTCACCCTCAAGAAGTATCACCTTTGCTGCCGCTGTGCTGATAGCAGAACGAAGAGTTGTTACGGCATCGTCAATGGTTGTCTGATAAGCCACAGTGTTGTCAGCACCTTCGAGTACGCCTTGAGCCGTTGTAATAGCAGCAGCAAGGTCATCGTCAGAAGCACGGGCATTGAGGATTGTAGCACGGTCAATGGTAGACTGGAGTGTCTCAGTGTAGTTGCTGTTGTAGACTGCTTTTACATAGTCAACAATTAGTTTCGGAGTATTGCCTGAACCTGTATTACCAGCCTTGTAACCAATTTTGATTGTACCTTGGGTATCTGAAGCCAATGCAAAAGTAATAGTCTGTGTAGTCCACGTGTTAACAGGATAAGAGTGAACCTTACCAGAAAAACTAGCTCCAGTTGTTGTCGTGAACGAGAACATAACTGGGTCTTTTTCAAACTGTGCATTCTGACCCACATTGTTCACAGCAAAAGTCATGGTATAGTTACCAGCAGGGAGAGTTACGTCTTGTGAATACCATACCTGAGATGTCCATGCAGCATTGAGACACAGCGCACCGCCGGTAGCACTACCATCTGCATTGGCACTGGGAAGATTGGTGCCATTAATCTGGCCAGATGTACCGAAACCAATAGCGGCACCCGTAGTATAGGTGTCACCTCCAGTATTATTCCAGCCCGTCACAGCCTTACGCTGATTAGAATTACCAGTAGCCACATTTGAGGTTTGGAAATCATCTGATGTGTCAAAACCCGCATTGGTGATGTACGTACTCGTCACATCCGTTTGTGCATAGAGGAAATTACCCCCCCCCATTGCACTAACGACACATAGTGCCGCTAAAAGTAGTTTTCTTTTCATTGTGAATTAATTTGTTAGTAAATGTTTAGTAAAAATGTTAGTAAAATAATATATTATATATTGTGTAATTGTCAGTTATCAAAGATTGTGGCACTGGGTGCACACAAACATGAATGCACCTGCAACACAGGCACATTCGTGGCAAATGTACAAGTTGTGGAAGGAATGAAAAAGGGGACAGGAAAGGGAATAGGGAAGAATTTAAGATACTTTAACATAAAGAAGGGGTGATGGGGGGCGTTTTGATATATACAGAAAACAATTGGCGGGGTGATTTGTGCAGAGAAAGAAAGGAAGAAACATCGCCCTGCGGGATGATGGAACGGATGAAACGAAGATATTTCTGTGATTTCTGCGATTTCTGTGATTTCTGTGTGATATATATATATTTTGAGGAGCCGTGGACGGCTCTTGGTAGGGCACACAGAAAACACGGAAAGTCACAGAAATGGAAGGAGAAAAACATACCCCTGCGGGATGATGGAACGGATGAAACGAAGATATCTCTGTGATTTCTGCGATTTCTGTGTGAGATGGAAAAGAGACGCGCACGGCTCACGGAAAACGATTGTCTCACGCAGACAGATATTGTTTCACACAGAAATCACGGAAATCACAGAAAGAAGGTTTGCAGCTTGGTGTGGGGAGGGAGACGAGGAGCCTGCATATCCTCAACGGCACATCCTTCAAATACGCACTTACACACCCCCTAAACCGACGTCGTCGATGTCGGTTAACCGATGTCGTCGACGTCGACCGACCGATGTCGACGACGTCGATTTTGAGGCTGTGGAAGGAGGGAAGGTGAGGAAGAAGAAGTCTGGAAGAGGTGGAAAGGGAAGTGCCACAGATATAGAAGAGGGACATCGCCCCGCGGGCTGGATTAAACGGATTGAGCGAACCTTTAGCTCGGCGTAGCCAATGGAACGAAGATTTCTGTGGTTTCTGTGGTTTCTGTGTGATATATATATTTTTTGAGGAGCCGTGGACGGCTTTTAGTGGCTCACACAGAAATCACGGAAATTCACAGAAAGAAGAGGAGAAAACATACCCCTGCGGGATGATTAAACGGATTGAGCCAATGAAACAAATATTTCTGTGATTTCTGTGTGAGAATGAGAGGGAGCCGTGGACGGCTCTTTTTTGAGGTCACACAGAAATCACGGAAATTCACAGAAAGAAGAGGAGAAAACATATCCCTGCGGGATGATGGAACAGATGGGACAAATTTCTTTTTCTGTGGTTTCCGTGTTTTCTGTGTGAGATTATGGTTTTTACAAGCCAAAAAGATTCGTGCAGTCGCGCGATTTGTGCTTGCACAAAAATATTTACACGATTTATCGTGTGTTTTCAATCTTTTTGTGTACCTTTGCAACATGGACGAAAGAATTGAGAGACAGAAGATAACGAGTGTGCAGAATCCACGGGTGAAGATGGTGGTGGCGCTGCAGCAGAAGTCGGCTGAGAGGAGACGGACGGGATTGTTTGTGGTGGAGGGCCGACGTGAACTGGCGCATTGCCTGGAAGGTGGGCTGGAGGTGAAGGAGGTGTATGTGTGTCCGGAGATTGCGGGTGAGGAGGTCTGTGTGGCGGAGACATGCCCTGTGTGGGAGGTGTCGAGAGGTGTGTATGAAAAGATGGCTTACCGCGGTGGAACGGAGGGGGTGATGGCTGTGGTGAAGGCGAGGCCGCTGGGTCTGGAGGATTTGACGCTGGGCGACAGGCCGCTGATGGTGGTGGTGGAGCGTGTGGAGAAGCCGGGCAACCTGGGTGCCATCCTTCGGAGTGCCGATGCGGCGGGTGTGGATGCGATGGTGATTTGCGACCCTTTGACGGATTTGTACAACCCGAACCTGATTCGCAGTTCGATTGGCGCGGTGTTCACGGTGCCTTGCGTGATGTGCAGTTCGGAGGAGTGCATCCGCTTTCTGAAGGCGCATGACATACAGATTCTGACGGCGCAGTTGCAGGACTCGCGGCCATATTATGACACGGATATGCGGAGGGGAACGGCGATGGTGATGGGCACGGAGGCGACGGGGCTGACGGAGGTGTGGAGAGAGGCGGCCGATGCGCACATCAGGATTCCGATGCTGGGACGGCTGGATTCGCTGAATGTGAGTGTGAGTGCGGCGGTGCTGTTGTTTGAGGCGGTGAGACAGAGAGGTCTTCACAACTCATAATTGATACAAGTTTCGGGTATTCGTTTTAACAACGAATTTTTCGAATGAAACGAACTGTGCAGATGATAAAAAGTAATTACACGAAGCACCTGCTGTGCAACGAATGGAACGAATCGTGAAATTCGTTGTTTAGAAATATCAGAACTTCAGAAGGTTAAGTAAATTGAGATATGAGAAGAGCGGTTATTTTGTGGATGATGGTCTGCTGCGCGGTGACGATGATGGCGCAGGAGAAGTTTCATGTCAAGCATTATGGCAGGGAAGAGGGTTTGCTGGTGCGTGGCGCTACGTGCATCGCACAGGTGAACGGCTTTATGTGGATTGGTTCATCGACCGGTCTGATGGGGTATGACGGCCGTCATACCTGGCATTATGCCATTCCCGACAGGAAGGGTGGAGGTGGTTACTTTCGCCGTGTGACGGCGCTGATGCAGACGACTGACGGCACGATGTGGGTGGGTTCGAAGCAGGGCATCTTCACGCTGGACATGGAGCGAGAGCGCTTGCTGCCGTTCACTCCGGAGGGATTGCCCAAGTATCCTGTCATCAACAGTTTGCAGTATGACAAGAAGGGGAATATCTGGACGATTGCCGATAATGGTTTGTATGTGATTGACACCAAACACAAGAAGGCGGAGCGCATCGCTGAGAGACTGATGACGCCCAGTTGCATGACCATCACCAAGGATGGTTCGGTGTGGTTGGGTGACCATGAGGGCACGCTGTACCGATACAGCCCACTGGAGGGCAAACTGTATGCCTATACGGCCAAGGCTCCGGGCATGGAGCGGTTTGGCAGCATCGTGAGCATCACGGAGATGGAGGATGGCTCGCTGGCGTTGACTTCTGCCAACGATGGTGTAGTGCTGTTCGATTTGAACACCTACACTTCGAAATATTTGTTCTCGCGCGACGAGGAAGGCATGGCTGTGACGGCACACATGTCTATCACGCCCGACGGGGAAAGCCTGTGGGTGGGCACGGAGCGCGGCATCGTCATCTACCACACCAAGGATGGCCGCATGGACTGCATCCGCCAGTCGCGCAACAAGATGAACTCGCTGACCGACAATGCCGTGCACTCGCTGTTTGCTGACAGGGAGGGCGGTGTGTGGGCCGGCACATTCTTTGGCGGCATCCACCGCATCAGCCGCGCTTATGAGGACCTCTCAGTCATCACTCCCGAGGGAGAGGATCGGGATGTGGATGTGATTCGCGAGATTTGCTCCGACGCGCAAGGACGCCTGTGGGTGGGCACGGAAGACGGAAGCCTCTACCTGTTTGACCGCGCCAAGAACGAGTTGAAACTGGCTGAGGTGGCTTGGAAGGAGAATCCCATCCCCTTCAACGTGCAGGCGCTGATGGTGGTGGGCAACGACTTGTGGGTGTCGAGCATCGGCATGGGACTGTATGTGGTGGACACGAAGACCATGCAGGAGAAACGCCACTACATCGCAACGAACACGACGGGATCGGGACAACCGCTGAGGGTCGTGAGCATGTGTCAGCAGAATGGCACCATCTTCGCCAGCACCGCCAGTGGTGTGTACATCTACGACCCGGAGAAGGACATCTTCGTCCCGTTGCCTGAACTGGCCAACCTCTACGGCCACCATATCTATGCCGACCATCGCGGCAATGTGTGGCTGGCGACCTTCAATAATGGCCTGTGGAAAATCCGAAAGAGGGACGGGCAATGGAAGGGAGAGAAGACTCCGTTCGGCTATGCCACCACCGTCACTTTCTTCGAAGACTCAAAGGGACAATACTGGGTGGGCACCGACATGATGGGACTGGTGAGATATAATGACAGAACCGGAGAGATGTGGCAGATGAATGCATCAGAACGTCTGTGTCTCCAGTCGGTCAACAGCATCGTGGAGGACAAACAGCACAACCTCTGGCTGAACACTTTCGACGGACTCTACAGTTACAACATCGACACGGGAGTGATGTATCACATCACCACCGCCAACGGGCTGCCGACTGACTTCCTGAACTACTCGGCAGGCTATGCCGACAGGGACGGCAGGGTGTATATCGGTTCCTACAAGGGTCTGGTGTCTTTCGACCCCTCCACGATGGGCAAGTCGCAGGAGCGCCTGACACCTTATATGCTGAGCCTCCACGTGAACGGAGAGCACATCCGTCCGGGTGACAACACCAAAATCTTGACCAAGACCCTCTTCTTGACCAAGGATGTGATTCTCACCCACGACCAGAACACGTTCAGCATCGCCTATGCTGTGCCAACGTTCAAGAATGCGCACCTTGTGTGGTACCGCTACCGACTGAACCCGAAGGATTCATGGATCGTCACCAACAACACCGGCCAAAACATTCAGTTGACGAACCTGACACCAGGCGACTACCACATCGAACTCCAAGCCAGCCTCAACCCCGAGGTGTGGGAAGGAGACACGGCGAGACTGCATGTGACCGTAGCACCCCCCGGATGGCTGAGCGCAGGTGCCATCCTGAGTTATGTGCTGGTCATCATCATCATCGTTGTCATCATCATGTTGCAGATTAACAAGAAAAAGATAAGAAGACTCAAGAAATAATCAGATAAAAAACAATGAAAATGAAAAGATTTGTTGCTATCGCGTGCTCGCTGCTTGTTGCGCTAACCGGTATGGCGCAGGAAGTAGAGACCTATTCACAACGTAGTCGCATCAAGAACTACTCAGAATACGATAATACCTCCACCACCCCAGCACTCCACCGAGTCGGCTCGCTCAGTTCGGCCTCCTTGCCATGCACAGGAAGCCCTTCTGTACCTGTCATCCTGGTGCAGTTTCAAGACACGAAGTTCGTCGGGTTCGATGAGGAAGGATATATACAGGAGTTTTACCACAAGTTCTGCAACGGAAGCGGCATTGAAGGGAAACGATACAGCATTAAAGATGGTATTTATGGCTCTGTGTCTGACTATTTCATCGAGCAGTCAGACTCGTTGTTCAGACCCGAGTTTCAGGTGATAGGGCCCATCACATTGAGCAAGGGTTTTGCCTACTATGGGGCAGAGCACCCGACCAACAAAAACATCAACGATTACAGGATTAACGAGTTCTTTAGAGAGGCCTGCAGCATAGCCGTTCAAGACTATAATGTAGAATGGTCGGACTTCGACAATAACAATGACGGAACGGTGGACTTCGTCTTTTTCATCTATGCAGGGTTGGGGCAGAATGACCTGCTCAACGATGACCCTAACACCATCTGGCCTTGTGAGATGGTCACTCCGACAACTATTAACAGCATACGATTCGGAGGATATGGCTGCACCTGCGAACTGGTCAGGATACGCACCTACAATATAACAACAGGAGTCACGACCGTTGAAGACAAGACTGACGGTATTGGCACCATGTGCCACGAACTCAGCCATGGAATGGGACTGCCTGACTTCTATGATTATAATTATGAAGAATTCGGCTTGGACTATTGGGATTTGATGGACGCTGGATGCTACCAGATGGCGGGTAATCAGCCTTGCGGATACTCTGCCTATGAAAGAGACTTCATGGGATGGCGAGAACTGAAGAAGGTGGAAAAGGATGAAGCGGTCACCCTGACGCTTGACCCCATAGAGGCTGGAGGATATGGCTATGTCATCACCAACGACGGACGGGCAGACGGGAACGAGTATTTCATTCTTGAGAACAGACAAAACATCGGTTTTGACCAGTGCCTCGGATGCAACGTCGAGAACACATATTGGACTTATAACCCTTGTCATGGATTGCTCATCACACACGTGGACTACAGCCTCAATTCATGGACAAGCAACAGGCTGAACACCGGAAGCCTGCAACGCATGACTCTGGTGCCTGCCGACCAAACACTGCTCTCATCCACCTATGGCTATACGAGCGATTATCACCTTTCGCTCCGTGGCGACTGCTATCCTGGGAACCAGAACGTGACCGAGATGTCGAGTTATGACGTCCGCTCCGGCACTTTCACCCAGACCATCACCGACATTGTGGAGAATGCGGACGGAACCATCACGGTGAAAATCAACGGTGGCTCTCCTGTGCCTGACGACATCGACGATGTAACGACACAGAAGCCTTGGGCAAACACGTATTTCTCTCTCTCAGGACAGCAGCAGACCGGATTGCAAAAGGGTGTGAACATCGTGAAGTATGCTGACGGAACCATCAAGAAGGTGCTGAAGAAATAAAAAGGGGATAAAAAAACGGATTCCACGGATTGAACGGAGTTTTGACCTGCTAACAGGGTTATCCGTTCAATCCGTGGAATCCGTTATTCTGATGATTACTTTGGGGGGATTATTCTGGAAGTTTATCAATGTCTGCCGCCGTGTAGTTATCCATGCGGAGGTGATAGTTCATCACCTGTTCCAACGTGTAGTGGAAGTCGGGACTATCGGGTGGCAAAGGACGACGGGAGAACTGCTGGAAGTAGAGCAGACAGGCATCGCGCCACCACTGGGCATCTTTGGCCTGACGCTGGAAACGGCGCAGTTGCTGTTCGTAGCGTTCAGGGGTGAGGATGGGTTGAGCCGTTCCTGTGGCTTCGCAACAGATGGGGCGCAGTGACTCCCATGTCTTCACGAAGTCGTTGGCCTGCCGCACACCACGGTCGTAGGTGTAGCAGAGATTGTCCCACAGGGAGAGGCCGTTGCGCATGGTGTAGTCCCATGGCACATGGTGGAACCAGAGGATGAGGTTTTCGGGACACGTCTCCCTATTATTATATAATGTACGCAAAGGCTCGGGGTATTGCCCCACGTTGTTGGAGCCTGCATGGCCTGCCAAGCAGGGTTCGCCGTGGTCGGTACGGTTGAAGCCCAAGCCGATGGAGTCGGCACGATGGTAGAAGCGTGGCAGCCAGTCTTCACGCCACCCTTTCCGGTCGCACCAAGGCTCCGGGCCATAGTGATGGTCGGCGGCAAAGATGTGGTGCAGGCCGAGGGGCATCATGTAGTCAACCACGGCTTCGCGGCTCTTGAGCAGCAGTTGGGTCATGGGACGGAGGAAGCCCGGTTCGTTGGTGGAGTAATAACTCCGGAGGAAGTCTTCGGCAATCTTCTCGGAGGGAGTGGTCGGGTCGTTGGCAAGACGGCCGAACGCATACCAGTTGGCCATGGCGAGGTCGTTGGCTGTCCAGTTGGGACTGTCGCCGATGTTGGCCACGCCGGCTATGCCAATGAGGTTGGGATGAACGGGGGAACCGTTCTGGACCATGCCCAATGTCTGGAAGAACTCTCGCCACATGGGCGCCAGAAAGCAGGTGTGGACACTCTCGCCCGTGTATTCCTGCGTGATTTGGAACTCCACCATCATCTTGGTCTTCTTCAGCCCGAAGAAAAGGGGCGAAACAGCCTCGCGGGGCTGGAAGTCGATGGGGCCATTCTTGATTTGGATGATGACATTGTCGGCAAACTGCCCATCGAAGTGGATGAACTCCTCGTAGGCCTGGTTGGCACGGTCGCCTCCCTTGGCGGAATAGACAAAGGCGCGCCACATGACGATGCCGCCATGGGGTTGAAGGGCGGACGCCAGCATGTTGGCGCCATCCACATGGGTGCGACCATAGTCCATGGGGCCTGGCTCACCCTCGCTGTTAGCCTTGACGAGAAATCCGCCGAAGTCGGGGATGAGACGGTAGATCTCGTTCACCTTCTTGTCCCACCACTGCTGTACCTTGGGGTCGAGCGGGTCGGCGGTGGAGAGGTCGCCCAATGCCTTGGGAGATGCGAAGTTGACCGAGAGATAGACCTTGATGCCATAGGGGCGGAGGATGTCGGCAATCTTCTTTGTCTTGAGCAACATGGGGGTGGAGAGAGCGATGGGCTTGGCGTTCACGTTGTTGAGCACGGTGCCGTTAATGCCATACTGCTGGTTGATGCGGCCATACTCTTCGTAGCGCGCCTTCAAGGCTTGGGGCATGGAGGTCTTTTTCGTAGGGATTTCATCCCATTTCCAGATGGAACGTCCCGCATAGCCACGCTCCACGGTGCCGTTGGGGTTGTCCCAATGGTTGAGCAGACGCAATTCAAAAGTCTGCCCCCATGCAAGGTGGCAGACTATCAGCAAGGTCAAGGAGAGAATTGTCTTTTTCATTGATGATGGTTTTTCGTTCCGGATGTTATCAGTCACGACGGAAGATGTCGCGGGTGTACACTTTCTCCTGCACATCGTCAAGACAGGTGTCGTAGCGGTTGGCAATGATGGCCTGAGAGAGTTCCTTGAACTTCTGGAGGTCGTTGACCACTTTGGAACCAAAGAAGGTAGTGCCATCGGCCAAGGTGGGTTCGTAGATGATGACAGTGGCACCTTTTGCCTTGATGCGCTTCATGATGCCCTGAATGGAGGACTGACGGAAGTTGTCGGAGTTGCTCTTCATGGTGAGACGGAACACGCCGATGACCACTTCCTTCTCGACATCTTGACTCCACCGGATGCGGTTGGAGTAACTGTAATAACCTGCCATCTGCAACACACGGTCGGCAATGAAGTCCTTGCGGGTGCGGTTGCTCTCCACGATGGCGGTCATCATCTGCTGCGGCACATCCTGATAGTTGGCCAGGAGTTGCTTCGTGTCCTTGGGCAGACAGTAGCCACCATAACCGAAGGATGGGTTGTTGTAGTGGGTGCCGATGCGCGGGTCGAGGCCTACACCCTGGATGATGGCCTGTGCATCCAAGCCCTTCACCTCGGCATAGGTGTCGAGTTCGTTGAAATAGCTAACACGCAGGGCGAGGTAGGTGTTGGCAAAGAGTTTCACGGCTTCTGCCTCCGTCAACCCCATTTGAAGCACGTCGATGTCTTTCTTGATGGCCCCTTCCTGCAACAGTGCCGCAAAAGTCGTGGCTGCCTCGCGCAGTTCGCTGGCATATTTCACCTCAATACGTTTGGGCGAGCCGACAATGATGCGTGAAGGATAGAGGTTATCGTACAGTGCCTTGCTCTCGCGCAGGAACTCTGGCGAGAAGAGCAGTTTGAGCGTATAGCCGTACTTGTGGTACAAACCCTCCGTGTATCCCACGGGGATGGTGGACTTGATGACCATGACGGCATCGGGGTTCACCTCCAGCACCAAGTCGATGACTTCCTCCACATGAGAGGTGTCGAAATAGTTCTTCACGGGGTCGTAGTTGGTCGGTGCAGCAATGACCACAAAGTCGGCATCGCTGTATGCTTTCCGGCCGTCGAGGGTGGCTGTGAGGTTCAGTTCCTTCTCTGCCAGAAATTTCTCAATGTACTCATCCTGGATGGGTGACTTCTTGTTGTTGATGAGGTCCACTTTCTCAGGAATCACATCAACGGCTGTCACCTGATGATGCTGTGCCAGCAGCGTGGCAATACTAAGACCCACATAGCCTGTACCTGCCACAGCCACCTTGATGTCCTTAAAATCTCTCATTTTCTTTCTTATGGATTGTATAACGATTATATCTATTAAACCGTCAGAGGTGCCTTCTCCGAGCGAATCTTCCTGGCATATTCTGAAGGCGACATGCCATATTCGGTCTTGAAGTTCTCGGTGAAACGCTTAGGATTGCTGTACCCTAAGGCGGCCGCAATATCGGACATCGACATGGATGTCTTCTCTAAATATTGTTTTCCGCGCTTCATGCGGATGGTGCGGATGAACTCAGCAGGACCCTTGCCCGTGATGTTGATGAGTTTCTTGTAGAGATAGGTGCGGCTGAGCGACAACTCATGTCCCAGCACCTCCACAGAGAACTCGGTGTCGGAGATGTGTTCTTCACATATCTTGATGGCCTGTTGGATAAACTGCTCGTCCACTGAGGTGATGGTGATTTCGCTGGGCGCCACATCCATCTTCTCGCGGAACTGACGTTGGCGGTTCTCTTTCTTCTCTATCAGTTTCTTCACACGCAAACGGAGTGTTTCCACATTGAAGGGTTTTGTGATGTAATCGTCGGCACCGAGTTTCAGTCCTTCCACCTCAATTTCCTCGCTCCTGCGGCCTGTCAGCAGAATCACAGGAATGTGTGACCAACGCAAATCGGTCTTGACACGACGACACAACTCCAAGCCATCCATCTTAGGCATGGTCACATCGCTCACCACCAAGCCGATGCCGTCGTTCTCCTCCAGACAGGCCACCGCCTGCTCGCCATTGCTGGCCGTAATCACGTTATAGTCTTTACGGAAATAATCACGTACAAAGCGGCACATGTCGGCACTATCGTCCACCATCAGCAAGGTCATGCGCTCACCCTCTTTCTGTTCATCTTCTTCCTGAGGCTCGTCCACCTCCTTACTGGCCACCATGGCGACATTATGATCGTCAACACCAACCGGCTTGGTGTTCTCTTCATCAGTTGTGGTAGACTGAGTAGAAGCGTCAAGGGTCGGAGACACGACGGCTGGCCGCTGCGCACCTCTCGCCACAGAGGTCAAGGCCGACGGAACAGGAGCCGCACCCATTCCAGCGGAGAGCATATTGACCTGATGGAGCAACATCTGTGAACTGCGCAACATCATCTGCACACGTCCGCCCACATCATCGCCCAAAGGTTCTTCCGACATCTGCTGCAAAGAGCCAATCAGCAACATGATGGGTGCCCTCAGGTCTTGACTCACACGCGCCAACGTCTGCTGCTTCACCACCTCCAAATCCTGCCTGTGTTCACGCTCCACACGAGCCGTCTCCACACTGTGCTTTGAGCGCTCGCTACGTATCACGAGACGGTACAGCACATACATACACACCAACACCAGAAGAGTGGCAAACAACACCGCCCAGACAGACACTTGGAACAAGGTCCCGTTACTCAATTCAATCACCATTTCTCGTTATGTTTAGAAACATTTCTTGCTGTTTCGGAAGAAACAACGATGCAAAAGTAGTAAAAAAACTTCAAACAAAACGATTTCGACCCCCATTTTTTGTTTTTTGAGGGCAACAAAGTTGGACGCACATGGCCGTTTATGTTTCCAACATGGCACCGTTTTTATTCCAAACAAAAAAAGGCCGCCTCCGAAGAGGCGACCTGAAAGAGATGAAGCGAGAGGTGCTTCACTCCACCACAATGCGTTCCAGCACGATGCCCGGATCGAGAGGGCGGATGGTGATTTGGTGTTTGCCAGCGGTGAGAGCAGGCAACTTGACTTTCTGCTTGTTCATGCGAGTGGTCTCCCACTCAAAGTTCTGGTCGTGGGCCATCTGTACGACATAGCGACTGGCCTCGTTGACATTGAGCGTCTGCACTTCCTGCCCGTCAAGTAGAACGGTCATCCGCTGACCGCGTCCATCGTTGAAGGGGAAGTTGGTGGCCAGGATGAAGGTGGCCACAGCATCTTCCTTGGCTTGAGGCACATTCAACTCATAGGTGATGTGGGCACCCTCGGTGCTCTTGGTGTAGGGGAAAAGTGCCACACCTGCCTTCCAGATGCCGAGGTCGGGCACCACCTGCCAAGTGGCCTCCTTCGCATCAGTCTTGCTGACGAAGTCATCGGCCTCAAGAATCAGTCTCTTCGCTGGACGAAGTTCGAAGGAGTCGGGCATGGAGAGCGTGTCGCCTCCAAGCACAATACCAGCCTGAGGAATGGTGTTTTGCCGTGGGTTGTTCCACGAGCGGTATCCAATGTAGATTTCATCCATCATGTGGTTCCACTTGCCCCCTGCTATCTGGTGGTTGTACTCGTCGCAGAGCGCTGCTGCATGTTGGAAGCATTCCCTGACCTTACCTGCCCACTGATTGGCGCGTGGGTCATTCTTTCCTGCATAGAACTGGCTCATGGCCACGGCATGATACATGTTGTAGAGATTGCAAAAGACGCGCACTGGCGTGTAGATGAGTTCATCGTAAGGGGTACGGTAGGCTTCCGGCAGACGCTGGCGCAACTGGGTGGCATCGCGCAAAAGTTGTTCATACTCGTTGACACGCTCCTGCCACTCGCCGCTGAGCAGGTCGAATGTCCGTGCATCCAACTGCTCGGGAGTGCGACGATGGGCGTACTTGCACTGCAGGTTGAGGATGCGGGCTGCTTCGGCAGCATCGGTCTCGCCAAACTGCTGGCGGCAGAAGTCCTCGGTGTAGTTCATCAGGTTGGACGGATTGAACTGCGAGGGGTTCCAAGCCATCTTGAACCAGAAGTCAATCGGGAACTCCATGGGCTTGAGGTCGCCCACATTGAGTATCCAGAGTTTGTCCACGCCATAGGTGTAGGTGAGTTGCAACTGCTCCCACATGCGCTGCACCTGCGAGATGTTCTGGAACTTCGAGTTGCGGGGAGCGCCCACGTAGTCAACATGATAGTACATGCCATAACCGCCGGGATGACGCTTGGCGAAAGCACCTGTGCCCTTGTTCCACTCCTGTTCGGGCAACACACGCACATTGCCCCAGTTGTCGTCGCAAAGCAACAGGATGACATCGTCGGGCACGTTCATTCCCTTCTCATAATATTCCTGCACCTCCTTGTAGAGCGCCCACACTTGCGGTGTCTCCTTGGCAGGTTTACCTGTGGCTTCCTCGATGAGTTTGCGCTGGTTGGTGACGATGCGCTCCAACAATGCCACGTCGGCATGATCGCCCATGGCCTCATCGCCGTCGCCACGCATACCGATAGTCACCACGTCGTCGGTGTGCTTCATGCGTTCCACACCACCCTTCCAGAACTTGTCGAGGGTCTCCTGGTTGGTGTCGTAGTTCCAAGCACCGTACTCCTTTCGGTTGCGTGTCCACTCCTTGTGAGCACGTGCCATCGGCTCATGATGAGAGGTTCCCATACAGATACCCATATCGTCGGCTGTCTGCATGTTGAGGTCGTCGTCAGCATAGAAAGCAGCGTTCCACATGGCTGGCCACATATAGTTTCCCTTCAGGCGAAGCACCAGTTCAAACACACGGGCATAGAACTCATGGTTATAGACACCCCCATAGTTCTCGCCAATCCATCCCGACAAGCAAGGTGCCTCATCGTTGAGGAAGATGCCTCGGTAGCGCACGGCCGGTTCTCCATCCGTATAGACACCATTCTTGATGTAGATGTGCTCGTGCTTCTCCACAGGCACATCCGCCCAGTCATACCACGGACTCACGCCAATCTGACGAGAGAGTTCGTAGATGCCGTAGATGGTGCCACGCTTGTCGGAGCCTGCGATGACGAGTTGCCCCTTCACGGTGGTGATGATGAACTTTTCCGTTTTCCCCTTCAAGTCCTTGGCATTGATAAGCTTCTTCTTTGCCAACTTGTCGACGGGGTCACTCTTGCCGAGCGTGCCTATCACGATGGGGTAATCCTGTCTCCCCGTCACTTTCTGCAAGTCTTTTTTCAGATTGTCGATGGCTATGAGCACCCCTTTCCAGTCGTTGGGGTCATAGAGCATCTCGCCTCGTTGGTCGGTGAGGCATAAGGCATCGCCTTGAGGCTGAAACGTCACAAACGGCTCGGCTGCCCAGGCCGAGAAAGATGCCAAAAGGCTGAATGTCAAAATGAACAGAATCTTCTTCATATCATACGGAGGTTTTGGTTTTGGCGACAAAGTTACAACATTTCCTGACTGACGAACCCCACCCCATGTTACACCTTCTTTTCCTCACGTAACAATCGCCAAACTTTCTTTTCCAGTTTCTCCATACAAAGACCGCCGTAAAGCTCACGAGGGTTGTGCCAGTATGCACGTGAGCTTTACGGCGGTAAGTTCAAAGGGGGAACGGAAGTGTCGGAGAAATGAGCCTGCAAGGTGCTTTTCAGAACCTCACGTACATCTCCGCCCAGAGTTCGTTGTAGTCTTTATGAACGAGATTGCGGTCATGCACATGATTGTACTGCACCTGCATCATCAGGTTCTTATGAATTTGGAAGTTGGGGATAATGCTGTAGATGGTCTTCGTGGACTCCCACTTCTTGTTGGCGCGGTAGGCATCGTACTTGCCATACACCTTCAGCCATGGGGTGCAAGGCACTCCCACGGTGGCATACCAGCCATCGGCCTTGCCCTCCCCTGTGTAGTTGGCCAGTATGCCCTGTGCGTGGGCATATTCGGCACGCACCGTCCAGTCGTTGTGCTCGTACTTCACCGAGGCAGCCCAACGGTTGCGGTCGGTCTCCACGCCTGCATTGTCCACATAGTCGCCCGTCCAGCCAAACACACCGATGAAGAGGTCCTTGATGGGCTGCACCTGCAAAGTGCCGATAAAGTCCTTATGTCCGTTCTTGTCGCCACCATTGATGCCCTGACCGTTCATCACCTGCATCTGATAGTGGATGAAACGGTGGCCATCCTTCTTGGAAGGGAAGAGGTCGCCCTGCACCTGCAAGCCCTGGTCACGGCCACCATTGCCGACGTTGCCATCCTTGTCGCTGATGCCCGACAGTTTGTTGGAAATCTGAGAGTAGTCGCCTGCGCCCACATCCCAAGGGTTGTAAGGATTCTCGAAGAGGAAAGCACGCTTGTACTGACCCACCTTAATGGCAAGTTCCTTCCAGTGTGACCACTCCACAAAATAGTCCTTCATGTGGAAGGTGGAGTTGTTCACCTGTGCCTGAAGACGATACTTGAAGTCGGTGAGGATGGTGCCATCCACATACAGACGGATGAGCCGCTGGCTGAAACCTGTACCGCCCTTCGCACCGTCTTGGTCACTGTAGGCATACTTGCCAATAAAGTAACCGCCAAACTTGGGCGCACTTGCATAGTCGGTCAACTTCCTGCCCAACTGAGGCTTGCCTGCAGGAACTGGAGCGCTGGCCATCGCACTCTCCAAACTGTTGTTCACCAGTTCGGTGATAAACCCTGCACCGGGCGTTCCGTCAGGTTCAAATTCACTTTGTGTCTCTCTGTCACGACTCGACTCATCAAGCGAACTTGCTGGTTCTTGCTGCTCCGTCGATTCACTGGTTTCAATTCTATCTTCGGCAGACACGTTGATGTCCTGTGTCCCGTCATTCTCTGCCCACACAGGCAGCGTGGCAAGACCTGCCACGATTACTGTCAATACAATCTTTTTCATAAATGATAAGAGCAACTCACAGGAATGGAGTTACTTGAAGTTTGGAAATATTGGGCAAAGGTATATAAAAAAACTAAAAAAGGCAAAAAGAACCTTTCATTTTATACCCAACTGTGTTTTTTTATGTACTTTTGCAACCAGTTATAGACGAAAAGAAAACAAACGGAAATGTCACAACCCAGCCAACAAGTGCGTGTGAGACTGACGGGAGTGAGTGCCCTGCTTCATTTCCTCGTCGATGGCTTGTGCATATGTTGCCTTTACCTCACTGCGGCCGACAGCACGAACATGGTGATGATGTTTATGACCTACAACGTGTTGGCGTTCCTCACACAGCCGCTCACAGGATGGGGGGCAGACAGGCTCAGGCAGAAACACTGGATGTTGTTGGGTGCGGTGCTGTTGCTGACATTGGCTGTGATGATTGCCTCGATGCGGACGATGCTGGAGGCACCTCATGCAGCACAAGCCCTCTTGCTGACCATGACAGTGTGTCTCGGCATGGGCAATTCGCTCTTTCACGTATGGGGTGGCAAGCAGACGGCCATCCGCACCAAGAACGACATCCGCGCACTGGGCGTGTTTGTCTCTACAGGCGCGTTCGGACTTGCCATCGGAGGGGTGTTCGCCTCGTGGCTGTTGCTCTATGTGTTCCTGCTAAGTATCTGCGTGTTGGCGATCATGGCACTGTTCTTCTTCCCCGAGAAGGCGCACACCTATGCAGATGATAGCGCCCCTTTCACAGGGGACTGGAAAAGTGTTGGACTCATCATCCCCTTCATCATGCTCATCGTGGCAGGACGCTCGTTTGCAGGAGAAGCCTTCACCACCGGCATCACCAAAGACCCGGCCATCCTTTTGCTGCTGGGTGCCACGGCCATGTTCGGGAAGATGGCGGGCGGATGGCTCGTCAAGGGAATGGGCATGTGGAAAGCCGTGCTGCTCATGGTGGTGGGAGCCATCCTCTGCTTCATCGGCAAGGACATACATATCGCCGTGATGCTGACAGGCCTATTTCTGGTCAACTGCACCATGCCCGTCACGCTCTACTGGGCAAACGCCGTGCTGAAAGGGTATGAAGGACTGGCTTTCGGACTGCTCGCCGCAGCCTTGATGCCCGGCTATCTGTTGGTGACACTCTTATAGACCCACAAAAAGCAGAACGATGATACAGAACCTCCTCATAGCCCTCATCCCTACCATCCTCATCGAGTTGGGGGTGCTGTGGCTCCTGATGGAACGGCGGAGGAAGGTGCTCCTCTCGTCCATCGCCGTCAATGTGCTGACCAACATACCGCTGAACCTCTACGTGCTCTGTGTCAACGACAGCATGAGCCACATCCTCATCGGCGAGGTGGCGGTTTTTCTGGTGGAGGCAGCATGGTACTTCTGCTTCACCCGAGACCTCAGGCAAGCTTGCATCTACAGTCTCCTGTGCAACGCCATCAGTTTCCTCATCGGACTGTTGGTTCAACTCATCTACATTCAGACATTCATTGATTAACTCTTAAAAATATTTATTGTCATGTTTCAACTCTTAGACATTGCCTATCCTGGCAGAAACCATCATCCGCAGATTATACGTCCACTCGACCCCGACACGCTGGTGCTGAAGAAACCTGCCGCCGACTCTGTCGCAGTACCCGACGGAGTCACCGACTCCATCATCCCACAAGAAGTCATCGACACGCTCACCAGCAAGGAGGAGGTGATAGACACGCTGCGTTCAGCCATCAACATGTTCAATGACTGGGGCGGCAGCAGCAACCACTCATCAATGATGATGGCCACTCTTGTCGTAATAGCCGCACTCACACTCTGCGGAGGATTTGTGTGGATGTATCGCCGCAACCTGTCGAGAAATTGAGGTTTCTCAATTCTTAGAAGCAGACAACTTCCGTTTTTTCTTCAATTTCTTCAACGATTTCAGCGAAGCCTTTCCCGCCTTTTCACCCAAGGAAATCATCTTAGCGATTTTCTCGGGTGAGAAGTCATGCGCCCCATAACCACGAAGGTTCGGGTTGATATAAATGTCAACATCATTGCAGTTCTGCTGATACTTCTTCAAATCGAGGCGCAACAGCGACAGGATGCCCGACCGCTCAATGTCTTCGTGCTTGTTCACCGTCAAGTCCACGGCAATCACGATGTCAGCCCCCATATTCTTCGCCACATCCACAGGCAGGTTGTTGAGCACACCACCGTCCACCAGCACCATGCCGTCCATCTTCACGGGTTTGAACACCAAAGGGATGGCCATGCTGGCCCGCATCGCCTGCGCCAAGTCGCCCCGACTGAGCACCACCTCGCGCAGCCCCTTCACGTCCACTGCCACACAACGGAACGGAATGGGAAGATCCTCAAAACTGCGCCTGCCGGTCATCTGACGCAGCGAACGCACGATGCTGTCGCCCATGAGTGAACCCGCAAACAGGTCAGCCCACTCTTGCGAACGAAACATCGAGTCCAACTGCTCACTATTATAGCCCAAGCAATAAAGTCCGCCCACAATAGAGCCAATACTCGTGCCCACCACCATGTCGATGGGCATTCCCGACTTCTCGATATACTTCAGCACACCCACCGTGGCGGCACCTTTCGCACCACCACCCCCAAGAACCAAAGCCACTTTGGGGCGGCTTGCTTCTTGTGCGTTCATCGGCAGAGCTGCCGTGAGAACAAGCAGAAAAAGAAAAAAGAATCTTTTCATCAGTCCAAACTCCTCATTCCTCATTGCATCTCAATCTGGAACTGGGGAACAGGCACCATTTCTATGCCATCGGTACTGAAGAGAGTGGGTTCTGGATAGTCGTCCCAACAGTAGCGGATAGTGGTGGAGGTCACCCCTTCCGGCAATGAGATTTCCAAGGTGTTAGGGTTGGACAAGGTGGCTTCTGCCCACTGATAGCGTCCATCCACCAAGATGGCCACACCGCTGATACGAGCGCCTTTCACCTGCAAGGACGGTGCTTGCGGGAAGAGAACCTGACAACGTCCTGGCTGAACGAGACGTGCCGAAACAGGCATCGCCACCTTACAGATAACACTGTTATCGCCATAGACAAGACGGCTCATTTGCTGAGCGGCACGGTGACCGGCCGTTTTCTTATCCTGCGGATGGATGTCGTTCGACTCTCCCGTGTCAAGCGTAGGAGCCAAGGCTGCCTTGTCAATATGCTGAGCCGCCAGATACTGTTGATGGCGAATCTGAGTCCATCCCGTCTCCACGGGTTGTTCGTGACGGCTCATGTATCCTGGCAACTGCATGATGACCACAGGAAACTCTCTGTTGAACTGCTTTCGCCAGGCACCCACCATCGCCTCCAACATGGCGGCATAGGTGCCTGTATTGCCCAGGTTCGACTCACCTTGATACCACAACATACCCTTCACGGGGAAATCCTGCAACGGCGCAATCATCGCATTGTAGAGTCCCGTCGGCGTGTCAACAAAATACGTGCTGGCAGGTTTGCGGGGCATGATGCAGCCCACAGCCATCTGCAACTGTTCACCGATGGGGAACACTTGGCCACCCACCTCCAACTGATACAACTTGCCTTTTGTGAAGTTCGCCATGCCACTCTGCGACATCAGGTGCACCACAATCTGGTTCTCGCCCTCACGGAGAACACCCTCCTTGACGGTATAGACACGTGGTGGATACTCATACGTGGTGTTACCCACATACTGCCCATTCACAAAGATGGTGTCGGCATCCTTCATCGCGCCAAAACGCAGCACCGCTTGCTGGCCAGCCAGTTCCTTTGGCAGATTGACCGTAGTCTTGAACCAATAAGAACCATTCCTGAAATTGCTCCAGTTGGAGAACATATCCACAGTCTTCCAACCCGAGAAGTCATAGTCGTCTGCCTTCCAACGGTTCAGCACCGTGTCCGTCTCCATCATCCTACGCTCCCATCCCATACCGGCCGCATTCTCGGCACGACGGATAGAGTCCACCCAGTTCTCCTGGTGATACTTCGGTTTGGCCAACTCTTCTGGATAACCCTTGAAAGTGGCAAGGACCTCACGCGGCATCCATGCCTGCACCTGTGTGCCACCCACAGCCGAATTGATGATGCCGATAGGCACCCCGTACTTCTTCTGCAACTCACGTGCCATGAAATAGCAGATGCCACTCACCTCAGCACAGTTCTGAGGTGTGATGTTCTGCCAAGGCAGACACCGAACATCATCATTCGGACGCACATAGTTGAATTGATGGGGGAACTTCAGATACCGGATACGGTCATTCGAATAGTCTTTCACTTCATCCTTCACCACATCCATGCAACGACGGATGGGCAACTCCATGTTTGATTGACCTGAACAGAGGAACACGTCACCGATGAGCACATTGTTCACCTTTGTCTCCAGCTTTTCCACCACAGCGCTCAACGACGTTTTCTGCGTCACCGTCAGCGTGTAAGGACCACCTGCCTGCATCTTAGGCAGATACACCTTCCAAGTGCCATCAGCATGCACTTTCGTCTTGGCAGTCTTGCCATTCAGCGCAACCGACACTTGCCCGCCTGCCACACCTTTGCCCCATACAGGAATCTTCACATCGCGCTGCAGCACCATGCCGTCGGCAAAAAAGCGAGGAAGGGTAACACGTTCTTGTGCCTGCCCCATCAGGCAAGCCATCAACATCATGGTCAATACAAAAAACTTCTTCATATGCTATTTCAATTGGATATGCCGAGTCAAAGACTCTTCGATTCTTCAACTCTGCCAGATTGTTATTTTGTGTGCAAAGATAAGTATTTCCATCCAAACAAAACACACAACCTCACCTCAAAACGCGCCGTGTAACCCCACGGAAAGCTTTTGTAGCGTGAGAAAAACAAAAGGAGCACCGCTTTCGACGGAGAAAAAGAACAATCTTCATGAAAATACCTCACAAAAGTTTTGTGGAAAGAGTGGAAGTCGCTAACTTTGCAACACACTAAAACCTATTACCACAACAACCTCTCATATCGCACATACAAAATGAAACGAGGACTCGTGCTTGAAGGTGGCGGCATGCGCGGCCTTTTCTCCGAAGGAATTATTGACGTGATGCAAGAAGAAGGCATCACGGTGGACGGCATTATCGGAGTGTCGGCAGGCGCCTTGTTCGGCTGCAACTTCAAGTCCCATCAGGTGGGGCGCGGACTGCGTTACAACATACGCTTCAAGGATGACCCTCGCTACATGGGATGGCGTTCCTTCCTCACCACAGGCAACCTGGTCAACCCTCGGTTCGCCTACCACACCATGCCCCTCGAACTCGACGTGTTCGACTGCGCCACCTTCGAGGCAGACCCCACCGAGTTCCACCTCGTGTGCTGCGACATCCAGACAGGGAAACCCATCTACAAAAAGATTGACCACGTAGAAGATGAAACGCTGGAGTGGTTCCGTGCCACCAGTTCCATGCCCATCGTCTCCACCCCCGTGGAAATAGACGGGATGAAACTTCTGGACGGCGGCTTGGTGGACTGCATCCCCCTGCAACATTTCCAGTCCATCGGCTACGAACGCAACATCGTCATCCTCACCCGTCCCAAAGGCTACCAGAAAACACCCAACAAACTCACTCCCCTCTTCCGCCTCTTCCATCACAAATATCCGAAGATAGCAGAATGCATGAAACATCGCCACGAGATGTACAACGCAGAACTTCAATACATTGACGAGCAGGCACGAAAGGGCAACATATTAGCCATCTATCCCGACCATCCGCTTGACATTGGCCGCACCGAACTCAACGAACCCAAACTGCGCGCCATCTATCAACACGGGAGAGAGAAAGCCACAACCCTGCTCAACGAGATACGCACCTTCCTCAACCCACACGTTCTCAACGCAATTCCATGAGGTACTTGGCAAACTCGTCAAGCACACACTGGGTGGCGAGTTCCACATTTTTGAGGCGTCCGAAGTCTTCGTGCAGACAGAGGGAGTGGGTGTCGTGTTCGCTGCCCCATGCCACCCATATCTCCACTTCGTGCCCCTCCCACGGTTCTGCATAGCCGGTGGAGGCCAGGGCATAGTCGGAATGGAAGAGTCGGCAGGCTCCTTTGACCATCTGCTCTGCCACCTGAGAGGATACGACGCCATAGGTGTCTATCATTTCACGAGGCACACCGAGTTGCTGCTCCTTCACATCATTCTGATAAGCGACAAGTCCTCCACGGAAGTAGCGGCTGGCGCCACTTCGCGCGGTGATGGCGGCTGCTATGCGTCCGCCCGTACAGGATTCGGCTGTGGAAATTTGAAAGTTGGAGGTTGACAATTGAAAGTTGAAAATTGATAATTGATAATTGATAATTTTCAGGGGGGGGAGGAGGTTAGCGCACCCACTGTTCGGGGTTGAGACGGGCGCTACCGTTGCGTAACTGGAAATGGAGGATGTATCGTCCATCAGGGTCTTGTCCCACGGCACCAAGTGTGGCGCGTGTGCTCACGGTCTGGCCTTTACGCACAGAGACGGAGGAAAGTCCCGAATAGACGGAGATGTAGGAGCCATGACGTATCATGACAATGTAGGTGCCGCTATACTGGAAGATGGAACTGACGGTGCCATCGAACACGGCTCGTGCGTAACACCCTTGCTGCCCACGGATGTCAATGCCTTTGTTGTCGAGCGTGACGTTACTAAGTCCTGACACGGTGTAGTTGCCATAGTGGCCCACCACACTGTAACTGCCTGTGATGGGCATGGGAAGGCGTCCTTTGTTGCTGACGAAGTTGCTGGAGAGTTTGGCATCGGCACTGTTGGTATGCCAAGTTTCCGCTTTTGCGGTCTCCTCCTTCGCCACTTTCCTCACCGTGGCCTCGGCCTTCTTCACATCGATCTGGGCTCGCTCTGTGGCTGCCTTGGCTTCGGCCTTCTCTTGGGCTGTCTTTGCCTTGCGACGAGCGGCTTCAGCGGCTTCGGCGGCACGGCGGGCTTTCTCTGCCTGGGCTTTAGCCTCTGCCAGTCGGCGGGCTTTCTCTGCTTCGGCTCGGCGACGTGCTTCCTCAGCCTTTCGTTTGCGTTCTGCTTCGGCTCGGCGAGCGGCAGCAATCTCTTCCTGGATGATGCGCTCAATCTCGGCATTGAGGGCTTGCTCCTGACGCTGATAGTCTTGAATCTGGCGTTGCACGGTGGCGATGTTCTGGTTGAGGAAAGTCACCTTGGTCTGGCATTGTGCTTTCATGCCCTGCAATGAGCGTTTCTGCTCTTCAACCGTTTGCAGGCTTTGCTGTTTCTGCGTCTTGGCTGCCAAGAGTTCGTTTTGCTTGGCGCGCACTTCGGCTTGTTTTTCCTTGAGGAGTTCTCCTTGCGCTCTCTGGAAGGTGGAGTATTCGCGCACATAACGCATACGGCGCAGCATCTGGGTGAAGTTGTCGGCAGAGAAGATAAACATGAGTTTGTTCTGCACGGAGCGGTTCTTACGCATATAAACCATTGCCTTGGCATATCGCCGTTTCTTCACCTCAAGGTCGCGCTGCAACACGTCAAGTTGACGGTAGAGCGTATCAATGGTGGTTCCCAGTACAAGGATGTCGTGGTTGATGCTGTCGATGGACTGCTGCTGGCGACCTATCTGATGGTCGAGAATAAGCACGCTGTCGAGGCTGGACTTCACGTTTTTGTTGAGTTGAGCCAACTGTGCCTGGGAACGTTGGCGTGCCTGCTGTGTGGCGGCCTGCTGACTGCGCAACTGGGCTTTCTTGTCGACGGGCTTTGTCTGTTTCTTCTGGGCACTCTGCTTGCTTGCGGTGCCTTGCTTGCCCGAAGTTTTAGTGGCAGGCTGCTTCTTCTGCGGAGACGACTTAGTGGTGGTCGTGCGCTTGGCTGACACAGTGCCCTTGCCCCTGCTCTGGGCGGAGAGGGGAAGAACAAGCACAAAGGCTAACAGGAAGGAAAGGAGTGTCCGCATGGACGATGGAGAATTGAGATTTGAGGGTTGATAATTGACGATTGAGAGTTACACCGCATCAGTTGCCGATGATGCTGCCAAAGAGTTTGTTGGCATCGGTCTTGGTGTATTTGCCCGACACGGTGGTGTGGGGTGACCAGTTGGAGGAATCGCCCTTGCCAGAGAGTTGGAGGTCTAAGCGGATATCCTTCTTGGCAGGAATGGTGTAGGAGAAACTGTCGCCTCCCTTGGCCTCCTTCCAGAAGAAGTCCTGAATGGTGTCGAAGTCGATGTTGCGGCTCTTCAAGGCCGTGAACTCTTGATAGTTCGTGCTCACGTATCGTTTGTTGACACGGTCGATGATGAGCACATTATCTGGAGAGAGTTCCATACGTCCCACCTCCATCATGCCCAGCACGGGGTCGACCAGCGTGAGTTGGATGACATCGTCGTAGCGCATACGCAGGGTGCCGTTGGTGGTGGTACTCTTACCGTCCTGCACCAAGGTCACTCTCACTTTCGAGGTAAAGTTGGTGCCCACTGGTATCTGCATCTTCGTGAGGTCGGGATTTTGTTTGTCATTCGACGGGTTGGTGGAAGTGGTCACCGTCGTGGTAGGTTGGGTTTTGTCCTTGCCATTGGTCATCTTCTTACTGGAACGGCACGAAACCAGTGCCATCAGAAGCACCGCCATCAGCGACAAACGGAATGGGACTGATGCCCAAGAGGGGGTAAATGGAAAAATTCTAAGTTTCATCTCTGTCGTTGTTATGCCCCAAAGGGGTTATTTCTTTTTCACTTTCTTGTTAATTTCTTGGATGTGCTGGAGCACGTCGTCACTCATCTCTTCGTCGTCCTTCTCCATGAGTTCGACCACCTTGTCCATATACTGCTTGGCTTCTTCGTAGCGCTTCATCTGGAAGAGCACCCAGGCATAAGTATCAAGGTAAGTGGCATTGTCAGGTTCCAGTTCGTTGGAGCGCCGGCTCATCTCCTCTGCCCGTTGCAGGTCTTTCTTCTTCAGCGAGAGGTAGTAAGCATAGTTGTTGAGCACCATGGCATCGTCTTGCTTATAGATGAGACAGGAGTCGTAGGCCTGAAAGGCTTTGTCGTCTTGTCCTATGCTATGATAGATGTCGCCCAGCAACGCATACATGTTGACACGCAACTGCTGACGACTGGAAAGGTCGCCGTTCTCCACACGTTCCAGTCCTCCTCGGAAGGCTTCAGCAGCTTTCTCCTTCTCGTCCAGTTGGAAATAGCCCACTCCCAGATAATAATAGAAAAGGGGCTCTTCGGTCTTGTAATCGACTGCAGGTTTGCAGATGTTGACCACTCCTATCGTGTCATTCTCCGAAAGGGCATAGGAAAGCAATTGCTGACGGGCCATGTCGTTTTCGGGATCTATGTCAAGCATTTGCCGCAAGTAGGGCTTCACTTCGTCGGGCGACATGTGCTTTGTCACCATATAGCGCACTTTCAGTTCAAGCATGTCGGTATCCTCCTGAGGCGCTTCCAAGACCTTGTCAAAAAGGCTTAGCAACTGGGTGGAATCGCCCTCGTTGGCCAGATTCTCACGCACCAGCACTGTCATCATCCTCACCCGTGTCTCGTCATCCACATCCTTATGGGTAAGCAATCTCGTCAGATACGACTGATAAAGCGAGTCAACACCCTCTTCCCTGTAATAATTAACCATGGAAAGGAGCATCGTCACATTTTCGGGGTCGCGGTCTTCCACGCTCTTGAACTGCTTCAAGGCCTCCTGCTTCTTGCCTGCATCGAGGTAGAGGTCACCGATGACCACCTGATAGCGCAAGTCGTTAGGGTATTCCTCAGCCAGTTCCTGCATCTCGCTGAAGGCGCGTTTCTCATCGTTCATCTGGAGGAACAGACGAAACTTCTCCATGGAGAGTTGTTCGCTCTTGCCCTCCTTCACCTCAATCTTGTCCAGCACCTTCACCATGTTGGCATAGTCTTGCTTCTGCTCGTACAGTTCCAGCAGCATCATCAGCACCTCGCTCTTCGTCGGCCACCGCTGTGCCATCTCCTCCACCATCGCCAACGCCTCATCGTTGTGGTGATTCTCCAGATAAAGCCCCACCAACCTGTTCTTGTACCAGTAATTGTCAGGATAGAGTTTGCAGGCCTTCTCCAACGACTCCAGCGCCAAACTGTCGTTCTTCACATAACGGTAGAGGTCGGCCAACTCATACAACACTGCACCCGACTCTGGATTGAGCCGGTGGCAATAGTCAAACAAGTCGATGGCCGCATCAAAGTTCTGTGCTTGTTTCTGGCGCTCCGCTTCATAGAAGAAGTAGTCGAACTTCGTCGTCGATTGTGCCCACGAGAGTAAAGAGGAGAAAAGTATGATGAATGTAAGAAGAATCTTCCGCATAAGCAATCCTTAAATCTCAAACCGTCCTAATCGTCACACCTCAGACACCTGTGTGTCCAAAACCACCTGCACCGCGCTCTGTCTCGTCCAGCACCTCAACCTCTATCAGCGTCGGCTGCTCATGCCGTGCAATGACCATCTGTGCAATGCGCTCGCCATCGTTGATGACGAAAGGCTCGTTGGACAGGTTGACCAAAATGACACACACCTCGCCACGATAGTCCGCATCGATGGTGCCCGGCGTGTTCAACACTGTGACACCCTTCTTAATGGCCAAGCCTGAACGTGGACGCACTTGTGCCTCATAACCGGCAGGCAGAGCCATGAACAACCCCGTAGGCACCAACACACGTGCCAGAGGTTCCAATGTGATAGGTTTTTCAATATTCGCCCTCAAGTCCATACCAGCCGACTGCGGCGTGGCATACTGCGGTAGGGGGTGATGCGACTTATTGATGATTTTCACTTCCATATATACAAAATTTGGTTGCAAAGATAATGATTAATTAGGAATTAGGAGTTAGGAATTAGGAATTTTAACCTATCAAGATACTTTTACTCCCATTTATTCTTTATCTTTGCACCAAAATTCAGACTTAACGCCCCATCGGAGGGCAACTTTCCAGACAAACATGGACTGGCTACAACTTATCTCCAATCAACGCCTCGGGCAAGAAGACCTGCACATCAACCGCAACGACGACCGCACGGAGTTCAAGCGCGACTACGACCGTCTCATCTTCTCCGCTCCCTTCCGCCGCATGCAGAACAAGACACAGGTCTTCCCCCTGCCAGGCAGCATTTTCGTGCACAACCGCCTCACCCACTCCCTCGAAGTGGCCAGCGTCGGCCGCAGCCTGGGCGATGATGTGGCGCACCAACTCTCCCAGAAGCATCCTGAACTCCTCGGCACCCTTTTCACCGAGATTGGGTCCATCGTCTCCGCAGCCTGTCTGGCTCACGACATGGGCAACCCGCCTTTCGGTCATTCGGGCGAACGCGCTATCGCCTCCTACTTCAGCGAGGGCGAAGGCATCAAATACAAGGGGCAACTCACCCCCGAACAGTGGGCCGACATCACCCACTTCGACGGCAATGCCAACGCTTTCCGACTTCTCACCCACCAGTTTAAGGGACGGCGCAAGGGTGGCTTCGTGCTCACCTACTCCACCCTCGCCAGCATCGTCAAATACCCTTACCCCGCCATTGAGGCCACGAAGCAGAAGTTCGGTTTTTTCACCCAAGAGCAACCCCTCTACGAGCGCATCGCTACCGAACTCGGCATTACCAAATCCAATGTTGGCTGGCATCGTCACCCCCTTGCCTTTCTGGTGGAAGCCGCTGACGACATCTGCTACGAAATCATGGACCTTGAAGATGCCCACAAACTGAAAATTCTGTCCACCGACCAGACGCGCGACCTCATGCTTGGCTTTGTCACGCCCGACCGTCGTGAACACATCATCCAACGCGCCACCGCCGATGTCAGCGACCTCAACGAGCAAGTGGCATACTTCCGTTCCTGTGCCATCGGAGCCTTGGAACGCGAGTGTGTCCGTGTCTTCGTGGAGAACGAGGAAAGCATCCTTGCTGGCACTTTCACGGGGTCTCTCATCAGTCACGCATGCCCCCTCGTGCACGATGCTTACGAGGCCTGTGTACGTGTGGCCCAAAGCCGCATCTACCGCAGCCGAGACGTGGTGGACACCGAACTGGCAGGTTACAAGATTATCTACACGCTCATGGGGCTTTTCATCCATGCCGTGATGAATCCCAATCATGCGTACAGCCGGCTGTTGCTCGACCGCGTATCTTCTCAATATGAGGTGGATAGCAACGACACCTACGTGCGCATCATGGCTGTACTCGATTATCTCTCGGGCATGACCGATGTCTTCTCTCTCGACCTCTATCGCAAGATTAACGGAGAAAGCCTCCCGATGATATAATGTTTAAAGTTTAGAGTTTAGAGTTTAAGGTTTAAAGATTAAAGTTTAAGGAATGAACACCATATTTATCGTTCTCCCCATCCTCACGTTGCTGATGTTCGACCTCGGACTGACGCTTCGTCCACACGACTTCCGACTCATCCTTCAACGTCCCCTGCCTGTTCTGGCAGGTCTTATCGGGCAGATTGTGTTGCTGCCCCTCATCGCTTGGGGAGTGGGTTACATCTTCCATCTTGAAGCCCTCTTCTTTTTGGGCATCATGCTCATCGCATGCAGTCCCGGCGGCAGTTCCAGCAATGTTTTCTCGATGCTTGCACGTGGCGATGTAGCCCTCTCCGTCACCCTCACGGCATGCAGTTCCATCATCACGCTGTTCACCGTGCCACTCATCATGGCATGGGTCACCGCTTCCATCGGTACAGGCACGAATGTCCATCTGCCCGTGGGCAATCTGCTCATGCAGAACATTGTGCTTATGGCTGTGCCTATCCTCATCGGCCTCTTCATCGGCATGAAGTGGAAGCAAGCCGCCCAACGCATCCACAATGTGTTGAAGCGTATCGCCTTCCCTGCCCTCATCTTATTGGCATCCGTTTTCTTTATCCAACACAAGGATACCATTATAGAAAAGTTCCCCTCCCTCGGATTATGCATCACCGTGCTCATCCTGTTAGCCATGGGCGGAGGTGCGCTTCTCTCTTATGTCTTCCGTCTGAAAGGAGCCGAGCGCCGTACCATCGTCATTGAGGTGGGTATGCAGAATGCTGCCCAGGCCATCACGGTGGCTTGCAGCCCATTGGTGTTTGACAATGAAGTCATTGCCATTCCTGCCATCATCTATGCTCTGATGATGAACGTGTTGCTGCTCATCTATGTGGCCATCGTGAAAGCCAAACCAAACACCCCCTAAACCGACGTATCAGTTTAGGGGGTGTTCTATTTTTCTCTATTTCAATATTCAAAGGCACTGCCACCTAAGAACTCTCTCAGCAGGGAATGAGGTGGCAACAAATCGATGGGTATGTCGTGGAAACGATTGCAGATCCACTTGAGGCGTTGTGCCTCTTCATAGTTGGGGTCATCCTCGGGTACATTATTTAACAAAGGAAGGGCCAACTGTTTCAGCAGCGCCAATTCGTATTGGAAAGCCGTACAGAAATTCACGTTGGCGTTCTGCTGGAAAGGGGTAATCCATTTTTCCTCACCTCTACGCACAGAAGGCCAGCGTGCCAAGGTTTGCGAAGCGGTGGTGTTGCGGAATTGGGCATCGCGCACCATACGGCGAATGAGTCGGTTGTCGGTGGTGGCATAATAGGTGCCGTCGTCGTTTTTGGCCACAGTGAGGGCGGAGATGTAGATGCGGAAGAGGCTTTCTTCGGGGATGCTGCCCGTGAGCTGGGGGTTGAGTCCATGAATGCCTTCGATGATGAGCACCGATTGGGGAGTGAGGCGCAAACGCTGGTCGCTCTGGAGGCTCTTACCCGTTTGAAAGTCATAGCGCGGCAACTGCACTTCTTCGCCTGCCAAGAGTTGGGAGAGGTGCTGCTGAAAGAGTTCGATGTTGATGGCATAGAGACTCTCGTAGTCGTATTCGCCCGATTCGTCAAGCGGCGTGAGGTGACGATCTACGTAATAATCGTCCAGCGAAAGGCACTGTGCCACTAACCCATTCTGCTCCAGAGCCATGCAGAGTTTCTTGCTGAAGGTGGTCTTTCCGCTAGACGATGGACCTGCTATGAGCACAGCTTTCACCTGCGGATGTGCTGCCACAGCATTGCCTATCAGTTCGATGCCGCGCGCATGGAGTGCCTCGGCCATCTTCACCATCTTGTCTGCCTCGCCATTGTCGATGGCACGATTCATCATGCCGATGGAGAGGCAAACGGTCTTGAGTCGTTTGCTGAACAGATATTTACCTTTTACACGACTGACAAGGAATTGAATGGTCTCATCAAGCGATTTTCCTTCAAATTCTGACTTAATCTGCTCGGAAATCTTCAAAAAAGCGCCATTGACTTCGAACTTTTCTGAACTTTTATTACCTTTGTAACCGATTTTTGTGGAAGTGCTCATGGAACGTTCACTGGTTTTGGTTTGGATTTTTCGCCCCAAAATTACGACAAATCTCTGATACTTCATGCATCTTAACAGATAAAAGAACATTTATCATGCAAGAATTAACACAATTTTTTGTGCTCATCGGTTCGGTTGCCATGCTCATGTATGGTATGAAGGTGATGAGCGAAGGCCTCCAGAAGATGGCAGGTAGCAAACTGCGTACCGTGCTTGGCACCATGACGACCAACCGCTTTACGGGCTTGCTCACAGGTGCTTTCATCACCACTGCCATTCAGTCTTCCACCGCCACCACCGTGATGACCGTCAGTTTCGTAAGTGCCGGATTGCTCTCATTGGCACAGGCCATTTCCGTCATCATGGGTGCCAACATCGGCACCACAGCCACAGCATGGATCATGGTGCTGGGAGGCGGCTCAGGCGGGTCGTTCGACATGCGTCTTGTTGTCTATCTGGGCATCGTGGCGAGCATCATCCTCATCTACACCAAGAAGAACACCAACCTCGGCGAGTTCATCATCGGTCTGGCATTCATGTTGTTAGGTCTGACCACTCTGAAGAGCAATGCCAACGACATGCATCTGGACGAGGTGCCTGCCATCGCCAACTTCTTTGCACAAATCAGCGAGTGGGGTTATGGTTCGTACTTCCTATTCTTGGTGATTGGCGGATTGCTCACCTGCGCTGTGCAGAGTTCGGCTGCCATCATGGCCATCACGATGACGCTCTGCTCCACGGGTGTGCTGCCCATCGACATGGGCATTGCGCTGGTGATGGGCGAGAACATCGGCACCACGGTGACCTCCAACATCGTGGCGATGTCGGCCACCACTCAGGCTCGTCGTGCCGCTATGGCTCACTTGGTTTTCAACCTCTTCGGTGTGATTTGGGTGCTGTGCATCTTTCCTCATTTTGTCAATTTCATCTGCGGATTGTGGGGAGTGGAGTATGAGCCGGGCGTGCTGAACAAAGACGTGAACCGCGACAACCTCAGCGCCATTCTGGCCACGTTCCACACGGCGTTCAACGTCTGCAACGTGCTCATCCTCATCTGGTTCATCAAGCCGATGGAGAAACTCGTATGCTTGCTCATCAAGCAGAAGATGACGGAAGAGGAAGAGGAAGGCCGTCTGCACTTCATCAGCGGCGGTATCCTCTCCACTGCGGAACTTTCCATTCTGGAAGCGAAGAAGGAAATCAACGTGTTTGTGGAACGCTGCGTCAAAATGTACGGTATGGTGGAGGAACTGCTGAACACGAAGAAGGGCGATGACTTCAACAAACTCTTCAGCCGTGTGGAAAAGTACGAAAGCATCACCGACAACATGGAAGTGGAGATTTGCGGCTACCTCTCGAAAGTGAGCGAGGGAAGGCTCTCTGTGGAGTCGAAGATAGAGATACAGCACATGATGCGTGTGTGCGACGAACTGGAATCGGTGGGCGACTCATGCTACAACATTGCCCGCACCATCAGCCGCAAGCGCCAGCACTCACAGGAAGACTTCACCGAGAAGCAGTATGAACACATCCAGAACATGATGCAGTTGACGGAAGTGGCGATGAACCAGATGGCAGTGGTGATTCAGCATGGCGAGCAACGGTATGTGGACCTGAACAAGAGTTACAACACCGAGCACGAAATCAACAACTACCGCACACAACTGAAGAGCCAGAACATCGTCGATGTGAGCAACCAGCTTTACGACTACCAGATTGGCGTCTACTATATGGACCTCATTTCCGAGTGCGAAAAACTGGGCGATTACATCATCAACGTCATCGAGGCAAGCGGCATCAAGGAGAAGAAAGCCAATGGTTTCATGGTGCTCTAAGAGTCTTTTTCACACTGAAAACTATTTTTAAGCTCACACGGAAATCACAGAAAACACAGAAAAAAGGGATGAACCTCAGCCCCATTACCAGTTGAGAACGCTCCGCTTTTCTGTGTTTTCTGTGATTTCTGTGTGAAATAAAAACTTTCTTCGCGTGAACCAGCAACTTTCTGCGAGTTTTCTGCGTAGAATGAAGATTTTTACATACCTTTGCACCCGCTAAACGCGATGGCCCCATAGTTCAATGGATAGAACAAATCTCTCCTAAAGATTAGATCCGGGTTCGATTCCCGGTGGAGCTACCAACACACGGGGTTAGTTTAGTTGGTAGAATATCGGTCTCCAAAACCGAGGGTCGGGGGTTCGAGTCCCTCACCCCGTGCCACAAAAAAGGTTGACTTACACAAGTAGGTCAACCCTTATTTTTTTTGTTCTAAAAGGGCTACGTCACTGCCACTTGAGCGGCAACGCTGTTTCCTCAAGGACGACAACGCCACTACCTCCAAATCGGCTACTCCACTGCCTCTAAGCCGATGTCGTCGACGTCGATTTTGAGGCTATTACAGTGCCCCATCGGAGGAATACTCGTTGAGGAAGTGGAGGCTTACGAAGTGGCGTCTTCCTGTTCGCGGAGGAAATCGGGAGTGCGCTTCAGGTATTCGTAGCCGAACTTGCAGCGCAGGCAGTCGCGGCGCATGCAGTAGTTGCGGTGCAGTTGGAGGAGGGCTTGGCTGTCGGCAGCATTCTCGCAGGGCACTCCAGCCGCTGCCCAATCGCGGATGATGGCGTTGTTCTCGGCTTTCAGTTGCTCCCACAGGGAGAAGGCACGGTCGCACAGGTGCTGGTCTGATTTGTATTTGCCGTAGGTGAAGAGCATGGGTGCGACGCTGTTGATGATGATGAGGTCGATGGAGGCGGGCGAAAGGTGCTTCTCCATCGGCTTGGTGGGTTGAGCACCGAAAGTGTAGCGAGTGCGCCAGTAGTCGCTCACGTGGGTGAGCAGCAAGGCACTCACCTCGTCGAGCGTCTCGGCATTGAGGAGCCGGGAGAGGTTGAGCCGTTGTTCATAATAGAGCATGGCCAGTTGTGCGATGCGGATGTGGGGAAAATTCTGGGGGCGCAACCGCAGGAACTTCCACGCGCTGGCCGACATGGGGGTGAGGGTGAACTTTTGGCGCAGATAGCGGTACTCCTTCTGCAACCGCAGGTAGTAGTCATCGTCGCAATTGACATCGAGCAATCCCGCCTGACCGAAGAAGATGGCCTCTATCTGGAAAAGGTCGTCGCGATGCTTTGCCACAGCACTCATCGGGATGGATTGTGCCCACTGCTCGAAAGCGTCGCCGTTGATGCCAAAACCGAAGTTGCGGGCAAGGGTGACGAAGAGGGTGTCCTCCCAGTTCTTGTCGAGTGCCTCACGGCGCTGCATGATTTGCCGTGTGCGCTCTTCGAAGCGCTCGAGGGTGAGAGAGGTCATCCAGTTGTGTATCAAGAAAGTGGATAATGTGCCCACCACCTCGCGGCAACGGGGTCGGCCATCGTTCTGGCGCAGCGTGGCGTAGTTCGCCTTCACGTAAGACGGCACCTCGAGCCGCAACTGGGGAATCTCTGCCCCATTCGGATAGAAAAGCGGCTGATCTATCTCTGTCGCCACGTGCAGGATGATGTTTTGGTAGGCAGCATCGGTGTCGTGATGGTGCCGGAACCAGTCGCTGGTCTTCTGATGAATCTCCACATTCCCCACCCACACGGTGCCGTCCAACTTCACCTTGGCATCGATGAAGTCAGGCCCCGCATTGGTGTTGTGCACACCCGGATTGAGCACTTCCACCGCTCTCCCGTCGGTCGTGCAGAGTTCGCGAAGAGGAAATATCTTGTGTTTCCACACATAGTGCAGCAGTTCTTCCATGGCTCTCCTGTTAAAAATGCCTTTCCATTAAAATTCGTTCAAAGGTACATCTTTTTGTGTGAAAAGTGAAAAACGAAAAGTGAAAAATCTGTTCTACCTGCCGTTCGGATGGGGGAGAAACTCCGATTTTTCACTTTTCACTCTTCTCTTTTCACTTATTTTGCCTAACTTTGCAACCAAATCAAACGTAAGAATATGAAAATAGCATTGATAGGATACGGAAAGATGGGCAAGATGATTGAACAGATTGCCCTGAGCCGTGGTCACGAAATCGTGAGCATCATCGACATCGACAATCAGGAAGAGTTTGAAAGCGAGGCATTTGCCAGCGCAGATGTGGCCATCGAGTTCACCACCCCCATGACAGCATACGGAAACTACCTGAAGGCATGGAAGGCTGGCGTGAAAGTGGTGAGCGGCAGCACTGGCTGGCTGAAAGAGCACGGAGAGGACGTGAAGAAGGCTTGCACCGAAGGGGGCAAGACACTCTTCTGGGCCAGCAACTACTCGATTGGCGTGGCTATTTTCAGCGCGGTGAACAAGTATCTGGCCAACATCATGAACCAGTTCCCCCAATATGATGTGAAGGAAGTGGAGACACACCACATCCACAAACTCGACCACCCCTCTGGCACGGGCATCACACTGGCAGAGCAGATAGTGGAACGCCTCGACCGCAAGAAGGACTGGACAATGGGCTATCTGCAACAGCCCGACGGCACAGTGGAAGGCAGCGACGAGGTGGCTAACGACTTGCTGCCCATCAGCAGCATCCGCCGCGACGAAGTGCCAGGCATCCACTCTATCACGTGGAACAGCGAGGCTGACCAAATCACGATTACACACGATGCACACTCCCGTCAGGGCTTTGCGCTGGGTGCTGTCATCGCCGCAGAATTCACCGCACAGCATGAGGGACTGCTGAGCACAGACGACCTTTTCTGTTTTTAAGATTAAAAAATTGAAAAATTGAAAAATTGAAGTTCTATTCAGAATGCGTGCATCGCGTTAGCCAAACTTCAACTCTTCAATTCTACAACTCTTCAATTCTATCTGTATGGCTTTCGATTATAAAAACTTCAAGAAAACACGTTCTGGAAAGGCCGATAAGCCTGAATGGGCTGGTTGGAAATGGGTGAAATTCGGCGTTGCCACCGCCTGCTATCTGGCTTTCCTCTATTGGGTTGAATCATGGTGGGGACTGATTGTGGTGCCCTTCATCTACGATGCCTACATCAGCAAGAAAATCAAGTGGACATGGTGGAAAGAACTGGAAAGTGACATTGCACGCACCCTGATGAGTTGGGTGGATGCCATCGTGTTTGCGCTGGTGGCGGTGTATTTTGTCAACAACTTCTTCTTCCAGAACTATCAGATACCTTCTTCTTCGCTGGAAAAGACGCTGATGACAGGCGACTTTCTCCTGGTGAGCAAGATGAGTTACGGCCCTCGCATTCCGCAGACACCACTCACGATGCCACTCACACAGCACACCATCCCGATGCTGAACTGCAAATCCTACATCGAATGGCCCCAATGGGAATACCGCCGCGTGAAAGGCTTCGGCAAAGTGGAAATGGGCGACATCGTGGTGTTCAACTATCCCGCTGGCGACACGGTGGCTGTGGCTTTCAACGGTGACTATTACAGTCTCTGTTACGAAGAAGGCTGTATGGCCGCCACAGCACAGGGATATGAAGTGCCACGCATGGAGACGCTCTCCACCGAGGAACAGCAGGAGATGTTCGACCAACTCTACAATGCCGGCAAGCAGATTGTGGCTGCCAAAACCAACGTGTATGGCAGTGTGACCACCCGACCTGCCGACCGCCGCGAGAACTACGTGAAGCGCTGCGTGGGTCTGCCTGGACAGACGCTTCAAATCAAAGATAAAATCATCTATGTGGACGGCAAGAAGCAGGAAACACCCACGTTCGCACAGTTCAACTATAAGGTGTACACACGCAACAATCAGGTGCTCTCGCCTGAAATGTGTGAGGAACTGAACATCAGCGACGAAGACTGCGACAAGATTCTCGACCGCACACACGGCATCCCACTCACCCACATGGCCGTGGAGGCACTGCGAGCCAATAAAGACTTCTGCGACAGCATCGTGGAAATAAAAGACGGCTACTGGGGCAACCTCTACCCGCTCAACCACCAGTATGGCTGGACACGCGACAACTACGGCCCCATCTGGATTCCTGCCAAGGGAAAGAGCGTGAAACTGACGCTGGATAATCTGGCCATCTACGAACGTCCCATCCGTGTGTATGAGAATAACCAACTGGAGGTGAAGGACGGTAAAATCTACATCAACGGCCAGCAGACCAACGAATACACCTTCAAGATGGACTACTACTGGATGATGGGTGACAACCGCCACAACTCCGCCGACAGCCGCTACTGGGGCTTCGTGCCTGAAGACCATGTGGTGGGCAAGCCATTGTTCATCTGGCTGTCCCTCATCACTGACCGAAACGGACAATCACACGGAGTGCGCTGGAACCGCCTGTTCACATGGGTGGATAACATCAAGTAAGATGATTCTTCCAAGTGCCTATCTCCCCCCTATATCATGGTTCGCTCATCTGTTGACGGGCGAACCTATTTTCATTGAACAACACGAGAACTACCAGAAGCAGACCATCCGCAACCGTTGCACCATCGACTCGCCCAATGGCCCGCTGAACCTCTCCATCCCCATCGACCGCAGCACTTTCGTTGCCGGAAAATGCTTGATGAAGGACATTCGCATCAGCACCCACACTGATTGGCAGCGTCAGCACTGGTATGCGCTTGAGACCTCTTACTTCAATTCTCCCTTTTTTGAGTATCTCCAAGACGACTTTCGCCCTCTCTACGAACGTCCTTGGACTTTCCTCGTCGACTTCAACGAAGCCCTTATACAAAAATGTTGCGAGACACTTGACATTCAGCCAAACATCTCGCAAACAAAAACTTATATGGGTCTTACCTCATACGATACAAACTTCCGCCCCACTCCCTACTATCAGGTCTTCCAACAAAAACATGGTTTCTTGCCCGACCTCAGCATCATTGACCTCATCTTCAACATGGGCAAAGAAAGCGTGTTCACACTTCAAGAGATATCATAACCCCATGATGAGGTTTTGTATTCCCGGTAACTGCGCAACAGTTTCTTTCTTCAGCGCCTTTGTGGTGATGGCCTCCTTGAAGTGGTTCAGATGATGGAGGTCGGAACCGAAGAAATTGTAGTACCCTTTAGAGAGAAGATAAAGCGCCTTATCTTGGGCAGGCTTTCCATAACCTCCAGCCAATGAAACAATGTTGAGCTGGAGTTTCACGTTCTGACCCACCAGATAATCATAATCAGAATCCTCCATGTAGCGATAACGCTCAGGATGTGCCAAAATGGGAGTGTAACCTATTTCCTGTATGCGCTTCAATGTCCCATGAAGGTCAATAGGCGGCTGGAAATAGGACGTCTCCACGAGCAGGTGGTCGCCATGAGGGCCTATGGGCAGCAAATCCTTCTTGTCCAAACGGTCGTTAAACAGGTTGTCAAGCATATTCTCTGCTGCCAGATGCAGTTTGACAGGCCCCTGATAGGCTTCCGTCAGTTCCTGAAAACGTTCACGCAGTTCATCTGGCGTGTTAGGCATATCCTCCATAATGTGAGGCGTAAGCCAGACTTCACTTATGCCAATCTCTTCATAGTATGCAAGGACGGCAAGAGAATCCTCCATCTTCTGGATTCCGTCATCAACACCTGGCAAGATGTGGCTGTGCCAGTCAGTTGCGCCACGAAAGATACCCGTATCTTTGAGTTTCTTTTTTGAACTAAAGGCACTAAAGATTGATAGCATAGGTCGTCACGTTATTAAATAATCAGAGGCTTCTTTCGCTGAAAAGGATACAAATGCAGGATTTATTCTTCCACGTTTCCGTAACCGGTACCGTAGCCAGAACCATAACCATATCCATAACCGTAGCCGTAGCCATATCCATAACGGCTGTAATAGCCATACTTATGGTAGCCATATCGACCGCCTTCATAGACAGTACCATTCAGCATGAGTGCCATATTCTTGTATCTCTTCTCATTGTACATCTCGTCAATCTTAGGCAGCATGCTGCGTTCCAGCAACTCTGCACGAACGATGAAGAGCGTAAGGTCCACATAACGGTTGATGATGGTGGAGTCGGCCAACATTTCAACAGGAGGACAGTCAAGGAAGACAAAGTCGTACTCTTCGCGCAATGCCTTAATCATCTCCTCCAGACGTGGGCTATAGAGAAGTTCCGCTGGGTTAGGAGGCAGAGAACCACAAGGCAGCACATCAAGATTTGCATGCAGAGTTTCGCTCACAATCACCTCGTGGAAATCTTTAATGTCACCATTCAGATAACCTGTGATACCCTTCTTTGGATTCTCCACATACGTACTGAGCGATGCCTTACGGAGGTCGAGGTCAACCACCACTGTCTTCTTGCCCTTGATGGCGTAACTAATCGCAAGGTTCATTGCCAAGAATGTCTTACCAGAACCTGGGTTGAAGGAAGAAGTCATCACGACCTTGTCGCCATTATGACCCAACATGAACTCGAGGTTGGCACGAACCACACGGAAGGCCTCGTTGACGATGTCGCGTCGGCGGTCTTTCACCACGATTTCATGCTTATATACCTCATCTTTCTTCTTCTTGCCCTTACCGCTCTTCAGTTTCAGCATCGTCATGATGTTGCGAAGAACCTTGAAACGGCTTCTCTTGAACTTGCCCACAAATGGAATCTCACCAACATAAGGTACGACGAGATGCTCGATATCCTTACGTCCACGCACACGGGTGTTCATTGACTCAAGGAGATAGATGACACCGATAGGAATTGCGAGTCCGATGGCGAAAGCAATGAGCAAAATCTTGTTTCTGGAAGGTGCAACTGGGGCATCAGAACCTACTGCCCAGTTGATGATACGTGTATTGTAGGCTGTGAAAGTCTGACTGATTTCATTTTCCTCACGCTTCTGGAGCAAGAAGAGGTAAAGCGCCTCCTTCACTTTCTGCTGACGCTCAACAGAGAGGATGTATTTCTCCTGCGTAGGGCTGGTGGCCAACTGAGAGTTGGAGATAGACTCTTTATGCTCCAATGTCTTGATTTGGCTGTTAAGCGTATAGATGTAGTTGTCAAGCGATGCAATAATCATCCTGCGCATCATGGCCAACTTCTGGTCAAGTTCCACAACTAAGGGGTTCTGCTCGTTGGTGTTGGCAGCATAGTTGTTGCGTTGCAAGAGGTCTGTATTATACTCAGAAATCTGTCTCTCGATGTTAGGATTATCAATGCCCGAGTTGGCTGGCAACAACTGGTTTTTAGAAATGGTGCTGTTGAGTTGCTGACGCACATAAGTGGCCATTGTCTTTCTGTTGTTGAAGTCCATCAACTCATCGAAGGTAGCGTTCGACTTGGCGAAATAAGCGCCTGCGGCCTGTGCTGCATCAGGGATGCGGCTGCTGCTCTTGTAAGATGAAATGTCGCTGTCGACCGAACCTAACTCTTTCTCGATGACTGCCAGACGGTCATCAATAAACTGAGAAGTGCTGACGGTGATTTGGTTCTTCTCCTTCAACCAGTTCTCGTTATAAACCTGAATGATGGTGTTGACGATGTCAGTGGCACGTTCGATGGACACATCGGTGTAAGAGATATCAATCACATCAGCGTTCTTGTCGGCCAGTTCGGCTTCCATCTTGCCAAGACAAATCTGCGCAGCCACATTGGTGCGATACTTCACAATCTGGATTTCCTCGTTATCTCCCGTTGGGTTGGGCAGATAACTTGCGTTGTTGCTCACCACCATAGCGCCTCCCCAAGCCGTCTTGACGGTGTCGAGCAATGCACCGCTGATGGTTTGGTCCACAGACTCGGCTCCAACGTTTTTAAGTTCAAGGGCGAACTTTTTGTCTTTGACGGTCAGGACACCTGTGAGTGACACATCGTCCATTCCGAGGAACTCTATCTTGTATGGGAGATTAGTTCCATAAAGGAGTTTATCATAGAAGAAACCCTTCTGGTAGTAGTCAACATCAAGACCCAGTTTGTCAACAACACCAGCCATCACAGCGGGCGACTTGACAGTGAGAATTTCATTAAACACGTTAGACTGCAATCCGAGGCTACCAAGTTCCGAGAGTTCGGTGATGGATCCCGAGCTACTCTTGGATTCTTCCTTGATGAGCACGGCTGCCATCCGTTGGTATTGAGGAGGGGTTGTCTTGATATAGAAGAAGGCAATCAGCAAACACACGATGACTGAAGCCACTATCCAGCGCCATTTGTTAAGACAGAGGAAAAATATATCAACAATGTTAATGGCGTTTGATTCTTCGTTTTCTTGTCCGGCAGAAATCACTTCCACCTGCTTTACATTCTCTTCTGACATATCCTATATCTTTATCTTTCTTATCCTTGAAGTAATTATCTGAACGCACACAAGTGCTTTGTTTTCTCTTACTTTTTCAGCAGCACTGCGATGGAGATGCCCACCGAAAGCACAGACATCCAGAACGATGGAGTGAGGAGCGTGTTGCCCGTCGCTGTCGAAGTGCGTGCCTTCACATTGTTAGGTTCTACATAAACAACATCATCTTGCTGCAACATATAGACTGGTGAGGAAACCAATCCCTTGAAGTTGGTCATGTCCACTTCGTAAGTCTCCACCTGGCTGCCTGCCTTGCGGAAAACCTTCACATTCTTTCTATTACCATACTGCGTGAGGTCGCCCGCACGTTCAATGGCATCGAGAATAGTGAACTGGTCGCGGTCAATCTGAACGACACCAGCCGACTTCACTTCTCCCAGCACACCTACATGCAGGTCTGCATATTCCACTGTTACGGTGGCATCTTTCACACCTTGCTCGGAAGTGACGAGACGTTGCTTCACCTTCTGGGCAATTTCGTTTCGGGTCAGACCTGCCACCTGAATGGTTCCCAAAATGGGGAAGTCAATATAACCCTGAGGGTCAACCGTGTAATAAGATACATAACCATAGCCACTGCTACTAGTAGTCGTCTGTCCCACACGGTTGCTCGTGGAAACCAAGTTAAACATAGTGGATATTTGTGGGTCACGACATGTCACCACAACCGAAATCTTATCATAAGGTTTAATAGTGACAGCCTGCAAAGCATTTGTCACCTGATTTACATCCCCTGCGGATGTGTCTTGAAAATAACGAAAGTCTTTAATAGAACCGCATGAACTCAAGATGAGCATGCACACGCTAAGCAAAATTAAATTTTTTTTCATTTTTCTGCAGAATTTACACCATGCGTTTTTCGTCAAAAACAGCACGACATTTCATTTGTGATGCAAAGTTACAACTTTTTTTCACCCTTTTGATGAAAAATCACTATTTTTTACTAAAAAAAGAAAAAGATTTAATAATTTTGCATGACATTTCAAGAATATGGTGACAGAAGGAGACGAATTTCGGGTCGATGTGGATAAAGTATTGAAGGACAAACTCGGCACAAAATCCAAGTTTGTTCCCTCATTTTTGGTCACATGGCTGAAGAACATTATCCATCAAGACTGGATGAACGTACATCTGTGCGGGAAAGGCAAGGGGCAAGTAGGCGTGGAATGGTTGGACGGATGCCTCGACTACCTGAACTGCAGCACGAAAGTGCAGACCAACATCGGTGGACACCTTCAAGAAGGGTTAGACGCACTTCCTTCCAATGAAAACGGACGCTACTTCACGATTGTGAGCAACCATCCGTTAGGAGGTCTGGACGGCATAGCACTGGGGTCCATCATCTGCCACAAATACGATAGCCAGATGGTTTATTTGGTGAATGATGTACTGATGAGTTTCAAGGGGCTGGCTCCACTCTGTGTGCCCATCAACAAACTGGGACGCAACAGCCGCAACTTTCCCAAGATGGTGGAGGCCGCATTCCAGGCACAGAAAAATGTGGTGATGTTCCCCGCTGGGCTTTGTTCCCGAAAGGGGGAAGACAATGTGATTCGCGACATCGAGTGGAAAAAGACCTTCATCTCGAAATCCGTACAATATCACAGAGACGTCATCCCAGTCCATTTCTCAGGGCACAACTCCGACCGATTCTACAATATCGCCCGATGGTGCAACCGGCTGCACATCAAGTTCAACTTCGCCCAACTCTATCTGGCCGATGAGATGTACAAAAACCAGGGGAAGACCTTTACGGTCACATTCGGAGAACCTATCCCGTGGCAGACTTTTGACAAATCGAAGACACCTGCAGAGTGGGCACAATGGGTGAAAGAAAGAGTCTACCAGCTTGGCGCCAACAATGTGCCCGCATAAAAGAACAAGGAAATACAAGATATGGAAGCAGAAATTATCGCACCCATACCCAAAGAGGTGCTTAAAGCAGAACTGACCGACGAGAGGCGTTTGCGCATGACCAGCAAAAGCAACAATGAAGTGTATGTGGTCACATGGCAGAATGCCCCCAATGTTGTACGTGAGATAGGCCGTCTCCGCGAGATTGCCTTCCGTGCGGCAGGTGGAGGCACGGGACTGGACTGTGACCTCGACGAGTTCGACACCATGGAGAACCCCTACAAGCAACTCATTGTGTGGAATCCCGAATCGGAAGAAATCATTGGTGGCTACCGCTATATCCTTGGCCCCGACATCAAATTTGACAAACAGGGTCAGCCCATTCTGGCCACGAGCCACATGTTCCACTTCTCCGAAGAGTTCATCAAGGACTACTTGCCTTACACCATCGAGTTGGGACGCTCCTTTGTCACACTAGAATACCAGTCCACCCGTTCCGACGGCAAGTCCATCTTTGCCCTCGACAATCTCTGGGACGGTCTGGGAGCCTTGGCTGTCATCATGCCTGGCTGCAAATACTTCTTCGGAAAGATGACCATGTACCCCAGCTACAACCGGAAGGGCCGCGACATGATTCTCTATTTCCTGCGCAAGCACTTTGGCGACAAGGACGGGCTGGTCATCCCCACCCAACCGCTCGAACTGGAACATGACCCCAAGGAGTTTGAGAGACTCTTCTGCGAAGACTCTTTCCACGAAGACTACAAGATTCTCAACCACGAGGTGCGTGCCCTCGGCTACAACATTCCTCCGCTCGTCAATGCCTACATGAGCCTCTCCCCCACCATGAAGATGTTCGGCACAGCCATCAACGACGGATTTGGCGATGTGGAAGAAACGGGTATCCTCATTGCCGTGAGTGAAATCTACGACCAGAAGCGCATCCGCTACATTGACAACTTCGCCAAGGAACACCCTGAGTATGTGCGCATCACCAGTGGAGCCAACAAAGTCATCTACGAACCCTCCAACAAAAAAGAACTGGAAGACGACTTTGACCCCGTGCAATAAAGCGCATTTTTGCAACTCCACATGTCAGACATGATTCTATAACACATATATTTATATATAAAAGGAACAAAAGTGGCACAGAACAACAGTTTTTGTGCCACTTTCTTTGTCATTCCACCAAAAATGCCTACTTTTGCACAAAATTTATCAAACTGTGTATAATTAAGAACACTTTATGGCATTTACAAGAATTACGGCTGCAGAGGCTGCAGCACTTATCAAAAACGGTGACAACATCGGTCTTTCAGGTTTCACTCCAGCCGGAACACCCAAAGCGGTAACTGCAGAGATTGCAAAAATAGCACATGCTGAGCATGAGGCTGGACGTCCATTCCAAATTGGCATTTTCACAGGTGCATCCACAGGCCAGTCCTGCGACGGTGTCTTGTCCGACGAACAAGCCATCCGCTACCGTGCACCCTACACCACCAACTCCACATTCCGCAAGCACGTGAATGCTGGCGAGGTTGCCTACAACGACATCCATCTGGGCATGATGGCCCAAGACCTCCGTTACGGTTTCCTTGGCGATGTTGACTGGGCCATCATCGAAGTGTGTGCCATCGAGGAAGACGGCAAAGTCTATCTCACGGCAGCAGGTGGTATTTCCGCCACTGTGGCTCGTTTGGCCAAGAAGGGTGTGATTCTCGAACTGAACGCTTATCACCCTGCCGAGTCAAAAGGTCTGCACGACGTGTACGAACCCCTTGACCCTCCTTGCCGCAAGCCCATTCCAATCGAAAAGGTGACCGACCGCATCGGTACACCCTATCTCCAGATTGACCCCAAGAAGATTGTAGGTGTCGTGGAGTGCAACATCCCCGACGAGGCTCGTGCCTTCAAGGATGCTGACCCCATCACCGACAAGATTGGCGAGAACGTGGCCAACTTCCTCATGAACGAGAAGAAGCGTGGCATCATTCCTCCAAGCTTCCTTCCTTTCCAGAGCGGTGTGGGCACAACAGCCAATGCCATCCTCTTCGCATTGGGCAGCAACCCCGACATGCCACAGATGGAGGTTTACACCGAGGTGCTCCAGAATGCCATCGTGGATCTCATGTTCCAGGAGAAGGTGAAGTGCGCTTCCACTTGCTCGCTCACAGTGACCAACGACAAGTTGCAGAGCATCTACGACAATATGGACTTCTTCCGCGACAAGCTCGTGCTTCGTCCATCCGAGATTTCCAACAACGCTGAGGTGATTCGCCGTCTCGGCTTGATTGCCATCAACACAGCCATCGAGGTGGACCTCTACGGACATGCCAACTCCACCCAGATTTGCGGCACCAAGATGATGAACGGCATCGGTGGCTCAGGCGACTTCGAGCGCAATGCCTTCCTCAGCATCTTCACCTGCTCATCCGTAGCCAAGGGAGGTGCCATCTCGGCCATCGTGCCATTCTGCAGCCATGTTGACCACACCGAGCACGATGTCAACATCATCGTCACCGAGCAAGGTGTAGCCGACCTTCGCGGCAAGAGCCCCATCCAACGTGCACATGCCATCATCGAGAACTGCGCCCATCCCGACTACAAGCAACTCCTCTGGGACTACCTCAAGATTTCCCAGAAGGGTCAGTCATGGCACAACCTCGCTGCCACCCACGCATTCCACGACACATTCATCAAGGAAGGCGACATGCACAAGGTGGACTTCTCAAAGTTCGCGTAAATAACGACAACATTGATAACGATTAGGCAATAAGAACATATTGCTGCGCAATAATTAAACGAATTGAACGAATGATGATTTCTTCGTTTGATTCGTTTAATTATCTCAAAGAGATTTATTAAGAAAAAAATTACTTGTTATGAGATTCGTGTCTTGGAACGTCAATGGTCTCCGCGCCGTGTGCGGCAAGGGTTTTGCCGACACATTCGTGTCGCTCGACGCAGATTTCTTCTGCCTGCAAGAGACCAAAATGCAGGAAGGGCAGCTCGACCTCGCTTTTCCTGGCTATCAGTCCTACTGGAACTATGCCGAGAAGAAAGGCTACTCGGGCACAGCCATCTACACCAAACATACACCCCTCTCCGTGGTTCTCGGCTTGCCCGAAGACATCATCCAAACAGTTCCCGACAACGGGTGGATGGAGATGAACACCGAGGGACGTGTCATCACCTTGGAGTACGAGGGCTTCTATGTCGTCACCGTCTATACCCCCAATTCTCAAGACGGGCTCAAGCGGCTCAACCAGCGCATGACGTGGGACGACGCCTTCAGGCTCTACCTCCAGAGGCTTGACCAACAGAAGCCCATCCTGGTCTGCGGCGACATGAATGTGGCTCACGAGGAGATAGACCTCAAGAATCCCAAGACCAACCATTTCAATGCCGGGTTCACTGACGAGGAACGTGCCAAGTTCACCGACCTGCTCCATGCAGGCTTCACCGACACGTTCCGCCACTTCTTTCCCGACCAGCGCGACATCTACTCCTGGTGGTCCTACCGTTTCCATGCCCGCGAGAAGAACACAGGCTGGCGCATCGACTACTGGCTCTGCTCCAACCGTCTTCAGCCCCAACTCCAGTCTGCCAAGATCCACACAGGCATCATGGGCAGCGACCACTGTCCCGTAGAGGTAGAGGTGAATCTTTGACCGCTCATCGCTACTTGTCCATCAGTCGCTACTTCCAGTTCCCTATCACTTGAAGTACATCTCAAGAATCTTTTTTGCCCCCTCGTCTCCAAGGTCAGCAGCCTTTTGGAGATTGAGGCGGGCTTTTTCTTTTTCCCCCTTCTGCAACTGGGCATAGCCGAGGATGCGGTAGGAGTCGATGATGGAGGGATTGATCTGGATGGCTGTCTGGCACGACTGGATGCACTCGTCTATCATGTTGACACGGAGGGTCTGCGCTGCCCGCTCGATGTGGTAGAGGGGATTGCTGGGAGCCATCTCAAGTGCCTTGTTGATGTCGTCCAGTGCCTGCTGGAACATACGGGCATTGACTTCTATCTGCGAACGCTCGTAATAGAAGACGGCACTGACCTTATTGTTCATCAGATAGGCATATTGGTTGTAGTCTTGCACGGCCTCGCGGTATTTTCCCCCGTTGGCCAGAAGCTGCCCACGCCGAATGACATAGTTGGCGGCTTCTTGCGGAAGGGGCTCTCCCATCATGGAGATGGCACTGTCGAGAGGCTCTATCACTGCCGAGAGGGAGTCTCCCCTGCCCTCCTTTGCCAGACTGATGGCGAAGAGATAGGCGAGGCTTTTGCCTTCTCCCTGATTGAGCGACTCATAGAGCTGGATGGCGGCATCGTAGTCTTTTTTTGCCACCAGCATCTGTGCCTTCAATATCTGATATTTGATGCCCTCAGCCTTCTGGTCGTCAGTCGCAGGTTTGGAGGCATTGAGCGAAATGGCCTTGTCGAGGTATTCTATCGCCACATCGTATGACCACTTGTCGTATGCTGGTTCGGGCTGAAGACGCAATTTGTCGTAAATCAGCGAAGCCACATTGAAGTTTCCTGAGGCTTTGTCTTCCACCAGCGTGAGGTATTTCTGCATGTCGTCTTCAGCCTCATCGAAACGGAGCAGGTCTATCAGCGGAGTGGCACGACGAAGGTATCCTTCCGCATTCTTGGGGAAGGTGGCCACAAAGCGGTTGGTGATGTCGATGTATTCTTCGTTGCTGGCACTCTTCGACCTCAGATACAGATAGACCAGGGCTTCCTCGGCTGTCTCGGGCAATCCCTTGGGGATGAAAGTGCCTGACAAGGCTATGGAGGCGGAACTGTTGGGGATGGCGGCCATCTTGAGTTCCTCGGAGAAACGGATGTCGAGCACATAACTCCTGCCACCGATGGTGGAGTGGAGAATGCCCATGAGTTGACCTGCCTCGTCGAAAACGGGCGAGCCCAACAACTGGTCGTTCACTTTCTTGTCGAGACCATAATAGACGTATTTGCCCTGAATCATGGAGGTGTCGGACACCACTGCCTGTTCGCTCTGCATGGCGTCGCTGGTGGAGCCTTTCAGAATGTACACCCGAGCATTGAGGGGCACATTTTTGCCGACGCGAGAAAGTGCCACATTCCCTTTGGTGTTCACTTGGAAACGTGCCATCGAGTAGGTGTCGTCGGCACCCAAGATGCAGTCTACGGGGAGTTGCTTGCCGCTGGCATCAACCACCACTGCCTTGTAGGCATCGCGGAACAATTTATAGTTAGCCACAGCCTCGCCATTGGCACCAATGTAGAAGCCTGTGCCCTGACGGAGCAACGCTCCCTGCTTGTCGTAGGTGTTCACGGAAACTATGCCCTTCATCACCTTGGAGGCGAATTTGGGCTGAGCCCAACCTGCCAACGCGACAAGGCTCAAGAGCACGAATATGATATTCCTTTTCTTCATCTTTCTTTCTAACGATTTTTCAGCAATGCCTTCGCATTCTCCAAGGCTGCCTCTGTCAGTTCTTCACCACTCAGCATGTGGGCAATATCTTCCACCCTCTCCTCGTCAGACAAGGGAACGATGTGGCTGAGCGTGGTGTCTTCCGTATCTTCCTTATAAACCCTGTAATGATGTTTACCCAAGGCGGCTATCTGAGGCAGATGGGTGATGGAGATGACCTGACGCTCATGGTCGCCCATCTCTTTCATGATACGGGCCATCTTTTCGGCAATGGAACCACTCACACCCGTGTCTATCTCGTCGAAGATGATGGTGGGCAACTTGACCGACCCCGCTATGAGGGCCTTGAGCGAGAGCATCACACGGGCTATTTCACCACCAGAGGCAATCTGGCTAACAGGTTGGGGTTCGCCACTCTTGTTGGCATTGAAGAGGAACTGCACCTGGTCATAGCCCGTAGGAGTAATCTCTGACGGATGAGCAATGACGGAACACTTGAACTGCACATTGGGCATCCCAAGCGGAAGGAGCCGTGTCTCCATCTCTGCCTCCATCTGTTTAGCCGCGCCCAACCTTGCTTTCGACATTTTTTTGGCCAGAGCAAGCACCTTCTCCTTCTGACCTTCCGTCTTGGCACGAAGTTCCTCTATCCACCCATCAGCATTATCTATCCGCATGAGTCGCTCTTCCAAGTCATGTTGCAGGTCGAGCAAGTCTTTCACCGTCTCCGCATGATGTTTCTTCAGCAGGGTGTAAAGCACATTCAGCCGTTCATTCACCTGCTCGAGCCGACGAGGATTGTACTCCACGTCCTCAGCCTGACCTTCGAGTTCATTCGCCACATCCTTCATCTCGATGTAGCAGGACTCCAGACGTTCTGCCAACTCCTCAGCCATGGGGAACACGGACGAGATGGATTGCAATTCCGCCACTCCCTGACGGACAAGACTCAAAGCATCTGCCCCTTCCTGGGACGATTGAAGATGATTGGCCGCACTGAACAGCGAGGTCTTGATGTCTTCGGCATGCGCCAGTTTCTCGCTCTCCTCTTCGAGTTCCTCCTGTTCACCTTCCTGAAGATGAGCATCTGCCAACTGATTCACCTGAAAACGAAGATAATCCTCGTCTTCCTTGCTCTTCTGGGATTCTTCGATAGCCTCGTCCAATTGTCGGGAGAGTTGCCTGTAGGCCAAATACTCGGTCTTATAAGTGTCCAGCAATTCGCTGTTTTGAGCGACAATGTCCAAGGTGCTCAACTGGAAATCCTCCTTGCCCAAGAGAAGGTTCTTGTGTTGGGAATGAATGTCTATCAGCTGCTCGCCAATCTCCTTCAGCTGAGAGAGAGAGGCTGGAGTGTCGTTGATGAACGCACGGGATTTCCCTGCCGAAGTCAACTCACGGCGAATCACACACTCGGCACCATCAAAATCGAGGTCGTTCTCTTGAAAGAAACTGTCTAACTGGTAGTTGGACACATCGAACGCAATCTCTATCACACATCGTGTGGAACCAGCCTTGATGGAACGGGTGTCAGCCCTCTGACCCATCAACAAACCTATGGCCCCTATAATGATGGACTTTCCCGCACCTGTTTCGCCGGTGATGACTGAAAAACCCGAATGAAAATCGATGTCCAGATGCTCAATGAGAGCATAGTTCTCTATATGCAGATGACGTATCATTTGGTTATCTTATTCCAATAATTGTTTTGGGCAGCATTGATGTCCGACACGATGTCGTAAACTGCCTTCCGCTCCTTCTCAGTGCCATGACCGGAATAAATGCTGACAATCTCATCACGCTTATAGTCGGTGAATATCTGGGGTAACATCGAAAGTGGCTTGTTGCTGTGTGCCTCTTTCAGCATTTCCAATGCTTCTGTCACGGCAGCACGTCCGCGGTCTGGGTTCTGAACCATCTCGTCAAGCCCGCCACGGTGATATTTGTACTGCAACTGCCGGAACGGCTCCAGCGAGGTCTCCAGATAGTCGTTGAGGATGGCATGACGGTTTTTCGAATCGTCAAAAGCCTTCCACCCAGGCTCCCCCATGGTTTGTGCACTGTTCACAATGCTTTCCGCCACACGCAGCACCTCTGTTCCTCCCAGCGGAGAGAATGTGTCCAAATCCATCCCGATGAACAGATAGGCATAATAGCCCAGCATGGCTGTCAAGTTGTTGTCGAGATTGTTGACATTGAACTCCAGATTGTCATATTCCTTATAGGTGAAGACAAAGTTGCCATCACGCATGGAAAACACGGTCGTGGTGTAAGCCGAGTTATAGACAGGACGTGACAACTGAAACAGCAGTTCGCCTTCAAAGGTGTTGCTGCTCTCATTATACTTTTTGAGGGTGATGTTCAGCGCACAATCTATCCGCTCTGCTTTCTGGTACTGCAAATCGGTCCAGGAACGGTTGTTCATGAACTCGCTGATAGCCGTTTCCAATGTCTTGAACACGCTCGTGTTGGTTCCTTGTATCTGCGAGTGTATCACCCTGACCGTACAATTCAGTTCCTGCGCCTCCACAGTCAAGGCACCCCCAAAAAAGGAGAAAAAGGACAAAAGAAGAAGACGGAAGTATTTATCTGTACGAAACATTGTTGGAAACGATGATGTTTTATCTTTATTTTTCGACAAAATTACTACTTATCGGGCAGAAATCGACATTTTTTTACATTTTTTATCACAGATATCAATTAAAAAGTGTAACTTTGCCACAGAAATTTATGTGTATACAAAGATTATAATAAATAACGAGGCTGTGGTTGGCGGTTCAATCGCACGCCAAATAAAAACTTAAAAACATTTCTCAACCGCGAGAAACTTGAGAATTTTATGAAGAACAAAATGACAGCAGGTCTTCTTGCTATTTTTCTGGGTTTCCTGGGTGTTCACAAGTTCTACCTTGGCAATAACAAGGGTGGTCTCATCTACCTCCTCCTTGGTATCTGCTGTGGCATCGGTGGTATCCTTGGTTTGATTGACGGTATCGTTTACCTCATGGACACTGAAGAGAAGTTCCAGGAGCGTATCAGCCAGAACAAGGTGTTCGATTTCATGTAATCAACACACCGAACAAAACCGAAAACAGCTTGCACTGCTCAATCAACGGCAGGCAAGCTGTTTTTCTTTTTCCCCTCAATCTCTAACGCACACGCTGGGAATATGGACAAATTCTTCTCGAACAACACCTTTGTCATTGACGAAGAAATCGAGGCATTCAAACTCTCCAATGCCTACAAAGTGTATAACGACCAAGGAGCAGAGATTGGTGCCATCCAAGAACACAAATCCTTTTTCCACATCCTGCTCGGCATCTTCTTGCCCGACAGCATGATGCCCTTCGAACTCAACATCCTGAACGAAGACGGCAAATGCATCGCCCAACTGAAACGGGGCATCACGTTCTTCACATCAACCATCAGGGTGCTCGATGGCAACAGTTCCTTCCTATGCGTCTTCAAGCAGAGGTTTACACTCCTGAAGACCAAGTTCACACTCTTTGACTACAAAGGGAAAGCCATCGCCACCATCCAAGGCGACTGGAAAGCCTGGAAGTTCATCATCACCGACCAAGCAAACCAACAGATTGGGACAGTGAACAAACAGTGGAACGGCATCGCCAAGGAATTCTTCACCTCGGCCGACAAATATATCGTGAAAATCGACCCACAAGTGACCGAAGAGAACAAACGCATGGCCATCGCATCAGTGGCTGCCGCGATAGACATGATTCTGAAAGAGAAGTGAGACGGCTAAACCATCATCTCACACCCTTCCTTTCCAACGCATCCACGATATCTTTTGCCACCTCCGCTTTCATCTTGAGGGGGTATTCTTTCTTGCCATCCGCCGTGAGGATGGTGATTTTATTGGTATCGGTGCGGAAACCAGCCCCTTCATCCTTCAGGCTGTTCAGCACAATGAAATCAAAGTTCTTCTTCTTCAGTTTGGCCTGAGCATTGGTCTCCTCGTCGTTTGTCTCAAGGGCAAAACCGACGAGTGTCTGACCATCCTGCTTGATTGCTCCAAGCGATGCAGCAATGTCCGGATTGGGCTTCAGGCGGATGACAAGGTCTTCGCCCGTCCGTTTCATCTTCTGTTCCGCCACCGTTTCTGGAGCATAATCGGCAACTGCCGCACACAAGATGGCGGAGTCCATAGAAGGATACAGAGACATACAGGCATCATACATTTCCTTGGCGCTTTCCACATCTATGCGTAGGATGTGCGGATGGGTCACCTGCATCGCTGCAGATACAGGGCCACAAACCAGTTCCACCTCTGCACCACGGTTGGCACACTCATTAGCCAAGGCAAAGCCCATCTTTCCCGAGGAATAATTGCCAATGAAACGCACTGGGTCTATCTTCTCATACGTAGGCCCGGCCGTGATGAGCACCTTCTTCCCCTGCATGCTCTTTTGCTGTGAGAAGAAATTCTCCAAACAAGCCACAATGTTCTCAGGCTCTTCCATGCGTCCCTTCCCCTCCAGTTTCGAAGCCAAGAAACCGGTGCCTGGCTCAATGATATGGTTGCCATATCCCTGCAGCGTCTGCAAGTTCTGCTGTGTGGAAGGATGAGCATACATATCCAAGTCCATGGCTGGAGCAATGAAAACAGGAGCCTTCATCGACAGGTAGGTGGTGATGAGCATGTTGTCAGCAACGCCATGCGCCATTTTCCCAATAGTGGAAGCCGTGGCAGGAGCAATCAGCATCGCATCGGCCCACAGACCCAAATCCACATGCGAGTGCCATGTGCCGTCACGCTGTGAGAAGAAGTCGCTGATGACAGGCTTGCTGGTCAGCGCCGACAATGTGATGGGGGTGATGAACTCTTTGCCTGCAGGGGTGATGACCACCTGCACTTCCGCTCCTTTCTTAATCAGTTGGCGAATGATGAGGCACGACTTATAGGCCGCGATGCTGCCCGTGATGCCGAGCACGATTTTCTTTCCTTGTAGCATGTTACCTGATATACATAAAAAGAGCCACCCCTCCACCATGTTGGAAGGGCAGCCTCTCTGTGGTTTGTCTTTTAGTCTTTCAGCATCATGGGCATGAGCAGCATGATGAGGTCTTCGTTCTCCTCCTGCTCTGCCGGCGTGATGACACCTGCACGGCTTGGGTCTGCCAACTCAAGCACAATGTCATTGCTGGTGATGCTGTTGAGCACATCGAGCAAGAAAGGCCCATTGAAGCCAATGCTCATGGCTGTGCCGTCATATTCGCACATGATGTGCTCTTCTGCCGATGTGGAGAAGTCCAAATCCTGTGCCGACACGGTCAATGTACCCTGATCCACGTGCAGTTTGATGAGCGAACTGCTCTGGCTGGCAAAAACGCTCACACGACGCAGGGCGCTGATGAAAGCCAAGCGGTCGGCTGTCACACGGAAAGGATTATCGGTCGGGATGACGGAATTATAGTTGGGATAACGGCCCTCGATGAGACGGCAACTAATGACATAGTCAGTCATGCGAATCTCCGCATTGCGGTCATCGAAACGTACCTGCACATCGCCATCGGCCTTAGGCAGCACGGTTTTGAGCAACAGAGCCGGCTTCTTCGGCAGAATGAAGGCTGAAGGATTGTCCGTCGGGATTGAGAAGATACGGTTGCGCACCAGTTTATGCCCATCGCTGGCCACAAAGGTCAAACAGTCGGGCGTCATATCGAAGTAAATACCGTTCATCTGCGGACGGAGTTCATCATCGGCAGCCGCAAAGAGGCAACGGCTAATGCCACCCAACAGGACCTGCGAGTCGATGGTCAAACTGCGAGCACCCTCGTTCATGCCCATGGGCAGAGGGTATTCGTAGCCATTCTGCCCTATCAGGTTGTACTTACCATTCTGATAGTTGATTTCGATGGCGAACGTGTTGGGATCCACATTGAACGTGATGGGTTGTTCGGAGATTTCCTTGATGGAACTAATCAGTTGCTTGGCACCGATGGCAAATTTGCCTTCTCCCTCGGCATCTGTCACATCCATCATGGTCACCATTGTGGTCTCGCTGTCGGAAGCGGTCATCTTCAACACACCTCCCGAGAGGTCGAACAATATACAGTCAAGAATGGGCAGAGCACTCTTTGAGTTCTGCACACGGCTGATAGTCTGCAGGCGATTGCTGAGACTGGTACTTGAAACATTGAATCTCATGGGGCGAAATAATATTTATTTGAACACAAAGTTAGGGAGAAGTTTTGACAATACAAAAAAAAAGCGTACTTTTGTGGCTGATTTTGTATAATTGAACATCAAACAAACAAGAAATATGGAATTTACAGGAAAAATTATCAAGGCACTTGAACCACGAAGTGGTGTGTCGGGCAGAACTGGCAACCCATGGAAGATGCAAGACTTCGTCATTGAGGAGTCCACGGGACAGTTCCCCAAAAGAATGGTGTTCAACGTGTTTGGCGAGGAGAACCTCATGCGCTTCAACATCCAAGAGGGTCAGGAACTGACCGTTTCGTTCGACATCAACGCACGTGAATACAACGGACGTTGGTACAATGATGTGCGCGTGTGGAATGTCATGCCTGCAGCACAGGTTCAACCCATAGGCGCTCAGCCTGCAGCACAACCTGCCGTGCCGTTCCCACCCACAGCGGAGGCACAACCCGCTGTACCTGCACAGACAGCAGCACCCGCACAAACCAGTTTTGATGCCATGCCCGACGAATCGAGCGACTTGCCCTTCTAAGAAAGGATACACATCATCCCCTCAAAAATCATTGCAGCACCTCCACGGAGATGCTGCAACGTTTTTTTTATTCCCAATAAAGTTTCTGGCTATTGATGTCCCACTTGTGGTCTTTGGGGAAGTCATCACCCTCCCAAGCCTTCTTGCTGGTCCACTTCTCGGCTGGATCTGTCCAGAAGGGGTCTGTCTCGGGCAAGCCCAACGGGAGGAAGGCAAGGCTGGTCATATAAAGCGAGCCGTTATTGGTGTACCAGTCGGCCACATTGGGGTGAGGCCCTACAAAACCGATGGTGAGGAATCCGCCCGCATTGTAGTTCTTGCTGAGCGCCTTGGCATTCTTCGCTGGATTTTCCACCTGACCGAAGAACATGCGATTGGCTACAGCAGTGATGGCCGAACGTACCTGTCCATTGTGGAGTTCCTGTGGCAGTTGCTTGCGCCAGGCCAACTGAGCCAGCGGCTGAAGGGTGGCCATGCGGTAAGGAATGCTGCGGCCCACCACTGGGAATGTACCTTCAGGAGAGATGAAGCGTTCGAGAATGACCGACCACTTCTGCATGCGCTTACGGACCTCCTGCAAACGGTTCTTCGCACCGCGTGTCTTTTCGTTGTTCTTGCTGAACACAAGATAACTGTTGTTAGGCTGCTTGGCCGAAATCATCTCCAGACACTCCACATACATGGGCTGGATGACAAAGGAGTTGTAGTAGTCGAAAGCGAACGAAGGACCATCACTGTAGATGCCGTCGCCGATATACCACTCTTCCACCTTGGCCAGACCCATCTTGATGCGGTAAGCATCGTAAGGAGCACCTACATACATGAGGAAACTCTCCTCCATTGCCACAAAGAGCAGCCAGTTGGTGTAAGGCGGGTCATAACGACGCAGGCCTTGAATCTCCTTGATGTAGCGGTCTTTCGTTTCCTTTGGAAGAGGTACCCAAAGCGAGTCATAACCACGATAGAGTCCCTCCACCACATAGGCACCATCAACAAGTGTCTGTCCACCATTCTCCCAGCCCAGGCGATCGGGCGAGTTTGGGTCGACAGCATTGATGATGGCCTTGCGCGTCCACTCTCTCAGTTGCTTGCGCTTGGCACTCTCGGGCGTGTCGTCATCGGGCAGGTTGAGCCACGGAGCCAAGCCCGCCAGCAGACGGCCAAAGGCCTCCATGTAGGCCACCTTCTTGTCGCGGTTGTCCCACGTTGGTGACAATTCCAAGTTCTTGTTGCCACCTGCAGTGTCCATCACTTGCTGAAGTTTGCCCTCAGCCATGTTCTTCATCACGGGTTCGGCCATCTGATACATGATGTCCACCCACACTTCGCGGTCTGTCTTCTGCTTGTCCTTCGGTGCGGCCATAGCGCACAGGAAAGCACAGGAGATCATCAGGAATGATACTAATTTCTTCATATAGGTTATAATTGGCTGGTTAGTTATAGCGTTCAAATTCTGTGACAAGGTTGCCATTCATCAGCACAAGGCTGTCGGCAGTCAGTTGCATAATCTCGAATGTGTCCACAATGGCGGGGGTCTCATCTCCCAGTTTCTTGGGTGAGCGGAGCAGCAACAAGCCGTCTTTCACTTCCCACGTCTCGTAGTTGACGGCCATGTCGTAGGTGGCGGCGCGTCCCTTGGCATCCAGTTCCAGACTCTGCTCCTTGCCGTCGGCACCACGCTGCGACCACATGTGCTGCAAGGCTGTCAGGTTCACAGCCACCGAGGCGATATTCTCCTCCATCGACACATTGTAGATGAGTTCCACCTCGTCGCCCACGTTCACACCGCCCATCACGGCTTGATTGTTCACCTGCACGTAGAGCGTGTCACCATCGTCGTTGATGAACTCCAGCACATTCATGGTCGTGTTTTCACCAATGGTTCCGTGTGCCTCAAAGATGCCTGGGATAGAGTCCAACGGCACTATTTTCACGGGCAATTCGACAGGACCCTGTTTCTTCTCTTCGCAGGAGAAGAACAATAGCAGCGACAACGCCATCAGAATAAAACTTGCTTTCCTCATGATTTCCCTATAATTGGTTTTGCGCCACAAATTTAGAGATTTCTTCCGAATCCTCCAAACAAAAGAGGGAGGAAAAGAATAAAAAAGAGAGGACGCTTCTATCTTGCGATGAAACGTCCTCTTGGGGATAGCATGGATGACACGCTGGTCATCTGCGTTCTTTTCTTACACGAGGTGACGGATAAGTTCTTCCTTATCGCCACAAAGCATGTCGATGACAGGAATTTCAATCATGGTGTAGGCACCCGGCTGCTGCTTGAGAGATGCACGAGCCACATTGACCAGCACCTGAGCAGTGAGAGCAGGGTTGTTAATCTTCATGTCGAACTCGAAAAGCTGGTTGTGGGTCTTGCCTGACACGCCCTTGCGAACGAGGTTGACACCATGACCCACATCATTGAGAGCATCTACACAAGGTACCTGCTGCACATGAGTTTCGTCGTTCACGAAGTAAGGGTCAGCCTTGATAGCAGCCTCAACAGTCTTGAAGTCGGCACCTTCCTCCAACTCCACATACACCATGCGGCGGTGAATGCCTGTGCCCACAGGAATCGTCATGGAAAGTGCATCTTTTACGCCCTCGATGGCACGTACAGCCACAGAGTGACCCATAGAACGGCCAGGACCGAAGTTGGTGTAGCTGACACCCTTGGGAGCAAGGCTCTCCATCAGAGAACGAACGATGGAGTCAGAACCTGGATCCCATCCTGCAGAGATGATGGAAACCGCATTGTTTGCCTTGGCCACAGCGTCGAGCGAACGACGGAGGTCAACAATCTGGGTGTGGATATCGAAAGAGTCCACCGTATTGATGCCAAGTGCAAGACATTGCTTGGCATATTCTTCCACCTTACGTGTAGGAGTGGCAAGGATGGCCACCTGTACATCCTTCAGTTCGGTGATGTTCTTGACTACTGGATAGTTTGCGAGTTCTGCTGGCTTATTGGCTTCGCCGTTGCGACGAACCACGCCTACGCATTCCATGTCCTCAGAAGCCTCAATGGCCTCGAGAGCATACTTGCCGATGTTGCCATAACCAACGATGGCTGCACGAATTTTTGCCATGTTTTGTGTTTTTAAAGTAAAACATAAAAATTCGTGGTTAATTCATGGTCGTTTATGTTAAAGATTAAAACACGAAATTCCATGAATTAGCCACGAATTATCATTTATTAATTTCCTTTTTATTTAGCAGGTTCTTCTTCCTCAGTCTCCTTGATTCGAGCACCCATGACGAGGTATGCTGTAGGAGCGGCAATGAAGAGAGATGAACTTGTTCCGATGATGACACCCAGCATCATGGCGAATGCGAACGCGCGGATGCTGTCACCACCAAGCACGAAGATAACCAACAGCACGATGAATGTAGACACAGAGGTGTTGATGGTACGTGCGAGGGTGCTGTTCAAGGCATCGTTGAAGATGCGCTGACGGTCACGCTTCGGATAGTTCTTGAACACTTCGCGGATACGGTCGAAGATGACCACCTTATCGTTGATGGAGTAACCAATCACAGTAAGGATAGCACCGATGAATGTCTGGTCAACCTCCAACGAGAAGCCAATCCATCCGTAGCAAAGCGAGAACATGCCGATGACAAGCACGGTGTCGAGCGTCAAAGCCACGATTGAACCAACTGAGTAGGCCACGTTGCGGAAACGAACGAGGATGTACACGAAGATGACTACGATGGCGAAGAGCACTGAGAGGATTGCACCACGCAAGATGTCGGATGCAATGGCAGGACCCACCTTCTGAGAAGAAACGATGGAACCACCGTCGCGGTTGTCGCGGTCGAGGAAGGCTTCTTCTGAAACTTTCTTGTCAACCATACCACCCTCAACGAATGCTTGATAGAGCAGCGACTCAATCTTAGCATCGGCAGCGGAACTGTTGTCATTGATGTTGAAGTTGGTAGATACACGCACGTTGTTGCCTTCTGTACCGATAGCAATCACGGTCACGTTGATAGCCTCGCCATCAGGGTTGTTGGCCTCAAATTGCTTCACGATGGCAGCCTTCACTGCTTCAGGTTCCACCTGCTTAACAAACTCCACCTTATAGTTGCGACCACCTGTAAAGTCGATGGACTGGCTCAAACCACGCACACCGAAACTTGCCAGACAGATGAGAAGGAATATACCAAAACCAACGAACGACTTCTTGTAGTTACCCATGAAGTTGTACTTGGTGTCCTTCATCATGTTCTGAGAAATCTTAGTGGTGAAGGTGATATCTTGCCACTTGCCACGGTTGAGGAAGTGCTCGTATGCGATACGAGTCAACCAAACTGCGGTGAAGAAGGAGCAGACGATACCGATAATAAGCGTCGTTGCGAAACCCTTGATAGGACCAGTACCGAAATTATAGAGGATGACACCTGTAAGGATAGTCGTCACGTTCGAGTCAAAGATGGCTGAGAAAGCGTTGCTGTAACCAGCAGCAACAGCAGCGCTGATGTTCTTGCCTCCACGCATTTCTTCCTTCGTGCGCTCATAGATGAGCACGTTGGCATCAACCGCCATACCCAAGGTGAGCACCATACCGGCGATACCAGACATGGTCAACGCTGCACCCAGCGAGGTGAGGATACCGAAAGAGAAGAAGAAGTTAAGCATCAGAGCGCAGTTGGCCACCATACCTTCACGCACACCATACATGAGCACCATGTAGAGCATCAAGACGATGAAAGCGACGATACAAGAGATGAAACCTGCCTGGATAGACTGAGCACCGAGGGTTGGACCGACGATGTCCTCCTGGATAATGCTGGCAGGAGCCGGCATCTTACCTGATTGGAGCACATTGGCCAAGTCTTTGGTCTCTGATGTGGTGAAGCTACCTGAGATTTCAGTGCTACCGCCATCAATCTTATTCTTTACATTAGGAGCGCTGTACACGAGGTTGTCGAGCACAACAGCCACACAGTGGTTCACGTTAGCCTCAGTCAAGGCAGCCCACTTGCGGGCACCTTCCGTGTTCATCTTCATGGTAACCACTGGGTTGCCATACTGGTCGAACTCGTCCTTTGCCTCAGTCACCACTTCGCCCTCCAATGGAGCACGACCGTTCTGGCCTGTGGTGCGGATAGCGTAGAGTGCAAACTCCTTGCCTGCAGGATCCAATGACTTCACGCCCCACTTGAGCGAGAGGTCTGCTGGGAATATCTGCTTGGCAATCTCTGATTGGAGGAGTGCATTGACTTCTGCTGTATCAAGCGCCATAGCCACACCTACCATACAGCCTGCCTGAGCCTGAGTGGGGGCGAGGATGGCAAAGAGAGGATTCTCCTTCTTGGCAGCCTCTGACACCTTGGCAGTACTACTTGTGGCAGCCTTGTCCTCAGCCTTGCTTCCCACCTGAGCCAGCACACTGGCACCGCTCTTGGCAGAGTCGGCCTTCTCGACCACCTGCTCAGCGGGAGCAGCAGCAGTTGTATCGGCTGCAACAGAGTCAGCGGCTTCGCTGACAGTACCGCCATTGCGGAGTGCGGTGTTGAGCTGCGAGAGGTAAGGTGTCACCTGAGGAGCATCATAGGTCTCCCAGAACTCGAGGTTCGCACTACCCTGAAGCAACTTGCGGACACGCTCAGGCTCCTTGATACCTGGCAGTTCGACCAAGATGCGTCCAGTTTGTCCCTCAATCTTCTGGATATTGGGCTGAACAACGCCGAAACGGTCGATACGGGTGCGGAGCACGAGGAATGAATTGTCAACGGCCTCGTCAACGCTCTGGCGGAGAACTTTCTCCACATCGGCATCGCTACTGTTGGTGTTCACCTGTCCCTTCAATTGCTGGGTGGCGAAAATCGTCGCAAGCGGCTTACCCGGAGCATTCTTTTTATAAGCCTTGACAAAAAGTGTGATGAAATCGCTCTGACTGTCCTGTGCCTCTTTGGCTGCTTCATTCACAGACTTGAGGAAGGCTTCGTCAGTCTTGTGGTCCGCCAACGCCTTTACCACTTCTGGCACACTCACTTCGAGAATGACGTTCATACCGCCCTTCAGGTCAAGACCAAGGCCGATACCCGTTTCGCGACATTCTTTCAGCGTGTAGTTGCCCAGATAGAACTTCGTCGTGTTCAACGAGTCCAGGTAATGCTCAGCTTCCTCCTTGTTCATCTCGGCAGCCTTGTCCTCCACATACTTGGTGACAAAGCCGAAAGACAGATAGAAGAGGCAGATGAGGGTCAACGCCACTGCTAAAAACTTTACAAATCCTTTGTTTTGCATTTTTGTTGATAATTATTAAATGATTGATTGTTATTGTTTCTTTTTCTATCACCACACCATATCAGCCCACAAAATGCCCCAAAACACACTTTCTACACATCTATTAATATATAGCGCGAGAGAGTTCGGGGCAATTCAAGGTGCAAAGTTATATCTTTTTTTACAAAAAGGAAGAAAAAACTTCTAAAAATTATTGATTAGGGAGCGTTTAAGTAGCACTTTTACTTCAATTTGACAAAACAAGAGATGGGATAGTGGTCACTCTGTGCGATTGATTTGTCAACTTTCGCCCCATATGCCGTGATGTGCGGACTCACCAGAATGTGGTCGATACGGAAATACATGCCACTCCTGTTGTAACTGGTGCCGGCGCCATTGCCGCTACGGGTATAGGCATCGTCCAAATATTCCGTCAGACGGTGGTGCACATAGGAAATGGGAGTGGAATTGAAATCACCACAAGCAATGATGTTCCGATGTTGGTTGCGCGCCAGAAAAGCCGCCACCGAATCTACCTGAATGCCACGTATGGAATCGTGATACGCCAGCTTCTCCGTCAATCCCTGATACTTCTCCTCAGAATTGTTCTCCTCAGGGTGCTGATAGTTCTCGATGATAGATTTGTAATTTGCCTTGTCTTCGTGGCTGAGTTTGTATGACTCCAAATGGTTGTTGAGAACCAGCAACGTGTCTTTGCCCACCAAGATTTCATACACATAAGTGTGATTGGAGGAAGAGTGGTATTCAATCTCCGAAACAGAATCTATCGGGAACTTGGAGAAACAGGCAATGTAGTTGTCTGCTTCCAATTGATAGTGATGATATGGATAAAATTGGGAAACGCTGTCAAGCGCACTGTCCACGATGCTCTTCCTTCCCTCTTGCAGGCAGATGATGTCGGCTCCACTATGCAGCAGATAGAGCAGAATGGGATTCTCGTCCCACGACAAACCCTTGTTTTCTCCAAATGCCATCACATTGTAAGACAATATCTTAATACATCCTTCCGGCGGGTCGGATGGCACATTCAAGGGATAGTAGGCTCTGACGCTGCTGGCACAAATCAGCAATCCCGCCACAGGGAGAAGCGTCAATTTCCATTTGAATATCAGCCAGAAAAAAACAAAGACGATGTCTGCCACCAGAAAAATAGGGAACATCAGGCCATAATAGGCCAGATGGGGGTACTCTTGCGACGGCAGCCAAGAAGTGTAGGCACAAACAATCATGCCTACAACCACCAAAACATTGAGAGCAATGAATATGGCCAATGGTATCGTCTTCAACAACTTCATTCTTCTCCTCTCATTTTCCTGCTGGCATCGAAAAGAGTCGCTTTCTCTTTCTCGGAGAGATTCTGATAGCCATTTTTGCGAATCTTGTCGAGAATGCGGTCAATTTCCTCGCTCTCCTGCTTCTTTTTCTCGTTATATTGATGTTCCTGGTAGTTTGTTTCTCTCACATTGGTGACCCGCATCTTCGGCGTACGGGTGCCGCCAAAGCCTTTCTTCATTCTATCCCAAGCACTTTCACCTTTCTCGTAATTGTCATAGGTGGCAGAAGAGTTCCACCCGTTGCCACCTCGCTGCGCACGGCTCTTCTCCTGCATCCTCCAGATGAACAGAATGATGATGCCCACCAGAATGCCGCCCAAATGGGCAAAGTGAGCCACACCGTCAATCGAGGTGATGCCCAGATACATCTCCACCAGCGTGTAAAATCCTACCAGATACTTTAACTTGATGGGGAAAGGTATCGGAATGATGAACAATTTCGCATTGGGGAAGAAGAAGGCCGCTGCGGCCATCACACCATAAATGGCACCCGAAGCACCTACCAGCTGCGAGGGGGCAATGACGCCCAAGAAGGTAAAGAGTTGGTTGACCAATGCGCTACCTATGCCGCACAACAGATAATACAACCAGAAACGCTTCGTGCCAATCTGTCGTTCCACAGCATTGCCAAAAATCATCAAAGACCACATATTGAAGAACAAGTGCAACCATCCGCCATGCATGAACATATAGGTCAGATATTGATAGATGGCAAAGCCTCCATATCCTATCGGATGCAACGCATTAAAGTTTAAGAACCAATCTGAATACCCGCCCAAAGGAAAGAGGGGCGTTATCCAATAAGTCAATATATAAAAGACAACATTGATTATAAGTATTACCTTTACGGCAGGAGTCATTCTCATACAATCCTTACATTTAAAGTAAATAAGCGTATAAAACTTCTCACTTTTGGTTTTCTGGTGCAAAATTAGGCTTTTTCTTCCAGTTAAAGGGCAAAAAAACAGAAAATGAAGTTTTTTTTTGCTTTTTTCAACACTTTTTCCCAAAAAATGTTTGTTTACGAAAATTTATCCCATATATTTGCAACGAGTTACGAACAAACGCCCACTCCCCGCATGGAGTCAAGCGTGTTCCAACACAAAAAAAACCTCTAAAACAACTTTTTTATAAAACCTAATTTCTTTTTTGTACTTATGAACAAGACTGAACTCGTTAGCTCTATCGCTGCAAAGGCAGGTTTGAGCAAGGCCGATTCAAAGAAGGCACTCGACGCATGTGTTGAATCAATCGTAGACGCACTCAAGGCTGGTGACAAGGTTTCACTCATTGGCTTTGGAACATTTGCTGTATCTGAGCGTCCAGCACGTCAGGGCATCAACCCTCTCACTAAGGCTCCTATCACTATCGCAGCCAAGAAGGTAGCTAAGTTTAAGGCTGGTGCTGATCTCGACGGTGCCATCAACTAATTCGCCAATCTTTGCAAAAGAATAATAAAGGGGACGTTTTGATGCGTCCCCTTTATTATGTCCTCATGTGAGTTCTATTTGTTCACTTTCTCGTTCATGAAGAATGAGAGTTCCACGTTGTAAAGCGTGCCGCCATCTTCAATCTCTGCACCAAGCGTGAGGGTGTAATAACCCACCGTCTTGTACTGACGCACATCAAAGACTGCCTCACCATTCTCGAACTTGTTGCCCATGCTGTTATCATTCCAAGAATAATGGAGGTAGCCGTTCTTGCTGTTTGTCCACGACCACTTGCCGATGTAGTGCTTCCCGTTCGCAAAGAAGATACAGAAGGTTCCGTCTGCCGTAAATTCGATGCTGGTGACGGTCATATCGTCCGCAAAGTCCTCATTGATAGTGGCAATCGTCTTGGCATATTGAAGAATGGTGTTAAAGCTGGCGGCCTCCAAAGGATTGTCAAAATGCTTGCCGGCAATCACACCACCTCTGTGGCGCAGACGAGTGGAGGAGATGACCCATTCGCGACAAAGTTTTACCGTGATTTCATCGGATGCCACTTTCTCTACAACTTCCGCCTGCCCATTATACTCCACATTATCCACCTCTGAGCCGCTCTTCATTCTGATCTTCACTGCAATTCTTGAGCCTGTCTTGTCGACGAGTTCCACTGTGCAGTATGGGGAATTTTTCTCATCGTAAACAGTATAGGTGTTGCCGTTCACCTGATAAGTGCCAATGACATATTGATCACCTTCCTCCTCACTCGCATCACGCGTTTTGGCTTGCATTGACGAATTGGCGAGACGAATGATTGCCCTTCCCGATTCTGCAAACACCACAGATTGGAATGGAGAGGAACTGTCTCTGATGACAAGACTCAACGGTTCCTGAGTGACAGGAGATAGTTCAGGGGCTTTAGGTGTGCCCACATCGTTGCCATCAGGGCTACATGCCACAAAAGCCAAGCTGATGGCCAACATCGATAGGAAAAGAGATACTTTTTTCATGTTATACTTTGTTTTAGGTTGAATTGTTTTAATTTTTAGAAGTTATCGCTGCGTTCAGAAGTTATAGAAGTTGTCGCTACGCTTGCGATACTTTAGAAGATATTATAATAGATGCGGAAGTTGAGCACAGGATAGACCCTCACCCTATCTGTGATTTTGACAGCATCACGAAAGCCTTTATCATCCACATCATCTTTCTGCACCCGTATCCATCCTTCCTCATCGGTAGAGTACACCTTCAGGGCAGGCTTTCCCCAGAACATGACACCCAGGTCGAAAGCCGTTCCGATTCGATGCTTGGAAACAGGACGTCCAAAACCGATACCCACATAGGGCTTGAAACTCTTTGTCTGGAGTTTCAGTTTGACCGTACCATAATCGTCGGGGCGGACGAACACACCACCTATCTCAAGTCCTTCTCCTTCATCCACATCCAGCAGTCCCGTGTTGTGAACCGTGCCCAAATCGGGGATGCCCACATAGAAACCCGACGTCACATGAAGAGAACTATGCTTGAAAGGATAGACATCAAACAGGAACTTGTAGTCAGTCATGTGTACACGGCCTGTCACATCCACTTTTTTCTTCTCACCCCTGGATCTGTAGTTGACATCGAAGTCAACATTGAAACGTGGGAGTGTGGTGAAACCCGTCCTGAGAGTGACGTAATGAGTGACGGGCATCGCTGCTTCAAAGCCCCATCCAGTCGTTCCCACTTCAGCACCTACAGCCAAGTGGTTGAAGAGTTTCTTGTCTTGCGCATGAGACACATTTGTTGTCAGCATTGCTGCAACAAATCCCAACAGATAGAAAATTCTTTTCATACATGTACTTATTAAGGTTTAACTCATTGCATAAATAGAGGTACTGCATCCTCTTCCTCATCATCAACAGACAGAAGGATTCTTCCCCGTTTGCAAAGTTATATGTTTTTTCTCTCTTCACAAAGAATTTCCGCATCTTTTCCACTCTTTTCTTCAAAAATGGGGCATACAGCAACGAAGCCCAACGGAAAACGAAGAGCCTCCAATTCCCCAACGACACATCCACCATTTCCTCACTTCCACAGCCTCCAAACCGACGTCGTCGATGTCGGTTGGTCGATGTCGACGATGTCGGTTAACCGATGTCGACGACGTCGGTTTAGAGGTAGTGAAAGAGCCGATTAGGAGGTAGTGCCGTAGTCGATTTGGAGGTAGTGGAAGAAGGGAAATGGATCTTACCTCATCGCCACCGCCGAGTAACCCACAATGATGTAGCGGATGAACTTGCCGACAAACGACCAAAACATAACACCCCACACATTGGCACGCAGAATGCCCAAGGAAATGGAAATGGCCGTTCCGAAGATAGGCAGAAAGGAGAATGCCGCTATCCACGAACCTTTCTTCTCCACATAGTCACGCGTCTTGCGCAACCTACGTTCCTTGATGCGCATCCAGCGTGAAATCTGCTCGATGCTGCCTATACGGCCGATGAAATAGTTGAACATCGACCCCAGCACATTGCCAATGGTGCCACTAATGATGGTCAGCATCGGATCCATTCCCGTGGTGGCCAAGAGCGCCCCCATCACGGCTTCTGAACTGAACGGCACAAACGTCCCCGCCAGAAACGAGGCCATCGCCATACCGAAGTAGCCATATTCTATGAAAAACTGATTGATAGAGTCCATTCGTTAGATACTAATAAAAATGATGCATTTTATCAAAAAACGCTGAATTCCAAATGCTCATTACATAAATATTGTGCCGCCACAACCGCCACAGCCAGCAAAGACCATACTATACAACTGATATGGGAGAATCGCGTGTGGGTCAATGTAAAGAAATGACCAAACAACACAGCTGCATCGACAAGCAATATTGGCAAAAAAGTCCAAAAAAGTTGAGGCTGAATGACCATGAAGGCAATTATTGCTATCCCGTGGATTATCATGGCGTTATAGATAATACGCACACGCGTTTTGTCCATGTATCGATTGATATAAAAGTCCACACTTCCCAGAATAAAGGTCAGCACCAGAAATATGAACATGAGCAAATCACGCCCATCCAACGAGAAGCCCTCATAGCCGCTCACATCAATCACCGTCATCACATGAGCGACAAAACCGTCAAGCGTACCCGTCAGGATAGCCATACCCCCATAAAACCAGTAGGGCAGAATCGTTGCCATCACAGAGGCTAAAAAACAACGGAAAGACAAAGCGCGGAAGTAACCCTGAATGTGCCAATAAACCGGCACCAGCCAAAGCAACTTGGGGAACACGAGCGATGCCATTGAGAGCAACAGGTAAGCCATGAATGTGTGCATCGGGTTCGGCAACTGATAAGTGGTGAAGAGCGGAAAGAACGACAGCAGCGAGCACACCATCAACACACAACCTGGCCCTTGAGCCTGGTGGCACGGTACTGAAACAGCCAACAAAATGGCCATCGCAGCACTCAACGTTCGCGCACTCACCCTCAGCAGCACGTTGGCATTGTTCAATTCCGCCAACAGATAAACCGCCAACACGGCACAACCGAAACTGAGCCACAAGGCGACCTGCCCTTCTCTCAGGAAGGACGGAAGGAAACCCCATAACCCATAGTCGAGACCTACCCCATTCGGAAACGGATGGATGGGCGGAAGCACGAACCAAAACACCCACATCATCACTCCCGCTACAGGAAGGACTGCCTGACTGCCCGCTATTTTTTTCTGGAAATTAAGTATCACGTTCTTATGGGAAAAATCAAAATCGGCTGCAAAGTTAGTGGAAATAATTGACAATTGGCCACGAACCGCTGATAATTAACCATCTGATAGGCAAAAATGTCAAGGCACCATCATCATTTGTCAATTAAAATTCTTACCTTTGCAGCGTTTTAAATAAAGTAGGGTTTTGTACACAACCGTTGGATGAAGAAACTTTTTATTGAGACGTATGGCTGCCAGATGAACGTGGCGGACAGTGAAGTTATTGCCTCCATCATGAAGATGGCAGGCTATCACACGTGCGACACACTTGACCAAGCGGATGCCATTCTCCTCAACACTTGTTCTGTGCGTGAGAACGCAGAAAACAAAATATACAACCGGCTTGAAGCCCTCCACGCCCTACAGAAGAAGGGCAAGCAACTCATCATCGGTGTGGTGGGATGTATGGCTGAGCGTGTGAAGGAAGACCTCATCGAGAATCACCATGTAAATCTCGTGGCTGGTCCCGACTCCTATCTGTCTCTACCTGAGCTGTTTGCATCAGCGGAGATGGGAGAGAAGGCCATCAACGTGGAACTCAGCACAACAGAAACCTACCGCGACATCATCCCCGAGCGTGTATGTGGCAGCCATGTGAGCGGTTTCGTCAGCATCATGCGTGGATGCAACAATTTCTGCCACTACTGCATTGTACCCTACACCCGAGGCAGGGAAAGGAGCCGCGAGGTGGAGAGCATCTTGAACGAAGTGAAAGACTTACAAAACAAGGGATTCAAAGAGGTGACGCTGTTAGGACAGAATGTGAACAGTTACCAATGTGGAGACGTGGGGTTCCCGCAACTGTTGGCGATTGTGGCAGAAACTGTTCCCGCTATGCGCATCCGTTTCACCACTTCTCACCCCAAGGACATGAGCGACGAAACGCTGGAAGTGATTGCTTCCCACCCAAATATCTGCCGCCACATCCACCTGCCCGTGCAGAGTGGCAGCAACCGCATCTTGAAACTGATGAATCGGAAATACACCCGCGAGTGGTATCTCGACCGCGTGGCTGCCATCCGCCGCATCATTCCCGATTGCGGCTTGACTACCGATATCTTTGTGGGCTATCATTCTGAAACAGAGGAAGACCACCAACTGTCACTCTCGCTGATGAAGGAAGTGGGGTACGACTCCGCATTCATGTTCAAATATTCGGAGCGTCCCGGCACGTATGCCTCCAAGCACTTGCCCGACGACGTGCCCGAAGAAACCAAATTGCAGCGACTGAATGAGATGATAGCCTTGCAGAATGAACTCTCGGCCGAGAGCTACAAGAAGGACATCGGCAAGACGTTTGAGGTGTTGGTGGAAGGCGTGTCGAAACGCAGCAAGCAACAATTGTTCGGGCGCACCCCACAAAACAAGGTGGTGGTGTTTGACCGAGGCACGCATCACATCGGCGATTTCGTGACAGTCAAAGTGACAGAATCCAGTTCGGCAACCCTTAAAGGCATAGAAGCAAATGAGTAAGAAAAGACATTCATTCCTCAGCACACAGTTTATCACCGCTGCCATCAGCACCACGCTCGTCCTGGTGTTGCTGGGCATCATCGTGTTGTTTGTCATCACAGCACAAAACCTCTCCACCTATGTACGAGAGAACATCAACGTGAGCGTGCTCATCAGCGACGAGATGGATAGCCTCAAAATCGCAAAAATGGGGGAAGCATTGAAAAAAGCCCCCTACGCAAAAAGCGTCGAGTACATTTCCAAAGAGGATGCATTGGTGGAAGAAATCAAAGCCCAGGGGGTCGACCCCACCGAATTTATCGGCATGAATCCCTACACAGCATCGTTTGAGATAAAAATCAACGCAGAACATGCCAATCCCGACAGCATCGGTGCTGCCGTGAAGGAATTGAAAGGCAACTCGGACGTGGTGGATGTCATCTACTCCAAAGACCTCATTAAGTCGGTGAATGACAACATCCGCAAGGTGAGCATCATTCTGCTCATCATCGCAGCCCTCTTCACCTACATCTCTTTTGCCCTCATCAATAACACAGTGCGGCTCACCATCTTCTCCAAACGATTCATCATCAATACGATGAAACTGGTGGGAGCCAGCTGGAATTTCATCCGTCGTCCGTTCCTCGCCCAAGCATTCACGCTGGGTGTCGTTTCGGCCATCATTGCTGATGCACTGATTATCGGAGGATTATATTGGCTGCACACCTTCGAGCCACAAATCCAAGCCGTCATCGACTTGAAAGCCATCATCATCGTCACGGCAGCAGTCTTCACCTTCGGCATCATCATCACGTTCCTCTGTACATTCTTCTCGCTCAATAAATATCTGCGGATGAGCAGCAACGAACTCTACTACATTTAGCAACTTTCAAAAAACACTATAATGAAGAACTTTGCATTTTCAACCATCAACTACATCCTACTCGCTGTAGGATTTCTCATCATCATCATCGGTTTCATCCTGATGTCGGGCGATGCTACCACTGAAGAGGCTTTCAACCCTGACATCTTTAGCGATATGCGTATCAAAGTGGCACCGATGGTGTGTCTGTTCGGCTTCTTGTTTGAAATTGTCGCCATTCTTTGGCCTGCCAAGAAGGAAAAATAACTGATATGATTGATTTGAACTTCATCCAACCATAAACAAAGAAAGAAATGAATTGGCTTGACGCACTTATCTTAGGCATTGTACAAGGACTCACCGAATATCTTCCCGTCAGCAGCAGCGGCCATCTTCAGATTGGCCAGCACTTGTTGGGTGTGGAAGAAGTGGGAGGCCTCACTTTCGATATCGTTGTCCATGTAGCAACTGTTCTCTCCACACTTGTTGTTCTTTGGAAAGAAGTGACTTGGATTTTCAAGGGGCTTTTCAAATGGGAAGGACAATTGAACGACTCACAGAAATACGCACTCAACATCCTCATCTCCATGATACCCATCGGTATTGTCGGACTTTTCTTCAAAGATTACATCGATGAGATTTTCCAAGGCAGCCTCACCATTGTGGGCTGTTGTCTCTTGGTCACTTCCGCCCTCTTGGCACTCTCTCATTTCTATAAACCGCTGGAACATGAGCGCATCTCTCCCTTGCATTCATTCATCATCGGCATAGCGCAGGCATGTGCTGTACTGCCAGGACTCTCACGTAGCGGTTCTACCATTGCAACAGGTCTGCTGCTGGGCAACAGCCGTAAGAACCTCGCACAATTCTCCTTCCTGATGGTCATTCCGCCCATCTTAGGAGAGGCTTTGCTTGATTTCAAGCACTTCGTGGCACCCAGCGCTGAATACATTGCCGAACACGGTGAGGTAACCCCAATCCCAACCATCGCATTGGTGGTCGGATTCATTGCAGCCTTCATCAGCGGATGTTTTGCCTGCAAATGGATGATTTCCTTTGTGAAGCAGTGCAAACTCATCTACTTCTCTATCTATTGCGCAATCATTGGCATCTTGGCACTCTTCCTACCGATCATTATGAAGAACGTGGAGAAACTCTTTTCGTAATGAATCCCCAAGCAGGCGAAATACTCATCTTCAACAAGCCCTACCGCTGGACCTCCTTCAACGTGGTGGCGAAAGTGAGAGGTGAACTCTCTCATCGGATGGGTGTGAAAAAACTGAAGGTGGGGCATGCCGGCACCCTCGACCCTCTGGCCACAGGGGTGCTCATCATCTGTACAGGAAAGAGCACAAAACTCATCGACGAACTGCAAGCACATACGAAAGAGTATGTTGCCACCATCAAATTGGGTGCCACCACTCCCTCTTTCGACATGGAAACAGCAGAGGATGCCACCTACCCCACCGAACACATCACGAGGGAACTAATAGAAGAGAAACTCCAGACATTTGTGGGACGCATCGAACAAGTGCCACCCACTTTCTCGGCGGTGAAGATAGACGGCAAACGCGCCTTCAAGTATGCACGGAAAGGGGAAGAGGTGGAACTGAAACCCAAGATTCTGGTCATTGACGAACTGGAAATACTCCACTTCGGTGAAGTGGAAAACAACAACACGGAAGAGGTTGCTGATGCACGAGAGCGCATCAAATACCAAAGCGACAACCTGCAGGGGAAGCACCTTTCGCTCACCATCCGTGTTGTATGCAGCAAAGGCACCTATATACGCGCCTTGGCGAGAGACATCGGACAGGCACTTGGATCGGGTGGTTACCTAACAGGCTTGGTCCGTACACGCATCGGGAAATACACCCTGCAAGACTGCATGGACATAGAGAACTTTTCCACATGGCTTGACGGTCAAACGTTGGAGACCACCTCGACAGAAGATGCATGACAACCTTCAAACATCCCCATCAATTGTAAACGTAAATTGTCAAATTACAATATCCACATGAAACTTTCACAATTCAAGTTCAAACTCCCAGACGAGAAGATAGCCCTCTATCCTCGTACTTACAATCCCGAAACCAAGTTCTACAACCGCGACGAATGCAAACTCATGGTTGTACACAGGAAGACTGGTGAAATTGAGCATCGCCTTTTCAAAGAGATTACCGACTATTTTGAGGAAGGAGACTCTTTTGTTTTCAACGACACAAAGGTGTTCCCTGCCCGCCTCTATGGCAACAAGGAAAAGACGGGTGCACGTATCGAGGTTTTCCTGCTTCGCGAACTCAACGAAGAACTGCGCTTATGGGATGTACTTGTCGATCCTGCTCGAAAGATTCGTATCGGTAATAAACTCTACTTCGGCCCCGACGAGTCGCTGGTGGCTGAGGTAATTGACAACACAACTTCGCGCGGACGCACCCTCCGTTTCCTTTACGATGGGCCACACGATGTATTCAAAGAAATCCTCTACAATCTTGGCGAGGCACCTATCCCCGATGACATCCGTACACGTCGCCCCGCAGAAGATGAAGACCATGAACGTTTCCAGAACATTTTCGCCCGTCATGAAGGTGCTGTCACAGTGCCCATCACAGGACTCCACTTCTCTCGCGAACTGATGAAGCGAATGGAAATCAAAGGCATTGAACAGGCTTTCATCACCCTGCATGCCGGTCTTGGCAACTTCCGCAGCATTGACGTGGAAGATTTGACGAAGCATAAGACTGACTCCGAGCAGATGTTCATCGGCAAAGAGGCTTGTGACATTGTCAACAAGTCGAAAGAGAATGGTCACAAGGTCTGTGCCGTAGGAACCACCACACTTCGTGCCCTCGAAACAGCCGTAGGACCTGGCGGCTTCATCAAAGAGTTTGAAGGATGGACCAACAAGTTCATCTTCCCTCCTTACGACTTCACGGTGGCCGATGCCTTTGTGGTGAACTTCCAACCACCTCTCTCCACCATGCTCATGCTCGTCACAGCTTTCGGTGGTTACGACCTCATCATGGAGGCATACAAAGAAGCCATCAAGGGTGATTACATGTTTGGCACCTTCGGTGATGCCATGCTCATCATTGACTAAAATTAAAGAATTGAAAAATTGAAGTAGCTATTCAGAATGCGTGCATCGCGTTAGCCAAACTTCAATTCTTCAATTCTTCAATTCTTCTCATGCACACCGTTTATCTTTCGCTTGGCACCAACCTTGGCGACAAAGAACAGAATCTTCTGTCCGCCATCACAGAAATAGGAAGGCGGATTGGCTCCATCAGGGCACAATCCGCCTTTCATTCCACTGAGCCATGGGGATTTGAGAGCGAAAACACGTTCCTCAACGCTGCCGTGCGGGTCGAGACGGAACTGGCTCCTCTCGCCTTGCTGAAAGAGACACAACAGATAGAAAGAGACATGGGACGTACCCAGAAATCTGTGAACGGAAAGTACCATGATCGCATCATCGACATAGACATCCTGCTCTACGATGACCTGCACCTCAACACCCCCAAGTTGACCATTCCTCACCCTCATATGTACGAGCGCGACTTTGTACTCATACCTCTAAAAGAAATCATGAAATGAAAAAGACCATTCTCACCAGCATTTTCGCCTTACTTTTCCTCCACCTTATGGCACAGAAGAAACCTTTCACCCTCGATGACCTCATCCCCGGCGGTTCTACCTACTACGCCCATTCCTACCCCCAAACCAAACACCTCACGTGGTGGGGTGACGTTTGCATGGAGTTGGGCATCGAACGCTGCAAAAACATTGACCAGCAAGTAATAAGCGACGCACTTAACACGCTGACCTTGCAGAACATCAACGACATACTTGCCGCCAACGGCAGGAAGACCATCGACCACCTCTACAATGCCGCCTTCCCCTACCCCTACAAGACCTACATCCTCATCGACCGTGGCAGAGAGAAGACGCTCCTCGACTGGGTGGAGAAACAAGTCCTCTGGAAACTCGACCTTGCTCCCGAAGTTGAGAACACCGATTGGAACAAGGAATCGAGAGCCATTGCCTACACCATCGACCACAACCTCTACGTCGCCACAGCCGATGGCACCATCCACCCTGTCAGCACAGATGGTAGCCTCAACCTCGTCTATGGCGAGAGTGTCCACCGCAACGAGTTCGGCATCGAGAAAGGCACCTTCTGGAGTCCCGATGGCAACCTCCTCGCATTCTACAAAATGGACCAAAGCATGGTGAGCCAATATCCACAAGTGAACATTACGTCGCCTTTCGACATCCCTGATGGCAAGTCTCGTTGTGCCCAAATAGCACCCGACCCCTATCCCATGGCAGGTGAAACTTCCCACAAGGTCTATGTCGGCATCTTCAATCCACAAACCGACAAGACCGTCTATCTGAACACAGGAGACCCGACCGACCGCTACTTCACCAACCTTGCTTGGTCGCCCGACGGCAGCAAACTCTACCTCATCGAACTGAACCGTGACCAAAACCACGGTTCCCTCGACGAGTACGATGCCTTCACAGGCGAAAAACTCCGCACCCTCTTCACCGAAGATAACCCCAAATACTTCGAGCCACTCCACCCCATCCAGTTCCTGCCATGGGATAATTCCAAGTTCATCTATCAGACTCGTCGCGACGGCTATAACCACATCTATTTATATAATAAAGAAGGGAAATGCCTCAAGCAACTCACCACAGGCAAGTTTGAGGTCATCAGCGTCTTAGGTTTCAACACCCAAGCCAAGACCATCATCTACACTTCCAACGAGCAAGACCCACTCCAGCAGAACGTCTTCAGCGTCAACCTGAAAGGCAAGCGCACCCTGCTGGGCAACAGCACGGGCTGGCACCACGCCACCCTCTCCGAGTCGGGCACGTTCTTCATCGACAACTATTCATCACCTCTCATTGCCCGCCACATCGACCTCGTTTCGACCGACAAAGGCACAGCCACCAACATCCTTTCTGCCCCTGACCCTTGGAAAGAATACAAGGTGCCAGAAATCAAAGTCGGCACTCTCAAGGCAGCCGATGGCGTGACTGACCTCTACTATCGCCTCATCCTCCCCACCGACTTCGACCCCGCAAAGAAATATCCTGCTGTGGTGTATGTGTATGGAGGACCTCATGCCCACAACATCGATGCCACCCGCAATTGGGGCGCACGGGGTTGGGACATCTGGATGGCTCAGCAAGGCTATGTGATGTTCTGCCTCGACAATCGTGGTAGCGAGCATCGCGGCCTCGCCTTCGAACAAGCCACCTTCCGCCAACTTGGTGTGGAAGAGATGAAAGACCAACTGAAGGGCGTGGAGTACCTCAAGAGCCTCCCATACGTGGATAGTGACCGCCTTGGCGTGCATGGATGGAGTTTTGGAGGTTTCATGACCACCAGTTTGATGACCACTTATCCCGATGTCTTCAAGGTGGGTGTGGCAGGAGGCCCTGTTATCGACTGGCGCTTCTACGAGGTCATGTACGGTGAACGCTACATGGACACTCCACAGACGAACCCTGAAGGCTACGAGAGCACTTCACTCCTGCATAGAGCCAAGAACCTCAAAGGCCGTCTGATGGTCATTTATGGAGGCAACGACCCCGTTTGTGTGCCCCAACACACCCTCTCCTTCATGCGTGCCTGCATCGATGCCAACACCTATCCCGACCTCTTCACCTATCCTGGTGATGGGCACAATATGATGGGTACCGACCGAGTGCATCTCCACAACGTCATCACACGATATTTTGAAGACCATTTGAAGTAAAACAAAAAGGGGAAGAACAAGTTGATTTGCTCTTCCCCTTTTTTACTTTTCATCTCAATCCTCCAGATGCAGCACAAAGCGGACGCCCTTTTTGAAAACAGGGTCGATGTCGAGGTCGCCGTTCATCTTTAGTGCCATCTGTCTGCAGATAGGCAAGCCAAGACCGTCTCCTTGGGTGAGGTCGCGGATTTCGAGGAATGGTTTGAACACGTCTTCTTGCTTCTCTTCGGGGATGCCGCAACCAGAATCTGACACGAGGAACTGGTGCTTGTGTGCTCCGCGTTTCTTGTATTCCAATGTGATATGTCCACCCACTGGAGTGTATTCAGCTGCATTATTCAGCAAGTGCAGCAAGATATGTGAAACGTATTCCTTATTGATTTTGGCAGTCATCTTAGGAGCCTCCACCTTCAGAACAACACCACTCTTCACCTTGTTGCGCACCTGATCCATCAGGCCTTCACAGAACGATGCCAATTGGGTTTCTTCCAGTTCCACAGGCTCTTCTCCACTCTCCAGTTCTGACAATGTCTGGATGTGGGCAGAGAAATCCTGCAAGGCCTTCACTTCTGGGATGTCTTTGTCGAGTTTCTGCAGCGTGGGAGCTAACTGGGCAGAGATGTTGCTGATGAACTTTGCTTTCAGCGCATTGTTCTCGGTCAGCATCCGGATGTTCTTCTTCTGTTTGCGAGTAAGGGCGATAAAACGCATCAGCACCAACGCACCCAGCACCAAGGCAACAGCCAAGATAACGGACAAGATGCTGAGTCCGATGATAGCTGCCTGGCGTGCTATCAGCGAACTGTCCTTTTCAGCGATGGTTTCCTCATGAGTGGCAATCTGCTGTTTCAAGGCATTGCGTTCATCGGCCACCTTCAGGTCGGCCACAGAATCCTTCCAGGCGATGTAACTCTTGTAGCCCTGATTCACCAGTATAATGTTGTTGCTCTTGCGGCCATTGGCAATGAGTGTCTGATAAGCCTTATCCACCTTGTCATACTCCTTGGAAGCAGTCAGTTTGTCTGCCATTTCCTTGAAAGTGGCATTACCTTTATCGTTCTGCCCATACGTGTAATAGTAAATGGTTTTGTTATAGAGCAAGTCATTTTGCAGGCTGTCGTTGTTGGAGGATTTGGCATATTGCTCCATCTTGCCGAGTTGCTCCATAGCAAATTCGCTTTTCCTTATCTTCATGTACATCTGATAACGTTCCTTGTAGGTACGATAATGCAAAGCGGCTCTGGCGGCTCCCTTTTCCTTGGCATCAATCCTCTGGTCGATGCGGTGCAAAAGGTCAAAGCCTTCCTTGTACATGGTGTCCTTGATGTAATAGAGTCCCACGGCTTTCAAACCACAATCCACACCTTCCTGAACATTCCCCTTGTTGAAAAAGTCCTCAAAGGCACGGATATACAAGGCACGAGCATTGATGAAGTTGCCTTTTTTATACTCACCATCTGCTCGCTCTTTAAAACTACTTTCTGCCGTCTCCTGTGCGTTAACAAACACACAACAGAAGCACAGACCCAATAACAAAATCAAAGCATTCTTTCTCATAACTATACTATCAATTAAAAGGTTTTATTTTGCAAATTTAGGGTTTTATTTGATTTCGTCCAAAAATAGAGAAGAAAAAATCACTTTCTTTTGTCTCCCGTTCGTGAAAAATGCCTATCTTTGGGGCAAAAATTAGGAAACTATGATAAAAAAAGAACACTTGATGCCCAAAGGAACAGCTATTTGGAAAGGAATGGCCGCCTTTTTCGTGCTCATCAACGTTATGCTGACATTTCTGGCTTGTGGTCAGGATTGGGGTGGTTATGGAAATCGCTTCGAGGTAAAAGAGGATGATCGTGACAAAGACGAATCGTACTACATTGTCTTCAGCCCCAAGAAACTGACGTACAAAGGGGGTGGAGGAACAATGCAGGTTTATGTAAGAACAAACTACCCTTCCATCGATCATAATATCGTATATGCAAAAGGGCAGTATGGGGACATCGTCATCAGTCGCCAAAAGGTATCAGTTGCAGCCGATGAAGTTCCTGATGTTCCTCAAAACGCCATTGATGCAGCCAAGAAATCCGGGAAAAAGGTGAACATCAGAGGGGATGCATATGAATTTAACATCACCTTAGCAGCAAGCTCACACCATCCTGATGAAACCTATGAATGGGGAACCATAGAATTCATTGGCAGCCGACAGATGGAAGTTGATGCCAAGGAAAAGAAAGAAGGAGACAAAAAAGAAAAGAAGACTGTAAAACGCGAAGCGGAGGGAGGAGTCGTCATTACACAAAAGGATCGCCCAGGCATGACGATGAAAGACGGCAGACTTGTACCCACAACACCATTTCTCCGACGCATGTAACGTGAAAAATAACCTCATTACCACCCACACTAATCAAGAACACTATGCCTTTTTGCAACAATTGCGGCAAACCATTGGCCGACAACATAAAATTCTGCCACAACTGTGGAGCACCTGTCAGAATGGTGCCTCCACCACCTGCTGAAACACCCCCACCGCCTCCTTCTGTGGAGTCCGTTCCAGCGCCATCTCCTGTGAATCCCATTCCAGTTTCAGCTACCCCACCTGTCGCTGCACCTCCCCCAGCACCTGCTGCGCCATTCAAGCCGGGAAAACCACTCCCCAAGACTTGTCTTGGTTGCGGCATTGCTGCCCTCATCGTCTTGTTCATCATAGGAATCCTGTGTTTTGCAGGATGGTCTTACATCATGCACGACAAAAAGTTGAACAAGCTTCTCGGCCAGTATTTCACTCCTGAACCCAGAGAACTCACCTACAAGGGCAAGCTGGTGACCGAAGTGGCCAAGGAACAAGGGTTGCCTTTCCACGATGAGAACTGGACACCCATGATTGACGGTATGTATAAAAATGAGAAAATGGGTGTCGGCATCCGCTTCAAAACCCAATTCATGAAATATGGAAGCCAAACGGGAAAAGCTGAAATCATAGATGAAAATGACAACTCCACCCGCGAGGTCACCATCGTCTCCTGCGGAGGATGCAACTATGCCGTAAGGGAAAACGGTCAGGACATCGGATTCGTCAACGTACAAAACGACGGCTTGAAACTTCTCGTCAACAGCGGAGGTGAAATTGTCATCATGTCGTTCAGTACCGACCGTTGAGGAAACAAAGACCTTCAGAAACCTCCCCAACAGCAACGGAAGACTTAAACACATCACAAACGATAAGAAAATGGAAGCAATCAGTACAAAGAAGGCACCAGGGGCGATAGGCCCTTACAGCCAAGCCATTCAAGTAGGAAACTTAGTTTACACATCAGGACAGTTGGGACTTGTGCCTGAAACAGGAGCCTTCCCCGAAGGAGGCATCAAGGAGCAGACACGTCAGTCGCTGACCAACGTGAAAGCTATCCTTGAAGAAGCAGGAGTGTCGATGTCCAACGTGGTGAAGACAACTGTATTCATGGCCGACATGGGCGACTTCGCCGAGATGAACAGCGTGTATGCCGAGTTCTTCACAGAACCTTTCCCTGCCCGTTCAGCAGTAGCCGTGAAGACGCTGCCAAAGAATGCATTGGTGGAGATTGAAGTGGTGGCTTCGAAATGAGCATTAAAACATCAAAACAGATAATATTATGGTAAAACACATCATTCTCTGGACACTCAATCCAGAACTCTCAGAAGAAGAGAAGCAACAAGTGAAACGCGGCATCAAAGAAGGCCTCGAAGGACTGGTAGGCAAGGTGCCTGGCCTCATCGACGTGACTGTAAACATAGATGGTCGCCTCGCATCCTCCAATGCCGATGTGATGCTCGACAGCACCCTCGAATCAGAGGCCGCCCTAAAAGGCTATGCACAACACCCCGACCATGTGGCGGTGGCCGACACGAAGGTGCGTCCCTACACCGTACAAAGAAGTTGCCTCGATTTCGAAATGTGAAATGTATAGGCTCCTGCGCCTCTTGCTGAGGCTGGGACAGACAATAATTACCAATAATTGGTTCCCCCAATTATTATTGGATTAAATTATTGTTTTTCGAGACACCAGAAGGGTGTTGAGAGCTGACATATGGTAAAAAATAAACGACAATGGATAAATTGACAGTAGTGAAAGTGGGGGGCAAAATCGTGGAAGACGAAAGCACCCTGCAACAACTCTTGAAAGACTTCTCCGCCATCGACGGCGCGAAAGTGCTGGTGCATGGCGGTGGACGTTCAGCCACAAAAGTGGCAGCACAACTGGGCATCGAAAGCACCATGATTGGCGGCCGACGTGTGACAGATGCGGAAATGCTGCGTGTGGTGACGATGGTGTATGGTGGCTTGGTCAACAAGAACATCGTGGCACGTCTGCAAGCATGCGGCATCAATGCGCTGGGGCTGACAGGTGCCGACATGAACGTGATGCAGTCGCACAAACGCCCCTTGAAAAAGGTCAAGATGGAAGACGGCACAGAGCAAATGGTGGACTTCGGCTTCGTGGGTGATGTGGATGCTTGCAACGGACAGATGCTGGCCACACTCATCAGCGAGGGCGTCGTACCCGTAATGGCACCGCTCACACATGATAAGCAGGGAAACCTGCTCAACACCAACGCCGACACCATCGCAGGCGAAACAGCCAAGGCTTTGGCTCCCTACTTCGACGTGACCCTCATCTACAGTTTCGAACACGCCGGCGTGCTGACCGACCCAGAAGACGAGGCATCGGTCATTCCCCACATCAACGCCGAGAGTTTCGAGCAGTTGAAGGCTGACGGCACCGTGAGCGGAGGCATGATACCCAAGATCGAAAACGCCCTCGAAGCCGTCAAAGCAGGTGTAAAACAAGTGATCATCACAAAGGCGGATGCCATCGACGGCACTAAAGGCACGGTGATTAGTTGATAATTGATAATTGAGAGATGGATTTCCAGCACGACATACTTCCGCTGAAGAACATTATCTTCCGCACCGCGTTACGCATCGTCCTGAACAGGGAGGAAGCGGAGGACATCGTGCAGGACACTCTCCTGAAACTGTGGGAACGACGCGACGAACTGGAAAAGGTGGAGAATCTGGAGTCTTTTGCCCTCACCGCTGCCAGAAACCTCGCCATCGACCGCAAGGAAAAAAGGGAGAACCTGACCATCTCGTTCGACGATGAAACACATGACCGCCCCGATGAAGGGCAAGGAAGTTCCGACAGCCAACTCGTGAAAAAGGAAACTCGTGGTTTCATCGACAGCATCATCAACGCTCTGCCCGAAAAACAGCGCACCATCCTACAACTAAGAGACATAGAAGGAAAAACTTATAAAGAGATTGCAACCGCGTTAAGCATTTCAGAATCAGACGTAAAAGTAACACTCTTCCGAGCCAGGAACGAGATAAAGGAAAAAATTTTGCAAAAAAAATCATTTTTTCTGTAACTTTTCCTTATCTCATCCGTCGTATAGACAGAGGGTGGCGGAAAAATATCCTCCAAACTCAACGTTTGAGGATATAAAAACCGCCTCCCTCGGATCTAAAAAAACTCACCCACAATGATGGATTACAAGTACATAGAACAACTGCTGGAAAGCTACTTCGCCTGCACCACCACGTTGCAGGAGGAGCAGATTCTGCGTTCATTCTTCTCCCAAGAAGATGTACCTGGCCATCTGGCTCAATATGCTGACCTCTTCCAATATGAGGCAGCAGCCAAGGAAGAAACATTGGGCGAGGACTTCGATAAACGCATCCTTGCCAAGATGGAGGAGGAGACCACATCCATGAAGAAAAAGGCAGTACAACTTGCCATCAACACCCAGAAGGAATCTCCTCGCACCCACAAGGCAGAAAGGGGGTTCATCCATCACTTCTCACCATTCTTCAAGGCAGCGGCAGTAGTGGCAATGGCTCTCACCATCGGACGTGCAGCCGAACATGCCATAGGAGAACAAGAGGCTGAGGAAAATGGCAACGTGATGGCGGTTGACCCCTACATCAAGTCAAGCGACGTGCAACAAGCCATCCGCGTGAAGGATGTGAGCCAAGCCGAGATGAAGGCAACAAACGACTCCATCCTCAGCATCACGACGAAGGACGAAGTACAATGACCTTTGGGTGGTCAATCGTTCATCATCAAAAACAAAGAACTTTTGCTTTTACATGTAATATAAACAATTAATGCTTAACTAAACCAAAACCTATTGAGGGAGGGGCTGTGAAGTCCGTGACCTTCCGCCAAAAGGGCATACGCTCTGGAGGCAAAAGAAAGATTGGACAACAAGGTTCAATTCTCTTTAAAACCAACTTCGTGCTTCGGCACGAAAAAAGGAGCATCTCGTCGAGATGCCCCTTTTTTTTGTTTCTCACTTCCGCTTGATGATACGGTTCGTCACCCGCTCCGCAGAAATGATGGTGCCGTCTTCTCCCACAATATCGACATTCCAGACATGGGTACCCTTTCCAGCATGAATAAGGTGCGCCTTTCCGTACACCTTTCCTTCGGTGGCAGACATGGCAACGTGGCTGGCGTTGACTTCGGTACCGCACACAGCAAGCGACTCATCATAATGAGTCAGATGTAGAGAACCCACCCCCGCAATCGTTTCGGCAAGCGTGAGCGAAGCACCCCCATGTAAAATGCCGAGATACTGGCGTGTGGAAGGGCTGATGGGCATTTCTGCCACAGCATAGTCGTCCTCTGTGGGAAGGAATCGGATGCCTAAGGCCTCAATAATGGTGCCTTGCATACGGGAATGGAGAAAATCACATTCTTGTTGTGTTAACATCTTCTTAATGTTCTATTTAACGATTTACAATTTACTGCTTATCTCCCTCTGAAGGATTCAAGCCGTATGATATTTGTGCAGTTCTGCCCTCAACGCATGTGCCTTTCCGTCTGTCACAGTATCCATCAAAGCCCAAAAGCGCGGGGAGTGGTCATGATGGACGGTGTGGCAAAGTTCGTGGAGGATGACATAGTCCTGCAAATGTTCTGGCACCTGCATCAGATAGAGTGAAAGACTGATGGTGTTGCGGATGGAACAGGACCCCCACCGTGTTTTTGAGTTTCTAATAGTCAGGCCTGTGTAGCGAAAGCCATGCATATATGCCAGTTCTGCCACTCGTCGAGGAAGAAACTCCTTAGCCGCATGGCGCATCTGTTCTATCTCCTCTGAGGTCAACTGCGGCCGTTCCCTCAATGCCTTTTGTTTCTTCAGCAGAGAGAGACGAAATCGTTCAATGGTGTTCTTGACGAATGACAGCGATGCGCCTCTGAAGGCTGTTACACGAAGACCGCCAACCTCTGGGCGCATGATGATGCTGCGCGCTCGGGGGTTGACGGTCACCGTCACCGTACCAAAGTCTGAATCTTGGTAGGTCATGCTTAGGGGTTCACTACAACAAACCGTTATTGCTTGGAAAACTCCTGAAATATCTTGTCAGCAATAGCCTGCATTTCTTCAGCAGAAAGGCTTAACTTTGGATTGGCAAAGTTCATGTCCTTCTCGCTCTGCATGGGGATGAGGTGAATGTGAGCATGTGGCACTTCAAGTCCCAACACAGCCTGTCCCACTTTCACGCATGGGAAAGCCGCCTTAATGGCTACAGCCACCTTCTTGGCAAACACTTCGAAGCGAGCCAGTTCATCATCCTCCATGTCGAAGATGTAATCCACCTCACGACGTGGAATGACCAAGGTGTGTCCCTTCACAAGAGGGTTGATGTCGAGAAAAGCATAAAACTCATCGTTCTCGGCACACTTGTAAGACGGAATCTCCCCTGCTGCAATTTTAGCAAAAACACCCATGATTATCCGAAACTAATGTTCATGATTTCAAACTTCATCACGCCACGTGGCACAGTCACTTCAGCCACATCGCCCACTTTCTTTCCCAGCAGTCCCTGTGCGATAGGTGTCTTGATGGAGATTTTATTCTCACGAAGGTTTGCCTCTCCTTCACTCACGATGGTGTAAGTCAACTTCATGCCATTATCCACGTTCTTCAGTTCCACCTTCGAAAGAATCTGTACCTCATCCTTGTTCTTGAGTTTTGAAGGGTCCAAAATCTTCGTATCGGCAAGAATAGCCTTCAATTCAGCAATCTTTGTCTCGAGTTTGCCCTGTGCTTCTTTTGCCGCATCATATTCAGCATTCTCAGAAAGGTCGCCTTTTTCGCGAGCCTCAGCAATCTGTCGGATAACCTCAGGTCTATCCACTTCCTCCAGTTGCTTAATTTGGGCACGAAGTTTGTCGTAGCCCTCTTGTGACATATAAGCCATTGTATTTCCTTGTTTTGGTTATTACTTTGTTAGTATGTTTTGAAGGACGAAAAGAAAAAGAATCCCGAAACTCTCCCCGAGAGTCGGAACCCTTCCAATCTTTTTCGAGTGCAAAGTTAGTTCTTTTTTCTAATATCTTCCAAATTTTTGTCCTCTTTTTTCAAAAACTGAGGGCAAAACCACCCATAAACGTGGCTCCCACATTACGATAGCCGAGGTAACGGTCGTAATTTCGGTTCAAGAGATTATCTCCCTTCAAAAAGACTGTCAGAGACTGTTTGATGGGTAAAGTATAACGAAGACTTGCTCCCAAATTGAGAATGTCCGGACGTTTATACTGCATACCTTCCTCCAGACCGAGATTACCCATATGGAAGGTGGCATACCGCCAATCCAGCCCGAAGTAGAAGTCCTTGATAATCTTCACATCAGCCTTCCAGTCCATCTCGAACCGCGGTGAGGTGTATGAACCTGACACCCACTTTTCATCACCAGGATTCTTTCCGCTCTCCAGGTTCAGTTGGTTCCGTGCCTCCACCTTCACAATATCAGCATAAGCATAGGTGAAGTCAGCATCTATATAGAAGCGGCGGTTCTTCCCTGCCCCCATCCATGCGAGATAACGTCCTCCCAATGCGTTGAACATGCCATCAACATCATACGAGTCTTTCGAGAAATCATAACCCATATGGATATCTCCATCCAAGCCTTTCATTCCCTTGAAGCGGTATCCCACACAGGCATCCAGTTGGTGGAACTCCGCTCCCATTTTGATGACACCACTCTTGTCAGGACTGATAAAGCCAGGAATAATAAAGCAAGGGTGGAATTCCGCCATGCGCCGGAAATCATTGTTTTCCTCATAACCACGTGCTTCCACATAAACATCACTCTTAGGGGTGAGATGATAGGTGAAAGACGCATCGGGTGCCACATTTCCCTTCGTACTGACAAACATACCTAGACGCACGTCCATCTGATCCTTCTCATAGAGATAATGAGGCGTGAAACGGACACGTGTAATGCCCTTCAGTTCGTCATTCCCATAGGCCGAATGGAAAAAGCCAATACCCAAACCTACGCTATGCTCATCCGTGAACTGATAAGCCCCATTGGCATCCGCATGGATAAGCGTCTCGCCCAGTTTCTTTTCCAAGTTCGTACGGTAATTCTGACTGAAGAAGTCCACCCCAGCCGTTGCATCGACGCTGAAGTTTCTGCTCTTGAGAGGTGTAAACCCTGCCACGAAACTGCTCAGCACATCATGCTGCTTGTCTGTCGTACTCATGGCACCCATATAGTTGAAAAGTCGGTTTTCGAACGACCCTTTTATAAAGAGATCCACTCCCGTGGCATAATGATGGCTGTACTTCAGTGCCGCACGGTTTCTGTAGTCACGGCTCTTCCATCCTCTCACATCATAAAAAGAGTTGTCCTTCACATGACCGTTAAAGCCCTTCAGCGACAAGTCAATCCCCAGCACATCGTTGTCTGTCAGACCCAACTGATAAGCCGCCTGACCATCCAGCATACCCTGTACACCGCCTGCCAGATGCAGATACCCGTTCTTCTTTCCTTTCCATACCGCCTCACTCTCGTAGTTGCCCAACGACTCGGGGGCATAGTTGTTCAGCGTCTGTCCTCCCACAGCATACTGCATCGTGTAGTGTTTCACCTTTGTCTCCGCAGGTTTTGTCTTCACGTCCACTTTCTTCACATCCGTCGCCACAGGTTTCACCTCGTTGGTCACCTCGACGGTGTTGTTCAATTGTGCCCAAACAGAGAACACCGAACAACTAAAAATAAAAAGTGATATTATCTTCTTCATCTTCAATTATCAATTATCAATTTTCAATTTCCCAACCTCTCCTCTATCATGGTTCTTATGTCATCATCTTCCTTATAGTTCGCCTTCAGCGATTCCAATGTTTGCTTCGCCTCCACAGTTCGGTTCTCGGCCTTGTAGATGTCGCTCAGCAAGATAAATGCCCTTGCCAACCAATAAGGCTTACCGATACCCTCATCAATCGCCTTGTTCAACTGTTGCTCTGCCTGTTGATACTGCCCAGCATTGAACAGCTGCTGTGCTGCCAAGACAGGAGCCTTGGCGGCTTCAGTCGCAATCGAGTCCTGTGCCGCAGCAATGGAGTCCCGCATGGCGATGTTGGCAGCCATGTTCGCCAGTTCCTCACCCGCCTTCTTCGCATACTCGCTTTGCGGATACCTCATAGCCAATGACCCGAATATCGCGGCAGCCTCGTCCTCTTTGCCCGAAAGCACATAAGCACGACCCTGCTCAAACATCGCCTTGGCACCCTGTGCCGACGACGGATACTCCGTCCTCATCTGTTCAATGAGTTGTACCTTCTTGGCATAGTTGCCACGCAACCCCTCAATATAAGCCATCTGCATCATCGAATAGTCTCCCAGCGAGTGGTCGGTTGTTTTTGCCAATCCATAATTGGCATTCGCTTCGTCATAGTTGCGCATGTTCAGGTAGCAGTCACCGATACGATTATAGGCATCGGCCCTCATCGCACCACTCTCTCCCGTTGCCTCCGCAATCTTTTGGAACTGCTCAATAGCCGCATTATATTTCTGTTGCTTGAAGAGCGCATAACCCAAACTATACTGTGCATAATCCTGATTCTTCAGCGCACCTCCAGAAGTCTGCTTACCCAAGTTGATGGCAGTGGTCAAGTCGTTTGCCGCCTGTGCATAATTGCCCAGACGATAGTTGCAATCGCCTTTCACGTAGTATGCTTCTGCATATGCCTCAGCATCTTGTTTGCCCAGTGCCACCGCTTGAGTGGCATACGTAAGCGCCTCTTGCACCTTGTTCCGGTTCAACTCTTGGAAAGCCAAGTTATACAACACCTTCTGTTTGTCCGTCTGCGTATCGGCATTCGGAGTCTGCACCTTACTAATGGCACTGAGTGCCTTCGCATAGTCCTTCTTCGTCATATACACCTCCGTCAGACACTGCGACACCGCTGTGGCATACTGCGACGAGGGGAACTCCTGCAGGAACTGCTCCATCACCACCACTGTATTGGGCGACTGTTGCTCGTGCAGCGTCAGCGAATAGTTGTAAAGTGCCTGTTCGCGAAGGGCCGGAAGGGCTGACATCCTTGACGCATTGAGAAAGGCCTGTTGTGCATCGGAAGTCTTTTTCAACTGCAATGCCGCAATACCAGCATGGAGCCATGCGTTTTGTGCCATCTCGTCCTCATTGCTACCAGCTGCCTCAGCCAATGCCTTCTGTGCCTTCTCAAATGCACCGCCATTATAGTAGCACATACCCAATTTATACCACGATGTGCGTGTCTTCTCACCTACTTCCAGATAAGGCAAAGCACGCTGATACTGCCCCTCGTCATACAATTTCTCGCCAGCCAGACGATACAGCACATTATTGTAACTGCAAGCCTCTTCGCTCAAACCTGTCAAGGGGTAAGCCAGCGGAGTCTCGATGGAGAATCCTTTCTCCTCATCCTCAAAGAATAAACTCAACGCTTCATCGAAACGGTATTCCTTGATTAACAAATTACGTCTGAACACACGCAAGACATCACCATACTGCGACAACGGATGAGACGTTGTCCATTCGCCTATTCGGTCTGCTGTGCCAGGATTGCCCAACACATAGTCGCACACCAGCATCAGCGCTTCGGCATCCTCGCTACCCTTCGCACTCCCTGCCGTCTCATCCAAGAAACGCTCAAACTGTTGTCTTGCTCCAAAGTAGTGGCCATCTGCCACCGCCTTCACTGCCGTTTGCTGTGCCTGCATGCACAAAGCCATACCGCCCATCAGCAACGACAAGCATATTCGTAACTTCTGCTTCATTTTCACTTCAGGTTGCTTTATCAATTAGAATTTGGCCACAAAGGTACGTCTTTCTTTTCTATTTCCCTATACATTAACACTTTATAACATCTTTTTCCCCGTTTTATCCACAGAACCCCCTTCAATCAATCCAATCCTTCCAATCACCCGCAGGGTCATTTCCCTCGCAAACACACCCCTTTTTGTAACACACCCAGTGTTACGCTTGTAACAGTGGCGGTGTTACACGTGTAACACTGGGTGTGTTACAAAAGAGGTTACGACGTAACCACCCGGGCGGCTGTGGGGCAGAAACAAAAAAGGTGAGCGGTCACCCGTTGTGCCGCTCACCCTTATGTATGCTTATTGTCAGATTATTACTTCGTTCCCGGCCTGCAAAGTTCGGCTGTAATAGACATCTGCTGCCCTTCTATCGTGGCTGTTCCATTTGTCAAACGAGCGTAATCACCATCGATGGTAATCGTGCCGGAGATAGTGGGGCCATTGTCAAGGTTCATCACGATGTTAGAGTTCGTCTTAGTGTAAGTACCTACGTGAGGATCTCCTTCAATGTAGAGTTCACCGCCGTTTTCAAACACCAGGACGCTGCCTATAGGAGATTTCTCACCCAAACTGCATGCTGTCATCTCCCATCTGCCCTTGATGCCGTCAGAAGGATATTCATAGTCAGGTTTCTTCATCGCAATGCCGTAGTGTGGTGTCTTTTCACCATCCCCTCTGGTCTTAGCTTCTTCCCCATTCGGGAATGAATAATCGCCCGTGAGCACGTTGCCACCACTCACCTTCACCAGCTTGCCATCCATCCGTAGTTCACGCTCGTCGCTGTAGAGCTTAAAACAGATACGACGAGCATCTTCGTCATCCACTTCAGAGGAAAAATAACCATTCATCCAGCCACCAGTCCATGTGCCGTCTGCATAAAACGTAAATGTAGAGCCTTGCCAATACATGGTACCCTCATCCATCGTGACATACCAAGAACCTAAGATGCGGTCATCCTTCACAGCGTCGCTATTGTCTTCAAGGGTTTCTCCTTTAAATTCAACTCTTGAATATCTTGCGACAACTCCAGGGTTACCTCCACCATCATAATAGTTGATAAGTCCTCCCTTCTGTTCCATGGACCAGTCAGACAGGGTGAGTTGACCTGTCACGCGAGCATGATACTTGCCCACGAACTCCAATGTCAATGCCGAGTAAACGGCGTTGGTGGTGTAGCTACCCACATGAGGGTCGCCCTCCACATAAAGTTTTCCATTTTCGTCGAGAACAATCACTTGCTGATAGGGCAATCGCGCTGCCATATTTTCATCAACTTCGTAACCAAAAGGCTGACCCACATACGTCATTTCCCAACGACCTTGAACGTCCGTTGTTGGATAAGTGTAATCAGGCTTCTTCATCACGAGAGCGTAGGACACGTGTGCGTCTCTGGTCTTAGCTTCCGAAGATAAAACAGGAAAATACTGTCCATTGAGCACGTTTCCAGCATTCACAAGCACCATTGTACCTTGAATAACACCTTCACCTCCATCATTGAACACCTCAAATTCGAAGCTGCCGTCTTCGTTTTCCTCACAAGTGTAGGTGTAGTATTTCTCACCTATCTTGCAGTAGCCTTGCTCGTCGAACGTGACTATTTGGCGCACATTCGACTCGTCACCCTCGTCAATCATCACCTTCCAGGTGCCGACCATCTTCGTGCAAGACACCGTAATTTCGTCTTCTCCGTCACCCCTCCTGTTCATCTTCATGTTGTAGGTTTGTGTTTGGCCACCCGACGTAACATTCACAGTACCAGTTGCTACATCACCATTTAAGGTGAACTTGCCCGACATGGTCATGTTATTCATCCAGGC
>JAEEGS010000014.1 GCA_016280445.1 Bacteroidaceae bacterium
ACCTAACGACCACTGTATCTACCTCGCAGTGAATCAGTACCTCGCTGCTCAGCGTCAGGGTACTCACAAGTCTAAGGAAAGAAGCGAAATCGCTGGTTCTACTCGCAAGCTCATCCGTCAGAAGGGTGGTGGCGGCGCTCGCCGTGGTGACATCAAGTCTCCGCTGCTTCGTGGTGGTGGCCGTGTGTTTGGTCCTCGTCCTCGTGACTATTGGTTCAAACTGAACAAAAAGGTGAAGAATCTGGCTCGCAAGAGTGCGCTTTCTTATAAGGCACAGCAGAATGCCATTGTTGTCGTTGAAGACTTTGATTTTGAGGCTCCAAAGACAAAAGACGGCGTTGCTATGTTAAATAATCTTAAAGTTGATGACAAGAAGGTGCTCATCATTTTGTCAGAAGTGAAAAAGAACGTAAATTTGTCAGTCCGTAACATTCAGCGTGTTGAAGTTATGACAGCGAGTGCACTCAATACCTATAAGGTTATGAATGCAAATGTGCTTGTTGTGACTGAAAATGCGCTTAAGTTGGTTGACGAAACTTTTAACAAGTAAGGAGGTACAGACATGGCATATATCGTAAAACCATTGGTTACAGAGAAGATGACCGCTATTTCGGAGAAGCAGAACAATAAGTTCGGCTTTATCGTGCTTCCTTCAGCCAATAAGATTGAGATTAAGAAAGAGATTGAAGCTAAGTATAACGTAAATGTAGTTTCGGTTAACACCATGAACTACGCTGGTAAGCGTAAGAGCCGTTACACAAGGGCTGGTGTTATCAAGGGAAAGACAAAGGCTTTCAAGAAGGCTATCGTCACCCTCAAGGAAGGTGAAACTATCGATTTCTATAGTAACATTTAAAAAAACAAATGGGTATTCGTAAATTTAGACCAGTAACTCCTGGTCAAAGACACAAGGCTATTGGTACTTTCGATGATGTTACTACATCAGTACCAGAGAAAACTCTTGTTTTCGGTAAGCGCAGCACTGGCGGTCGTAACAACTCTGGCCAGATTACCGTTCGCTACAGAGGTGGTGGACACAAGCGCTTGATTCGTATCGTCGATTTCAAGAGAGAAAAGGACGGGATTCCCGCAGTAGTGAAGACAATTGAGTACGATCCGAACCGTTCGGCTCGTATCGCCCTTGTTTTCTATGCTGACGGTGAAAAGCGTTACATTGTTGCTCCTAACGGATTGAAGGTAGGTGCCACCATCATGTCAGGTCCAGAGGCGACTCCAGACCTGGGTAACACGCTTCCCCTGGAGAAAATTCCAGTCGGTACTGTGATTCACAATATCGAACTGCGTCCAGGCCAGGGTGCCAAGATGGTGCGTTCTGCCGGCAATTTTGCTCAGTTGACTTCCCGTGAAGGTCGCTACTGCGTCATCAAGCTTCCTTCTGGAGAAATTCGTAAGGTGCTTTCAGTTTGCCGCGCAACTATTGGTAGCGTAAGCAACTCAGACCATGCACTTGAATCATCAGGTAAGGCTGGTCGCAGCCGTTGGTTGGGCCGTCGTCCACACAACCGTGGTGTTGTGATGAACCCAATTGATCACCCAATGGGTGGTGGTGAAGGACGTCACACCGGTGGACACCCACGTTCACGCAACGGCCTCTATGCTAAGGGTCTCAAGACTCGCGCACCAAAGAAGCAGTCAAACAAGTACATTATTGAAAGACGTAACAAATAAAGTTAACTGATTATGAGTCGTTCATTAAAAAAAGGTCCATACATCAATGTGAAGCTCGAAAAGAAAGTTCTCGCTATGAACGAGAGCGGCAAGAAGAGTGTTATCAAGTCATGGGCTCGCGCTTCAATGATATCTCCTGACTTTGTTGGTCATACCATTGCAGTGCATAACGGTAATAAATTTATCCCTGTCTACATTACTGAAAATATGGTAGGTCATAAACTCGGCGAGTTTGCTCTTACCCGTACTTTCCGCGGTCACGCAGGTAATAAGAAGAAGTAATTGTAGATCAGGCTTCAATCAAGTAAAAAAGACTATTATATAATGGGAGCAAGAAAAAGATTAATGGCCGAGAAGATTAAAGAGGCCAAAAAGACTGTCTACTTCGCCAGTCTTCGCGATGTTCCTTCCTCACCCCGCAAGATGCGCTATGTTGCAGACCTTGTACGTGGCATGGAAGTGAGCAAGGCTCTTGCGACACTTAAGTTCAACAGCAAGGATGCAGCCAGGGACATTGAGAAGGTGCTCCGTTCTGCTATCGCAAACTGGGAACAGAAGAATGACCGCAAGGCTGAAAACGGAGAACTCTATATCTCTAAGATTTTTGTTGACGAAGGCGCAACTCTCAAGCGTATGAGACCAGCACCTCAGGGGCGTGGTTACAGAATCCGCAAACGTTCTAACCACATCACTATCTTCGTGGACGCTAAAACTAATGAAGAAAAGTAATTATGGGACAAAAATGTAATCCAATAAGCAACCGCCTCGGTATTGTAAGAGGTTGGGATTCTAACTGGTTCGGCGGAAATGATTTTGGTGAAAACCTCCTTGAGGACAGCAAAATCCGCAAGTACCTTAACGCGCGTCTCGCAAAGGCAAGCGTTTCCAAGATTGTCATCGAGCGCACTCTGAAGCTCGTCACCATTACTATCTGCACAGCTCGCCCTGGCTTTATCATCGGCAAGGGTGGCGAACAGGTGGAAGCTCTGAAGAAAGAGTTGAAGAAGGTGACAGACAAGGAGGTGCAGATTAACATCTATGAGATTAAGCGTCCAGAACTTGACGCAGTGATTGTGGCCAATAATATCGCACGCCAGATTGAAGGTAAGATTGCTTACCGCCGTGCCATCAAGACTGCAATTGCTAACACCATGCGCTCAGGTGCAGAGGGAATCAAGATTCAGATCTCTGGTCGTCTGAATGGAGCGGAAATGAGTCGTTCTGAGATGTATAAGGAAGGACGTACTCCTTTGCACACGCTTCGTGCAGATATCGACTACTGCCTCGCAGAGGCTCTTACAAAGGTGGGTCTCCTTGGTATCAAGGTGTGGATTTGCCGCGGTGAGAAATTCGGTAAGCAGGATCTTACTCCAAATTTCTCTCAGCAGAAAGAGTCTGGTCGTGGTGGCAACAATGGTGGCGGACGTCGTTTCAGAAACAGAAAGTCTAATAACCGCAATTAATTAATCTGGTTGCGGACCTCTTCATGGATTCCATGCAGAGGCGCAGCATTATAGAAGACATTAACTATGTTACAGCCAAAAAGACAAAAATATAGAAGACCGCAAAAAGGTCGCGGTCGTTGGAAGGGTGTCTCGCACAGAGGTACAGAACTTGCTTTCGGTAGCTTTGGCATAAAGGCTCTTGAAACAAAATGGATTTCTGCCCGCCAGATTGAGGCTGCCCGTGTTGCTATCACACGTTACATGCAGCGTCAAGGTCAGGTGTGGATTCGAATCTTCCCTGATAAGCCAATCACCAAGAAGCCTGCGGATGTCCGAATGGGTAAAGGTAAGGGTGACCCATACCAGTATGTGTTCCCTGCAAAACCAGGTCGCATTCTTTTCGAGATTGAAGGGGTTTCATACGACATCGCCAAGGAGGCTCTCCGACTCGGTGCACAGAAACTTCCTACTACTACAAAGTTTGTTGTACGTCGTGATTACGATAAAAACGCTTAATTATGAAAATTTCAGAAATTAGAGAACTTACTACAGAAGAGCTCGCTGAGCGCATCGAGGTGGAGGTCGCAAACTTGAACAACATGAAGTTCAATCACAGCATTTCTCCGCTTGCCGACAATTCTCAGATTAAGAAGTTGCGTCACGACATCGCACGTATGAAGGGCGAGCTTACTCAACGTAATAAATAAAGTATTGAGAATGGAAGCTAGAAATTTAAGAAAGCAAAGACAGGGTGTGGTCACCAGCGACAAGATGGACAAAACAATCGTTGTGTCTGCCAAGTTCAAGGAGAAGCACCCGATATATGGTAAGTTTGTCCAGAAGACAAAGAAGTACCATGCTCATGATGAGAAGAATGATGCACATATTGGTGACACTGTTCTTATAATGGAGACTCGTCCGTTGAGCAAAACAAAGAGATGGAGATTAGTACAAATCATTGAAAGAGCTAAGTAATTATGATACAGGTAGAATCAAGATTGCAGGTCGCTGATAACAGCGGTGCTCGCGAAGTGCTTTGTATCCGTGTTTTAGGCGGTACAAGATGTCGCTATGCTACTGTAGGAGACGTTATCGTTGTAGCTGTGAAGAGCGCTATTCCTACGAGTGAGGTAAAGAAGGGTTCTGTCTCTAAGGCTCTGATTGTTCGTACAAAGAAAGAGGTGCGTCGTCCAGACGGTTCATACATTCGTTTCGATGATAATGCATGTGTTCTCCTGAACAATGCCGGTGAAATGAGAGGAAGCCGTATCTTTGGGCCAGTGGCTCGTGAACTCCGTGCTGCAAACATGAAGGTGGTTTCTTTGGCTACCGAAGTACTTTAATCGCTAAAAGTAAACACTGCAATGAGTAAATTACATATTAAGAAAGGCGACATGGTTTATGTGAATGCCGGCGATGAAAAAGGTAAGACTGGTAAGGTCACCAAAGTTCTCGTCGAGAAGAAGCGTGCCATTGTCGAGGGTGTGAATATGGTTAAGAAGAGCACCAAGCCAAGTGCCGCACACCCACAGGGAGGTTTCATCGAGCAGGAGGCTCCGATTCATATCTCAAACCTTAACGTGATTGACCCCAAGACAGGTAAGGCTACCCGAATTGGTCGCAGAATGGGTGAGAATGGAAAGTTGGTTCGTTACGCTAAAAAGTCAGGGGAGGAATTATCATGAGTACTACTGCACAACTTAAGAATGTATACGCTGAGCAGATTGCTCCAGCACTCCAGAAACAGTTCAATTATTCTTCACCAATGCAGATTCCTGTATTGAAGAAGATTGTGGTGAATCAGGGTCTGGGTATGGCTACGGCTGATAAGAAGGTGATAGAAGTCGCCATGAACGAAATTGCCCAGATTACAGGCCAGAAGCCAGTTGCCACGAAGTCAAAGAAGGATATCTCAAACTTCCGTCTGCGTAAGCAAATGCCTATTGGCGTGATGGTTACACTTCGTCGTGAGCGCATGTATGAGTTCCTTGAGAAACTGATTCGTGTGTCTTTGCCTCGTATCCGCGACTTCAAGGGTATCGAGTCTAAGTTTGACGGTCGTGGTAATTACACGCTTGGTATTACCGAGCAGATTATCTTCCCTGAGATTAATATTGACCAGGTGGATAAGATCACGGGTATGAACATCACATTTGTGACGTCTGCTAAGACTGACGAGGAAGGTTATGCACTTCTCAAGGCTTTCGGTCTCCCATTTAAGGAATCTAAAAAGTAAAGATAAAAATGGCAAAGGAATCAATGAAAGCACGCGAGGTTAAGCGTGCTAAACTCGTGGCAAAGTATGCCGCTAAGCGTGCAGCTTTGAAGAAGGTGATTGCTACAGCAGAAGATCCAATGGAGGCATATGAGGCAGCTCGTGCTCTTCAGGCTATCCCTGCTAATGCAAATCCTATTCGTCTTCACAACCGCTGCAAGATTACTGGTCGTCCAAGAGGTTTCATGCGTCAGTTTGGCCTCTCTCGTATCCAGTTCCGCGAAATGGCATCAGCAGGCCTGATCCCAGGTGTGAAGAAGGCAAGCTGGTAAATTGCGGTTGCCAGTTTAGTTCTAGTAAGCAAAAATCCGATGGTTACCAGTTCGGGGGTAACCTGACGATACTTTGTTTCTAAACAACGGTGGAAGAAAACAGTGTTTCGCTAAGTTCTTTCGCTGGTAAAGCTAAGTAAAAAAGTTTTAATTTAAGTTTAAATATTGTCGGGACTTTCCCAAACATTTCCCGATTAATTTAATTCAATTATGACAGATCCAATAGCTGATTATCTCACGAGACTGAGAAACGCAATCATGGCAAAGCACAAGGTTGTGGAAATTCCAGCCTCAAACCTTAAGAAAGAAATCACAAAGATTCTCTTTGACAAAGGTTACATTTTGAACTACAAGTTCATCGAGGAGGGTCCTCAAGGTGCCATCAAGATAGCCTTGAAGTACGATCCCCAAACAAAAGTAAGCGCTATTCAGTGCTTGAAGCGTGTGTCCCGTCCAGGTCTTCGTAAGTACGTTGGATATAAGGACATGCCACGTGTTATAAATGGATTGGGTATAGCCGTTGTGTCCACATCCAAAGGTGTAATGACAGACAAGGAAGCTTCAGAGCTCAAGGTGGGCGGTGAAGTTCTTTGCTATGTTTATTAATTAAGGAGGATATATAATGTCTAGAATTGGTAAATTACCTATTATTATTCCTGCAGGAGTTACTATTACTCATAAGGATGACATTGTAACTGTAAAAGGTCCTAAAGGCGAACTCAGCCAGTATGTAAACCCTGCAATCAAGGTTACTATTGAGGACGGCAAGTTGACAATGGAGGAGAATGAAGAACTGATGCAGGATAACACCAAGCAGCGCCATGCATTCCACGGATTGTACCGCTCGCTTGTGAACAACATGGTTGTCGGTGTTTCTGAGGGTTACAAGAAGACTCTCCAGATTGTCGGCGTTGGTTACCGTGTGTCAAATCAGGGCAATGTTCTTGAGTTCGCACTTGGCTATTCTCATGCGATTATTTTCGAACTTCCTAAGGAGATAAAGGTCGAAACTAAGTCTGAGAGAAATCAGGATCCTCTTATCATGCTCGAGTCTGCTGACAAGCAACTGCTTGGACTCGTTTGTGCTAAGATTCGTTCTTTCCGCAAGCCTGAGCCATATAAGGGCAAGGGTATTCGCTTCCAGGGCGAGGTGATTAGAAGAAAGTCTGGTAAGTCTGCAAGTGCTAAATAATTAAATTGACAAGAGTATGATTACAAAGATTGAAAGACGTATCAAGATCAAATATAGAGTACGCAATAAGATATCTGGTACTGCTGAGCGCCCACGTATGAGCGTATTCAGAAGCAATAAGCAGATTTACGTTCAGGTAATCGATGACGATGCTCAGAAGACACTTGTCTCTGCATCATCACTCGGTCTTGAGAAGATGAACAAGTCTGAACAGGCCGAGAAGGTTGGCGAGATGGTTGCGAAGAAGGCGCTTGAGGCTGGAATCACAGCTGTAGTGTTCGACCGTAATGGTTATTTGTATCACGGAAGAGTTAAGAAGGTGGCAGACGCTGCCCGTAATGCTGGACTTAAATTTTAAATACGATTATGGTAAATAGAGTTAAAGTACAAAACGATGCCGAGCTGAAAGACCGCTTGGTTGCTATTAATCGTGTTACTAAGGTTACTAAGGGTGGTCGTACATTTACATTCGCAGCCATCGTTGTTGTAGGTGATGGTAACGGTGTGATAGGTTACGGTCTTGGTAAGGCAGGTGAAGTGACGGCTGCTATCGCAAAAGGCGTGGAGGCTGCCAAGAAAAATTTGGTCAAGGTTCCAGTAATCAAGGGTACGGTTCCTCATGAGGCTTACGCTAAGTTTGGTGGTGCCCGCGTGCTCATCATGCCTGCTTCAGAAGGTACTGGAGTTGTGGCAGGTGGTGCCATGCGTGCAGTGCTTGAGAGTGTTGGTATTACCGACGTGCTCGCAAAATCAAAGGGATCATCTAATCCTCACAACCTTGTGAAGGCTACTATTGAAGCTCTTGCAAACATGCGTGACGCGAAGACGGTTGCTCAGAACCGCGGTGTTAATTTGACAAAAGTATTCAAAGGATAAAGAGAAACTATCATGGCAACAATCAAGATTAAGCAAGTGAAAGGCCAGGCCGGTCGCCCCATCGATCAAAAGAGCACTCTTGAGTCTTTGGGTCTTGGTAAGATAAACAGGGTCGTTGAGCGTGAAGATTCTCCCTCTTTGCGTGGAATGATTCGCAAGGTGGCTCACCTTGTTGAGGTTATCGACTAACGTATTAATGCATAAAAATCAGATTAAAAATGGAATTATATAATTTGAAACCCGCAGCAGGCGCAACCCACAACAGCAAGCGTGTAGGTCGTGGCTACGGTTCTGGCAAAGGCCGCACTTCCACTCGCGGCCATAAGGGAGCCAAGGCACGTTCTGGCTATAAGAAGAAGATTGGTTTCGAAGGTGGTCAGATGCCACTTCAGCGTCGTGTTCCGAAGTTCGGTTTTAAGAACATCAACCACGTTGAATACAAGGCTGTCAACCTTGACCTTATCCAGAAGCTTGCTGAGGAGAAGAATCTCACGAAGATTGGAATTGCAGAGCTCATTGCTGCAGGCTGGGTGAACAAGAACCAGCTTGTCAAGGTTCTCGGCAAAGGTGAACTTACTGCTAAAGTAGATGTCGAGGCTCACGCATTCTCTGCTACTGCTGAAGCAGCCATCAAAGAAAAGGGCGGAAACGCTGTAAAACTCTAAACTAATGGGAAAAGCAATTGATAAACTTCAGAATATCAAGCTTGTTAAGACATTGACAAACATTTGGCGTATTGAGGATTTGCGTTCGCGCATCCTCATCACGCTGTTGTTTGTTGCCATCTACCGTTTTGGTTCTTATGTGGTGCTTCCTGGTATTGACACTGAGGCATTGCAGGGACTTCGCAATCAGACGGAGGGTGGTTTGATGTCACTTCTTGATATGTTCTCGGGCGGTGCTTTCTCAAAGGCTTCCATCTTTGCTCTTGGTATCATGCCCTACATCTCTGCGTCTATCGTGATGCAGTTGCTGGGATTGGCAGTTCCATACTTCCAGAAGATGCAGCGCGAGGGAGAAAGTGGACGTCGCAAGATGAGCCAGTACACGCGTTATTTGACTGTGCCTATTCTTGTTTTCCAGGGAATATTCTACCTCTTGAACTTGAAGAATCAAACAGGTGGTGCTGCTATTTACACCTCTCTGGATTGGAATATGTTCATCCTTTACGCAACTATTATATTGGCTGCTGGTAGTATGTTTGTTCTCTGGTTAGGCGAGAGAATCACAGACAAAGGTATCGGAAACGGTGTGTCTATCATCATTATGATTGGTATCATTGCCCGTTTCCCAACTGCAGTCATGCAGGAATTTGGAACGCGTATTGGTGGACAGGGCGGCCTTGTCATGTTCTTGGTTGAGATTGTGTTGTTCGTTGCAGTCATTGCGGCAGCAATTCTTCTTGTTCAGGGCGTGCGTCAGGTTCCTGTTAACTACGCAAAGAAGATTGCCGGTGCTCGCCAGATAGGTGGTGCCCGTCAGTACATTCCACTGAAGCCATATGCGGCCAATGTGATGCCAATCATCTTTGCTCAGGCCATCATGTTCATTCCTGTAACCTTAGCACAGTTCTCTGGTAGTGGTAAGCTGAATCCAGTCGTGAACCAACTGATAGACAATAATAGCTTTGTATATAATTTGATCTTTGCTATATTGATTATCTTGTTCACTTATCTGTATACAGCAATTACTATCAATCCTGTACAGATGGCTGAAGACATGAAGCGTAACAATGGCTTCATCCCAGGCGTCAAGCCAGGCAAGGATACGGCAGACTATATTGATAAAATCATGTCTCGTATAACATTCCCAGGCTCGTTGTTTTTGGCTATTATTGCCATTCTTCCGGCCTTTGCAAGTATTTTCGGTGTACAGCGTGAATTTGCCGCTTTCTTTGGCGGCACCTCGCTCCTGATTCTTGTAGGTGTTGTGCTTGACACATTGATGCAAATAGAGTCACACTTGATGATGCGTCATTATGACGGTCTGTTGGATACGGGCCGTGTTCGTGGCGAACATTAAGCACTACTTAGAAAGATGGTGTATCTTAAGACTGACGAAGAGGTGGAACTTCTCAGGGAAGCGAACCTGTTAGTTGGACAGACATTGGCGGAATTGGCGAAAGTGATAGAGCCAGGTGTCACGACAAAGCAGTTGGACAAAATTGCCGACACTTTCATCCGCGACCATGGTGCCACACCCACCTTCTTGGGGTTTCCGAATCCACATGGAGGCGCCTTTCCGGCCAGCATCTGTACTTCAGTAAACCATCAGGTTGTCCATGGCATACCTAACGACACTCCTTTGCAAGAAGGTGACATTGTGTCCATCGACTGTGGCACATCGTTGAATGGATATTGCGGAGATTCTTGCTACACCTTTGCGGTGGGCGACATATCGGCCGATGTACAGAAACTTCTTGCAACAACGAAGGAAGCTCTATATAAAGGCATAGAACAAGCTGTTGTGGGTCATCGTTTAGGTGACATATCATACGCGGTTCAGTCACATTGCGAAACGCAAGGTTATGGAGTAGTGAGAGAGTTCGTGGGACATGGAATAGGCAAGGAGATGCATGAAGACCCCCAAGTACCCAACTATGGAAGGCGGGGTAACGGCATACTGCTAAAAAACGGCTTGTGCATAGCCATTGAGCCGATGATAACAATGGGCGTGAAAGACGTCTACATGCAGGAAGACCGATGGGGCATCATCACCAGAGATAAGAAGCCTGCAGCCCATTATGAACACTCCATTTGTGTACGCAAGGGCAAAGCTGACATCCTCTCGTCGTTTGAAGAAATAGAAAAAGTATTAAGAGAAAAATCTTTATAAGAGTATGGCTAAACAGTCTGCTATAGAACAAGATGGAACTATTGTCGAGGCATTGTCAAACGCAATGTTTAGAGTAGAATTGGAAAATGGTCATGAAATCATTGCCCACATCTCTGGTAAGATGAGGATGCATTACATCAAGATTCTTCCAGGAGACAAGATTCGGGTTGAGATGTCTCCCTATGACCTTTCCAAAGGCCGGATAGTATTCAGATATAAATAAAATCACAATATGAAAACAAGAGCATCATTGAAGAAACGTACACCTGATTGCGTAATCGTAAGACGTAAAGGTCGTCTATTTGTTATTAACAAGAAGAATCCTAAGTACAAGATGCGCCAAGGATGATTCTTAGGTAAGAAAATGAAATAAAAGTAAGATATGGCAATAAGAATTGTAGGTGTAGACCTCCCACAGAACAAGCGAGGTGAAATTGCGCTCACATACATCTTTGGTATCGGGCGCAGCAGCGCTGGCAAAATCCTTGAGAAGGCTGGCGTAGACAAGGACATTAAGGTAAAGGACTGGAACGATGAACAGGCCGGTAAGATTCGTGCCGTGATTGCTGCCGAGTACAAGGTGGAGGGTGATCTCCGTTCCGAGATTCAGCTCAACATCAAGCGCTTGATGGACATCGGTTGCTACCGTGGCATCCGTCACCGTCTTGGTCTTCCTGTACGTGGTCAGAGCACAAAGAACAACGCTCGTACTCGCAAGGGTAAGAAGAAAACAGTTGCAAACAAGAAAAAGGCTACTAAATAATCATTAGATATGGCAAAGAAAACAACTTCTGCAAAGAAGAGAGTCGTAAAGGTCACCGCTGAAGGCCAACTTCATGTGCACTCTTCTTTCAACAACATCATTGTTACTTTGGCTAACAGTGAAGGTAATGTTATCTCTTGGTCTGCAGCCGGTAAGATGGGTTTCCGCGGTTCAAAGAAGAACACTCCTTATGCTGCCCAGATGGCTGCACAGGATTGTGCCAAGGTTGCTTACGACCTCGGTCTCCGCAAGGTGAAGGCCTACATCAAGGGCCCAGGAAATGGTCGTGAAGCTGCTGTGCGCGGTTGCCATGCAGCAGGAATTGAAGTGACAGAAATCATCGACGTTACTCCACTTCCTCACAACGGTTGTCGTCCTCCAAAGAGAAGAAGAGTTTAATCATCACACAATTATGTCATTTGCCAACGAGCTCGTTTGTCGTATCTTTCCTTTCTACGGCTGCTGCTGAGAGCTGTATGGCATAAAACATTAAAGAAAATATGGCTAGATATATTGGACCAAAATCAAGAATTTCTCGTCGTTTCGGCGAGGCAATCTTTGGACCAGACAAGGTTTTGTCTAAAAAGAACTATGCTCCCGGCCAGCATGGCAACAACCGTCGCAAGAAGACTTCTGAGTACGGTCTCATGCTTGCTGAGAAGCAGAAGGCAAAGTACACTTATGGCGTGCTTGAGCGTCAGTTCCGCAACCTGTTCGAGAAGGCTTCAAAGAAGTCTGGTGTGACAGGCGAAATTCTTCTGCAATTCCTTGAGGCTCGTCTTGATAATGTGGTGTTCCGTCTTGGCATCGCTCCAACTCGTGCTGCAGCCCGTCAACTTGTTAGCCACAAGCACATCACTGTGGACGGTCAGGTAGTGAACATTCCTTCATACTCAGTAAAGCCAGGCCAGATTGTTGCCGTGCGTGAGAAATCAAAGAGTCTGGAAGTGATTGACGCAGCCCTTGCTGGTTTCAACCACAGCAAATACTCTTGGATTGAGTGGGATGAAAATGTCAAAGGTGGCAAGTTCCTCCACATGCCAGAGCGTGCAGACATTCCTGAGAATATCAAGGAGCAGATGATTGTCGAGTTGTACTCTAAATAAAAATTAAAACAAATGGCGATATTAGCATTTCAAAAACCAGAAAAAGTAGTAATGTTGGAGGCCGACGACAGGTACGGAAAGTTTGAGTTCCGTCCTTTGGAGCCTGGTTATGGTATTACCATTGGTAATCCACTCCGTCGCATACTTCTTTCCTCCCTCGAGGGTTATGCCATCAACACCATCCGTATTGCTGGTGTGGAGCATGAGTTTTCAACCATTCCGGGTGTCAAGGAAGATGTGACCAACATTATCTTGAATCTGAAGCAAGTTCGATTCAAGCAAGTCGCTGATGGGTTTGAGTCTGAAAGAGTCTCAATCTCCATCGAGAATTCAACCGAGTTTAAGGCTGGAGATATCAACAAGTACCTCAGTGGATTTGGAGTGTTAAACCCAGATTTGGTAATTTGTCATTTGGATCCTCAGGCAACACTGGAGTTGGAGTTGAGCATCAACAAAGGCCGTGGCTATGTGCCAGCCGATGAGAATCGTGAGTTCTGCAAGGAAATCAACGACATTGCCATCGACTCCATCTACACTCCAATCCGCAACGTCAAGTTCGCAGTAGAGAACTATCGTGTGGCACAGAAGACCGACTACGAGAAACTTGTGCTCGAAATCACCACCGACGGTTCCATCCATCCGAAGGATGCCTTGAAAGAGGCTTCCAAGATTCTCATTTACCATCTCATGCTGTTCTCCGACGAGAAGATCACGCTGGAGAATGCCGACTTCGATGGTAATGAAGAGTTCGACGAGGAGGTATTGCGTATGCGCCAGTTGCTGAAGACCAAGCTTGTCGATATGAATCTCTCTGTGCGTGCCCTCAACTGTTTGAAGGCAGCCGATGTGGAGACTCTCGGCGATCTCGTGCAATTCAACAAGACAGACTTGCTCAAGTTCCGTAACTTTGGTAAGAAGTCACTCACAGAGCTTGACGACTTGCTTGAGAGCTTGAACCTGTCGTTCGGAACAGACATTTCCAAGTATAAATTAGACAAAGACTAATCAAAAATGAGACACAATAAGAAATTCAACCACCTTGGCCGCAAGCACTCTCACCGCAAGGCAATGCTTGCCAACATGGCGATCTCTCTCATCATGCACAAGAGAATCACCACCACGCTTCCCAAGGCAAAGGCTCTTCGTGTGTATGTCGAGCCTCTGATTACGAAGTCAAAGGATGACACTACAGCCTCTCGCCGTGTTGTCTTCAGTTATTTGCAGAACAAGTACGCCATCACTGAACTTTTCAGTGTGATTGCAACCAAGGTCGAAGACCGTCCAGGTGGCTACACTCGCATCATCAAGTTGGGTCGTCGTCCTTCCGACGATGCCGAGATGGCATTCATTGAGCTTGTTGACTTCGATGAGAACATGGCTAAGACTGAGGCTAAGAAGACTCGTACTCGCCGTTCTCGCAAGTCTGCTCCAAAGGCAGAGGCTGCTGAGGCACCTGCAAAGGAGGAAGCTGCTGTTGCTGAGGCTCCAGCCGCAGAAAAGGCTCCCGTAGAGACACCTGCAGAGTAAAATATTGCCAAAAATATATCTGTTGAGACCACATACGACCCCGTATGTGGTCTTTTTTTTGTCTATATGGTTTCTTCTGGATATAAAAGTTTGCCAATTCACAAAAAAGTGGTAAGTTTGCCACGAATTTCGAAATTAGACCTATTTATGAAAAAACTTTTACTGACTATCATTGTACTGCTTGGGGTGTGCTGTAGCTATGCACAAACGGCAGTGACAACTACCGAACTTAGTTCGCTCTACAAACTTCAGTCTCGTGCATGGAAATCCGTCCACGACCCGTCTGTCGTTTGGGATGCCTCTTCGCAGACCTTCTACATCTATGGTTCCCACTACTATGGCGTGAAGACGAAGGACTTCAAGACCTATTCCGACATCACCAACTATTACAAGAATAGTTACAACTCTGCCAATGCCTACAGGGCATTCCAGAGTAATCCGACCCACACAGTCAAGCGTTGCCTTCCTGGCAGCACTGTTGAGGAAGAAGTCACTCTTGGATCGTTTGATGCAGGCGCTTTCTGTGCCACGTATGCGGGGATTCAAGTCGGTGACCGCGCCGCCACCACTCTGGCGAATTGGGTGTCAGGCGACCAATGGGCACCTGATATCATCTACAACCCTCACATGAACAAGTGGTGCTATTATTTGAGTCTGAACGGTGACCATTGGGCATCTGTCATTGTGATGATGACCAGCGACAGCCCCACAGGTCCCTTCACCTACCAGGCTCCCATTGTTTTTGGCGGTTTCGACGGTCAGACTCGTTCAGACAAGAGTGTCAACTACAAAGACACCGACCTTGAACTCGTTTTGGGCACTCAGTCCTCTCTCCCTTCACGTTATAAAACGAGCGCTTGGGGCAATCTGTGGCCCAATTGTATTGATCCGTGTGCATTCTTTGATGAAGAAGGAGAACTGTGGCTCGCCTATGGCTCATGGTCGGGCGGTATCTTCATGCTCAAACTCGACAAGACGACAGGCTTGCGCGACTATACTTACACCTATGCATCCTCCACTTATGCGGGGAAAGCTCCCAATAGCACCTCTTTCACAGGCTACACCAGCGATCCCTACTTTGGCAAACTCATTGCGGGTGGATGCTATGTCAGTGGAGAGGGCCCTTACATTCAGCATATCGGCAACTACTACTACCTCTTCATGAGCTATG
>JAEEGS010000015.1 GCA_016280445.1 Bacteroidaceae bacterium
ATACCGTTCTCATCCAGATCCTTGGTGGCGTCATCGCTCACGTTAGGAATATCGTTTGTGAGTTCCTCCATACCGCGCTTTGTCTCACGAACCTCGAGAGAGTATTCGTCAACGTGTCCTGAGGTAAGCACATCATCGCGTACCACGCGCTCTGAAAGAACAATAGCATCCTCGTAGTTGTAACCCTTCCAAGGCATGTAAGCCACGAGCAAGTTGCGACCCAGTGCGAGTTCACCAGCCTCGGTAGCATAACCTTCGGTAAGAATGTCGCCCTTCTTCACCTGCTGACCGCGGTCGCAGATAGGACGGAGGTCGATGGTCATGTTCTGGTTGGTGCGACGGAACTTCGGTATCTTGTATTCCTTGAGAGCTGGCTCGAAACTAACGAACTCCTCATCTTCTGTGCGGTTGTAGAGAATGCGGATAGTCGTGGCGTCAACATACTCAACCACACCGTCGCCTTCGGCAACAATCATGGTACGAGAGTCTTCGCACACCTGCTTCTCAATACCCGTACCGACAATAGGAGCCTCGGTGCGGATGAGCGGAACGGCCTGGCGCATCATGTTAGAACCCATGAGTGCGCGGTGGGCATCGTCGTGCTCAAGGAATGGGATGAGCGCTGCTGCGATAGAAGCAATCTGCTGTGGAGCAACGTCCATGTAGTCAACCTCCTTAGGAGGAACCACTGGATAGTCTGCATCCTTACGGCACTTCACAACCTTGCGGATGAAGTGACCATCTTCTTTCAAAGGAGCGTTACCCTGACCGATAATCTTGTTTTCCTCTTCTTCTGCAGAAAGGTAAACAATGTGGTCGTTATTGATGTCGGCAACACCATCGATCACCTTGCGGTAAGGCGTCTCGATGAAACCGAGGTTGTTGATCTTTGCATACACACAAAGAGAAGAAATCAGACCGATGTTTGGACCTTCAGGAGACTCGATAGGACACAGACGGCCATAGTGCGTGTAGTGCACGTCACGAACCTCGAAACCTGCACGTTCACGAGAAAGACCGCCAGGACCAAGAGCCGAAAGACGACGCTTGTGAGTGACCTCAGCCAACGGGTTAGTCTGATCCATGAACTGTGACAACGGGTTGGTGCCGAAGAAGGAATTGATCACGCTGGAAATAGTCTTGGCGTTAATCAAGTCGGTTGGCGAGAACACTTCATTATCACGCACGTTCATGCGTTCGCGAATGGTACGGCTCATGCGAGCAAGACCACTGGCGAACTGGTTGGAAAGTTGCTCACCAACTGTACGTACACGACGGTTTGAAAGGTGGTCGATATCATCCACCACAGCCTTAGAGTTGGCGAGTTCAACGAGATACTTGATGATCTCTATGATGTCTTCCTTGGTCAAGACACGGATGTCTGGATCAATGGACAGATTCAATTTGCGATTGATACGGTAACGACCCACATCGCCCAAGTCATAACGCTTGTCGGAGAAGAAGAGGCCGTTAATCACTTCGCGCGCCGATGCGTCATCGGCAGGGTCTGCATTGCGCAGCTGACGATAAACGAAGGTGATGGCTTCTTTTTCTGAGTTGCTGGGGTCTTTCTGGAGAGTGTTGAAAATGATGGAGAAATCGGCCGTGTTGGCGTCTTCACGCTGCACGAGGATGGTCTCCACACCCGAGTCGAGGATTTTCTCGATGACATCGTCGTCAATGACATTGTCACGATCCACCACAATCTCGTTACGCTCGATGGAAACAACTTCACCAGTATCTTCATCCACAAAGTCCTCGTTCCATGATTGGAGTATACGAGCGGCGAGCTTGCGACCCTTAGCCTTCTTCAGGTTGGTGGCGGTCACCTTGATTTCATCGGAAAGATTGAAGATGTCGAGGATGTCTCTATCGTTCTCAAAACCGATGGCACGGAGCAAGGTCGTCACAGGCAACTTCTTCTTACGGTCGATGTATGCGTACATCACGTTGTTAATGTCTGTGGCAAACTCTATCCATGAACCCTTGAACGGAATGATACGGGCAGAGAAAAGTGGGGTTCCGTTGGCATGTACACTAGAACCAAAGAACACGCCAGGGGAACGATGCAACTGGGATACAACGACACGTTCGGCACCATTGATAACGAACGTTCCGTTGTCAGTCATGTAAGGAATCGATCCCAGGAAAACATCCTGAATGACGGTGTCGAAATCCTCATGATCTGGGTCAGAGCAATAAAGTTTGAGTTTGGCCTTCAATGGAACACTATAGGTCAGACCACGCTCCAGACACTCCTCAATGGAGTAGCGCGGTGCATCAATGTAGTAGTCCAAGAACTCAAGCACAAAATTATTGCGAGTATCAGCGATGGGGAAGTTCTCTGCAAACACCTTGTAAAGACCGTCTTTCTTGCGCTTCTCAGGTGGAGTATCCAACTGAAGGAAATCCCTGAACGACTTGAGCTGAACATCCAAGAAGTCGGGATAGGGCATCGGGTTCTTCACCGTTGCAAAGTTCACTCGGTTGTTGATGATTTGAGACATCTTGTTGTATATGGGTTTGAGTTAAAAAGAAACAAAAAAAGGGCTAAGAATCTTCAACCTGAAGACTCTTAACCCCTTTCTATCTAAGGTAATCAATCTCTTATTACTTGATTTCCACCTCAGCGCCAGCTGCCTCGAGAGCGGCCTTAACTGCCTCGGCTGTTGCCTTATCAACGCCTTCCTTAACATTGCAAGGAGCACCGTCAACAAGATCCTTAGCCTCCTTAAGACCAAGACCGAGAGCTTCCTTAGCAGCCTTTACTACCTGAAGCTTAGCAGCACCTGCGCTCTTGAGAACAACATCGAATGAAGTCTTCTCTTCAGCAGCAGCACCACCTTCGGCTGCAGGACCAGCAGCAACAGCAACAGCTGCAGCAGCAGGCTCAATTCCGTACTCATCCTTGAGGATAGTCTTAAGTTCACTTACTTCTTTCACTGTCAAGTTAACCAACTCTTCAGCGATAGCTTTAACA
>JAEEGS010000016.1 GCA_016280445.1 Bacteroidaceae bacterium
TATGAAACGGCATTCCCTGAAGACGAACAAATCCCTTGGAAGGACTTGATGCGCCTGGTTGAGGAAATGCCGTTGGATTTCACTGCATACTACGATGGTGAAGAGTTCATTGGCTTCACCATCGTCTATCCACGTAAGTCTATCAACTGGTTCTGGTACTTTGCCGTGTGCGAAAAGCTACGGGGCAAAGGCTATGGTCAGAAGATACTGACTCAGATGATAGAACACTTTTTAGTGGACAGCAATGATTTTTTATACAAAATACCACTTTTTTCTAAAAAATGCTAAAAAAATCATCTAAAAGCCCCAAAAAGACAAAATATTGGGCAAAAGTGGAACGTCGTTAAGGAAGAATTGATGCTTCCAGTACCAAATCAATAGAACTTCCACTACCTATTAATTGGGAACGAGGGTCGTATTTCTGCACTTTTGTCCTTCTGGTAAATTACAGGTTTGAGGGGCAAACGGAATGCTATTGATTGCCCAGCCCTTGTGAGTGGGAGTCTTATTCCACCACAACTTTATACGATAAAATGGTGTTTTCTTCGGATCTCTTCTGAATGTAGGTTATGCCTTTTGCGACACCCACTAATTGATTGTTTTCCAAGGAAACGATGGCTCCATCGGCAAAGACAAAGGTCTCTCCATCGGAGCAACTGAGGCGCTCGCCAATGGCGAGGGTGATGACTTCTGGCTGAAGTCGGTAATAGACGAAGCGCCCCATCTTCGTCATCACATCGAGGGCATTCTCTGTCAGCCCCATCACGAACCATGTGTAACGGCGGTTGTAGCCATAACCGTTGGACTGCAACGTCAGCAAACTGCCGTTGAGCATATACCAACCGTAGGTCATCGTGTCGAATCCATAGGTGAAGTAGTAGTCATACCCTGTATAGGTACGGTCGTCGTTGAATGTGAGCAGTTCATAGTAGCCCATCTCAACATTAGCCCATACCCAATTGCCTGTCAGGCTCACTTCATCTGTCGGCTCTTCACTGGCATCGACAAACGTAACATGGTCTATCTGCTCAATCGCCACGTCGCTGTGCTCTCCATTAATATAATGTACGCGCATGTGCGTCTGGGCAGACAAGAATGAACTGCATGCCAAGAGAACAACAAGAAGAAATAATCTGACCATATTACTACTCTCCTTTAATAGGTACTTTAGTCGTGGTGCAATTTGATATATTTGTTGACAGAAAACCAATATTAGCTGCAAAGTTATAAATAATCATAGAATTATCCCTATCTTTGCACCCACTTTTATGAAAGTTGATCATCAATCTCGCATATCCATATTCCAACGACCTGCATGGGTGGTGGTATTTGCCCTGACTGCAGCCATAGCATGGGGCTGGGCTTTTCCGCTCATCAAAGTGGGTTTCAATGCCTTTGGCATCACGGCAGACATGACTGGCAGCAAGATGCTCTTTGCGGGCATCCGATTTGCCGCTGCAGGTCTGATTGTCCTCTCTGTTGCCCGTAGCAATGGGCGTTCGTTCAAGATGAGCAAGTTGATTGACTGGCGATTCATCCTTGCCTTTGCGCTGATGAACACCACATTTCACTATTTCTTCTTCTATGTCGGCATGTCGCATAGCGAAGGCTCGCGGGCTGCAATTCTCAACTCGCTGAGCACATTCCTCGTGGTATTGCTGGCCTGTGCCTGTTTCAAGAGCGACAAGCTGACTTCACGGAAGATTCTCGGCTGTACTGTCGGATTCAGCGGCATCCTTGCCTTGAACCTTGGTGGAGCCGAAAGCGGTCTGTTCACGTGGCTGGGTGATGGCATGATTATTCTCAATGCCATCTGTTCGGCCATCTCAAATTTGATGACTCGCGGACTGAGTCGGCGGATAGATGTCTTTGTTGGTACGGGGTATAGTCTCACCATTGGAGGCCTGCTGCTCATCATCCCAGGACTTGCCTTTGGTGGTACCCTACCCCGTGTCAATATGCTTGGCATCATCTGCCTGTTGCTGCTCATCGCCATCTCAGCCATTGGATTCGCGCTCTACAACAAACTGCTCAGTTGCAATCCTGTAGGAAAGGTGGCTATCTACAATTCGCTGATTCCCATTGTAGGTGCTGTCACCTCATGCCTCTGCCTTGGCGAGACGTTCCATCTGAAATATGCGCTTGCCGGAGGACTCGCAGCTCTTGGCATCTACATCATCAATAAAGGAAAGAACTGATTACTTTGCCAGTTCCTTTTCAATGCTCTTCTCCATATCCTGCGGCTCTGTTGTAGGCTCGAAGCGGCATACTACATCGCCTTCGCGGCTGATGAGAAACTTCGTGAAATTCCACTTGATGTCAGGTTTCGAAGCGTAGTCGGGGTCAGCCTTGCTGAACATCTCGTCGAGAATCTTCGTGAGATTATGCTCTGGATTGAAACCTGCGAAACCAGCCTGACTCTTCAACCAATTATAGATTGGGTGAGCATTCTCACCATTCACCTCAATCTTCGACATCAAGGGGAAAGTGACGCCGTGGTTCAGACGGCAGAATTCCTCAATCTGCTCGTCAGTGCCCGGCTCCTGATGTCCGAACTGGTCGCACGGGAAACCGATGACCACGAGCCCCTGATCCTTATACTTCTGGTAGAGAGCCTCCAGACCATCATATTGTGGGGTGAAACCACACTTCGATGCCGTATTGACGATAAGCAGAACCTTACCCTTATAATCGGCAAAATTCACTTCCTTGCCCTTGTTCGAAAGAGCTGTGAAATCATAAACTTTTTTCATGTCACTTGAATCATTTTTAAACGACAGTAGCCCAACAGCAACTGCCACAGTTAATAAAACAGTACATATGTACTTCATCTTCATCATCATCTCTTGGGGTAGGTTTACAGTTTGCCAGCAAGAGCTATCACCTTCTGTTTCGTCTCCTCCGTCTTCTGCTCGTCAATCTTTGCACTAACGTAGCCCATATTCTCCACCTTCCAGTAGTTACAGATGTCGCGGAATTCAGCCGTGGCGCCATCGTAGACATCAGGCGAATAGGATGACATCAACAAGGCCATCTTCTTCACTTTAGCAGGTGCATTCACGCAGTACATACGCTGAATGGGAGCCTGAATCTGTGCGCAGAGCGTGAAGTAGTAGATGGGGGCAGCCAGCACCAGTGCCTCTGCCTCATTCATCAGCGGATACAGCTCCTGCATGTCATCTTTCTGGATGCAGGCACCGTTGCCTTTATTATGACAGTACTCACAGGCGAGGCAGCCTGCTATCTTTTTCTTCGATACGTTCACCAGTGTCACCTGATGACCTGCTGCCTCGGCAGCTTTCTTATACTCTTCCGCCATCCATGCGGTGTTTCCGTTGGCTCGCGGTGAGCCTTGCAAAATAAGGACGTTCATAATCGTATTTGTTTTTAGTTTCTAATTATTTATAACTATCCCATCACCACATCAAGCACCATCATCAGGACAAAGCCAACGGCGAAACCGATGGTGCTGAGGTTGGAGTGCTGACCTTCGGAGGCTTCGGGGATGAGTTCTTCGATGACGACGTAGAACATGGCTCCAGCGGCAAAGGACAGCATATAGGGGAGGACTGGTGTTAGCAGCGAGGCCAACAGCATGACGACCACAGCGCCAACAGGTTCGACGGCTCCGCTCAAGGAACCGATGAGGAATGACTTCCACTTGGAGTTGCCTGCTGCCCTCATGGGCATGGAGATGATGGCGCCTTCCGGCACGTTCTGTATGGCGATTCCCAATGAGACAGCCACTGCGCTGGCCAGCGAGATGTTCGAGATGCCGCTTTCGGCTCCTGCAAAGACCACTCCCACGGCCATGCCTTCTGGCAGGTTGTGGATGGTGACGGCGAGGGCAAGCATGGCTGTCTTGGATAGACGAGACCGCATACCCTCGGGCTTGTCTGTACCGATATGGAGGTGTGGTGTCAGTTCGTCAATCAGCAAGAGAAAGCCCATTCCCAACAGGAAACCGACTGCTGCGGGCAAGACTGACCAAGCCCCTTCCCCACTCTTCATCTCCATGGAGGGAATGAGCAGCGACCACACCGATGCTGCCACCATCACGCCTGATGCAAAGCCGAGCAGTGTCTTTTGGAGACGAAGCGACATTTCGTCCTTCATCAGAAAGACGAATGCCGCTCCGAGAATTGTACCCAATAAGGGTATGAGTAAACCGATGATTAAAGTCATGGATTAGAGTTGCAACATCAGCCAGTTCTGTGTGCCAATCTTCTCGATGAGTTCCACTGCGCCCTGGCTCCAGTAGAGGTCTTCCTCCTCATCCTTCAGATAGTCCTTCAACAGGTCGTAGGTGGTGGGATCGTCCTTCACACCCTCCATGCACTTCATCAGCAGCTCAACGCCAGGCTCCTGAATGGCAAGGTCAGCCTTGACATATTCTACAGGGTCGCAAATGAGGTCGCGGCTCTTCATGCCCTCGAACTTGATTTCTCCACCGAGGTCGAGGATGCGCTCTGTGAACTTCTCCACCCAGCCCATCTCCTCACTGAAGTGGCCGATGTACTTCTCTCCGAGTTTGGTAAAGCCCTGTGCCTTGAAAATCATACCCTGCTGCTTGTGAACCATAGCACCCTCAGCCAAATGGGTTACGAAAAACTGTAATGCCTCAATTGATTTTTTTGTTTCCATAATGTTGTTTTAGTTTTAAGTGAATAATATAGGTTATTTTAAAGTTGTACGTATGAACTGACGGAAATCGTCGAGGTCCTTTTGGTTGGGATGTCCCATGTGAACAGGCCCCATCGAACCTTTGCATGTGAATTCCTGCTCCGAGACGGTGATGCCCTTTGCCTGAAGCATCTCACGCATCTGTGGCACAGGCGACTTGATGATGGCGCTCGAACCGAAGCAGACAACTCGCTTCACCATGTCGGGAGTGAGCGTTTTGATGAATTCGGCGATGCTGTTGTCCACTTTTCCCAGGAACACACCTGCACCTAAATAGAGCGTGTCAACTGGTTCGTCCAGACGAACTGTTGCCAATTCCGGACGTGTGTTGGTGAGTTCGCCAACAATGTTTGCCATCTTTGTCGTATGGCCAAACTTACTGTAATAACGGATTGCTGTTTTCATTTATTGTAAAGTCATTGGATTAAACAACCATTTTTTCTATTTCTTCCTTATGCTCGAAGAGTGTACATCCACCTGTGTGTTCCCAACCGAGCGCCTTGGCTGCACGAATCTTGCGGAACAGGGGCGACTGCAGCGCCTTCCGAAGACCCATCTCAGCAACATTGCTGTCGCTGAAAGGCGAGAATGGGCAAGGCTCGGCTGAGCCGTCAGGGCCGATGTGGAAGAATCCACGACCTGAAGCGAGACAACCACCAAGGGCTTTCTCGTCGCCCGGGAAGGAAAGGAAGATGATGTCTGAATAGGTGTCACGACGCTCTGCCAGCAGGGTTTCCATCTCTGCTACTTCCTCATCACCGAAGGCCAAGTGTTCCGTCCCTTCCTCCGTGGGTACATATTCAACATAGAAGATGATTTTGCAACCATACCCTCGCAAGGTGTCAATGAACTGAGGCGAAGTGACAAGACGGTAGTTTTCGGTGGTCACTGTGATGCTGGTGCCAAAGAAGAGGTCTTCCTCCTTCAGCATCTCCATTGACTGCATGGCTCGCTTGAACACACCTTGGCCTCGACGTTCGTCTGTCCCCATTGCAGTGCCTTCAATGCTGATGATGGGGACCATGTTGAGATGTGCTTTCAGAAACTTAATGTAGGATGGCCCAATGAGTGTACCATTGGTGAAGATGGGGAAAATCATGTCTTTCACCTCGGCGATGCTTTCCAGGATGTCTTTCCGCATGAATGGCTCACCGCCTGCAATCAGCGAGAAGTTGATGCCCATGTCGGCTGCTTCGGTGAAGATGGTTTTCCATTGTTCTGGAGCCAGTGTCGCTTTCTGATGGGCAGTCTCATCCTCGGCTATGCCGTTGCTGCGTGCATAGCATCCCTTGCAATGCAGGTTGCAAGTGGTGGAGATGCTGCTGATGAGAAATGGCGGCACCTCCAATCCTTCCTGATCCAGCATCTTCCTGCGCCGTTTCTCCGATTTCTGGAAAAGCGTCTGCATGCGGTAGGCAAACTTTGCCTCACGGGGATTGGACAGCACACTCTTGTAGGCTTTCGCCATGATGGTGCGGATGCTATTGCTCATGTAATCGCCCAAGTCAAATGTCACATTTGTTGCCATATCTCAATTTTCAACTTTCAATTATCAATTGTCAATTTTCAATTATCGACCTATTTCTTTAATGTATCAATGATTGAATCAAGTTCCTGTGCCAGACGCTGGTAGTCATCGAGTTTCAACGGGCAGGCAGAAAGTTGGTTGTTCATGCCGGTTGGAACCTGAGCGTAGGCTTCCTCCTCCAACTGCTTGCCTTTCTCTGTCAGGCTGACAATCTGCTGGCGTTTGTCCTGCTCACCTTTTTTGCGAACAACAAATCCCAATTTTTCCATGCGCTGAAGCAAGGGGGTGACGGTGTTCGTCTCCAACACCAGACGACGGGCAATGTCGTTCACAGGCTGGTTATCCTTTTCCCACAGCACCATCAGCACAAGGTACTGCGGATAGGTGATGCCCAGGGTTGTCAAGATGGGCGTGTAGGCCTGTGTAATGAGACGTGCCGCCGTGTAGAGACGGAAACAAATCTGATTATCGAGCTGTAACTCTGCGTGCATAATTTTTATTTACTATTTAACTATTTACGATTTACAATTTATTTACGATTTTGTTGATTTTACACCTACGATGAATATTCCATTAGATCAATTGAAAAATAAATCGTAAATTGTAAATCGTCAATTCATAAATTCAATAATGTCCTTTTCAAAGTCCTTTGGCTCTGTGGTGGGCGCATAACGCTTGACAGTCTCACCATCTTTCGAAATCAGGAATTTGGTGAAGTTCCACTGGATGTCGCTGTCCTTCTCCACACTCTTGCTGAGGGTCTTGATGAGAGCCTTTGTGGCTTTGGCCTTCAGTCCGTGATATTCCTCAGTGGGAGCCTGAGCCTTCAGGTACTCGAAGATGGGTTCTGCAGCAGGACCGTTCACGTCGGTCTTCTTCATGATTTGGAACGTCACACCGTAATTGATTTGGCAGAACTCTTCAATCTGACTGTCGTTGCCTGGATCTTGTTCCTTGAACTGGTTGCAAGGAAAACCGATGATGACCAGTCCTTTGTCCTTGTACTTCTGGTTCATTTCCTCCAGTCCTGCGAACTGAGGTGTGAATCCACACTTGCTGGCTGTGTTGACAATCAGCAATACCTTACCTTCAAACTGTGCAAAATCCAGTTCCTTACCTTTGCTCGTGAGAGCCTTGAAATCATAAATCTTTGCCATATCTACTAGAATGATTAGTTTATTTTTATCGTTTGCGATGCAAAGGTAAGAACTTTATTTTATATCGCAAGCGATTTATCTAAAGATTTAAGTTGTTTTAACATTATATCGTACACGATAAAAACAAAAAAAGAGACTTATGTGATTGGTTTTCCTATCATGCAGTCCTGCCGAAAATGCTGAGGCGACATGCCTGTATATCGGTGAAAGTAAGTGCCGAAATGGGATTGGTTGGCGAAGTTGAGTCGGTCTGCCACTTGCTTGATGGAAAGGCTATTGTCATGGAGCAAGATTTTCGCCTGTTTGATGATTTGCTCTATAATGATTTCGTTAGCGGTCTTGCCCGACAATTTCTTGCAGATGGAGGAGAAGTATTTGGGTGTGATGTGAAGTAACTCTGCATAACCATTCACATTGGTGAAGGGTTGCTGAGGGTCTTCAATCAGGTTGATGAACAACTCAAAAATGTGTTCTGCCGAAGTGTGAGTTGTCGGGAGGAGTGAACGTTCATTGTTCTCGAAGATATCACCCATTTCATAGACAAGAGAAGAAAAGAGGCTTCGCAGGGAAAAGCCAACTCGTCACCGCTTGTGCCACCTATCAATTGCGAGTGGCTGAATATAAAAGGAAAACCTGAGGGAGCACCTCCACTGCCCCCGTGAGCCTCCTTCCACAAAGCTCACGAGCCAAACGTCGTTACCCTCGTGAGCTTTACGACGTACGACTACACCCCATAAAAGAAACAACGATGCAGCGGAAAAACTTCCAATGTCAGCAAACTCGGCTTCACCACCCTGGAGGCAGCACTACATTGTCTAACGTGTGTGCTTGTTCGAATAGTGGAGCAATCTCTTCGTCGGTGAATCCTGCGATGCCGCAACCGATGCGTGTGACAAGGAAGGTCAGTTCGGGATGCTCCTTCGCAAAGGCGATGAACTCATCCACATAGGGACGGATGGTTTCCACCCCACCCTGCATGGTCGGGATGCCATAACTCTGCCCCTGCAGACCTACGCCTTGTCCCATCACGGCACCAAATTTCTTGTAGGCAATCCATGCCGCACCACCACCATGCAATCCGCGCAAATTGCTGCCAAAGACAAAAATCTCGTTCGGTTCGAGCGAATCGATGAATGTTGGAGTTGTACGTTTCTGTTCCATATAATTATAGTCAAGTGAATAGTCGGGCATGGATGCTTCGTTGCACATACAGGCATCGTCGGACAGAGAGTGGAACGGCACCGTGAAGGAGGCTCCAGCCATCTGGTCTTTTGCTGATTTCTCGTAAGGCATGGTGAACTCGTCCAGCACTTCGGGCATATCGAAGTCCATGTCGAAGTTCTTTCGGAAGTAAGGAATCAGCACCTGTTTCTTCAGATGGTTAAATCGCTGAGAGATGGCGGAGGGTGTCACACCCATTTTCTCCGCCACCTCTTTGGCTTTGAATCCTTGCACCAGCATCAGTTCCAGCACCATGCGGTCGCTGCGGTCTGCTATGTGATGGTTGCACAATTCCTCGATGATTTTGTTGAACTGCAGACGTAAATCCTCGCTGGCATCGAAGGTACGCAAATAGTCTTCGTAACTCAAGTTGCCATATTCACGCTGATACCATTTCAAGGCATCGAGCACGACGAAACGGAATCCTCCGACAATCCATGTGCGAAGACTCACTTCTGGCGAGCGGTCTTCGAGCGGACGCCAATCATGCTCCATCAGATAGAGTGCATACTGATGTGCCAACGACATGAAGTCGAGGTTCTCCTTCTGGCTCAACCCGTAATGCTGGTCGTAAAGGTGATAGGCTGCATGACAATATTCGTAAAAATAGTCACGAAAAACGCGGCTGTTCCCGTTGCGCAATCCGTCAAGAATTTGCTGGTCAGATAGAGGTGAACGTCTCATCGTGGATATTTTTTTTGCGAAGATAGTAAAAAAATGGACGAGTGTGCTTAACTTTTTCTGAAAATCTTCTTTTAAGGGATAAAAGTCAACAGAATCGTGACCTTTCGAGCACGGATTCACACAACTTTTATAATTCACATTTATTCACTCCTAAAAAATAAAAAGAAGATGAAACAGAAAGTATTCAATTTGATGATTGTCGATGAAAGCGGCTCCATGAGCATCATTCACCAGCAGGCCTTCTCGGGCATGAATGAAACCTTGCAGACAGTACGCACCATGCAGAAGCAATTTCCCGATACCGACCAGCGTGTCACACTCGTCACATTTGACACCGGTCACACAAAGTGGCACTACGACAACACACCTGCCGCACAGACACACGAACTGGGTTGGAAAGACTATCAGCCTGGAGGTGGCACACCGCTCTACGATGCCATCGGCATGGCGGTCTCCAAAGTAAATGCACAGACAGACAAGGACAGCAAGGTGCTGGTCACCATCATCACCGACGGTGAGGAAAACAGTTCGCGCGAGTGGACGCTGACGATGATTCGCAACCTTGTCGAGAAACTGAAGCAGCAAGGATGGACTTTCACGCTCATCGGAACCGACAATCTGGATGTGGAGTCGATGGCACGCACGATGGCTATCGACGAACACATGGAGTTCACTGAAGATGCCGTCGGAACCAGCCAAATGTTTGCTCGCGAACGGAGTGCCCGCATGCGCTACAATGCTTGTCTTGATGCAGGCGTGACGATGGAATCAGGCAGTTTCTTCGACGAAGCCTGACAAAAAAGTCCCATTGGGACATCCTTTTTCCGAGTGACACACCCTTTTTCTGAGAAAAGTTGCTGTTAAAAATAAACAATCTGCAACTTTTCTCTCTTTTTTTTCCTCGCAAAAGAAAAAATCCATAACTTTGCAAAATAGAACAACCCTGTGTGAGCATAAAACCAAAACCTACCATCGTGCTCCACCCAAATCTTTCTATGGAAATAAAGAAGGACAACGTATTCACAGAAGAAGAGATAAAAGAAGATCTCCGATATCTGCAATTGCTGGCACAAAGTTATCCCAATGTGGCAGAAGCAAGTTGTGAGATTATCAATCTTGAGGCGATTCTCAACCTGCCCAAGCCCACGGAACACTTCATCAGCGACCCGCACGGAGAAAGCGAGGCGTTCAATCATGTGCTGAGGAATGCTTCGGGCTATGTGAAGCGGAAAGTGGAAGAGATTTTTGGCCCTACGCTTCGCCTGTCAGAAAAGCAGGAACTGTGCACCTTGATTTACTATCCAGAAGCGAAGTTGCAGCGAATCAAGGCGGCAGAAAACAACATGGAGGACTTCTACATCATCACGCTCAATCAACTCATCAAGGTGTTGAGAGAGGTGAGTTCGAAATACACACGAAGTAAAATCCGCAAGGAACTGCCCGAAGAGTTCGGCTACATCATCGAAGAGTTGCTGCACGAAAGTCACAGCGGTGTGGGCGAAAAGCGCCACCAATACTACAATGTGATTGTACAGACCATCATCGAGACCCAACGTGCCGACCACTTCATCGTGTCCATCTGCAACCTGATTCAGCGACTGGCCATTGACCGTCTGCACCTGCTGGGCGACATCTTCGACCGAGGTCCCGGTTCACACCTCATCATGGAGACACTGATGAACTATCATCACTTCGACATCGTGTGGGGCAACCACGACATCGAATGGTTCGGAGCGGCAGCCGGCAACCGGGCTTGCATCGCCAATGTGTTGCGACTCTCCATGCGCTATGGAAACCTCGCCACACTGGAAGACGGATACGGCATCAACCTGTTGCCACTGGCCACATTCGCCATGGAGACCTACAAGGATGACCCCTGCAAGCAGTTCACTGCCAACGAGTTGACAAAAGAGAGCCAGCACGACAAGAAGACGAATCGACTCATCGCTCAGATGCACAAGGCCATCACCATCATCCAGTTCAAGGAGGAGGCAAAAATCATTGACCGACATCCCGAGTTTGACATGGCGGGACGCAAGATGCTGGAACACATCTACTTCGGCAACGGCACTTGCTTCATCGACGGCACAGAGCATGAGATGCTCGACACCTTCCTGCCCACCGTGGACAAGGAGAATCCCAATGCCTTGAGCGAAGAGGAAGAACTGCTGATGGCAAAACTGGAACATTCATTCCGCACCAGCGACAAACTGCAACGCCACATACAATGCCTGCTGGCACACGGAGGCATGTACTCCATCGCCAACAGCAACCTGATGTATCACGCCACCGTTCCGCTCAACTCCGACGGCACCCTGAAAGAAGTGGAGATAAACGGCAAGAAGTACAAAGGGATGGCGCTGATGAAGAAGACAGGGCACTTGGTGAGAGAAGCATTCAACGCCGACACGCCAAAAGAACGCAAGAACTACGCCAAGGATTACATCTGGTATCTGTGGTGCGGAAAAGACTCTCCGCTGTTCGACAAGGACAAGATGACCACCTTCGAACGTTACTTCATCAAAGATAAGTCAACACACACGGAGACAAAGGGTTACTACTATAAATACAACAATGATGAAAAGGTTGTAGACATGATTCTCGACAACTTCGGAGTGGAGGGAAAGCATCGCCACATCATCAACGGTCACACACCCGTCAAGGTGTTGAAAGGCGAAACACCCATCAAGGCCAATGGAAAACTCCTCGTCATCGATGGCGGTTTCTCACGTGCCTATCAACCCGAAACAGGCATTGCAGGCTACACCCTCACCTTCCACAGCCGAGGACTCGACCTCGTGCAACATCAGCCCTTCCGCTCCGCCGAAGACGCCATCCAGAACGGTGACGACATCAAGAGCTCGACCCAGATTGTGGAACTGAGTTCGCAACGCATGTATGTGAAGGACACCGACAAGGGGAAAATACTCCTCACCAAAGTGGAGAACCTGAAACGCCTGCTCTTCGCCTACCGAAACGGATTCATCAAAGAAGTGAAAAATTGATTGTTACACATATTAAAATTGAGAAGCGTATGAAGAAACTACTACTCATGGCTGCTTTTGCACTGGGGTGCATCAGCGCATCGGCTCAGCAATCACTCACACTGAGCACTTACAAAGGTACAGACCTTGCGAAGTATGACGGAAAGACTCTCAACGTGACCGTCAGCCGCTACATCTTCAAAGGATGGAACACCATCTCGCTGCCATTCTCCATGACCGCCGAACAGGTGACTGAAGTGTTCGGCAGCGACTGCAAACTCGAGAAACTCGTAGGCGTTGAAAACGACGGCTCCAGCGTGAAACTCAATTTCCAGAACTGCAAGTCGAAAGGCATCCAGGCCAACACGCCTTACATCCTCTATTATACAGGCGAAAACGGCACTAAGAAATTCACCGTTGAAAATGCCCAGATTATAGATGATGCCGCCGAGTTAGTCTTCACCGCTGAAGGCACTGGAGAGAAAGTCACGATGGGTACAGCCAAGAAACAAACTGCCCCACGAGGCTTCTATGGCATCCTCGCCCGTAACAACGACGAAGCATCGTTCGTCAATGTGGACGACACCTCCACAGACTTCTACGCCACCCGTTGCTACGTGGAACTCTCTGGCGGCAACTCCACCCTGCTCTCCACCAACCACATCGAAGAAGGCGAAGCCACTAGCATCAAGTCTGTGGTCAAGCCCGGCGAACGCGTGCAGGTGTACAACCTCTCAGGCGTGAAAGTGGCCGACAGCACCGAGGGTCTCCGACCTGGCATCTATGTCATCAAGGGCAAAACCGTAGCTGTACAATAATCATCCTTGCTCATACAACATACGCACCCGCCTCCAAGCGGGTGCGTTTTGTTTTATTCTCTACCATTCAAACAAATCGCAAACATAAAAACCAACATCTTTTGGTGGTTTTAAAAATAAAGTTGTATCTTTGCAAACAGAAAGAAAAACTAATATGGCACGAAAGAAACAGACCTTATACCTATTAATCATTGCCATGATGGCGATGGCTCAGACTGTGACTGCACAGGAAGAGACCATCGTGTTTACACCACAATGGACGGCACAGGCCCAATTCGCCGGCTATTACGTAGCCGAGGCAAAGGGTTTCTATCGCGAGGCTGGAGTGAAGGTGCGCATAGAACATCCATCAGCCACGCAGCCCGCCATGGACCGCTTGCGCAAGAACGAATGTCAGGCCACAACACTGCAACTTTGTCAAGCGTTGGAAATCGTGGATGGAGGCATCCCTCTGGTGAACATCCTTCAGACATCGATGAACAATGCGATGGTCATCGTTTCAGCCCGCGACAAAGATCCGCTGACACAGAAAGGTGCCCGTGTCGGCATCTGGAGCGTCGGTTTCGGTCAATTGGCCATCTGCATGAGCATCAAGGACCATCTGAACTACAAGTGGGTGCACTTCGCTCAGAACGTCAATCTTTTCGTGGCTGGAGCCCTCGATGCCACGCTGGCCATGAGCTACAACGAGTACTACCAGTTGGTGCAAGCAGGTATCAAGATGACCGACAAGAACGTGTATCGTTTCTGCGACCACGGCTACAACGTGCAGGAGGACGGCGTCTATATGAACCGCGACTACTACGAGAAGCACAAGGAACAGGCACATCGTTTCGCCCAAGCTAGCAAGAAAGGCTGGGAATGGGCAGCCCAACATCCCGACGAGACACTGGACATCGTGATGCGGTATGTCGATAAGAACCACATCGCCACCAACCGCGTGATGCAGCGGCTGATGCTCCAAGAGGTGCTGCGCCTGCAAGTGGACCGCGAGTCGAAGAAGCGCGAGTTCCGGTTGCGCCCCGACATGGTGCGACAAGCCAACCAACTGATGGTGGAGAACCAGATGCTGAGCCATGAAGTGACATACGATCAACTTATCCCACAGAAGTAAGGAGGCACGAGCATGAAACAAATCATCGCATATATCCGTCGCAAACTATCCGTCAGAGTCAGTCTGTGGGTAGTGTTCTTTGCTGCCATCATCTTCGTTGTCGCCCTCGGATTCCTATTCTATCAGGCCCGTGAGGCCGTGCGGCAGGAGGCTGTCAATCGTGCCACGCAAATCTTGGATAAGACCTCACTGCGTGTGGAGGGCATATTGAACCGTGTGGAGGTGGCCTCGGACATGACCAAATGGCTGGTACTGCGCCATCCCGACCAAGCCGACTCGATGTTCGTCTACAGCCGGGGCTTGCTGCAGAATAATCCCGACTTCTACAACTGCTCCATCGCTTTCGAGCCTTACTACTTCAAAAACAAGGGACGCTATTTCTCTGCCTACACCAGACATATCGGTGACTCTATTCGCACCACACAAGGCGGCAGCGATAACTACCAGTATTTCTTTGCGGACTGGTATCTCATGCCCCAACTGCTGGATAAGCCGTGCTGGACGGAACCGTATATGGACCTCGATGTCGCCACGAACACCAGCGAGATGGTGACCAGTTACTGTCAGACCCTCATGGACAAGCAGGACCAGGTGATAGGCGTCATCAACATCAGCCTCTCACTGAACTGGCTATCGCAGACCATCTCAGCCGTTAAGCCCTATCCCAATTCTTACAGCATCATGATCGGCCGTGGCGGCACCTACTTCGTACATCCCGACACGACGAAAATCACCCGCCAGACCATTTTCACCCAGACGCTGGAGCAGCCCGACACAGCCATGAGCGCCCTCGGCCATGCCATGACGAATGGTGAGGAAGGGGTGAAGCAGATGAATATCAATGGCGAGGACAGTTACGTCTTCTACAAGCCCCTCGGCCAGACGGGATGCTCGATGGCCATCGTCTGCCCCGAGAGCGACATCTTCAGTGGTTTCGACCGTCTGCGCCACACGATTATGGCCATCGTCACCGTTGGTCTGTTGCTGATGCTCTACTTCTTCGTCCGCATCATTACCAGCGAACTGAAGCCCCTGCGACGACTGGCCCACGAGGCCGAAGCCATCGCATCAGGACAGTTTGACACCGTACTGCCTGACTTCCAGCGTACCGACGAGATTGGCCAGTTGAGCCACTCGTTCGGGAACATGCAGCAGTCGCTGGTGAAACACATCGAAGAGTTAAAGAACACCACTGCTCAGAAGGCCTCGATAGAGAGTGACCTCCGCATTGCCAGCGACATACAGATGGGCATGCTGCCCGAAAAGTTTCCGACCAAGGCCGACCGTGACGACGTGCAACTCTATGCCTCGCTGACCCCAGCCAAGGAGGTGGGCGGCGACCTGTTTGACTTCTATTTCCGCGACGAGAAACTCTTCTTCTGCATCGGCGACGTGTCGGGCAAGGGCGTGCCAGCCTCCCTCTTCATGGCCGTCACACGCTCTACCTTCCGAACCGTTTCGACCCACGAGTCGATGCCCGACCGCATCGTGACCATCATGAACAAGACGATTGCCGACATGAATAAAAACCACATGTTCGTCACCCTCTTTGTCGGTGTGCTCGACCTGCCCACTGGACGTCTGCACTACTGCAATGCCGGCCATGATGCCCCGTTGCTCGTTGGTGCCGGCGTAGGCGAACTTCCATGCGACTCGAATATCCCCGTCGGCTTTATGCCCACATGGAAGTACACCCAGCAAGAGGCGCTTATCTTCACTGGCACCACCATCTTCCTTTTCACCGATGGATTGACCGAGGCTATGAATGCCGAATATGCGCAGTTCCAGATGGAGCGCATAAACGACGTGGCAAATCGCGCACTGGCCAAACAGCAACAGGAGCCCCGTCAACTCATCAGCCAGATGACCGAGGCCGTCCACCAGTTTGTGGGCGATGCCGAACAGAGCGATGACCTGACCATGATGGCCATACAGTATATCAAGCAGCAGAGAGACGTACAGATGCGGAAAAGCATCGTGCTGACAAACGACACGCAGGAAGTGCCACGACTGAATGTCTTTGTCGAAGAGGTCTGCCAAGCCGTGGGATTCGACCAAGTTGTCACCATGCAGGTAAAAGTGGCCGTAGAGGAGGCAGTGGTCAACGTAATGAAATATGCCTATCCATCAGGACAGCGCGGCGACGTGAGCATAGAGGCAGCCTCGAATGATGTGCGACTGAAAATTACCATCATCGACAGCGGTAAGCCTTTCGACCCCACCGTTCAAGCAGAAGTCGACACAACGCTATCTGCCAACCAGCGCAACATCGGCGGACTGGGCATCCATCTCATGCGTCAAAACATGGACTCCATCAACTACGAGCGCATGGATGACCTCAATGTGCTGACGTTGAGGAAGAAAATACAACAAAGTAAATAGTAAAACGATTTAAAAAGATAAGATAATGAACGTAAAAATTGAAGAAATCAACGGCAACATGGTTGCCATTCTAGAAGGCAGCCTCGACACTGCCGCTGCCCCAGAAGCCGAAAAGGCCATGAGTCCTCTCCATGACGTGGAAGGCAAGGACATTATCATCGACTGCACCGACCTGGAGTACATCTCGTCGGCTGGTCTGCGCATATTCCTTGGCATTCTGAAGAACGCCCAGAAACAGGGAAGGCATGTCTATATCAAGAGTATTAACGATAACGTCCGTAGCATTTTCACCATCACGGGCTTCAGTAACATCTTCGAATTCATGTAAACCGGCACACAGATGGATAATCAAACCAAATCTACGAGTAAGCGAGAACAGGTAAGACCGAAGGTCAAACTGGATCCTCATGGCGAGATGCTGCTGCAGCAGTACCACGAACTGTACCCCACGCTGCAAGAGTTGGCCGACGAAGCCTACAACCAGTTGTGCAAGGCACTGCGCGAACAGGGCATCTACGTCACAGCCATCGAGCACAGGGTGAAAACAGAGAAGTCGCTCATAGGGAAACTGGAACTGAAAGGGGCGAAATACAAAAGCATCGACGACATCACCGACCTCGTAGGCTTGCGCATCATTACCTTTTACACCGATGAAGTGGACAAAGTGGCGGCCATCGCCAAGCGCCTCTTCGACATAGACTGGAAGGAAAGTGTCGATAAGCGTAAGTTGCATGAACTGGATGCTTTCGGCTATAACTCGCTGCACTATATCTGCCGTCTCAAGACGGGCGGCCCACGCTTCGAACTGCAGATGCGCACAGCGCTGCAGCACGTGTGGTCCACCATCGAGCACGACACAGGCTACAAGGGTGACGTGAAGATGCCTCGCGAGTACAAGCGGCAATTCAGCCGTCTGGCGGGAATGATGGAACTGATTGATGACGAGTTCAGCCGCCTGCGTGTAGTGCTCACAGACTACCGCCGCCAGACACTGGCACTGGTCAAGAACGGACAACTGGATGACGTACCACTGTCAGCCGAAACATTCCGGGGATATCTGGAACTGCATCCCTTCGACCGTTTGAATAAACGTATCGCTGCCGTCAACCAAGCTGAAGTTTTTCCTGTATCCATGATGTCCTATCTGCCCGTGCTCGAATCCCTTGGATTGGAGACCCTTGGCGACGTACAGCAATTCATCGACGAGAACAGTGATGATGCCTACCAGTTGGCACTCTCGCAACTGGCCATTACCGACCTCGACATTCTCTCGTCCAACACGGCCTTGCAGTACCTCTGCCTGGTTCATGTGCTGAAACATGACGGCGGGCGCGATGGGCTTAAATCGCTCTACGACATCATCAATGGCGAAAACGATGCCAACGGCATGCTGGCCGACCTGATCATGGAACAAGCCAAGACACAGCCGTTTATGCGACAAGCGAACCCTACATAAGTCAAGAAAACAAAAAAGAAAATCTGATATGGCAAGAAAAGAACTATATTGTCCCAAATGTGGCAGCACAGATTGCACCAGCCACAAAAAGGGTTACAACCGAGCCTTAGGATGCCTTGGCTTCCTCTTCCTAAACGTCTTTGGCTTGTTGTTGGGCTGCATCGGTAAAAACAAACTCATCTGCCAATGCAACGAATGCGGAAAGAAGTGGACCATGTGACGGGAGGTAGCCACCTATGTGAATACAGAAATCTGCATGACGAATCGATGCGTGGGTAAGCGTATCAAGCCACATATAGTAATGGGATGATGTCAGTTGGGCATCATCCCATTTATTTTTTCTTCATCTTTTTTCGTTTATTCCATTTCTTTTCCTTAATTTTGCAACCGAAAAGCAATCATTTAAAAAAGGAAAAAAGATGGTAGCAACAACATTAACACCTCCATCCACCCAGATGATTATCACGCTGGAGGACAATGCAGTGGTGGCCGACATCAAGAAAGCATTGAAGTTAATACGTGGCATCGCATCGGTGCGCACTGCCACTATCAACGACGAAAGGAGCATTACACCCGCCCTGCGCCGTTCAATGAAGAAAGCCCGCGAGGAATATGCCAAGGGTGAGACTATCTCATGCCGTACGCCTGAGGAGATGCAGAAATATTTCGACAGTCTATGATGTATACTATTGAGTATTCTAAGGAGGCAGACAAGACCTTGAGGAAGTGGAAGAAGTCCAATCCACGCCTTTTCAAGAAGGCCACGAAGATTCTGCTAGACATTATGGAGCATCCACGTACAGGAATTGGTCATCCAGAGCCTCTCATTGGAGGCCGCGACATAACGTATTCGCGTCACATCACGGCTGACGATCGTATCATCTACGATATTTACGATGAACGTGTTACTGTACTCGTCATTCAAGCAGAGGAGCACTACAACGACAAATAAATTCTCCAACCCCACAGAATATCTTTAGTCTAGAGGCTATCACAATGCCATATAGTATTGGGATGATGTCAGTTTGGCATCATCCCATTATTGTTTATATTCATTGATCTGCTTTAGAACCTCTTGACCCTTATATTTCTCACTTAAAGCCTTCCTGAAAGCAGCAAATTTATCTTTGAATTCTTTCTTATCAACATCCTCATGCATAAACGTCTCTCGTAACTTCCTTTCACATTCCGCATGATATGCCTTCGTTGCTTCCGTACAATCATTAGAATAAAGCCTACTGAGAATAATGCTGTCTATGAACATGGATATAACATTTGGATTCATTTTCAATTCTCCCACAACCTCTTTCGGCTCCCAAAAGAATATTTTCTTTCGGATAGATTCGTTTGTGGCTTTAGCAGCTCTGACTTTCAAACGATAACCAGCAATCTGATCCATATAGCTATTAAAATCCGATTCAGATATATTGTATTCCTTTATTTGATTGGCAAGATGGTGGCCGTTTCGGATTTCATCAATAGAAACCTCATTCACAATGAAACTTTCGTTTAGATTCGGGTATTTGCCATATGGAATATCAAAATGCTTTTTCTCGGGAACCGGCTTGGGAAAGAAAAGGGTTGTCGTTATTTCTTCTGTCGTTCTATCGGGCAGAATCCCCTCTATCATTCCCTCAAGCCCCTGCATTGTTATCGCATACTTCATTCTCAACATGATATCCTCTTTTGTCATATAAGATGCTATGTGATAATCTTTAATCTCTTCTGAATCGCAATCAAAGTGGTATTCATTCATAGAATCAAAAGCCACATAACGATTATTTGTTAGTTCCATAACAGAGAATTCAAAGAGATTAACATCATATGTCTTTCCGACAAAAGAGTTGGCATAGTCAACCTTCTGCTGGAACAATTCTTTTGACAATCCATCTCTTCTGTCAAACTCACCCTTATCACAGAATTGAGCTTCAATAGTTGTTCCAAAAACATACAATTCATCACTCTCAGACGTTTCCGCGAAATACATTCTAATTGAATGAGGAGGCATTGAATCCAGATATTCGTTAACCTCTATTTTCTTTAATACAGCTTGCTTTATTTCCTTTGGTACATGTTTTCCGTCAGGACCATCCTCCTCAACTCGCACAAGACGGCCACGAGAAATGTCACGATTAAGCGCAGCGATGACGTATTCTTTTGCCTCCGTTTCGCTTCCGTAATACGCTTGACGTTGTATTGAAAAAGGACGAGCATCAGCATTACCTTGTACCTTTACAGCAAAAGGCAAAGCAATTTCATAAAGGTTAAGACCTTCCAAAATCTCCTCCTCCCTAGCTTCTCTGGTAAATTTCACGAATGCCTTCTCTGCATCAAATTCACCACTCTCCAAATCTTGACATTCCGCATCGTCTTTATACATACCTACAAGATCATAGGACAAGGGATAATCTAAACCACCAACCGAGGAAGCAATGAACTTATTATCCGCTTTTGTAAAGCGCACAACAGCATTAAAACGAAGGTTCCCACGAGTATCCTCCTTACCCCAACTAACAGATTTCTCTACAGACTTTGCTTTAATCATATGGATATTATATTTTTTTTCTTTAGAATGCTTCTGCCATCAAATCCTTACGTCCGATAAGACTGAAGATGGTGATATCATTGTCTTCGTTGAGGATTCGGAGGGTTCGAAGAATTTCGTTGAGAGTGGAACCGCTGATTGTCATATCGTCAATGATGAGACGTTTTGTTTCCGAACCGCGACCTCCCCATGTCTTCTACCTGCAAGGGATATTTGTCTCCACCATTTCTGCCATCATTTTGCCGCGATATTCTGACAGGTTTTGCAGGAAGGGCATGATGTCGTTGCCGTAAGCACGGCGGCTATAGAAATCAAGTTTCAAGGCTTTGCGGCCATTGATGATGACTTGACGATAGACATGCACGTCGAACTCGACGATGGAAAGAAGTTCGGGGTTCTTTTCATCTGTTTGACTTACCAGAAAATCTATCATGTATTCATCGTCCTTATTGTGCACTTGATAGTTGCAACAAGCATCCGTCTGCTTTCTCATGCTCAGTTCCTGCGCTTTAGCCTCCACCGCCTTCTTAGGAGTGAGGGCTTCTGAATAAAGCACCAGAACTGTGAACATTTGATTGTACGACTCTGGCTTCTCTCCTTTGGGAAAGTACTCCTGCGTGAAATAATCCGCATTCGGGCTTGCGCTCCATCCCAGATAATATGTTTCGTTGTTGAACTGTATGGTGTTTCCTGTATTCAGATAGTCTTTCACTTCTTGTGCCATCAACAGGACAGGAAGGACCAACAACATGATGGCGAATAATACTTTCTTTGCTTTCATCTTAGTTCCTTTTTATTGCAAAGTTAGCAAACTTTCCGTAATTCTCATTTCTTTTTGTACAGCAAAGATGTTTTTTACAAAAAAATAGGTATTTTTTTACCTTTTTATTTGTCTATATGAATGTTTTTCTCTTACTTTGCAGTCGAAATGATAATTTCATGTGAAATGACAAAGAAGTTTAACGCATATTGGTGGTGGCGCAACTTGGGATTCAAAAAATCGTAAGTCAAATGGTCATTCCCCTATGCGAAGCCAAACATAAATGCATAGAAACAAAAAAGCCTGTCGTACTTGCGATAGGCTTTTTTTTGTGGAGTCAAAAATTAAACAACATAAACTATATGACATACCAAGTAGATGAAAATGGCTTCTACGGACAGTTCGGAGGAGCCTACATCCCAGAGATTCTCTACAAGACGGTGGAGGATTTGAAGAAAGCTTACCTCCCCATCTTGGAGAGTGAGGAGTTCAAACAGGAGTATCATGCTTTGCTGAAGGACTATGTGGGTCGTCCTTCCCCACTCTATTTTGCCAAGCGCATGAGCGATAAGTATGGCTGTCAGCTGTACTTGAAGCGTGAAGACCTCAACCACACGGGCGCCCACAAAATCAACAATGCACTGGGACAGATTCTCCTGGCCAAGAAGTTGGGCAAGAAGCGCATCATTGCCGAAACAGGAGCCGGTCAGCACGGTGTGGCTACGGCCACAGCCTGTGCGCTGATGGATATGCCGTGCACGGTGTATCAGGGTGCATTGGATGTGCAGCGCCAGCACGTGAACGTGGAGCGCATGAAAATGTTGGGTGCGACGGTGGTGCCTGTGGAAAGTGGCAACAAAACGCTGAAGGATGCCACCAACGAGGCTATCCGCGACTGGTGCTGTCACCCTGCCGACACATTTTATATAATAGGCAGCACCGTAGGGCCTCATCCTTATCCCGACATGGTGGCACGTCTGCAATCGGTCATCTCGGAGGAAATCAAGTGGCAACTGAAGGAGAAGATTGGCAGGGATTATCCTGACTACCTGATGGCGTGTGTGGGTGGCGGAAGCAACGCTGCCGGAACCATCTACCACTACATCGACGATGAGCGTGTGAAGATTATTCTCGGCGAGGCTGGCGGACTTGGCATCGACAGCGGACAGACGGCTGCGAGCATGCAGGTGGGCACTGTGGGTATTCTGCACGGCAGCCGCATCAAGCTGATGCAGACGGAGGATGGCCAAATCATTGAACCTTACTCCATCTCAGCTGGTCTCGACTATCCAGGCACGGGTCCTATCCATTGCAACCTCTATGAGACAGGACGCGCACAAGTGCTCCCTGCCAATGATGACGAGGCGCTCCGTGCTGCCTTCGAACTGACTCGCATGGAGGGCATCATCCCTGCTCTCGAAAGTGCTCATGCGTTGGCATTGCTGCCAAAGGTGAAAAACCAGTTCACAAAGGACACGGTTGTGGTGCTCACCGTGAGCGGAAGAGGCGATAAGGATTTGGACACGTATCTCAAACATACAGAAGCCTGTCTGTAGCAATACGGCACTTCCCACAAGAGAAGTCGTTCAGAAGTTATGAACAACGCATTCAAACATCCGACAAAAAACAACACAACAACTATGACATACAACTATCATACCGCCTCAAAAAAGATTCTCGGCGACCTGAACACGCCTGTCAGCGTCTATCTCCGTGTGCGTGATGCCTATCCACAAAGCGCACTGATGGAGAGTTCTGACTATCACGACGGGAAGAACAGCCGTTCGTTCATCTGCGTTCATCCCATCGCCAGCGTCTCGGTGGAACATGGTGTGGGCGTGATGAAGTTCCCTGATGGCAGCGAGAAGCGCAATGCCATCACGGAGCAATACGGAACGGCACAACTCATCAACGAGTTCCTGCAGAGTTTCAACATCGAGGGCAAGGACAGAAGTGACTGCGGTCTTTTTGGCTACACCACCTTCAATGCCGTACGTTATTTCGAGCACATCGACGTGAAGGATGAGACGCAAGACCTGAACGACGCGCCAGACCTTCAGTACATATTCTATAAAGATTACATTGTGTTCGACCACTTCAAGAACGAACTGAAACTCATCGAACTTCTGGAGGACGGTGAAGAGGATGACCTCGACCAGTTGGAGCACGACGTGAACAACCTACCTTATCAGGCATACGGTTTTAAGCCTGTGGGCGACTATTGGTCAACGTTGACGGACGACGAGCATCGTGAAAACATCCGCCGAGGCATCAAACACTGTCTGCGTGGTGATGTGTTCCAGATTGTGCTGTCACGCCGATTCAAGCAGAAGTATGAGGGCGATGACTTCAAACTCTACCGTGCCTTGCGAAGTATCAACCCGTCGCCTTATTTGTTCTACATGGATTTCGGCGGTTTCCGTATCTTCGGTTCCTCGCCTGAGACACACTGCCGCATTGAGGACGGCACTGCCTATATCGACCCCATCGCAGGAACGACTAAACGCACTGGCGATGAGGAACAGGACAAGAAGAATGCACTCTATCTGAAGAATGACCCGAAAGAGAATGCGGAGCACGTGATGCTGGTGGACCTCGCCAGAAACGACCTCAGCCGCAACTGCCACAATGTGAAGGTGGACTTCTACAAGGACATGCAGTTCTACAGCCACGTCATCCACCTCGTCTCTCGTGTGAGCGGAAAACTGAATGAGGGTGCCGACCCTGTGCAGGCTTTCATCGACACTTTCCCTGCCGGCACACTCTCTGGTGCTCCAAAGGTGAGGGCCATGCAACTCATCAGCGAATACGAGCCACACAATCGCGGTGCCTACGGTGGCTGTGTGGGAAGCATCGGATTTGACGGAAGCCTCAACCAAGCCATCACCATCCGCACCTTCGTGAGCCGCAACAACGAACTGTGGTTCCAAGCCGGAGGAGGCATCGTGGCAAAAAGCAATGTGGAGTATGAACTGCAAGAAGTGAACAACAAACTTGGGGCTTTACGAAAAGCCATCTCAATCGCGGAAAAATTATGAAAGTAGTAATTATAGATAACTATGACTCGTTTACGTACAATCTGAGTCATCTCGTCAAGGAACTGGGTGCTGAAGTGACGGTATATCGCAACGACCAGTTTCAGATGGAGCAACTGGAGGCTTTCGACAAAATCATCCTCTCTCCTGGCCCCGGCATCCCCTGCGAGGCAGGTCTGCTGCTCGATGTCATCAAGGCATACGCTGGCAAGAAGCCGATTTTGGGTGTGTGTCTCGGACATCAGGCGATTGGCGAAAGTTTTGGTGGACACCTGACCAACCTGAGCGAAGTGTATCACGGTGTAGCAACTCCAACGACCATCACCGTCAAGGACTATCTCTTCGAAGGACTGCCCGAACGGATTGAGGTGGGACGCTATCACTCTTGGGTGGTCGACACGGAAGGACTGCCCGACTGCCTCGAAGTGACCAGCGTGTCGGACGAGGGCTTCATCATGTCCATGCGCCACAAGCAGTTCGACATCAGAGGCATTCAGTATCACCCCGAAAGCGTACTCACGAAAGAAGGTAAAACAATCATCAACAATTGGCTCAAACACGAATAAATATGAAACAGTATCTTTTACAACTCATTGATGGACAAACGCTCTCGCAGGAGGACACCCATCAGATTATGCTCAACATCGTTGAGGAAAAGTATAACGTTCAGCAGATTGCCGCCCTGCTGATGGCCATGCAGACACGTGGCGTGACGGTGGATGAACTCCTCGGATTCCGTCAGGGTCTGCTCGAAACGGGCAAATACCTGGATTTCAGTGAGTACAACACGCTGGATATCGTGGGTACGGGTGGCGACGGCAAGAACACGTTCAACATCTCCACCTGCTCTGCCTTCGTCATTGCAGGTGCCGGATACAAAGTGACCAAGCACGGCAACGGTGGTTCATCGTCGGTGAGTGGTGCCAGCAATGTGCTGCAGGGGCACGGCGTGAAGTTCACCGATGAAATCGGCCAGCTGAAACGCTCTCTTGAAGAGGCTGGCATCTGCTACTTCCACGCCCCTCTCTTCGCCTACGGCATGAAGTTTGTAGGCCCCACCCGCAAGGCTTTAGGCATCCCCACTTGCTTCAATCTGTTAGGTCCTCTCGTGAATCCTTGTCATCCGAAGAACTCTCTGCACGGCACAGCCAACCAGGCACAACTCCGTCTTTATACCAATGTGCATCAGAAGATTGGCGACAACTTCGGTGTCATCACTTCTTACGATGGATACGATGAAATCTCGCTGACAAGTGGCTTTAAGATTTGCACCAACAACTTCGAGAAAGTGCTCACTCCTGTCGATTTGGGCTTAAAGTATGTTGAACAAAGTGAAATCTACGGTGGCGAAACACCAGAGGAAGCCATGAAGATTTTCGATGCCGTGCTGGACGGCTCTGCCACTGAAGCACAGAAGAACGTGGTGATTGCCAACGCTGCCTGCGGTCTCAGCGTGATGGACAAGAACCTCTCGATGGAAGACTCTGTGAATGCGGCTCGTGAATCGCTCGAGAGTGGCAAGGCCCTGGCTACATTTAAGAAATTCCTTGACATCAACTCCTAAATCCTCATTACAAAATGGCTAAGGATATACTCGAAGAGATTGTTGCCCACAAACGCATGGAGGTGGAACGACAGAAGGAACAGGTAGAACCCTCCTTATTATATAATAATGTGGAGAAACTGCTTGCTGCTGACGAAACGGTACGGCGTTCGATGCGTGAAAGCTTGGCCAACAGCGCATCGGGCATCATTGCGGAATTCAAACGCAAAAGTCCCTCGAAGGGATGGATTAAGGAAGAAGGAAAGCCAGATGTGATACCCGCTTCCTACAGCGAGAACGGTGCGAGTGCCATCTCCATTCTGACCGACGAGAAATACTTTGGCGGTAGCCTGCGATATGTTCGCACCGCCCGGCCAATGGTCTGCTGTCCCATCTTGCGCAAAGATTTCATCGTGGACGAATACCAACTCTATCAGGCCAAAGCGATTGGTGCCGATGCGGTGCTGCTTATCGCTGCCGACCTGACAACGAGCGAATGTAAAGCCCTTGCGAAGAAGGCGCACGAACTGCAACTCGAAACTTTGCTCGAAGTACATTCGGAACCAGAATTAGAGTATGTGGGCGAGAACATTGACATGGTGGGTGTGAACAACCGCAACCTCGGCACATTCCACACCGATGTACAAAACTCCTATCGCCTTGCTTCCCTTCTGCCCAAGGATTATGTGCTCGTCTCTGAAAGCGGCATCAGCAATCCGCAAACAGTGAGAGAGTTGCGCGAGGCTGGTTTTCGTGGCTTCCTGATTGGAGAGACTTTCATGAAGACGGAAGACCCTGGAGCCGCCCTCAAGGAATTTATTGCCCAAGTCACCCGATAAATCCATAAAATTCGATACTCCATGATAATCAAAGTATGTGGCATGCGCGATGCGGATAACATCCGTCAGATAGACGAACTGGGATGTGTGGATTGGATGGGCTTCATCTTCTTTCCACCTTCATCGCGAAACGTGGAGCGTATACCCGACCATCTGCCCAAGCATTGCAAACGTGTCGGGGTGTTCGTGAATGCCACACTTGAGGAGATACGACAACGACAAAAGGAGTTTGGCTTCCACCTCATCCAACTGCACGGGGACGAAACACCCGATTACTGCGAACAACTCCGTACTTTTTTGCCGCCAAAGACCCAATTCATCAAGATGGTTCAAATAGCCACCGCCGATGACCTCGAACGGGTGAAATCATACGATGGAATGGTTGATTACTTTCTCTTCGAGACCAAATGCAAGGGGTATGGAGGCAGTGGAAAGCAATTTGACTGGGACATTTTGCAACACTATCAGGGGCAGACTCCTTTCCTCATTACGGGAGGCATCGGTGCTGACGATGCGGAGAAAGTACAGACATTCAGCCACCCCCAATGGGCAGGCATTGACCTCAACTCACGCTTCGAAACGGCACCAGCCCTCAAAGACGTTCAACTAATTCAAGAATTCATCAAAAAAATCAAGTAATATGAACAGAATCAATCAACTTTTCGCCACCAAGAGCGAGAAAATCCTTTCGATATATTTCTGTGCAGGACACCCCACGCTGGAAGGAACTGCCAACACCATTAAAGTGCTGGAACAGAAAGGTGTGGACATGATTGAAGTGGGTATCCCCTTCTCCGACCCAATGGCCGATGGCCCTGTGATTCAGGATGCGGCCACAAAGGCACTCCGCAACGGCATGTCCCTCAAAAAACTCTTCTCTCAACTCGAAGGCATCCGCAAGGATGTCAAGATGCCCCTCATCCTCATGGGGTATCTCAACCCCATCATGCAATTTGGTTTTGAGTCATTCTGCCAGCGTTGCACAGAAGTGGGCATCGACGGTGTCATCATCCCCGACCTCCCCTTCAAGGACTACCTCGAAGAGTACAAGCCCGTGGCCGACAAGTACGACATCCGCATCATCATGCTTATCACCCCCGAAACATCCGACGAACGCATCCACTTCATCGACGAGCACACCGATGGCTTCATCTACATGGTATCCTCCGCAGCCACCACTGGTGCACAAAAAGAGTTCGGAGACACCAAGCAAGCCTACTTCTCACGCATCAAGAGCATGAACCTGAATCACCCCTGCATGATTGGCTTCGGCATCAGCAACAAGCAGACCCTCGAAACCGCCCAAGCCAATGCCGCAGGTGCCATCATCGGCTCCAAATTCGTCAAGCTCTACGAAGAGACCCAAGACGCCGGCAAGGCGATGGATGCTTTGCTTGAAGCGTTGAAGCAATGAGACTTGTAGCATAACAAAATGAAAAAAGTTGAACAAATTTTGTTCATTCGTCAGAAAAATGTAATTTTGCACCCATATCACAACCATCTATGCGGAAGATCGTTTCAGATGGCTATTAGATGTCAAAACAACTATTAAAGATAAGCATCATGAACAAGAATGAGAAATTCATCATCACGATTAACCGTGAGTTGGGCAGTGGCGGTCGCACTGTAGGCCGTAAGTTGGCTGAGAAATTGGGCGTGGAGTTCTTCGACAAGGCGCTCATCAAGACGATGGAGGAGAAGTATAACCTCACTGTCGAGGAAATCGAGAAGCTGAAAGGACGCAAAACCTATTGGTGGGAAGACTTTGCCAAAGTGATGCGTATCGGTGAACCAGAGATTCGCCAATACGAGGAGAAATTTGGCAATAAATCCGAGAAGCTTACCACCGAAAATGTGTTCAGGGCAGAGACGGAAATTCTGAAGGGCATTGCCGAAAAGGAATCGTGCGTCGTGGCCGGCCGCTGCGGCTTCTTCGTGTTCCGCAATCATCCCAACCATTTGAGCATCCTCATCCAAGCCTCAATGTCCTTCCGTCTGGAGCGTCTCATGCGCAAAAGGAACATGACTGAGGACGAGGCTCGCAAGACCATTGCGCAGGTGGACAAGATGCGTGAGAACTATGTGAAGAAGTTCACCGACACCTCACGCTATGACACCCGTAACTACGACCTTGTCATCAAAGCCGACGGAAAGACGGAGGATGAAATCGTGGATATCATCATGCATGTCATCGGATAAGATTTCAGGTCTCATAAATATATGGGACACTCAGCATGAGTTCCAACAGTTTTGAAGGCGAGGACAAAAAATCCTTGCCTTTTTTGTTGGTAAAAGAAAATAATTGTAACTTTGCAACTGTTCTCTTGCCGAAGTCCCGCTTTCGGGTGGGATAGAGGGAGGGAACCTATATATAGAAAAGGCGTACTTGACGCTTTGTGCTTGACGTTTCGGAATCTGGCAGTTCCAACTATCTGTCAAACATCAAAGCAACAAAGACGTCCATGAGGTGTATATTCATGACACTATTAGCAAACAGCCCTCATTGGCTTTATGCGATATTGTTGTTTATATACCAATGCGTGGGCTTCGGCGTTGCTCGTTCAGACAGATGGGCATGCCAGAGCCTCGAAACGTGGGACGAGTGACAGGAGAACTCCCCACGCTTTTTTGTATATATATGAACCAAATCATTTTTTTCATTGTTTCTTTTGGGAGATATGAGACACTAGACTTTGATAATATGGCAATAATCAACTATGATTTATATTGTTCTGATTTGTTGAAAGTCCGATTCCTATGTCCAAAACACAACCGCGAAACAGCGCTCATTAGTCCAGGACTACTTGACGGGCAATCTTTTCAGGGTAAAGTGGAAGCCAAATGTGGGTGTAAATATGATATTAATATAGTAAATCACTCGTGGTCAACAGAAATGGATATTATTGGATTGCCGCAAGAAAACATTCTGTCATCTCATCCGATTTGGTGGGAGTATTATACAAACATCAGCACCGAATCTGTCGATTGGATTACAGAAAGAGGCAAGATAGAAAGATGTATTAAAGAAACATGTTCATTGGACACCCAATGTAAATCATTCATCTATGAAATGTTGTGGTGTAGAATCATTACAATGATGGATGCATATTGTCATCGTGCAGTTACCCATCGGATACTTTCTAATAAAGAGAAATGGGATATTTTTGCCAAAATTAAAAAAGAAGAGAAATCAAAAAAAGAATGGACGAAAGAAGAAATAGAACGGATGTTGCAATGTTCATCTTTTGGCTCAATAAATTTCATCGTTAGAGTTTTTAAGGATGTTTTTGGAATAAGAGTTGTTCCGAACAATCAAATTAGTCATGCCGTTCACATACGCAATTTATTAATCCATCATCAAGGAATTGGTCCTGATGGAGAAAAATACACGATAGCAAAAGAAGACCTACATGATTTGTTTAAATCCGTGCTTCTCTTTATTAGTGATATAAACAAGAAGTTGATGGAATATGATGCCGAACAAATCATGCCAAACATGATACTTCCAAATGATGACAAACAATTAAATCAACATGAATTATGATACAGAAAATGAAAAGAGCATTATGGGTGCTCGTATGCCTAATGGCAATGGGATGTGCTAATGCACGAACAATCGTCACCGTGGACGGGTTGCAATATTCACTATCAGGCGCATACGCTACGGTATATGGGGTGGCAACAGGAAACACTTCGAAGAAGATTGTGGTTCCTGCGACCATTCCTTATGAAGGGTTGACTTACACTGTAAATGAAATCGGAGAAAATGCTTTTCATGGGCAAAATGAAGCCAATAGGATTGTACAAGAAATAATACTTCCCAATACAATAAAGACCATAGGCTATAATGCTTTTGGAGATTGTATCAGAGCTATGGCAGCAGCATATAGCGATAAATATTATGAAAGCCATATACAGAATGTAAAAATAACAGGAGGTGTCACATCGATAGGAAACGATGCATTTTCCAACAGGTCTATTACAACAGTTGAACTTGCTGAAGGAATAATATCTATAGGTGCGGGCGCCTTTAGGGGTTCCAAGGTTACATCATTGAAGATTCCAAGTTCTGTCACATATTTTGGTCATACACCATATAGTGGAACTGCACCATTTTATGGATGTCCTATGTTACGTGAACTAATATATTTGTCTCCTAAAGCTCCTCTAGATTGGACAGCCACCTCTCTAACATATGTGCCAAGCAAAAAAACGTATGAAAATCCGCAATATTCTATTAACAATGCCAATATCATTGAGATGATTTCCTTCTCGGATGACACGTTCACGTACACAGGCAAAGCCCCAAACGTGACGTGGATGAATAACATGGAAGGATATACAGTACAGATGACGATGCCGACGTTATCGGCAGAGGTGGGTACACATGAGGTGCTTATCCCTGCGACCTTCACCAAAGATGAAGAGAGTTTTGATGTGCAAATTCCATATAGCTACACAATTCAGCCTGTGACGTTGAAAGCTAAAGTGAATGATGCGAGCCGTCTGTATGGAGAAGAAAATCCTGAATTTGAAATCAATTACACAGGCTTTATCAACGGTGACGATGAAAGTGCTTTGACAACGAAGCCAACGGCAACCACTACAGCCCAACTGAGCAGTGGAATAGGCACATATCCTATTACCATCAGCGGTGGTGTGGCCAAAAACTATCAGTTTGAGTATGAGGGCGGAACATTAACTGTCAACAAGGCACCACTGACCATTAGCGTAAACGAGACCAGCAAAGTGTATGGTCAGGATAACCCGACTTTCTCTTTGAACTATGTTGGCCTGAAGAATGAGGAAAGTGCGCCCAAGTGGACGACAGCACCGACCTTTACAACTGACGCGGCAAAGACAAGCGATGTAGGCACATACACAGTCAATGTGGCCTGTGAGCCAACTAACTATGAGGCAACGCTTGTAGAGGGTAAACTAAACGTAACGCAAGCTCCTCTAGCCATCAAGGCCAACAATGCCACTCGTCAGTATTTTGATGCAGAACCGATATATACGTTCACCTATTCAGGTTTTGTGAATGGTGACACAGAAGACGTGTTGATTCAGAAGCCCACGATGGGGACAGAGGCGAATGCAACCAGCAACGTGGGCAATTACGCCCTTACGCCTCAAACAGCTGCAGCTAAGAATTATGCTATCACGTATAAAGAAGGAACATTGACTATCACACAACGCCCTCTTACGGTAAAGGTTGTTTCCATTACTCGTGGTTATGGTGAGAGCAATCCCACGTTTTCCATCCTCTACGAAGGCTTTGTGAATGATGAGACTGATGCAGTATTGCTTCAACTTCCCACAACCAGTACTTCTGCCAACATTAACAGTAATGTGGGTACATATGACATCCGTGTAAGTGGAGGACGCGCCTTCAACTATGCTTTGACCTATCAAGGTGGCCAATTAACCATCACACCACAACCATTGAAGGTGTCTGTCGGCAACTATGAGCGCGCCTACAATGAGGAGAATCCTCGCTTCACATTGATATACGAAGGCTTTAAGGCGAGTGACACGGAGTATGCTTTGCAAACGAGGCCTGTAGCAAGAACCACAGCCATAAGGACTTCGGATGTTGGAACATATCCCATTGAAGTGACTGGCGGCTACTCACCGAACTATGTCATTTCGTGTTCTGGAGGAACGCTCACCATCACCAAGGCTGAACAATCATTCACTTGGGAACAAGACCTATACAATTTGCAAGTGTATGAGCAAGTAGAACTACAAGCAATAGCTTCATCAGGGTTGCCTGTCACCTATACGATGGAAAGCATTGACGGAGCAGAACTCTATCCTGCCGGCAAGAAGACTTATTTGGAATGTAAGGCTCCATGTGAGTTTGTCATCACCGCCATACAGAATGGCAATGACAACTACTATAGCACACAGCGCATCACGAAGAGGGTGAGGATTATCGATTATGACAAGTATCACCCAGACTTCACAAGTGCCCTATACGCCACGTTCTACGATTCACAGGCTGATTATGTGTTGCCATCGGGCTTGACGGCCAGCGTGATAACAGGAATGAATGACGGTAAACTGGTGTACGAGACCATTGCTGAAGGAGGCAAAAAGAACAATGTGATTCCGAAGGGAGTGGCTGTCATGCTCACCTGTGTAAAAGACAATTCCATTTCTTATACGCTGATGCCAACCAAGAGTGAGACAACCTATACAGGCACAAACTGGCTGCATGGCAGCGATGAGGCAACAATGACCACGGCCAGTGGCAGCAACCGATATTATAAGCTTTCCTACGGTCCCTCCAACACGAAACAAAGCGGGGTGTTTGGCTGGTATTGGGGCGCGACGAATGGAGGTGCCTTCCATATTGAAGGGCACAAGGCCTGGCTGGCTGTGCCGACAGCAGCAGGTGCGCCGATTCGTTCGTTCAGCATGGAGGGGGATGCCACAGACATTGTGGACATAGAAGCAACGGAGGTGACGAATGAGGATGGCGGCTACTATGACTTGCAAGGCCGACGTGTGCCGAAACCTGCGACGAAGGGCATCTACATTCACAAAGGAAAGAAAATCATCATCAGATAAAAAAAAGGAGGACAACGATATGGAAAAGAAATATGGTATGAAGAGAATGATGGCGTATGTGTGCGGGCTTGTCATGATGTGCTGCTTCACAGCCTGTGGTGGTGGAGGCGGTGATGATGGAGAGACTGGCGGACAAGGTGGCGGCGGAGGGAACACCAGCAGCATGTCTGCCACGATACAAGCGGATGGTGCCGCCACTTTGGTGACGGTGACACCGTTGGATTGTCCCATCCAGTCGGCTTTGGCTCAAGACAACTGGCTCAGCGTGGAGGTGGTGACATACACATCGGGCTCTCCCGTAGTGAAACTCACCGCGACCAGCAATCCCAACACGTCGGAACGCCGCACGAAGGTGATGATTGTCGGCACTTCGGAGGCCAAGGTGGCACTGACTGTCACTCAGAAGGGAAAATCCGCGACTCCGTCGGATGACGGCACAATTGAGGACACGCACGAAACCGTGACCGACCAGCCAGCATATGCTCCTGAAAGAATTTTCTGACAGTTTTTGTGAAGTAAAGATAAGTACATCATAGCCATTGGGCGGGACGGACATCCCATGTGGGTGTGCCGTCCCGTTTGTGCTTTATGCCGACCGTCGTCAGGCTCGTGAGCTTTGCGTCGTTAGGCTCAGTGTGGTTACGCCGTAAAGGAAAATGAGGTTGCGGCGTGAAGAAAAAATCGGTTTCGTCGTAAGATTATTTGTGAAAAAAGTCGTACTTTTGCAGCCGGAAAACAAAACAGAAAATAAGATATGAAAAGATTGATATGGATGATGGCTCTGGTGTGCGTCAGCATGCTGGGCATGGCGCAGACGAACAAGATTGCGCAGAACAAGACGACGGCGGTGAAGAAAACTGTGGTGACGACTGCTCAGAAGAAGGAGGCACCGAAACCAGCAGCGACGGATAAGAAACCTGCGGCGGAAGACAAGAAGGCGACTGCGGCGGCACAAACTGCGGTGCCGGCTCCTGTGTGCGGCTATTTCTGCAATCCGCCCCTGCCTTATCTGCCGCCGAAACTGGACATCCTCTTCATCGGCAACTCCTTCTCCATCGACACGAGTGCTGCATTGCCCGAGATTCTCAATTCGCTGGGCATCGCCAACGTGAACGTGTATGTGCTCTACAAAGGCGGGTGTTCGATGAAGCAGCACTACGAATACTACAAGAGCGGAGAGAAGGTGTACGAATTGCACCGCTACAACATCATGGGTACACAACTTTTGGAGAAAGCGACCAGCATCAACGACGTGATGCGCCGCTATCCCTACGACATCGTGGTGTTTCAGCAGTATTCGATGGAATCGGGCGACTACAACACCTATGAGCCTTATCTGGCCAAGCTGATTCAGGCCTACAACATCACCAAAATCTCTTCGCGCACAACCTTTGCCTTCAATGAGACTTGGGCCTATGCCTCCAATTACAAGAGTCTTTCAAAATACAAGACACAGACCAACATGTGGAAGAGCATTTGCAATGCCATCAAGAAAATGAAGAACAACACTGGCATTGACGTGATTATACCTTGTGGCACCGCTGTGCAGAACGCACGTAGTGTACCAGCCTTGAACATCGACAACGAACTGACACGAGACGGGTTGCACATAAACCTCTATGCAGGCCGCTATCTCTTGGCATGCACCTTCTTTGAGAGTGTCATCGCTCCATGCCTGAACCGCAGCGTGCGTGACGACATCACCATCTATGGAAAAGGCAATGACACAGGGCAGGTGAACAACTCCAACCGCCGACTTTTACAGAACTGTGCAAGGCTGGCTGTAGCCAACAATTACGAAATCAGTGAGTTTGCAGGGCAATAAATGTTAAACATCATTAAGAATGAAACATTTACAAGGCATTCTTTCCATAAATAAGAAGATAAAGAGTAACTTTGCATCGTCTTATTGATAAAGTAAAAAATGAACGATATGAAAAAAATGCTATTTTCTCTGCTTGTGCTGATGGCATCGGTGACAGGCATTCAAGCACAAAGCCTCTACAAAACCGTATATGACAAGGCTACTGCTGTAATCAACAATCCTGCATCTTCTGACGAAGAAATACAAATCAACCAGTTTAAGGTGACTGCACTCAACTACATCACCATGATGGTACAGAAGCGCGGTCTGAAGAAGGATTCTTATTTCTATGACAGCCAAGCAGTCAACCTGCAATCTTTCGTCACAGATTTTCAGGTGAATCTGGAGAAGGCACGCAAGATTTCTCCTGCCAAGCGTTTGGAAATCCTCAAGATTTACACGGATGCATGCAAGTTCAATCCTATGTTCAAGGATACTGACAAGGAAAGAGTAAACTGCTATGTGGAGGACAAGCACACTTTAACACCTTTCTGTCTTGACACTGATTGGGAAAAGGCATACGACCAAGCAACGACACTGTCTAAGGCCGCGTTGAAATAACACCAAGAATCAGTTCAAAACTTGCGAAAACCGATAAAATAAGCATATCAACAGGAGAAAAAGAGTTCTTTCTCCTGTTTTTTTATCTTTTTTCCGTAAATTTGCCATCCAGTCAAGCATATCAATCTTTCAAAAATTCACCATACAATGAAGACCATCAAAATCAACCCCGCTGACAACGTGGCTGTTGCCATCGAATCGCTAAAAGCTGGCGAATCCATCGAAGTGGAAGGAGTTTCTATCACACTCAACAACGATGTGCCCACGGGCCACAAAATTCTTCTCACCGACCTTGCCAAAGGGGAAAATGTCATCAAATACGGTTATCCCATCGGACATCTCAAGGAAAACCATAAAAAAGGCGATTTCATCAGTCATGAACATATCAAAACGAACCTGTCTGGTTTGCTTGACTATGAGTATCAACCTGTCAGCAAAGAGGAACTGACAAATCCAGCCTACACGGAATGGTTCCCAAAGGAACAACTTTCTTTTCAAGGTTACCGCCGCAAGAACGGCGAGGTGGGCATCCGTAACGAAATATGGATTGTACCCACAGTGGGCTGTGTAAATGGCATCGTGAACCAGTTGGCCAGTCGTCTGACTCACGAACTTCACCATCCAGATTCCCCACTCTGCCAGATGCTACCAACCAACACCGAACAACTACGCATTGTGGCTTATCCACACAACTATGGCTGTTCGCAACTTTCTGAAGACCATGAGAACACTCGCAAGGTTTTGCGCGACCTCGTACTACACCCCAATGCTGGAGCCGTGCTTGTTGTGGGATTAGGTTGCGAGAACAACCAGCCCGATCAATTCGAGGATTTCTTAGGTGACTACGACAAAGAACGCATCCGTTTCATGGTGAGCCAGAAAGTGGAAGGAGACGAAGTGGAAGAAGGAATGAAGATACTCCGCGAACTCTATACCATCGCAGCCAACGATCAACGCGAATCCATCCCACTTTCTGAGTTGAAAGTAGGTCTCAAATGCGGTGGATCCGATGGTTTCTCTGGCATAACCGCCAATCCGCTCTTGGGCGTTTTCAGCGATTTCATCGTCAGTCAGGGCGGAACCACCGTACTTACTGAAGTGCCTGAGATGTTTGGGGCTGAAACCATTCTGATGAACCGTTGCGAGACTCCCGAACTCTTCCAGCAGACGGTCACCCTCGTCAACGACTTCAAGCAATACTTCCTGTCTCATGGCGAACCCGTCGGTGAAAACCCGTCACCAGGCAACAAGGCAGGCGGCATCTCCACCCTCGAAGAGAAGGCCCTCGGCTGTACACAAAAGTGTGGCAAAAGCGCCGTGAAAGGTGTACTCCCCTATGGTGAACGTATCTCCGTAAAAGGTCTGAACCTCCTTTCCGCACCCGGCAATGACCTCGTTGCATCTACGGCCTTGGCTTCTTCGGGCTGCCACATCGTACTCTTCACCACAGGACGCGGCACCCCATTCGGAACTTTCGTACCCACGATGAAAGTGAGCACCAACTCCACCCTCGCCCAAAACAAATCCACATGGATTGACTTCAACGCCGGCACCATTGTCGAGGGCGAGCCGATGGCTGAGGTATTCCACCGTTTCTGCCAAAAGGTTATCGACATAGCCAATGGAGAGCAGACTTGGAACGAAAAGAAAAACTATCAAGAAATTGCCATCTTCAAGAATGGTGTGACATTATAAATGAAAGCCCTCAGTCCTCTCTTCGTCTTTCTCATCCTTTATCTTGCCGTCAGCATCATAGCCCAGGATTTCTACAAGGTGCCCATCACCGTAGCTTTCCTTGTCAGTTCGGTCTATGCGCTGCTGACCCTAAAAGGAACGATGAATGAGCGCATCAGCATCTTTGCCAAGGGAGCCGGAAGCCCCACAATGGTGCTTATGCTCGCCATCTTCATCCTCGCTGGTGCTTTTGCGGCATCGGCCAAGGCGATAGGTTCTGTGGATGCAACGGTAAATGTAGCACTAAAATACCTGCCTGAAGAGGCTCTCCTGCCTGGAATATTCCTGGCTTCTTGCTTTATCTCATTGAGCATTGGCACCAGTTGCGGAACCATTGCCGCACTCACCCCGCTGGCAGTAGGCATTGCCCAGCAGGCAGGCATCAGCATACCACTCATGGTGGGTCTTGTGGTGGGTGGCACTTACTTTGGCGACAATCTATCCTTCATCAGCGACACAACTATCGCTGCCACACAGACACAAGGGTGCAGCATGAGGGATAAGTTCCGTGTCAATATCCGCATCGTTGCCCCTGTGGCCCTGTTGATGCTTATTGTCTATTTCTTCCTTGGAACACGCATCAACTCACCCACAGACCTCGATTCCATCAACTTTTGGCTCATTATTCCTTATATCATTGTTGTTGTCCTCGCCATTTGTGGTGTAAACGTGTTGCTGACACTCGGCATCGGCATCCTGCTCACAGGCATCATTGGCATTTCCATCGGTGCATACGACGTATTTGGATGGTTTGCAGCCATGAATGATGGCATGATGGGAATGTCGGAACTCATCATCGTCACCATCCTTGCCGGTGGAATGCTCGAAATCATCCGATATAATGGCGGTATTGACCTCATCATCAAGGCACTCACCCGTAATATCAAAACATCAAGAGGCGGAGAATTTTGCATTGCCGCACTCACGTGTCTTGTCAACATCTGTACCGCTAATAACACCATTGCCATCATCACGGTTGGTCCCATCGTTAAAGACATTGCCAAACGGTTTCACATTGACCCTCGCAAATCTGCGTCTATCCTTGACACAGCCTCGTGTTTCACACAAGGACTCCTTCCATACGGTGCACAGGTGCTCATTGCAGCCGGACTTTCCGACGTGAATCCCATTGCCATCATTCCGCACCTCTATTACCCCATGCTTATTGGCGTAGCCCTCCTGCTGTCGATATTGTTCCGTTATCCACGAAAATATTCTTGAAAAAATCCATTTCATCCTTGAGAACAGAATAAGATTTGTACCGCACTCAGACAATAAAAGGAGGACAAGATTCGTTTATACACATGATACAAACCCGAATTTTATCGATGAAGAAATTTACGCTCCATATTTTGTTAGGTACATTGTTGTTGATTCTTGCTTCTACAGCATTGTGTTCCTGTAGTGATGAAGAATCATTCACTACAGATCAAGGGGCCCAGTTAAGTTTCAGCAAAGACACCATATCATTCGACACCATCTTCTCGGGCATCACATCAAGAACGGAACGTATTCTGGTGTATAACAAAAACAGCAAGGGAGTGCGCATCGCCAATGTGAAGTTGGAATCTGGTGGAACTTCAGGATTCCTCATCAATGTTGACGGGCGGAACGGAACATCCATCAACAATGTAGAGGTTCTTAAAAAAGACAGCGTGTTCCTTTTCGTAAAAGTAAATACACCAGCAAGTTCTTCGATGGAACCGACAAAAACAACGGATGCTGTCGTGTTTACTCTGGAAAGTGGCATACAACAGAAGGTGGTATTGGAGGCTGTTGGACAGAATATCAAGATTTTACGCGCTGAAGTGTTGACGACCGACAAGACAATCTCATCGGATGAATTACCCTATGTCATCTACGACAGTCTTGTTGTGGCTGAGAATACGACCTTACACATTCTGGAAGGCACCAAGCTCTATTTCCACAATGGTGCAAGCCTCATTGTACACGGAACCTTAAAAGTGGAAGGGAACAGGGAGAAGCCCGTTGTTTTCCGAGGAGACCGGTTAGACAACATATTGGACTATTTACCGTATGACCGTCTGGAGAATCAATGGGGAGGCATCTACCTTTCAGCCACATGCAAAGGATGTGACATCACTTATGCAGACATCCATAGCGGTAATTATGGTATCGTATGTGATGGCAACCAAGGGCATGTGAACATCACCAACACCATCATCCACAACGTCGCAGGATACGGCCTTTATTTACTGGACAGCCAAGCCCATGTGGCCAACACACAAATATCAAACACCAAATACGATTGTGTTAGCGTCTATGGAGGCACCGCTGATTTCTATCATTGTACAATCGCACAATTCTATCCTTGGGACGCGGATTGCGGAAACGCCCTATTCGTGAGCAATTTCATAGGAGAGGAAGAACACCTCATTCAAGCGGTCAACTTTTACAATTGCTTTGTGACTGGTTATGCCAACGATGAGGTGTTCGGTAATCCTGGAGAAAAACCTTTTAACCTCAACTTTCATCATTGTGTGCTCATGACAGATGTGAGCGATGAAACTTATTTCCACAATTGTCTATCAGAGTCGCAAGACTCCGCAACTTATAAAGCAACAAACTTCAAGCAAATAGACACACATGCATATTATTATGACTTCCGTCTCGACACCCTTTCTGTCGCACGAGGGAAAGGCGCCCCATCCTATTCGAGCCTTTACCCCACCGACATGAATGGCGTGAAACGAGAAGACAAGCCTGATGTGGGTTGCTATCAATACCAGTAAGATGATTTGAACGTATAAGCCTCTTCCGATTGAAGAGGCTTTTTTTGTGATTGTCTAATGGAAATCTTCGATGAAATCAATAAAAAAAGTGGATACTCCCGATAAGAGTATCCACGCCTTCTAATTGATAAAGTGAGAAAAAATATTATTCCATTCAACGAACACGTTGCTCTCGCAACCATTTCACGTTGAACGTATGCCTTCTATTCTCACGAATAGAAAAGCATAATCATCTGATTTTTTTATAATTTCATTCATTCTTATATATATTCTCGTGCCGATTTCATCGGTAACTTTCTTTTTTCTGCGATTCACCTTTAATAAGGCGCCTGACCCGGCATCATCGTTTCATCAATTCCGCCGAACGGATCATCTGGATTATCAGAGTTAAACTTCGAAGGAGATGGTTTAATCGTTCCATCATCAGTAGGCATCGGCGGATTTTCATCCTCTATGTTCACAAACCGAGCATACTCACTACGGAAACGCAAACGCACATCACCAACCGCACCATTACGATGTTTTGCTATAATAATCTCTGCTATTCCCTTGGTGTCATTACCATGATTGTCCTTAGGTATTTTGTAATATTCAGGACGGTGAATGAAGCACACCATATCGGCATCCTGTTCGATGGCACCAGATTCGCGAAGGTCGCTCAACTGAGGACGCTTGCTATCTGGACTTTCCGGATTACCGCTTGAGCGCTGTTCTACCGAACGGTTCAACTGCGACAAAGCGATGATTGGGATGTTCAGTTCCTTGGCCAATCCCTTCAAAGAACGCGAAATGGTGGAAACCTCCTCTTGGCGAGAGTTGTACGACATGCCCGACGCATTCATCAACTGCAAATAGTCAATAATGATCATCTTCACGCCATAATCACGCACCAATCGACGTGCTTTTGTACGAAGTTCGAAGACAGAGAGCGATGGCGTATCATCCACATAAAAAGGAGCTCCAAACAACTCTCGCATCTTGAGGTCCAATTGCGACCATTCGTAATTGGCCAGCTGACCACTCTTTATTTTTTCTCCAGGAATCTCACACACATTGACTAACAGACGATTGACCAACTGCACATTAGACATTTCCAATGAGAACATGGCCAATGGAATCTTCCTGTCGACAGCCATATTTCGCGCCATCGAAAGCACAAACGCTGTCTTACCCATTGCGGGACGGGCTGCTATGATAATCAAATCGGAATTCTGCCAACCTGATGTCATGGCGTCCAACTTATCAAAACCTGATGGAATGCCCGAAAGTCCGTCTGTTCTGGCAGCAGCCTTCCGTAAAAGGTCATACGCCTCATTGATGACAGGATCTATCTGGGTGAAATCCTTCTTCAAGTTCGACTTTGAAAGTTCAAACAACTGTCCTTCCGCCTTCTGCATCAACTCCTGTATATCCTGCCCATCATCGAACGCCAGTTTTTGTATATTACTGGTATAGGAGATAAGATCGCGCGCAAGAGCCTTTTGAGCAACGATTCGTGCATGGAACTCCAAGTGCGCCGCAGAGAGCATGGAACGTGAAAGTTCCGCAATGTATGCCGCTCCACCTGCATTTTCCAAATCGCCATTCTTCTGCAGTTGCTCCACTACCGTGAGCACATCTATGGGTGCATTGGCAGCAGCCAACGACTGGATAGCCTGAAAGATGACCTGATGCTTAGACTCATAGAAAGACTGTGGCTTCAAGAAGTCTGTCACCGACGCAAAAGCATCCTGCTCAATAATACAAGCACCAATCACAGCCTTCTCAAGTTCAACGGCTTGAGGCTGCAACCGACCCAATTGAATCAATTGGTCTTGTTCGCTGTTGCGAGCAGGTTTTCTGCGTGATGTATTCTTTTGCTCTGGCATCTTTTGGTAAAGGACAGATAGATTGTTTAATAGTTTCTCTTTCACTTTATCGGTGCAAAATTAGAGAATAAATTTGATACGACCAAATTTTCGAGAAAAAAAAGTTATCAACACTTCCGTGCATAAACTGTTGATAACTTTGTAGATAACTGTTAATAACTATACTAATACATCGATTCCATCGGTCAATTCATGCTTGATTTTGAAGACAAATGCACAATAAAAAAATTTTTTCAAAGGGCCGAAAAAAGTTGTCAAAAGAGAGCCGAATTGGTACGATTCACCCTATCGTGAGCCCATCATTTTGTAACACTCTCCGAAAATAAAGTGTTACAAATGTAACAGTGCTTGTGTTACAAGCGTAACAGCGTATGTGTTACAAATGTAACAGTGGTTGTGTTACAAATGTCACACACAAAGGGGTGAAAAAGTGTGTCAAGACAAGGGACTTACGAGGCTGTGGGGCTACTGCCCAACCGGGCAAAAGCTTTTTTTGACTTATTTTTATAAATAAGTGCGGATAAATTTCGGCAATCAATTAAAAAGCCGTAACTTTGTAGCGTTTTTTTTGAACCTGCCCGTGTTTTAGCCAGGCTCAACTCGCAGAAAAACCAGAAAATCATATAGTTAATTAACAAATTATGGCGAATGTAATTAAAATTACGAAAGGCTTGAACATCAACCTCAAGGGTAAGGCTGCTGCTCAGGTTTCTGCCGCTCCCGCATCGAAGGTCTATGGACTTGTGCCAGATTCCTTTTGGGGCATGAAACCGAAGGTGGTAGTGAAAGAAGGGGATGAAGTGAAAGCAGGTGATGCATTGTTTGTCAACAAGTTGCATCCAGAAGAAAAGTTCGTCTCTCCTGTGGCTGGCAAGGTTTTGCTCGTCGAGAGAGGCGACCGTCGTAAAGTTTTGAGCGTTCAGGTGGAAGCCGCTGCGCAACAGGCGTATGTCGACTTCGGGAAGAAGGACGTGAAGTCGCTGAGCGGTGAGCAAGTGAAAGCTGCCCTGCTCGAAAGCGGACTCTTCGGGTTCTTCATTCAGCGTCCTTACGCCGTCGTTGCCGACCCTAACGATGTGCCTAAGGGCATTTTTGTCTCTGCCATCGCAGACATGCCGCTCGCTGCAGACATCGACGTAGTGATGAAAGGCAATGAAGCCGATTTCCAGACAGGCATCTCAGCTCTTGCTAAACTGGCAAAGGTGTATCTGGGAGTCAAGCCCAACAGCACGCTTGCCAACACGAAGGATGCGGAAGTGACCGTATTCAACGGCAAATGCCCGGCAGGCAATGTTGGCGTTCAAATCAACCACATCGACCCCATCAACAAGGGTGAAGTGGTTTGGACATTGGGTGCCGAAGAGGTCGTTTTCATCGGAAGACTTTTCAACAAAGGTATTGTTGACCTCACTCGCACAATCGCTGTGGCAGGTTCTGAAATCAAGGAACCACAGTACAAACAAGTGCTCGTGGGTGCCAAGATTGGCGATGTTGTGGCAGGCAACGTGAAAACGGAACAGAAGGTGCGCCTGATTGATGGCAATCCGCTCACAGGCGTGAAAACAAGCGAAAACGATTTCCTTCTCGCCCATTCCACCGAGATTACAGCCATTCCTGAAGGTGACGAAGCCAACGAGTTGTTCGGTTGGATTGCTCCACGCTTCAAGAACTTCTCCGTCAGCCGCTCCTACTTCTCTTGGTTGCAACCCAAGAGCAAGGAATATGTGCTTGACGCACGTGTGAAGGGTGGCCATCGCCACATGATTTTCAGCGGTGAATACGACTCTGTATTCCCAATGGACATCTATCCGGAACAGTTGGTAAAGGCTATCATTGCTGGCGACATCGACCGCATGGAAGCACTCGGCATCTATGAGGTGGCACCCGAGGACTTCGCTGTGGCAGAGTTCGTGGATAGCTCTAAGGTTGAACTCCAGCGCATTGTTCGAGAAGGTCTCGACATGCTGCGCAAAGAAAACGAATAAGCATTATGGGACTTAAGAAACTTCTTGACAAATGGAAGCCTACCTTCTCAGAAGGAGGTAAGCTTAGCGCTTTCGGCTCTCTCTTCGACGCAGCAGAAACTTTCTTCTTTGTGCCAAACGAGACAGCCAAGGTGCGTGGCGCGCAAATTCACGATGCCATCGACTCCAAGCGTTCTATTTTCTTTGTTGTGATTGCGCTGATACCTGCCATACTCTTCGGTATGTACAACATCGGTCTTCAGCATTCTATCGTGACAGGCACCTGCACTCCAGGCGGTTGTCCATGTGCAGACATCTGGGGCAACTTCCTCTATGGCTTAGCCGTGATTCTTCCCAAGATTGTGGTGAGTTATGCTGTCGGCCTCGGCATTGAGGTGGCCATTGCCCAGTGGAAGAAGGAAGAGGTTCACGAAGGTTTCTTCGTGACAGGTATCCTCATTCCTCTCATTGTTCCAGTGAACTGCCCACTTTGGATTATCGCTGTGGCAACTGCGTTTGCAGTCATCTTCGCCAAGGAAGTGTTTGGCGGCACAGGCATGAACATCTTCAACCCCGCCCTTGTGACCCGTGCATTCCTTTTCTTCGCCTATCCATCGATGATGTCAGGCGATAAGGTGTGGGTGAACGGCAACTACATCGATTGTATCAATGGCACTCCTGCCGTGGATGCTGTTTCTGCAGCCACCCCACTCGGTCAGTTGGCCGCTGGTGAGGCTGTGACTGCCACTCCTATGCAGACCATCATCGGTACAATCCCCGGTTCCATCGGCGAAACGTCTGTCATTGCCATTATGATTGGTGCTGTCATCCTGATTTGGGCAAACATCGCCAGCTGGAAGATTATGCTTTCCACGTTTGTAGGTGGTGCCCTGATGGCTTACTTCCTTCGTTACGATGGTGCGCAGAACTTCGAATGGTGGGAGCAGCTCACCGTCGGTGGTTTCTGCTTCGGTGCCGTGTTCATGGCAACCGACCCTGTCACCAGTCCTCGCACAGAAGGTGGTAAATGGATTTTCGGCTTCCTCATCGGTGCCATGGCCATCATCATCCGTGTGCTCAACCCTGGTTACCCAGAAGGTATGATGCTCGCCATCCTTTTGATGAACGTTTTTGCTCCATTGATGGATTACTTCTTTGTACAAGCAAACATTAACAAGCGCGCTAAGCGTGCCAAAAAGTAAGGAGGACACAAGACATGGCAAAAATGAATACAAATGGTAATGCATACACTATTATTTATGCATCCGTGATGGTCATCATCGTGGCATTCCTCCTTGCTTTCGTGGCTTCAGCCCTGAAACCGACGCAAGACGCCAATGTGGAAAAGGACAAGAAGAGCCAGATTCTCGCAGCCTTGAACATCCGCGACGTCGAGGATGTTGAGGGCAAGTATGCCGAGGTGATTAAGAAAGATGCCATCTATAGCGCCGACGCATCAAAGGGTGCGAAAGCCGAAACAGGTGGTTTCGCCGTAGAGAACAAAAACATCACGCCAGACAATCGTCCACTCTACATTGCAGAGGTGGATGGTGAAACCAAGATGGTGGTGCCCGTGAAAGGTGCCGGCCTTTGGGGTGGCCTTTGGGGCTACATCGCCGTCAATGCCGATGGAGAGACTGTATATGGCACCTATTTCTCGCATGAAAGTGAAACGGCAGGTCTTGGTGCTCGCATTGCAGAACAATGGTTCCAGGACAGTTTCAAAGGCAAGAAAATCTTTGCTGAAAGCAGCGACGAAGTGGCGCTCAGCGTGATTAAGAAAGGAAAAGAAGGTTCCCTCTCCCCCGACAACTATGTGGACGGTGTGACAGGTGCGACCCTCACTTCCAATGGTGTTAACGACATGATTAAGGAATGTCTCTCACTCTACAAGGACATTCTCTCAATCAATAAATAATGGAGGACAAGAATATGAGTTTATTTTCAAAGGAGAATGGCGAAGTTTTCATGAGTCCGCTCAACTTGAACAACCCGATTACGGTTCAAGTCCTCGGCATCTGCTCGGCGCTGGCTGTTACTTCACAGTTGAAGCCTGCCATCGTGATGGGACTCTCCGTGACCGTCATCACAGCATTTGCAAATGTAATTATCTCACTGCTCCGCAAGACGATTCCTAACCGCATCCGCATCATTGTGCAGTTGGTGGTTGTCGCAGCGCTCGTGACCATCGTGAGCAACGTTCTGAAGGCTTACGTTTATGATGTGAGCGTGCAGTTGAGCGTTTATGTGGGTCTTATCATCACCAACTGTATCTTGATGGGACGTCTGGAGGCATTCGCCATGCAGAACGGTCCATGGGAAAGTTTCCTCGATGGAATCGGCAATGGTCTTGGCTATGCCATCGTGCTCGTCATCGTTGGTTTCGTCCGCGAAATCCTCGGTTTCGGTTCGCTGATGGGCTTCCAGATTATCCCCGACAGTGCCTATGTCGAGAATGGTGGTCTCTACATCAACAATGGTATGATGACCATGCCAGCCATGGCGCTCATCATCGTTGCATGTGTCATCTGGGCGCATCGCGCGTACAATAAAGATATAGCATAATAGTAACATACCTAAAAAACAAACAAGAATTATGGAACATTTCATGAGTTTGTTCGTCCGCTCCATTTTTGTGGACAACATGATTTTCGCTTTCTTCTTGGGTATGTGCTCTTATCTTGCCGTATCTAAGACAGTAAAGACATCGTTCGGCCTTGGTGTGGCAGTCACCTTCGTGCTCCTCATCACTGTGCCAGTTGACTATTTACTCCAGACGAAAGTGCTGGGCGACGGGGCTTTGGCCGAAGGTGTCGACCTCACTTTCCTTGCATTCATCCTGTTCATCGCAGTCATTGCCGGCATGGTGCAGTTGGTTGAGATGGTGGTGGAGCGCTTCTCCCCTTCCCTCTACGCCGCACTTGGTATCTTCCTGCCGCTGATTGCTGTGAACTGTGCCATCATGGGTGCCTCGCTCTTCATGCAGCAACGCATCCTGCTCGACCCAGCCACTTCCACCCAAGCCATTTCGGGTGTAGGCGACTGTGTGGCCTATGCACTCGGTTCAGGCATCGGTTGGACTCTCGCCATTGTGGGTCTTGCCGCCATCCGCGAGAAGATGGCCTACTCCGATGTGCCAAAGCCCCTTCAGGGTCTCGGTATCACCTTCATCACCGTGGGTCTGATGGCAATGGCATTCATGTGTTTCTCTGGTCTTAAAATCTAAAAGAAAGGATATAGCAGATATGAATATGACATTTATATTATACAGCATCGCTGTCTTTCTGATAATCGTCATTGTATTGGTTATCATCCTCCTCGTTGCGAAGAAATACCTCTCTCCAAGTGGTAATGTGACCATCACCATCAACGGAAAGGACAAGCTCGAAGTGGAGCAAGGTTCAAGCCTGCTCTCCACGTTGGCTGCCCACGACGTTTACCTCCCTTCTGCCTGCGGTGGAAAGGGCTCATGCGGACAATGCAAGTGCCAGGTTGTCGCCGGTGGTGGCGAGATTCTCGATTCTGAGAAGGGTCACTTCACCCGCAAGCAAATCAAGTCCGGCTATCGTCTTGGCTGCCAATGCAAAGTGAAGGGCGACCTTGAGATTAAGGTGGACGACTCTGTGATGGGTGTAAAGGAATGGGAGTGCACCGTGATTGGCAACCGCAACGTGGCCACCTTCATCAAGGAGTACAAAGTGGCCTTGCCTCCAGGCGAGCACATGGACTTCGAGCCAGGCTCTTACGCACAGATCAAGATTCCTCCATTCTTCATCGACTACGACAAGGACATCGACAAGAGTCTCATTGGCGACACCTACCTCCCCGCATGGGAGAAATTCGGGCTCTTCCCCCTCAAGTGCGTCAACGACACTCCGACCATCCGTGCCTACTCCATGGCGAACTATCCCGACGAGGGCGACATCATCACGCTCAACGTCCGCATCGCCACGCCTCCATTCAAGCCAAAGGATCAAGGTCCAGGCTTCATGGATGTGAACCCAGGTATCGCATCGTCCTACATCTTCTCCCTGAAGCCAGGCGACAAGGTCATCATGTCAGGTCCTTATGGAGAATTCCGTCCGCAGTACGGCACTGGCCGTGAGATGATATGGGTCGGCGGTGGTGCCGGTATGGCTCCGCTCCGTGTACAAATCATGCACATGCTCAAAGGCAACGGCATCAATCCAGAAGACCGTCAACGCCCGATGCACTACTTCTATGGTGCACGTGCGCTGGAGGAGATTCCATTCCTCGACGACTTCCTCGCGCTCGACAAAGAGTTCGATAACTTCCACTTCCACCTTGCCCTCGACCGTCCAGATCCAAAGGCAGATGCAGCTGGAATCAAGTACACTCCAGGTTTCGTGGCTCCTGTAATGGGCGACACCTACCTCAAGCAGCACGAGAATCCAGAAGATGTCGAATACTACCTCTGCGGTCCTCCAATGATGGCCAAGACTGTTCTCGACCTTCTCCACTCACTCGGCGTCGAAGACGACATGATTCGCTTCGACAACTTTGGTGGATAAGAAGAACAGAATTAAGTATGATAGCAATGCCCCCGAAAGTTTTTTGAACTTTCGGGGGCATTTTCATTGTGACATATAAGATTTTATGTAACTTTGCAGCCACAAACATCATTATCAATAATCCTTTTCACCTATGAGAAAAATTTTGACTTCAATTCTTGCGCTGGCTGTTACGGCAGCAGTCCACGCACAAACCACTCTAAAAACCATCACGGTGACCGTAAGCCCCACCCGCTATCAGAAGGTGACGGGATTCGGTGCTGCTTGCTGCGATGGTGCCATGTGCCCTTATGGCAACGACACACAGCCCGTACGACTGCTCTACGGTCCCACTTCGAAGATTGGGCTGAACATTATGCGAATGGAGATATCGCCCAACTTCAAAGGCGACATCACCGCTGTCGATGTGGGTTGGGATACACCTTACGACTGGCAAGGCTGTGTGCCCTCAGCCAAAATAGTCAAGCAACGTGGTGGCATCGTCTTCGGCACACCTTGGTCGCCTCCAGGTGAATACAAGACAAACGGATCGGCGGCAGGCGGCGCCAGCGAGTCGCAAGGCAAGATACGCGCCGAACTGCGCGAGGACTGCTACGAGAAGTTCTTTCCATGGCTCAACATGTACCTCGCCTACATGAAGTCGAAGGGCGTCGATGTCGATGCCGTATCCATTCAGAACGAGCCCGACTGGTGGGTCGATTACTCAGGCTGTCTCTACACCCCAGAGCAGCAAGTCACACTTGTCAAGAACTATGCACACCTGCTCGACCGCGAGACCTACAAAGGTGTGCGCCTGATTAGTGCCGAGCCTCTGGGATTCACCCAAAATTATTCCGACGCCTTGATGAACGACGAAACGGCTCGCAAACATATTGACATCGTTGCAGGTCACCTCTACGGTCATGCACCACTGGATCAAGGCAACATGAAGGATGCTGCCAAACTTGCCACCAAGTACGGGAAAGAGGTCTGGATGACGGAGCACTCTTGTGATATTACTAACAACGAGCAGCGGTTGCCAAATTGGCATGAGCAACTACTCTTCGCCGAAGAACTCAACGAATGTATGCTGGCAGGCTGCACGGGCTATATCTACTGGTACATGCGTGCCCACTGGGCCTTCGTAGGTACGGGCGAGGAACAATATGGTGCAGATAACGTAAGGAACACATTGCTGCCCCGCGCCTACGTCATGTCCCACTTCTCCAAGTACGTCACAGGCTCCACACGTGTCGGCACCACCACAAGCGGTGTGACCACAGGCAAGACGAACTCCTACTTCGAGACATCAGCCTACATCAAGGGCGACTCCATCATCGTCATGGCCATCGACACCACGAAGACCGCCTACAACCTGAGACTCAAATTGCCCCTCAAAGTGAAGAGCGGTGTTTGTGTACAATCCACAGACAATAAGTCACTCTGCAAAAAGACGACCCTCACCATCGATGAGCCAACGAAGGAATTCATCGTCGAAATGCCCGCACGCAGTTTCAGCACCTACATCTTCATGGTTGACCATGAGGAGACAACCGACATCAGCACCCCGCAAATAACCAGAGAAAGAACGGCAGCAACTCGATACTACGACCTGCAGGGACGGCCTCTGGCCTATCCTGAAGGCCTGTGCATCGAGAAACGCCCCGACGGCTCGACCAGGAAGATTTACTTCGACGAACGATAACCACACCCCATCAGAGTGTGTTCGCAATGAGCCCCAAAAGTCAGACAAAAGACTCTTGGGGCTCATTTTGTTTCTACCCCTTCATCGCTGTGTTTACTCACCCTTGATTTCAGGGCAAGAAGTCATTCATAAGTTACGGATAATTATTCATAACTTATGACATAAGTTATGAACGACTTCTGTTACGGCGGTGAGGATGAGGCGGCAGTGAAACAGAGGGACAAGAGCCTGTGGAAGAAAGGGAAATGAGTCAGTGGAAGAGCGAGAGAGGTGGGGATAGAATATGGAGCAAAGGGCATTTTAAAGGAAAAAGGGGGCGAAAGTGGGTTTCGTCACCTCATTTTTTATGGCAAACGGAGGTTTCTTTCCAGTTTTTTTGTAACTTTGCGAACAAAGTTTACCAAAACGGAAGAACATGAGACAGACAATAAAAACAAGAACTATATGAGTACAATAAGAAGAATACAACGAGGGAAGACGGGAATCTTGTGTGCCCTGCTGATGGTAGTGGGAAGCATGACGGGGTATGCCCAGAGTAACTGCTTTGAGTATGACGATAACGATGAGACCGTCATTACAGGGCTGACGGAAATAGGCCAATCCGTCTCTTCGCTGACGATTCCTGCCACGGTGACAACGGTCAGAAGCGGAGCCTTCAGTTCCACTTCTGCCCACGTGTCTGCGCTGATTATTGCAGATGGTGGCAACCCAGTGTTTGAGGCAGGGCTATTTGGCGAACGGGAGAATCCGCTGGGTGACATCCAAATTTTGGGTAGCAGTATGACGGTGGCGAACATTCGTGCCCTGCTGAAGAGTTTAGTAGCCCAGGGCGCGCTCAGCACTGTTTATATCAAGGGCTATAGCGGCGCGTGGATAGACATTCCTGCAACAGAAGAATCAGAAGAACCGGAAACCCCAGAACAAATCTCTACAGATAACGCCACTCTGCTTGGAGTTTTGACTGAGGATGTCAACGTCACTTTGCCTGCTGCCTTAGTTTCCGACCAACAGTTTGGCGCAGCGAAGGTCTATGGCCGCTTCACTATCGACAAGGAACTGATCACCTTCTGTGGCAATGCCACCTTCCGGGATGCCGACGACGGCTCGAACCAGTTGTTCTATGTGGCCAACTACAGGGAAAATGACGGTCGTCTGCATATACAGCGTGTGCGGTATATCGTTGCAGGTGAAGGTGTGCTGATTCACCGTCTGGACAGTTCGAAAGGCTATGCCGACCTGAAGCGCTATGAGGGGACTATCACGTCGGCAGAGCAAGAGCTCTATAAAGCAAATATGCTCGTGGGTGTCACCGAACCCACAACGATTGCTGCGACCGAAGGTGGCTATACCAACTACATCGTGGTGAACGAATTGGTGAACAACGTCTACAACGCCGCCTTCTACCCCACCAGTGGCGGCACCATCGGTGCCAACAAGGCTTATCTGCAAGTGCCCTCCTCTATTGTGTCGGCAAATGAACGATTGACCATCAGTTTTGATGAGGAAACCACCTCGATCAATGAAAAGGGAATAGTGAATAGTGAAAAATTGGCTGCCGCTGCAGAGTGGTATAGCCTCGATGGTCGCAAGCTCAATGGCAAGCCTACCACGAAAGGATTATATATTAATAACGGGAAAAAACACATCATCCAATGAAAAAGAAATATACCACACCAATGTGCGAGGTGGTCACACTACGTGCGCTCATCCTCAATAACTCATCCTCAACCTCACAAAAAAACGAATACTGGGACAATCAAGGCAGAATCAAAGTCGGGCATAGTATCATCAGTGCCGACAGAGCCGATTGAAAAACAACATTGAATAACAATCATCAAATCAACTACTATGAATAAGAACAAGAAACTAAGGAATGTGAACATCGGAACGATCCGACAGTTCATCCTGCTGTGCTTCATGGCACTGTTGGCGCAACAGGTACAGGCCAGTGACTGGATGCACAACTCCAGTAAGTTCTCCATGAGTACCTTTTCGGACCACGTGACGTTCAAACCGTTCCTCTGCGACTTGGACAGAAGTGATACCTATGCCAAGAAAGGGGGTATCTATGCTAAGTGTGGCAACCGAACCGTATGGCTGATGGACATCCACTACAAAAATGAAGGTGATAACGAAAATCCCTATGGTAAGGTGTATGCCCGCTACTGCATAGGCGAGGCACGTGCTTGGTTTACCAACGGCTACGGCAGTGCAGAGCAGAAGATAGAGTTTGACGGCAAGGACTTCCTCATTCAGAAATGGGGCAGCGACAACCATTATTGTACGCCTAACATCGACTTCTACTATCCAGCATCGATGGCAGGAAATACCTGGACGTTCTACTATGAGTATGAACACAACGACGGCGGCAAATACACGATGACATTAGGTTCGGCCAATCTAAGCGGAGCTCTCTACTCTAGCTTCACCCCAAGATATGAGTACGAGCGTAGCGGTCCCGACAAGATTAAGTTTACTGTGCCGGCTCTGCCCGACGATGTGCCCAGCAAACTGAGCGAGGTACACAAGCGTGTAGGTGAGTTTACGGTGACGGCATCATTTACCAGACAAGATAACTCTGTGGTAGATAAGACCGAGACCTTCGTATGTCAGAAGGGCAGCAAGAAAACCTACGAGATGGAAATCCCCAGCGATGTGGGCAATCCTAAGAAAATAGACTTGAAAGTGGTAGCTTTGTTAGGTTTGAAAGACGCGAGCGACTACTACTGGAAAGACGCCTATGCCTACAGCAGGACCTATGTATTCCCTGTGGTGCCAGCACCTAACACGCTCACCGCAGAGTTCCGACAGTTTGACAATGCTGCCGACCTGTCGTGGAACGCCTATCCGTCGGGAAGCAACTACTACTTGGAGTGCAAACCATACATCTACCGTATGGAGACCGACATGGATGGAAAGGCAAAGAATGGTTCTTGGAGCAAGCGCGGAACCGTTGACGATGCCAGCAAGAATCAAGCGCTGGGCTATCACGACAACAACGTCAGTGCCGCTACCTATTATAAATATATGGTACTCAACGTGCCGAAAGACTGGATAGGCAACGGCATCAACGAGTCGCAGCTCAACAACCCCAGCGACGATTTGCTGCAGAAACTGGGCTATGTAGAGTCGGAACTGATGAACACCAAACCCGAACTCAGCATCTACGACCTGAAGCAAGACACCACCGTCACCAACAAGGTGAAGCTCACGTGGCAATACACCCGTATTCCGACAACGGCATCGAGTGTCACCTTCAAGATCATGCGCAAGACCAGCGATGACAGCGAATGGACTGATTTTGGCACTGTCAACGGCGATGCACAGCCCTCAGCAGGCACGCTCCTGTCGTTCCTCGACAGCGACCTACCCAACGCTAAAGTGCGCTACCAGTATAAGGTGCGTCTTACGCTCAATAATACCGACTTCGACAGTGAAGCTATCACAGCCGGACTACTGAGAGGCTCCTCGGTGAAGAGTTTCACAGCTACCAAGGGTACGCACGAAGGCACCGTGCGCCTGTCGTGGGAGGCTAACCAGGTGGGCACTGACAATACCACCTTCGTCATCTCGCGCCGTTATGTGACCAGCAAAGATGAATATATACGCATCAACACCACCAGCGGCACCAATTCACTATATACCTACGAAGACAATACCGTGCAGCCAGGCTACTATTACGAATACCGAATAGAAGCCTACGACGGCAACGCGCTGCAAAATACACTCACCGATGCCGGCTTCTGTCAGGCGCGCGGTGTCATCAGCGGTCGTGTTACCTTCGGCAGCGGCGATGCAGTGGATGACGTCAGACTGACACTCCGCCCGTCAAATGCTGACGACGGCAATGTGGTGAAAGGCTTTTCGCAGCGCGTCGATGGTGCATCGACAGGTATTATATGGAATGCTGACGAAACAGAAATAGCCAAAGTGTTCGGTGCGGACAAGAACTACACCGTGCAGCTGTTTGTACGTCCCGATGCCGGTCTGAGCGAGGGAGCCGTGATTGGTAATATACCTGGCGCCGGACAGCTTTATGCCGTACCTCAGACCGACGGAACCTACAAGGTCTATTGCAAGCAGCCGACCATCACGAGGAAGACGCAAGAGTTCACCGAGACAAATGTCATGCGGGCCATCGTCCATTACCCATCCTCAAGCAGTTACCCCACAACATACAGTGAAGAGTATGGCTTTACGGTTTATCAATATAATGAGTGTCAGCAGACCTTAACTTCTTGGCAAAATGATGGGTTTAGCTTAGGAAAGAACTATGCCGCTTCATGGTGGGGCGCTAATACTGAGGTGGCTGTAATGAAAAAGAAGAAGACTTTGGACACTCCAGTCACTGTCAACATAACGGAAACTTCCTACGAACACTACGACATGGGTGTAACACTCCAGGCGGGTATCTACTCGCTGCTGACCGTTCAGGTCAACAACGGTGCCGTCACCACAATGGTGAACGACGGTACTCCAGCAGAATGGACATTAGTCAAGCACGACGACAACCCATCCTCCACCATCGAAAACAGCGACGGATATGTGATTCGGAATGGCAACCTGATTTCTTTCGAAGGCAACCTCTGCCCGCAACTGAAAGATAATGAATGGATGTGGATAGGATCTGCTCTGGCAACATCATCGAGCGATCCAGTAATCAAATCTACAAGTACCGACTATAACACCACCTTCTCTGTGGGTGGTGCACCAAATGTTGCGGCAGAAAAGGGTTTCAAGGGTAACTTTACAGAGGTACGCGTATGGAACCACGCACTCAGCGACAAGGAGAAGATCTACTATCAAGACCGCGTGCTGAACGGTCGCGAGGCAGGATTGGCGCTCTACTGGCCGATGGACGAGGGCTTGGACCACTATGTGTTTGACGCCTCATACGCCAACGACCTGCCTAATGGTCGCCATGCTACCGTAGGCAACAACATCGCCGCATCAACTATTGTTCCGCTCGACAACCAACTGTCGCGCTATGCCATCACCAACGCAACAGGTGAATACATCATTCGCGGCATACCGTTTGTAGGTTCCGGTTCTACCTATACCATTCTGCCTACACGCGGCATCCATGAGTTCAACCCCGTATCGCGCAACGGCTTCATCGGCAGCGGCTCGTTGACGCTGAACAGCTACGACTTCACCGATACATCGTCGTTCCCGCTGAAGGGCAAGATTACCTACCTGAACACCAATATCCCTGTCGATAGCGTGCAGTTCATGATCGACGGCAACATGGTTCAGTCGAAGGAGGGCGTGCGCAGCGACTCCAATGGTGAATATGAAATTGCGGTACCTATCGGTAAGCATCTTATCGAGTGTTACAAGAACGGACACAAGTTTACATCGTTCCCACTCGACGGTTCGACCTATGACTTCAAGAAGGCCGAGATAGCCAACTTCGTCGATTCCACACTGGTCAACGTCACCGGTCGTGTGAACGGCGGCTTCTCAGATATGGATGCTCCCGTCGGCTTCCACAAGAGCGTAAACCGATTGGGAAAGGCTACGATCAAACTCAGCTTGGGCAAGGAGAGTCAGTGTTCGTTCAACTACGTCACCGACGACCACGGCGACGGCAAATACGGAACGGTGGACATCCCTGTGGAGAGTGCTACCGACAGCATTCACAGTACGGCTTACCGTGCAGCCTTAAATGCAACAAAACCAAGCGATACCGATACCCATTACATCTATATAACGACAGACGAGAAGACCGGTGAGTTCTCGGCTATGCTGCCACCACTGAAGTACAAAGTGGAGAGCATCACGTTTGAGAACGATAAGAAAGGGGATATCTACAATGATAAGCCTATTTTCACTCAGAACCTGCCAGTCATCGATGCGACAAATGCCATCAAGGAGAAGATGCTAGCCGACTCTATTACCGTTGAAAACGGTTCTACAGTGAAATACCAGTATAGCGCTAAGATGATTAGACAGTATCGTACCAATCCAACGCTGTCAGTAGTACAGACGAGTCCGCTGTTGTCGAAGACCGTCAAGAACGTCTTCGGTGAACGGAAGATAGGTGTGACCAATGTCGATTTCACGGTTGATTCCGTAACCGTTGCCAATATCACTGACAATAATTACAAGTACACTTTCGACCATCCTATCTTCGTACAGGACAAGGCCTACACATACGACATCTCCGTAGCCGAAAACTACAAGAACCTCGACACGGACGAGACCTTTACCGAGGTTCCGCAAGATGCCGTAATACACATTGCCAACGATGCCAGCTCAACGACCGTCATCTATGGTGAAGACGGTAAGGTCAATGGTGAAGACGTGAAGATGGGTGAGCCGTATAAGACTGCCAATGTCGAAATAACACCCGACAAAACAGGACATGTACAGTATCAGTTTGTGGCGGGTGCTCCAAACTTCGCGACAGGATACATCCACAACATGTCGGTCGGTGTAGCCGTTGACGGCCGTACCACCATGTGGCAGGCTCCCGACTCAAAGACCGAAGCGCTCGACCTGATCGTGCTGGGTAGCATTGGTTCGGGCACTAACTTCGTGACCCGTGGTCCTGATGCGGTGGATATGATCCTACGCCGTCCGCCAGGTTCTACCTCGGTAGCTTCGCTCGCCAATAAAACAATCCGCTCCTATGCACATACTACCGTTGAAAGCAGCACTTCGGGATGGACGGGTGGAGGCTATATCAGCGAAACCCCAACATGGGAAGTGAGTATGGGTCCTACCATGGGTATTGCCACACTCGCCAAGTCGAAGTTCAAGATTGTCGTGAACCAGACGCTAAAGAAAACAAGAAATTACTCCGACCAAGATATAGCTGAGAATGATACCACCTACACCGTGACCGAACAGATGGTAACGCCGAGTTCGATGGTTGCCGATTATAAGACAATGACCTATTATCCTGAAGGCGGCGACACCTATATTGGCCGTTCCACCAACCTATTGTTCAGCAAGGGACGCATGCTGGGTATCTACAAGCAAAGCGATGACACCTATAAGCTCGACGTGAAGGACGGTGTCACCGTAGGACAAGAGTTCGATACAGAGTTTGTATTCCCTCAAGCATATATAGAAAACACGCTGATACCGAATTGGGAGGCGATCATCAAGAGCAAACTGGAAGAAGGCTACATCAACGCCGACCACTGGGATAAGAATAAGGCGGTAGCTGTACCGGGCAAGGTGGTGTACTATACCAAGTACAAACCCGGCGATCCTGAATTCGGTAGAGCCAATGGCGACAAAGCATGGACCAAAGAACAGCTTGCCGCCACACATGGTTACCCAAGTTATATGGCTGTGAACGGCACCGATGACCCGAATGTGCAAGACGAAGTAGAGGATGCCATCAACCAGATAAAGGTGTGGCGCGACCGTATCGCCGATAACGAAGCGGACAAACTCGATGCTTTCAATAATGAGAGCAGCCTGATTCAGAACTATTCTATCGCCAGCGGCACAAAGGTGTCGCAGACAACGGAGACAACCATCAAGAAAGGCAAGACGCACAAGCATGAATTCTCAAAGTCGTTTAGCGTGGTCGGTCAGATTGGTGAGACCTTCAACGATGCTGGTGTCATTGCCAATCTGGGCTATTCTAGCGGCTCAGGCAACTCAAACACCGACGGTAGCAGCACATCGGTTTCGAACACGGTGGCATGGACGATGAGCGACGGCGACACACGCACAGCGCTGTCGGTAGATGTCTATAAGTCGCCAACAGGATGGGGACCCATCTTCCGCACCCGTGGCGGACAAACCGTCAACCCGTATGAGGCAGGTAGCGTGACGAAGTTCTACCAGCCGGGAACAAAGCTCAACGAGGCCACCATGAAAGTGGAGAACCCGAAACTGAACGTACTTGGCTCGTCAGAGATTACCAATGTGCCTACAGGCGGACAGGCTAAGTTCATCCTGCAACTATCCAACGAGAGCGAAACCAACGATATCTGCAACTACGTGCTGCAGATGAAGGAGCTAAGCAATCCGAATGGTGCAGTGCTGACTGTCGATGGTAATATCCTGAGCAACGGAAAGGACGGCCGACTCATCAAGATGAAAGGCGGCGAGATAGTTGAGAAGACCCTCATCGTCACACAGAGCGACCGCAGCGTCATCGAATACAACGACATCGTCCTCCAGCTGAAGTCAGAGCTAGACCAAAGCATCGTGAGCGATGAAGTGAAACTACGCGTACACTTCGTGCCATCATCGACACTCGTCGATCTGAGCGTGAACCACACGGTACTGAACAAGGCAGATAAAGACATGTACGGAGGTATCACAGCCACCATGTCGAACCTCGACCGTCAGGACGATGGCCTCAAGGGCATCCGTCTGCGCTACCGCCGCAAGGGAACCGACTCGTGGACAGTGCATAAGCAGTGGAGCGACCAAGAAGAACTGCAGGCGCAAGGCTACGAGCCAATGCCTGAAGGCAGCCAGTTTACGGAGAAGGTAGTCTTCCTGGATGATGGTCTCTACGAGCTGCAGGCACAGACCTTCGGTAAGTATGGTGCCGACGATGTCACCTACGAGAGTAACATCATTGAGATTACGCAGGACACACACGGCCCGAAGATTCTCGGAATGGTTAGTCCGGAGAACGGACAGCTTACCTACATCACCCGCAACAACATGCACCTGCGATTTAACGAAGTGCTCAATGGCAACGCCCTCACGAAGAGTGGCAACTTCCGCATTGAGGGCAGTATGAACAATGTGGTGTTTGGCGAGAGTCCTTATCCCGACGTTGCGGCACAGCTCAATGGCAAACGCATTCAGACGGAGGCACAGTACGACCTGTCGAACTCTGGCTACGCCTTCGATATGTGGTTCTACCGTCAGGGCGACGGCACCATCGTAAGCCTCGGCACAGAAGACAACCTGCTGTCGCTCTCTACTCACGACGACGGTAAGCTTCGTGCACGTGTGGGAGATGAAGACGATGTCTTCGAGACAAACACACAGTTGCCGAAGAATCAGTGGATCTATATGGCTCTGGACTACAGGCGCAAGACAGCAGACGACCCAGAGAACCGCATCAGCATGCTATATGTGACTGCCGACGACAAAACACCAAACTACATTGGACAGGACATGAAGGCAAATGACCTTAATGGTCACGGAAAACTGAGCATTGGCGGCGACGGTATGCAGGGAATGGTAAGCAACCTTACCATCTGGAACTCCGACATCACCGCTACGGAACTCTATCAGACACGAAACAAGGTGAGGGCGTCCTACACGCCGGGACTTGTGGGTTACTGGCAGATGGATGAAGGTCACGGCACACAGCTGACCGACCGCGCCCGCTCGCGCCACATGTATATGGATAGTGAAAGCTGGTATATCAACAACGAGAACCGTGCCGCCACCCTTGACGGCAAGAAGCCTATACGTATCGATATAGCAACATTCAATCCGGCTAAAACCGACAACTACGCCGTAGAGTTCTGGTTCCGCGGCAATAAGCCGTGCGACATGTTCGACCAGACACTCCTTTCGGTTCTCAACGGTATCACCATCGGCTTCGAAGGACCGGTACAGGGTCATGACGTGCTCACGCTGAAGAAGATTAAGCACAGTCATAATGAGGCCAATGTCGAGATTCAGGAAACCGAAGAAGAGATACAGCTGAGCAACAAGGACTACAAGGACGGCAACTGGCACCACTTCGCATTGAACGTGCGTCGCGGTACAAGTGCCATCGCATATATTGACGGTGAGGCTGTGAAGGTGATTCCCGAGGATAAGATTCCTGGTATCTCTGGCAAGTGGATGCTCTTCGGCGGTGAGGAACTGATGGATACCAACGGCGACGAGTACGCAATGACATACAACCACTTCACCGGTGACATCGATGAGATACGTATCTGGAGTGCCGCACTCGACGGACAACTCATCAAAGACCGTATGTACGAACGCATGGACAATAGCTATCCAGGACTCGTGGGCTACTTCCCCATGGAGGATATACACCGTAATCAGCAGGGTACAGTGACCACCGACTTCTCAACATCAAACTTCGGTGAGAAAGACTATCAAGAGCGTATCGTGATCGCAGAAGCAGCTGCGCTGACACAGAGCGTCAATGCACCGGCACTGAAACCGGGTAGCACCAATATGCGGTTAGACGACTCTCAGTTCGACTTCACTGCCTCTGCCGACGAGATATACTTCACATTCTACGACAGTTCGCTGCCACTGATGGACAACAATGATTTCGTAGCCACTGTGAACTATATCAAGGACGAGCACGGTAACAACTCCGAGGTCGTGCAGTGGATGTTCCACGCTGACTTTGCGGCCATTTCATGGCTTGAAAAGCAGGTGTCTCTCACCAAGAGCTGGAACGAGAATCTGGAATGGACTTTGGCTGTGTGTAACAATACTGGTCATCCTCAGCACTACGAACTGAGCGGCATGCCTACTTGGATGACGTTTGACAAGCCCGTGGGAACCATCAGCAGCGACAACGAAGGTCTGGATTTCACTATCAGTCCCAACGCACCAATCGGTCGCCATGTCGTATATCTCTACCTCACCGACCGCCTCGGCATCCGCCGTGTGCTGAGGGTCAACCTGACGGTGACGGGCAACGTACCCGACTGGACTGTCGATCCTGACCTCTACGAGAGCAACATGACGATGACCGGACAGATCTACATCAACGATAAGATCTGCGAGAACACCGACACGAAAATTGCCGCCTTCGATGACCTGGGACTCTGTCGCGGTGTGGCCAGTCCGAAGTATGTCACCACACGTGATGCCTACTACGTCGACATGGTCATCTATGGTGCATCGGCTACAGAACTGAGCACCGGCATCCGCGACCTGACCTTCAAGGTGTACAACGCCTCAACGGGTAATATCCATCCGCTTGTGGGTGTCACGATTCCCGACAAGGGCTTCTCTGTGAATTTGCAATACATGCCGGATGCCAATTATGGCTCCTACGATGCACCTGTCGTGCTCGACGTGTACAATGCCCTACAACAGAATATCGCGCTGGAGAAAGGCTGGACTTGGATGTCCATCTATGTGGATCCCATCATGAATGAATTGGAATGGCAGTTGCCAAAGGATAAGAACATCCTCAAGCGCTTCAAGAACATCAAGAGTCAGACAGACGGCTTCGCCACTGTGGACAAAGATGGCATGATTAACGGTAGCCTGACCTACGTGGAACCGGGCAAGATGTACAAGATGCAGCTGTCGACGAAGACAAACTTCGACATCTACGGACTTGCGCTGGACACGAAGACCATGCTGCAGACCATGCATCCGGGATATAACTGGATAGGGACGCTCAGCAGCTCAGTGATGTCAGTCGATGAGGCCTTTGCCGAACTCACACCCGAACCTGGTGACCGCGTGAAGAGCCGTACAGGGTTTGCCGAGTTTAGCAAAAAGGGCTACTGGGAAGGTACGCTGGAGAGCATCGTGCCAGGCCAGGGCTACATCTACCGCTCGATGGCTACCAGGGAGAAGATGTTCCACTATCCAAGTGGCGGAGCAGCAACGCAACAGGCAGCACGTGTCCAGCGCCGTGCATCAGCTATCTCATACTTCGTACCTGTTGACCCGTATCTCTATCCTGACAACATCAACATCATTGCGGTGGTGAAGAAGGACGGGCAGGAGCGTGACGATGCCGAGATTGGCGCCATCATCAATGGCGAGTGCCGAGGTGCCATCAGCTGCAACAGCGGCTATTACTTCCTGACCGTCATGGGGTCATCGGAAGAAGACAGCCAACAGAAGATGGAACTGCGCATCTATGTTGACGGTGAGGAGTTTGTCGTTGACGATACCCTGCCGTTCATCAGCGATGCCTTCTACGGCTCGTTGGACGAGCCATACGTGCTCGACATCAACGCAACGGCCATCCGCTCCGTGACGACCAATACGAATGACGACGAGGATTGGTGGACACTACAGGGCTTTAAGATCGGTCACAGGCCCACGCAGCCTGGTGTATATATCCACCGAGGACAGAAGACCACCATCCAACTGAAGAAATAGCACGCATCACCAGCGGGTGATTAGCATTCACCACAACGGATTTGACGGATTGAACGGATTGAGTAAGCTTTCATCCTTTCAATCCGTCAAATCTTTTGTCTATGATTCAATCTCTATATTTTGAGAATTCCTCACTTTTTTCCGCTTATAATTGCGATTCTGTGAATTAAAATGCCTAACTTTGCATCGTTTTTGTAAACGTGCACACACGACTACACATATTATATAATAAATAAGGACAGGTATCAAGGTTTAGATGGCGACAAAGAATATCACATACAGATCATATTCCATGGAATATGGGACTTTCGTGGGGTTGAGTTGGGGGGCGTTGTTTCTTTCATACACGGAGGGCATCATCAACGACAATGCGTTGCTCATCCTGCTGTGCTTCATGCTGTGCGGGGTGGCGTTCGTGCTCCCCTTCGTATTGGCTTTCCGACTTAACAAGAAGGTGTTCCTGGCTGGGGAGAAATTGAGTTATTTACAGGGATTGATTTTCTCCATCTCCATGTTCATGTATGCGTGTCTGCTCAACGGTCTGATTGTGTATGCTTACTTCCAGTTCATGGATGACGGATCGCTGTTCGGACGACTGAACGAGATGCTCACCATGCCTGAGATGACGAGCACATACAAGAGCCTCGGCATGGGCGAACAATATGCGCAGATGATTGACATGATGAGAGATATAAGCGGCCTCTCTGCACTGGACAAGGCACTTGTGGTCTTCAACAACAATTTCTTCTATGGCCTCACGTTCTCTTTCGTTGTCGCCTTTGTCGCATCGTACAACCTGAAAAGAATCAACAACTTGAAATAAGATAACAAGACAACTATGGACATTTCAGTAGTAGTTCCACTTTATAACGAAGATGAATCCATCGCGGAACTTCACGAATGGATTAAACGTGTGATGGACGAGCATGGCTTCTCCTACGAGGTCATCTTTGTGAACGACGGCAGCACAGATCGCTCATGGGATGTGATTGAGGAGTTGAGCCAGAAGTTTCCTGAGGTGCACGGCATCAAGTTCCGCCGCAATTACGGCAAGAGCCCTGCCCTCTTCCACGGGTTTGAGAAAGCGGAGGGCGATGTGGTCATCACGATGGATGCCGACCTGCAGGACAGTCCCGACGAGATTCCAGAACTCTACCGCATGGTGAAGGAGGAAGGCTACGACCTGGTGAGCGGATTCAAGATGAACCGCAGTCAAGGAGACCCGTTGTCAAAGACCATACCCACCAAGTTGTTCAATGCCACCACCCGCATGGTGAGCGGCATCCACAATCTGCACGACTTCAACTGTGGTCTGAAGGCCTACCGCAAGGATGTGGTAAAACATATCGAGGTGTATGGCGAAATGCACCGCTTCATCCCCTATCTGGCGAAGAATGCCGGATTCAGCAAGATTGGCGAGAAGCCTGTACACCATCAGGCTCGTCAGCACGGGAAGAGCAAGTTCATGGGGCTGAACCGCTTCGTGAATGGTTATCTGGATCTCATCAGCCTGTGGTTCATCAGCACTTTCGGCATGAAACCCATGCACATCTTTGGTTTTGTGGGCACGCTGATGTTTATCGTCGGCTTCATCGCTGTAGTTTGTGTGGGTGTGGACAAAGTGATTGCACTCTGTCAACATGTGCCTCACGCTTTGGTGACTGACAATCCTTATTTCTACATCTCGCTCACCATGATGCTCCTGGGCACCCAACTTTTTGTGGCGGGTTTCCTCGGCGACCTCATCAGCCGCAACAGCCAGGAGAGGAATAAATATCAGGTGGAAAAGGAGATTTAGTGATTGGCGTAGTTGGGGCAATCAAAACAATCGGAGTAATCGGAAGTTTGGCAGTGAAAAGGAACAGGATACATAGAATTTTGGTAAGCATGATGGCGATTGGCGTCATGGTGCTGACGGGTTGTTACTCGAACAATTGCCCATTGGAGAACACCGTGACCTGCAACTTTGGCTGTTACGACGCTGAGGGTAATGCCATCTCCTATGGCGATACCATCACCGTCACCACACTCATGCCCGGGTATAAGACGGTGTACACCTATCGGAAACTGGGAAACATGACCGTGACGAAGGACTATCAGGACACGGCACTCATCAATCAGGGCTACACCGAAACCACCTCACAGCAGCGTAAGGACACCATCTTGGTCAACAAGAAGTATGGTGCATCGAACATCAAGGTGCCCATGAGTTATTTCAACGAGGAGGACACGCTGATTTTCGCCTATCAGATGATTTCGCTGAAAGATACCATCAAGATTCGACACAGCAGTTTCCCGCACGTGGAACTCCCCGAATGTGGCGCCTACCGCTTCCACACCTTGCGGACTGTCACAGCGACCGATGCCGCTTTCGACCATGTTGAAATCAGCAATCCGAATGTTAACTATGACGGTTCCATCAACATTAAGATTTATTTTAACGGAGTTGTTGAATAGAGGATGAGATATTTATACCGACATATCATCGTAACGGCATGTTTCATCGCATCCGCGCTGACAACAATGGCTCAAGAGCAACAGCCCCAACCGCTGATGCCTGGCGAGAAACCGAAACCGACCAAGTATGTGGCTGTGGAGGAAGAGAAGCAGCACTTGGTGTTCTTTCAGGGTTTCACGTTGTCAGGTGATGTGTATGGACCTGTTGCCTACATGGTATCCGACTACGGCACGATGGAGGGGGCGTTAAGGCTGAATCTGAAGAACACCTTTTTCCCCATCGTTGAGGTTGGTTACGGCAAATGTTCCAAGGACGACTTCAACACAAAGATTAAATACAAAGTCAATGCTCCCTATGCCCGCGTCGGCATTGACTTCAACATGCTGAAGGACAAGTTCCAAAGCAACAGGCTCTATCTCGGTGCCCGATACGGCTTCTCCACCTTCAAATACGACATCAGCGTTCCATCGATGACCGACCCCATCTGGGGTGGCAGCGGATCTTTCAGCATGACGGGCAACAAATGCACCAGCCATTGGCTGGAAGCGGTGTTTGGTGTCGAAGTGCGGATATTCAGGAACTTCCACATGGGATGGTCTGTCAGGTACAAACGTGAACTTTCATCGACCAAAAACGAATTTTCCAAGCCCAACTGCATTCCGGGTTACGGTTACACCACCAACACCACTTGCTGGGGCGCCACTTACAACCTCATATTCGATTTGAACTGGGGCATGAAAAAAAGCCGCAAACGTGGCATCAACATAGAAATCAGAGACATTCCTCAACAGAATGATGACAAGGCTGCTGAGCAGGAGGACTCTCAAAAAGAAAATGAAAATGGAACAGAAGAAACAGGAAATGACGAAACAGACAGCAGCGACAACGGAGTCGACAACAACGAAGACGGAGCCGACAACGGAGACACCGAAGGAGACGAAGACGGAGACACTGAAGAAGGAACAGAAGAATAAGTTCGACCCATATGCACCACACAAAATCAAGTGGTGGGGCTGGCCATTACTCATTTTGCTGATTGTGGGAACCGTCTATATCATCAAAAACCGTCAACCATCATCGGGAGCAACCGATGCGGTGGGTCAGGAATGGAAAACGTCCGACACACAAAAGAGCGAAGGCGCAGTGTTCGGCACTTTCTACCACATCACCTATCAGTATCAGCAGGACGTGCAGACAGGAATCGATGCCGCCCTCAAGCAGGTGGATCATTCGCTTTCCCCGTTTAATAAGGAATCGGTCATCACAGCCATCAACAACAACACCAGCATGACCACCGATTCCATGTTTGTGGAGGTGTTCACGCTGGCTCAGAAAGTGTCGGCTGAAACGAATGGCGCTTTCGACATCACGGTGGCACCGTTGGTGAACTTGTGGGGTTTCGGTTTCAAGAACATGGCCGAGGTCAATCAGGCCAAAGTGGACAGCCTTCTCCCTTTCGTGGGTTACCAAACGGTGAAACTGACCGATGGCAAGATTATGAAAGAGCATCCTGAGACGATGCTGGATTGCAGCGCCATTGCCAAAGGATATGGCGTGGACGCTGTTGGCAAATATCTGGAGAGTCTCGGCATCAAGAACTATATGGTGGAGATTGGCGGTGAAGTGCGTGTGAGGGGCACCAACCCAAGAGGTGAACTCTGGCGCATCGGCATCAACAAACCCGACGACGACCCAGCCAGCATCAACAATGAGATTGAACAGGTGCTGCAAGTCACACAACTCTCGATGGCCACCTCGGGCAACTACCGCAACTACTACGAGAAGGACGGAAAGAAGTATGCGCACACCATCGACCCCCGCACAGGCTACCCCGTGCAGCACAGCATTCTTTCATCCACCGTGTTGGCACAAGACTGCGCCACGGCCGATGCGTTTGCCACAGCCTTCATGGTGCTGGGATTGGACGAAGCCAAGCAGGTGCTGACCAAGCATCCTGAACTGATGGCCTTCTTCATCTACACGGATGCCGATGGAAACATGCAGGAATGGCATACGGAAAGTTTGCAAAACTTAATGGTTCAATAAGAAAGGATATCGCATGGAATTGACAATGTTTGAACGATTGCTCCAACTTCCACTCTTCCAGGGTTTGACCACCCAGGAATTGTCGGAGGTGATGGAACATGTGCGTCTGAATTTCGTCAATTACCACGAAGGTGACGAGATTGTGATGCAGGGAGATGCCTGCCGCAAACTCATCTATATCATCAGCGGCGACATCGGTACGGAATACCGTGAGAAAAACGGGCGTTTCACGCTGATGGAACACTTGCCCGACGTGAAGGTGCTCGAGCCTTTCAACATGTTCGGCATGATTCAGAAATACTCTCGCTCCTACTTTTTCACGTCCGACGGTTGCACCCTGACCATCGAAAGACCTGTGGTGCTGAAGCATCTGATGAATAACAACATCATCAGAATCAACCTGCTGAACATCGCCTGCAACAGATACCAGCAGACACAGCGCCTGCTTTGTGAGTTCCCCGACGACTCGGTGCGCCACAAGATGGTGAAGTTCATGCTGGCCTACTCCACCGTCGGCAAGGGACGGAAGGAGTTCAGAATCAAAATGACGGAACTGGCCGACATCGTCCACGAAACGAGACTCAACGTCTCCGTTGCGCTCAACGAGATGCAGGCACAAGGGCTCCTGACCCTGCAACGCGGCGGTTTCATTGTGGAGAATCTGGAGAACCTCTATCGATAAACAACATCTCTCGACACGAACAAATTGACAAACAACAATATGAATCCTTTTTTCACCCCCTACCAATATATACCCTTCGACCGCATCAAGGAGGCCGACTACGAGCCTGCCATGATGAAAGGCATCGAAGAGGAAGATCGAGAAATTGACCGCATTGTGAACAATCCCGATGCGCCCACCTTCGAGAACACCATCGAGGCACTGGAAGAAGGGGGGAAATTGCTGGAGAGGGTGAGCAACGTGTTCTTCAACATGCTCAGCGCCGAGACGACGGACACGATGGATGAACTGGCACAGAAGATGTCGCCCATCCTCACCGAACACAGCAACAACATCCGGCTGAACGAAGGACTGTTCCGACGGGTGAAGGCCGTGTACGACGACCATGCCACCGACCAATTCTCTCGTCTCAATGCTGAACAAAAAATGCTGCTCACAAACTGTTACGAAGGTTTTGTGCGCAATGGTGCCAACCTGCTCGACGACAAAAAGGCTGAACTGCGCAAGTTGTCAGCCGAATTGGGCGTGCTGGCGCTGCAATTCTCGCAGAACAAACTGAAGGAAACGAACGACTTCACGCTCCACATCACCGACGAGGACGACCTCGAAGGACTGCCTGAGAGTGCCATCGACCTGGCTCGCCAAACGGCCAAAGAGCGTGAGATGGACGGCTATGTGTTCACACTGCAAGCCCCGTCGTTCTCTCCTTTCATCACCTATTCCGCCCGACGCGAACTGCGGGAAAAGATGTATATGGCCTACAACACCATGTGCACCCACGAGAACGAGAACAACAACGTGGCCATCGTGAACAAAATCGTGAACCTGAGCCGACAGATGGCGCAACTGCTGGGATTCCAGACGTATGCAGACTACGCCCTCTCGCGCCGCATGGCAGAGAAGAAGGAGAACGTGTACCACCTGCTCGACCAACTCATCGAAGCCTACATGCCCACGGCACAAGAAGAGGTGAATGCTGTACGTCGTCTCTATTGTGAGCTGAACGACGTAAAGCTCACGGACTCTGTGGGGAAAGGCCCGCGAGCCTTTCGAGCATGGGATTTTGCCTACTACGCCAACAAGTTGAAAGAGCAACGTTTCAACATCAACAGCGAGATGCTGCGTCCTTACTTTGAACTCTCCAAAGTGAAGAACGGCGTCTTTGGGCTGGCCACCCGACTCTATGGCATCACGTTCCAGCAGAACCACGAAGCACCTGTGTACCATCCCGATGTGGAAGTGTACGATGTTCTCGACAAAGACGGGAGTTTCCTGGCACTGCTCTACTGCGACTTCCATCCACGAGCCTCGAAGAAATCGGGTGCATGGATGACCTCCTTCAAGGAACAATGGAAAGAAAAGGATGGCACCAACTCGCGTCCGCAGGTGTCCATCGTGATGAATCTCTCAAAGGCCACCGACACCAAACCCGCCCTGCTCACCTTGGGCGAAGTGGAGACGTTCCTGCATGAATTCGGCCATGCCCTGCACGGCATGTTTGCCAACACCACTTACAGTTCCCTCTCGGGTACCAGCGTCTATTGGGATTTCGTCGAACTCCCTTCTCAATTCATGGAGAACTTCAGTATTGAGCCTGAATTCCTCAACACCTTCGCCACTCACTACGAGACAGGCGATCCCATCCCGCAGGAACTCATCGACCGCATCACTGCCAGCCGCAACTTCAATGTGGCCTATGCCTGCATGCGACAGGTAAGTTTCGGACTGCTCGACATGGCCTTCTACACTCTGACAGATTCCTTCGACGCCAACCTCTTCGACTTTGAGCGCCAAGCATGGAGCCGTGCCCGTGTCATCCCTGAAGAAGAAGGCACCTGCATGACCGTTCAGTTCTCACACATCATGGCAGGCGGCTACTCCGCCGGTTACTACAGTTACAAATGGGCGGAAGTGCTCGATGCCGATGCCTTCTCTCTCTTCAAGCAGAGAGGCATCTTCGACCGCGCCACAGCCCAGAGTTTCCGCGACAACATCCTGTCGCGTGGTGGCACGGAACCTCCCATGACGCTCTACAAACGTTTCCGAGGCGGAGAACCCACCATCGATGCCCTGCTCCAGCGCAACGGCATCACCCCCAGCCATCCAATCCAGGCATAACAAAGTTCTTATCTGACAAACAAAAACAATCCAATAGAATGTTCAAGCCACATTATCTCATCACACTCATGCTTCCCCTGCTGATGCTCACGGCATGCAACAACGAAGACGACATCGACGAAATCTTCCCGGGCAAGACATGGTACATGAACGGTGCCACCATCAACGGGAAAAAACTGAACAGCGACATCAGCAATTTCTACACCGATGCTGGCGAAGGAGCCTATTACATCTCCTTTGCCTCCAGCACGTTCACAGGCGAGTTTGAGGACGGCGTAACCTTTGGCGGCACATGGTCTGCCAATGGAAAGCATCAGACCATCACGCTGAAATTCACCCAAACACCCAACATCACAAAGCCATTCGACCAGAATCTCTACAGTATACTCTCCGATACCCACTCCTACAAAAGTGGAGCCGATTTCCTGCACCTGAAGAAAGACGGAGACAACGTCATCCTCTTTGGCAACACACGCAGCAAGGTGATTAATTGACAAGAAATCCAAAACACATCGGAATAACATCCAGACAGAACATGACCGAACAGAATCAAAAACAATATCGTCTCGACCTCCGCTACATGCGTATGGCACGCATCTGGGCCGAGAACTCCTACTGCAAGCGGCGCCAAGTGGGTGCGCTGGTGGTCAAGAACAAAGCCATCATCTCCGATGGCTACAACGGCACACCGTCGGGCTTTGAGAATATCTGCGAAGACGACAACAACATCACCAAGCCTTACGTACTGCACGCCGAGGCAAACGCCATCACCAAACTCGCCCGCAGCCACAACTCCAGCGACGGAGCCACACTCTACGTCACGGCCTCGCCCTGCATCGAATGTGCCAAACTCATCATCCAGGCTGGCATCAGACGAGTGGTGTATGCCGAGCATTATCGACTGGAGGACGGCATCAACCTCCTGCGCCGAGCCAACATCAATGTAGAATACATCAACCCAGACGAGGCTGACTCGACTGAATCCAAATAACATCCAATCCAGACAATACAGCACCATGAGTAATAATATCAACCGACAGAACCGATGGGTGCCACTCATCATTGCCGTCAGCGTCATTGTCGGCATCGTCATCGGCACCTTCTTTGCCAATCGCTTTGCAGGCAATCGGCTCAACATCATCAACACCTCGTCGAACAAGTTGAATGACCTGCTCCACATCATTGACGACCAATACGTGGACACCGTCGACATCACTTCCATCGTGGAGCAAGCCATGCCTAAGATTTTGCAGGAACTTGACCCCCACTCTTCCTACATCCCAGCCAAGGATGCACAAACGGCCAATGAAGACCTCAAAGGCTCCTTCAGCGGTGTGGGCATCCAGTTCGTCATCCGCGAAGACACCGTGCGCGTCACTGGCATCATCAAGGGTGGTCCATCCGAGAAAGTTGGCATTCTGGCAGGTGATAAGATTATCTCCGTCGACAACGAAGCCTATGTGGGCAAGGTGGTCACCAACGAAGAGACCCTCCACCGCCTCAAAGGTGAAAAAGGCACCAAGGTGAAGATTGGTGTGCTACGCCATGGTCAGAGCAAACCCATCTCCTTCACGGTGGTGCGTGGCGACATCCCGCTGAAGAGCATCGATGCCACCTACATGATTAACAAAGACTTGGGCTACATCAAAATCAAGAACTTTGGCGAAACCACCTATGCCGAACTGCTCACCTCGCTGGCAGAACTGGAGGTGGAAGGATTCCGCGGACTTGTGGTCGACTTGCGTGGCAATGGTGGCGGCTATCTCTCCGCTGCCATCCAGATGGTCAATGAGTTTCTACCCAAGAACCGCCTCATCGTCTACACCCAAGGCCGCCGTTCACACAGAGAGGAATACCGAAGCGATGGTCGTGGCTCCTACCAAGACCTTCCTCTCATTGTGCTGACCGACGAGACCACGGCTTCGGCTGCTGAAATCTTCTCGGGAGCCATCCAAGACAACGACCGCGGCATCATTGTCGGACGCCGTTCTTTTGGTAAAGGCCTGGTACAACAACCCATCGAATTCTCTGACGGTTCATGCATCCACCTGACCATTGCACGTTACTACACTCCCTCTGGCCGTTGCATCCAGAAGCCCTACGTGAAGGGACAACCTGAGGAGTATGAAATGGATCTCGTCACCCGCTATGAACGTGGAGAATTCTTCAGTCAAGACAGCATCCACCAGACTGGCGAGCAATACAAAACAAGCATCGGACGCATCGTCTACGGTGGCGGAGGCATCATGCCCGATTATTTCGTGGCCGAAGACACCACCGCCCTCACCCCCTACTACAGCGAATGTATCAGCAAGGGAACTGTTGCCCAATTCTGTTTCGAATACACCGACAACAACCGCAGCCAACTCTCTAAGTTCAACAACGCTGCCGACCTTGAGAAATATCTGCGCCGTCAGGGACTCGTCGACAAGTTCATCCACTATGCCGACAATCATGGCATTCCACGACGCAACAATATGATTCTGAAGTCGCAGCATCTGTTCGAGCAAGCCATCTACGGCAGCATCATCTACAACATGCTGGAGATTAGTGACTACGTCCAGTATCTCAATCGCGATGACCTCACCCTGCAAACAGCCATCCAACTCTACAAGGCGAACCAAACCAAACCGATACTCGATGACAAAAAAGGAAGTCCGGCAACTCATTCGCGAAAGAAAAAGGCTGCATACTACCGAACAGCTCCAGTCTTTCAGCCAAAACATCACACGCTTACTGCTTGAACGCATATATAATATAGCAGAAGGACGATGCGCCACGAATTCACCAAATAGTTCGTCGGCACATCGTCCTTTGTCAATTCTCCTCTACCACTCCCTACCCGATGAGGTCGCGACTCACGACCTCATCCGCATTCTTCACAGCCAAGGTCACACCATCCTTCTACCCACTGTGAACGGTGACGAACTCACCCTCCACATCTACGAAGGGGAATCGTCCCTCGCCACAGGCACCTCCTTCGGCATTCAAGAGTCTGCAGGGGCTCTCTTCACCGACTATCAGCACATCGACCTTGCCATCATTCCAGGCATGGCCTTCACTCATCAGGGCGACCGGCTCGGACGAGGTCGTGGCTATTACGACCGCCTGCTTCCTCACCTCTCATGCCCTCTCATCGGGTTAGCCTTTCCTTTCCAATTGCTACCTTCCATCCCCTGCGAAGCACACGATATTCGCATGACGGAAGTCATCACCGACGAAACATGTTGAGCATATGAAAAACACTGAGATGAAACCACTGCGCATCTACAAGGCTTCGGCCGGTTCGGGCAAAACATTCACTTTGGCCGTGGAATATATTGCCTTATTGGCCATCGACCCCTCTGAATACCAGCACATCCTGGCCGTCACCTTCACCAACAAGGCGACAGCCGAGATGAAACAGCGCATTCTGAGCACACTCTATGCCATTGCTCATGGGCTGGAAGAGGCAAAAGACTATGTGAAAGTAATTCTGAACAATTTGGCTGCCAGACAGAACATGCCTCAGTATCAAGAGGAGCCATACCGTTCCATCTTGCAGGGAATGAACGAAGAGACGCTGCGCAAGAGAGCACAAGAGGCACTGAGCAACATCATTCACGACTACAGCCGTTTCCACATCGAAACGATTGATTCATTCTTCCAAGGCATTGTGCACGAACTGGCCAACGAACTGGAACTGCCCAGCAAAATGAAGGTGGAACTGGATGAGACTGAGGTCTTGGAGAATGCCGTCAGTCAAATCATCGAAAATCTGCACGAAGGGTCGAATGAACTACATACCATCATCGACTTCATCGAGGAGAAAATCAGAGAAAACCGCTCGTGGCAGGTGGGTGAGACCGTGAAAGAGTTCGGACGCAACATCTTCAAGGAGAATTACCTCATTCATGGCGAGGAAGTGAGACAAAAGATAACGGATGCCAGCGCTATCCACCGATACCGTCAACTCATCAACACAGGATTGGCCGAGAAGAAAGAAGCCATGATAGAGATGGGGCAAAAGATGATGGAACAATACGAACGTTGTGGCATGAACGAGAAGGATTGCACCACGTCCATTGTCAAATTTCTGCAAAAGGTGTGCAACGATGAGGTGAAAGAGGCACAGGGCACAGCCAAAGGAACTTTCAGCGATGCCATTCAGGCACACATCACCGATGTGAGTAAATGGTTCAAGAAATCGTCGAAGCAACAAGCAATGCTACAACCAGACGTGGAGAACATCCTGATGCCGATGCTTCAACAACTTTTCGACCTTCATGATGCCTATGCCAGCCATCTGCATACCGTCAGCGCCATCAGCCAGCATCTCTACTCGCTCATGCTGCTGAACGAAATCAGTCAAACCGTCAAGTCGTTGAACGAGAAGGAAAACCAATTTCTCTTGTCGGAAACAGCTAACTTCCTACGTAATGTCATCAACAATCAAGACATTCCTTTCATCTACGAAAAGACGGGAGCAACCATCAAGCACATCATGATAGATGAGTTTCAAGACACATCCACTTTGCAATGGGGAAACTTCAAACCGCTCATCATGAACAGCCTCGCCACGGATGGCTCATGTCTCATCGTGGGCGATGTGAAACAGAGCATCTACCGCTTCCGCAACTCCGACTGGCAAATCTTGAACAATCTGGAACATGACACTGAATTGAAAAACTACATGTCAAAGATTCCAGCGGAGTTCAATTTCCGTTCCTCACGCCATGTGGTGCAATTCAATAACGACCTGTTCAAAAATGCCATCCAACTGCTAAAGGTCGACTGCCCTGCCCTCTCAACGGCATATGGTGATGTGGAGCAGACACCACATAAAACGCAAGAGGCGGGCTTCATCAGGATTGAAAACATCGACTACCACGACATCGACAAAGACCATCTGCCTACAGCCTGGGACAAGAACACACCTGAGAACTATGACGAGGCCACATTGCAAAGACTTCAACTATCCGTCAAGGACCTGATAGAAAACCATGTGGACGCCAATGATATCACCATTCTTGTACGTACCAACAAAGAAGTCCCTCAAATCTGTGACTATTTCAACACACACCAGGAGGTACTTCAGGTGAAAGTCGTGTCGGATGATGCCTTCCGCCTCGATGCTTCACCTGCAGTTAACTTAATCATCTGTGCCTTGCGACTGTTGGCCGATCCCGACAATGCTTTACACTTGGCGGCGCTTACCCACCACGCGCAGACCATTCCTCCAGCCTTCGACCCACAGGCTCGAAAGCACCTGCGTTTCAAGTCCCTCACCGAAATGGTGGAAGATATCTACCAAATCTTCCAGTTAGACACACTCCCTCATCAAGATGCCTACCTTTTCTACCTCAACGACCTCGTCGCACAGTTCTGCGAAGAACGTCAGGCAGACCTCGACAGTTTTCTGGAAGCATGGGACGAAGGATTGTGCGAAAAGACCATTCCGGGTGGCACAGCAGATGGAGTCCGCATCATGACAATGCACAAATCAAAGGGTCTGGAATTCCACTCCGTCATCATTCCTTCATGCTCGTGGCCCATCAAACCCAAAGGTGACAACGTGATGTGGTGCATTCCACATGAGGCTCCCTACAATCAAATGCCTCTGTTGCCCATCAGCGTGAGCAGAGCCAAAGATGACAGCATCTTTGCCGAGAACCGACGAGAGGAAGAACTCCGTACATTGGTCGATAACATCAATGTGCTTTATGTGGCCTTCACACGTGCCAAGCATAACCTCATCATTCTCACGGGCAACAAACTGGTGAAAGACTCCACCACTTCCCCAGAACAGATGGACAGCGCACAAACGTTTCTTGTCAAAGCGATGCCTGACTGGATGCAGCAAACGGACATCGAAGGTTGCATCACGACCTATCAGTATGGAACCATCATGCCGACAGACACAACCGTGAAGGTGCAGAAACAGGAACAAGAGGTGAACATCATGAACCAGGAATATGCTCCGCTACCTGTGACATTCACTTCCTATCCATCGGTGGCCGCATTCCAACAGAGTTATGACTCCGACATGTTCATCACGGCCGACTCGCTCAATCCAAAGATTCAACAACACGCCCACCGTATCCGACTCATCAGTTTGGGCAATCTGTACCACAGTATCTTTCAACACATCCATACCATTGATGATGTGCCCCACACCATCCGACTTCTGGAATCAAAAGGATGTTTCGGCACGTTGCTGGATGCCGAAGAAGCGGAGCAAGCAGTGACCCGCATGATCAAAGACATTTCGGTCAGCCATCCAGAATGGTTCTCGCCCGAGTGGAAGACCTTGAACGAACGAGCCATCCTCTTCTTGGAAAACCAGACATTCACCACCCAACGTCCCGACCGCGTCATTGTGAATGGAGACAAAGCCATCATCATCGACTATAAAACAGCGAAAGGCGTTGTGAAGACCCTGCCCGATGGAACACTCGTTCCACCGCATGAGAATCAATCACAAATTGAAAATTACAAAAAACTGCTCACACAAATTGGCTACACCAACATAGAAGGCTATCTCTGGTATATCTTAGACCAACTTGTCGTGAAAGTGTAAAAGGAATTCACATCCCATCCTAACGTTCCCCTGTCATTCATGGTGATAGGGTTCTCCACGCATGATGGTCATCGCTCGATATAACTGTTCCACAAACACCAGACGAACCATCTGGTGAGAAAAGGTCATCCGCGAAAGGGAGAGTTTTTCATTCGCCCTTTCATAAACAGCAGGAGCAAATCCATAAGGTCCACCAATCACAAAAACAAGACGCTTGCTGACCGTGTGCATCTTCTGCTCCATATAGCGCGAGAACTCCACACTACGCAATTCCTTACCATGTTCATCCAGCAACACCACATGGTCGCCTGATTGAAGTTGCTTCAGAATCAGTTCGCCTTCCTGTTGTTTCTGCTGGTCAACAGATAAGTTCTTGGTATTCTTGAGTTCGGGAATGACGGTGAGGTCGAAGCCGATGTAATGCTTCACACGCGCAGCATAATCGTCAATCAATTCAACGAAATGCTTATTCACTGTTTTTCCCACTAACAATAAAGAGACCCGCATAATGTTTCAAAATTGAAGTTCATCAAAATCGCTCAACGCGTGGACTGGTTATCGTGCCACATGCTTCACCCCTTTCACCATGGCCAATTTCTTGATGAGTTGTGTCAACTGATTTTGGTCATCAATCATCACCGTCAATGTGCCAGAGAAAAGTCCATCCTCCGATGATTGAATGCTGATGCCGCGCAACATCACGTTCTTCTCCTTATTGATGACGGAGGTGATGTTGTTGACGATACCAATGTCGTCATGTCCCACCACATGGAGTGTCACAGGATATTGCTTGGAACCCTTGCCTGCCCATCGTGCACGAAGCACACGATAAGCCATCTTTTCTTTGAGCAAGGCAGCATTGGGACAATCCTGACGATGCACTTTGATGCCTCGATTGATGGTCACGAAACCAAACACATCATCACCATAAATGGGATTGCAGCACTTGGCCAGACTATAGTCAACACCTTTCAGGTTATTGTCTAGCACCAACACATCTGTATTCCCCTGTGCATGGTCATCCTGCACCGTCACCACATAGCCATCAGCACTACGCTGTTCGGTGGAGAAAGCATTGGGATTGGCGTCTCGTTCCTGCAATTCCAAATACTGCTCTATCACGGTGTTCACGTCAAGCACTTCCTCTGCAATAGCCTTATAGAATTCTGTCACATGCTTGTAACCCATCCGTTTGATAAGGCGCATCATCAAAGATTCTTCCGGTTCAATCTTCTTATTCTTGAACTTCCGCTCCAGCGCCTCCTTGGCAAAGGTGGACACCTGCATTTCCTGTTCTGTGAGTGACTGGCGAATCTTTGCCCTGGCTTTTGGCGTAACGGCAATATTCAGCCAATCGCGCTTAGGCAATTGCTTTTGCGAGGTGAGAATCTCCACTTGGTCGCCACTCTGCAACTTCGTTCGAATATGCACATTCTTCCCGTTCACCTTGCCGCCCGTGCAATGGGCACCCACATTCGTATGAATCTGGAAGGCAAAATCAAGTACCGTTGCTCCTTTCGGCAGTTTGAAAAGGTCACCCTTGGGGGTAAAGACAAACACCTCGTCGCTGTAGAGGTCCACCTTGAAACGATTCACCAACTGTTCGTCACTCTCGGTGTGGTTCTCCAAAGCCGAACGAATGTCCTCCAGCCAGTCTTCCAATTTGCCGCCGCTGTCCTTCACACCCTTATAGCGCCAGTGAGCCGCCAAACCATGTTCCGCAATCTCGTCCATCCGTTCTGTACGAATCTGAACCTCAACCCACTTGCCCTCGGGTCCCATCACCGTAATGTGCAACGATTCATAACCATTCGATTTCGGAACAGAAAGCCAATCGCGCAACCGTTTCGGATTGGGACGATACATGTCTGTCACAATACTAAACACTTGCCAGCAGTCTTGTTTCTCTTTTGCTGGTTCCGAATCCAAAATGACACGGATGGCAAACAAGTCATAGATGCCCTCAAATTTGCATCTCTGCTTCTTCATCTTCTGCCAAATGGAGTGAATGGACTTGGTACGTCCCTTGATATGGAATTTCAGACCTGCGGCCTTCAGTTTGTCCTCAACAGGGGCGATGAAATTAGCGATGTAACGGTCACGGGCTGCACGGGTCTCATTCAGTTTCTCCTTAATCATATAGAAGACATCTGGCTCCAAATACTTCAGCGATAAGTCTTCCAACTCCCTCTTAATCAAATACAAGCCCAACTTATGTGCCAAAGGGGCATAGAGATGAGCCGCTTCGGTCGCCACACGAGTACGTTCTTCGACATTCCCCTTATCCTTGATTTGACGCATCAAGTTCACACGGTCAGCAATGATGATGAAGATAACCCGCATGTCCTCAGCAAACGACAACAAGAGGTCACGGAAATTCTCCGTCTCAATCGAAGGATTCTTTGCATAGAGCTGCTGTACACGCAAAATGCCACGAATGATATGCGCAACATCGTCACCAAACTCCCGCTCCACCTCCTCCATCTTCACCAGACCGATGGACACACAGTCGTGCAAAAGGATGCTCACAATCGATGCACGGTTCAGTCCAATCTCCTCCACCGTGATGACCGCCGTCTGAAGGTCGAACAAAATCGGATTCAATCCAAATTGGTCGCGATGCAAAACTTCCGTTTCCACGGCTCGGAATAATATTTCCTTGATTTTGTGGAAATCGTCAGGATTCAGTACCTCGGCCACCAAGCCTTGCAACTTTTTCACCGTGGCCAGCACTTCCTGTTGTTCGTCATGATTCAGAATTGCCAAATCTTCCATGTATGAGAATCTTTTTTGCAAAGGTACAACTTCACAGACAAATAGCAAAATTATCCTGCCTTTTTCAACTTTTCTCCCTTATTCTTGGCGGTTCGGAAAAAGTTGCCTACATTTGCAACACATGTGGTTTGACGAACAATTCTTACACACTAACAAATAAAAACAAACATTTATGAAACCTTTTATGGACGACAACTTCCTGCTGCAAAGCGAAACTGCACAGAAGTTGTATCACGAGCATGCGGCCAAGATGCCGATTATTGACTACCACTGTCATTTGGTGCCACAGATGGTGGCTGAAAACAAACGCTTCGAATCCATCACACAGATTTGGCTGGGTGGCGACCACTACAAATGGAGAGCCATGCGCTCAAACGGTGTGAATGAGCGTTTCTGCACAGGAAAAGACACTTCCGACTGGGAAAAGTTCGAGAAGTGGGCAGAAACGGTACCCTACACATTCCGTAATCCACTTTACCACTGGACACACCTGGAACTGAAGACCGCCTTCGGCATCAACAAGACCTTGAATCCAGAGAATGCTCGCGAGATCTTCGACGAGTGCAACGAACAAATCAAGAACGACCCGAAATTTACCCCACGCGGGTTGATGAAACACTACAACGTGGAGACGGTTTGTACCACCGATGACCCCGTGGATTCTCTCGAATATCACAAGCAGGTGGCTGCTGACCCCACCATGGAGACCAAGATGCTCCCAACATGGCGTCCCGACAAGGCGATGGCGGTGGAAGTGCCTGCTAACTTCAAGGCATACGTGGACAAACTCTCTGAAGCGAGTGGCAAAACCATCAACGGTTTCAACGACTATATCGATGCCATCCAATCACGTCACGACTTCTTCGCTTCCATGGGTTGCAAATTGAGCGACCACGGCATCGAGGAGTTCTATGCTGAGGACTATACGGATGCAGAAGTGAAAGCCATCTTCGACAAGGTGTATGGCGGTAAGGCTTTGACCCAAGAAGAGATTCTGAAGTTCAAGTCTGCCATGATGTACATTTTCGGAGTACAAGATGCAGAGGCTGGTTGGGCACAGCAGTTCCACTATGGTGCCATCCGCGACAACAACTCAAAGATGTTCAAGCAGTTGGGTCCAGACACAGGTTTCGACTCTATCGGCGAGTTCAACACCGCCAAGAAGTGTTCGAAGTTCCTCGACCGCCTGAATGCAGAAGGTAAATTGGCAAAGACCATCCTCTACAACCTCAACCCCTGCGCCAACGAAGTGCTGGCCACCATGCTGGGCAACTTCCAGGATGGCTCTTGCCCTGGTAAGATTCAATGGGGTTCAGGATGGTGGTTCCTCGACCAGAAAGACGGCATGACCAAACAGATGAACGCACTTTCACTCCTCGGTCTGTTGAGCCGATTCGTGGGCATGCTCACCGACTCACGTTCTTTCCTCTCCTATCCTCGTCACGAGTATTTCCGCCGCATCCTTTGCAACCTTGTTGCCACCGACATCGAGAACGGCGAAGTGCCTTACACGGGATATGAGGCAGCACGTGTCAATCAGATGATTGAGGACATCTCCTACAACAACGCAAAGAACTACTTCCAGTTCTAATCAGCTCCTCCAAACCGTAAACTTTAAACTTTAAACTTTAAACTTTAAACTTTACATTGTCCACTCCCGACTTTCGTTTCAAACAATTCATCATCCGTCACGACCGTTCAGCCATGAAGGTCGGGACGGATGGTGTTTTGCTTGGGGCGTGGGCAAGACTTCCTCAAAACGAAGGAAAAATATCGTCTCCCAACGTATTGGATGTGGGCACAGGAACAGGGCTCATTGCCTTGATGCTGGCACAGCGATTTCCCGACACAAAAATTGAAGGGATTGACATTGACGAAGCCTCTCTTGAACAGGCAAAAGAGAACGTCGAAAATTCTATTTTCAACGCACAAATCACGCTAAAAAAACAAGACTTTTCAAACCTCGACTCATTCTCTAATCAATATCATTTAATCATTTCAAATCCACCTTTTTACACAGAAGAAACTTTAGGAGGGAATCCTGCAAGGGACAGGGCACGTCATGCCACTTCTCTACCCTTCGAAATTTTAGTTTCCAACGTGGCAAAATTGTTGACTGAAAACGGACTTTTCAGTGTTATCATTCCTCACCAAAGTGCGGCCGATTTTATCAGCATTTGCGTTGCGAACAGACTCTATCTGACACGCCGTCTGAACATCCGTTCCACGGAAAGAAAAAACTTCAACCGTGTCCTGTTGGAGTTCAGCACTTCCATTCAACCAGCAGAGACGAACACCTTGACGCTCTACGACGCCAACAACAACCGTTCTCCCGAATACGCACAACTGACTAAAGATTTTTATCTATGAACTATCAAGCAATCATCGACAAATACTACCCCGAAGAGAACGAACTGAAGCACATACTGATGATGCACAGTCGGAGTGTGGCCGACAAGGCATTGGCCATCGTGGACCGTCACCCCGAACTGAAAGCAGACCGCCAGTTTGTGGAAGAAGCCGCCATGTTGCACGACATCGGCATTTTCCGCTGCAACGCTGCGGGTATCCAATGTTTCGGTACAGAGCCGTACATCTGTCACGGAACCATCGGAGCAGAGTTGCTTCGGGCAGAAGGGTTCCCACGGCATGCGCGAGTGTGTGAACGGCATACAGGCGCAGGACTTTCACTCCAAGAAATCGTACAACAGAATCTACCCATCCCACACCACGATTTGCTGCCCGAAACCGTGGAAGAGAAACTGGTCTGCTATGCCGACAAATTCTTTTCCAAAACCAGACTGACCACCGAAAAGACGTTAGAACAAGCCATCCATTCTCTCGCAAAATTTGGCGATGAAGGTGTGGATAGATTCGTTAAATGGTCTAAAATGTTCGGGTGATTAGTATTTATTAAAATAAATATTCCCCATTTTCCAAAGAAAAATCGTACCTTTGCCGCCGTTTTATGAAGGGACAAAGGTTTATTGCGTCGTTGCTGGTACTCATCACCGTGCTCTCGACGACGGCTTTCAACAATCCATTGGTCGGCAGATACTATCGCTCTGTCGGCCATCATGCTGTTGACAGCACCGGCCAAGATGCCACTTTGACCGACACCACCACCAAGACGCTCGCCACCGACAGCATCATGGAGGCAGACAGCACGACCGCCATGATGTCAGAGACCGATTCCCTCCTATTGAACTTGGACTCTCTCAAGGCTATTTTTGACCGAGAGCACGGCATACAATCCCCCACCACATCGGGCGCCACACAATGGAACGACAGTATCGCTGCTGTAGAAGATTCCATTAGCCGTTCACGGAGAAAGAGCGCTCTGGATGCGCCCGTGATGTATGAGGCCAAAGACTCCATGACCTTCTTCATGGACACAAAAAATGCCTTTCTCTACGGACAAGCGAATGTCAAGTATCAAAACATAGAACTGACATCGGAGAACATCCGCATGAACATGGACAGTTCCACAGTCTATGCGATGTACGGACTCGACTCCATCGGCAACAAATATGGCACCCCCGTCTTCAAGGAGGGAGGCGATGAATACAAGTCTGAGACGATGTCGTACAACTTCGACACCAAGAAAGGTTTCATCACCAACATTTATACGGCACAACAAGAAGGTTTCCTCACTTCGGAAGAATCGAAAAAAGGTGCGGATGGCGAGTATTACTTGCGAGGAGGTACCTACACCACGTGTGACGAAGAGCATCCTCACTTCTACATCCGTATGTCAAGGGCGAAAGTGCGTCCCGGCAAGAACGTATTCTCCGGTCCTGCATGGCTCGTGGTGGAAGATGTGCCTTTGCCATTGGCCATCCCATTCGCTTATTTCCCCATCACCAGCACCTACTCCAGCGGTTTCATCATGCCCACCTATGGTGATGAGTTCAGTCGTGGCTTCTACTTGCGCGATGGCGGTTACTATTTTGCCATCAGCGACTACATGGACTTGAAGGTGACGGGCGAAATCTTCACGAAAGGATCATGGGGTATCGGTACGCAGACCACCTACAAGAAGCGATATAAATACAGCGGCAACTTCTATTTCAACTATCAGGTGACGAAGGAGGGCGAGAAGAACATGCCCGACTATTCTGTGACGAAGAACTTCAAGGTGCAATGGAGCCACAGAACAGACCCGAAGGCTTCGCCGAACAGTTCGTTCTCCGCCAGTGTGAACTTTGCCACACAGTCGTACGAGAAGAAAAACCTCTCCTCGCTCTACAACCCGACATCGTATTCACAGAGTACACGAACCTCTTCGGTCAGCTACTCCCACAACTTCACCAAGATCGGTCTGTCGATGTCCAGTTCGTTCAACATCTCGCAGAACATGCGCGACTCTACCATCGCCCTCCAGTTGCCATCCCTCTCCCTGTCGTTGTCGAAGTTCTATCCTTTCAAGCGTAAACACGCAGTGGGAAAAGAGCGTTGGTATGAGAAAATCAGCCTGCGTTACACGGGAACACTCTCCAACTCCATCAACACCAAGGAAGATCGTCTCCTGAAGTCGTCGCTCATCAAGGACTGGAAGAATGGCATGAAGCACAGCATACCTGTCTCTGCTTCGTTCAACATTCTGAAATACATCAATGTCACCCCTTCGCTGAACTATTCAGAACGTTGGTACACCAACAAAATCATGCAGGCATGGGATGTTGACAAGCAGAAAGTGACACGCGACACCATCTATGGATTCAACCGAGTGTTCGATTACAACCTGTCGCTGTCTGCCAACACGAAACTCTATGGTATGTACAAGCCCAGCCCTAAAGTGTTTGGCAAAAAGTTGCAGATGGTTCGTCACGTCTTCTCACCTTCTGTCAGTTTCACCTATGCGCCAGACTTTGGCGAGGACAGATGGGGCTACTGGAAAAGTTACACGAAGACTGACGAAGAAGGAAACGTTTCACTCGTGAGGTACTCTCCCTATACTGGTGCACTTTATGGCGTGCCATCAGCCGGCAAGACAGGTTCCTTCTCTTTCGACATCTCTAACAACATCGAGGCCAAGATCAAAGACCGGAATGACTCCATCAAGAAAATCAGCATCATCGACGAGTTAGGCGCGTCTCTCTCTTACAATATGGCGGCAAAACGGCAACCGTGGTCAAACCTCAACACCCGACTGCGTCTGAAATGGGGAAAGGCCACCTTCAACATGAACGCCACCTTCATGACCTACGCCTACGAGTTCGACCAGAAAGGAAATGTGGTGGTGGGCAACCGTACCGAGTGGTCATACGGCCGATGGGGACGTTTCCAAGGCATGTCGAAGAACCTCTCCTATACGTTCAACAACCAAAGTTTCAGGAAATTCAAAGAGAGCATCATGCGGCTGTTCGGACATGGCAAAGACCTGGAAGATGAGGACATCGACATCACCGAAGACGAAGATGACCCCAACGACCTGGAGACGAACATAGACGACCCCAACAAGAAGCCACTGAAGGAAGGAGGCTCTGACGACGGACTGGATGCTGACGGCTACATGAAGTTCCAGATGCCCTGGTCTTTCTCCATTTCCTATGGTATCACCATGGCAGAAGACCGCAGCAAGGACATCAACATCAAGACCATGCGCTACCCCTACTCGTTCACACAAAACCTGAACTTCTCGGGTAACCTGAAACTGTCAAGCAACTGGAACTGCAATTTCGCCTCTGGATGGGACTTCAACGCCAAGAAAATCTCCATGACCACGGTGAATATCTCGCGCGATATGCACTGTTTCAACATCTCATGCGGATTGGTGTTCGGCCTATTCACCAGTTACCACATCTCGCTCCGCGCCAATGCAAGCACCCTCACCGACGCGCTCAAGTATGACAAGAAATCCAGTTATTCGAGCACGATCCAATGGTATTAGAAAAATTGAAAAATTGAAAAATTGAAAAATTGAAGAGTTGAAGAACCTTTAGCTCGACGAAGTCAATTGAAAAATTGAAAAATTGAAGTTATGGCAAGGATTCTCGCAATAGATTATGGGAAAAAGCGCACGGGCATCGCAGTGACGGACACGCTACAGATGATTGCCAACGGGCTGACCACGGTGGACACCAAGGATTTGGAGAAGTTCATCGCGGACTATCTGTCACAGGAGGATGTGTGCACCATCGTCGTGGGAAAACCCACACAACTGAACGGCGAGAACAGCGAAAACATGAAACGGATTGAACCGTTCTTCAACCGCCTCAAGAAGATGTATCCCAACAAGGAGATTGTCTACTACGACGAACGCTTCACCTCGGTGCTGGCCCATCAGGCCATGCTTCAAAGTGGCATCGGAAAGAAAGCACGACAAGACAAAGCACTCGTCGATAAAATTAGTGCCACCATCATTCTCGAAGATTACCTACAAAGTAAAAATAAATTGTAAATCCTAAATTGTCAAATCACCAATACACATGATTCTTCCCATGTACATATTCGGCCAGCCCGTGCTCCGCAAGACTGCCGAGGAAATAGATTTCGAGGCATATCCAAACCTCAAGGAACTCATTGCCAACATGTTCGAAACACTTCAGCGTTCTGAGGGCGTTGGCTTGGCTGCTCCACAGGTGGGTCTGCCCATCCGTTTGTTCATCATCGACCTCGATGTCATCTCTGACGATGAACCACAATACAAGGGGTATCTCCACACGTTCATCAACCCTGAGATTATCGAGGAAAGCGATGAGACCGTCTCCATGTCTGAAGGCTGCCTCTCCATCCCAGGCATCAACGAGAGTGTGAAACGCCCGGCCAAAGTGCTGGTCAACTACATTGACGAGAATGGCGAGGAACAGGAACGTTGGCTCGAAGGCTTTGAGGCACGTGTGTTCCAACATGAGTACGACCATCTTGATGGCAAGATGTTCGTTGATCGCCTCTCTCCATTCCGCAAGCAGATGATCAAGTCCAAGCTCATTGCCATGACTAAAGGCAAATTCTCTGCCCACTACAAGTGCAAGGCAAACAGAGGATAGTCAAAAGGTCTTTTGAAAGGGAGCAAGGTCATGATTCGTCGTCTATTGTCCATCATCGCGTTAGCCCTCCCCCTTTGGGGGCTGGGGGGCTTTGCTCATGCTCAAATCAACACCGACCGCATGATGAATATCGCCCGCAATGCATTGGCTTACGATGACTATGTGCTCTCCATCAGTTACTTCAACATCGTCATCAACTACAAGCCACACCTCTACGAGCCCTACTTCTTTCGCGGGGTCGCCAAATTCTACCTCGATGACTATTCCGGCACCATTCTCGACTGCACCGAGGCCATCCGCCGCAATCCCTATTATCCCAACACCTACGAACTACGAGGACTCGCCTACATCAACCTCAACCGGTTTGCCGATGCCATCGGAGACTACAAAGTGGCTACAGAGATGACACCCGAAAACCGCTCGCTTTGGCACAACATGGCACTCTGCCACATCGAGATGGATAGTCTCGACCAAGCTGACAGCATCACCAGCATCATTATCAAGAAATGGCCTAAACATGCTGACGGCTACAACATCAAGGCACAAATCCTCCTACAGAAGAAAGACACCATCGCCGCCGAGGCCGTCATCGACCAGGCACTCGAGGCGGACCGATACAACATAGGTGCCCTCACCGCCAAGGCCAACATCCTGATGAGCCACGAGCAGTATGAAGACGCCATCAAGCACTTCGACGAGTCGCTACGTCTCAACCCGAAAAACGCAGGCAACCTCATCAACCGAGCACTCTGCCACTACCACCTCAACCACTATCGCGAGGCGATGGCCGACTATGACCATGCGCTCGACCTCGAACCACGCAACTTCGTCGGTCACTACAACCGAGGGCTCCTTCGTGCCAATGTGGGCGAAGACAACCTCGCCATCGAGGACTTCAACTTCATCCTCTCCATCGACCCCGACGACATGATGGCGACCTTCAACCGCGCCACCCTGCTCGAGAATATCGGTGACTATCGTGGTGCCATCCGCGACTACACCACCGTCATCAACGAATTTCCCAAGTTCCTCTATGGATATGAACGCCGTGCTGCTGCCCGCCGCAAGATAGGTGACCTCGCTGGTGCCAACCGCGACGAGGAGCACATATTGAAAGAACAGATTGCCCACCGCTACGGCTACTCCACCCCCACCTCACGACAGAAGAACAAGACCCGCAAGAAGTCGCAGGTCAACCTCGAAGACTACCAGAAACTGGTGGAAGAAGACGACAGCATACAGGAGCAGGTGTACGAAAGCGAATACCGCGGACGCGTGCAGAATCGTGACCAAGAAGCCAAACTCATCCTGCCCAACGAACACACATATAATATATATAAAACCACTGGGCAGGACAACGTGATAGCCCTCTTCGAATCGGCCTATCATGCCGCCCAAGCAGGCAACATCAACGAAGCCATCGCAGGCTTCACCCAGGTGCTCGAGAAGAACGACCACTTCGCCGAAGCCTACTTCAACCGAGGCCTCCTCCACCTCCTTCTCGACAACACATCCCTCGCCATCCCCGACCTCTCCAAAGCCGGAGAACTCGGCATCTACCAGGCCTACAACATCATCAAGAAGAACCAGAACATCAAGAAGAACCAAAACGGCAAAAAGCAAGAAAAGCAGAAGCCATGAGCACCGCCCATGGCCTCCCTATTTCCCGCATGCCTCCCCGGCAAAAATCCCAGACTCTCCAGACTCTCCGGATTATTCGGATTAATCCGGATAATCCGGAATCTCCAGAATTCCCAGATTATCCGGAAATTCCATACCCCCCCAAAAAACCATCACCCCCTCTCCTCAATCATCCGCCTCAACCTCTCCACCTCCCGCTTCAATTCCTCAATCTCTTTCGCTTGCCTCGCAATCACTTGTTTCTGTGTCTCGCGCTGCTCCAATCTTGCCGCTGTCATGCGCTCCCTGATGCCTCCCTCTGTGGTGAACTCCCTATCCTTCCGCTCTATATACTTCGTTAGTGCAGCATCCACCTGATGACAAAGGCATATCGCCATGTTCGCCAATTCTTCATCGTCCATCTTCATAAGGAATGGTTGATAATCTTCAAATTTGCTGTGCTCCGTGCAGAAGCGATGCAACTTGTCAAAACGTTCGCTCCTCCCGTGAAACCATTCTTGTATTCCCTTCCGTTTCAGATAATCTTGATAATCCGCTTGCAATTCCTGATTACTGCCACGAGCAATCCCCAACAACTTCAACTCCACCTCCATCGAAGTCTGCCCATCACTGCTCCCCTCCGCAATATTCTGCTTCGTACTCCGCGCCGCCTGCACCATCTGGTCAACCGTCCTGTCACCAAACTTCGGCAGAAAACGCTGACAAAACACCTGCGTCAACTGATACAACACATCACTCCGCTGATAGAACCGCAACTCCGTATAAACCACCGCCTTCCGCAGCACACTCGTCGTCCCATCCTTATAATGTCGAATCTTACTATTGTCCATATATCATCAAAGTTGGTATATCCTCCGTCCCATCATGCTACTTCCTCTCCTGAATCCGATGGATTTCCATCATCTGCAGGTTATATTGACGGGAGAATTCGTTGTACTGTTCCACATAAGCAGCTAGCACATCAATGAATTTCAGGTGAGCGTCAGTATATTTTCCCTTATACTCCTTGGGGAAATAATTAGCATCTTTCGTGTTCACCGCACTAGCCATAGACAAAGACATTTCCATCATTTGAGTATATGTCTGGTCAAGTACCTGCTTATCCTTCTCCAGCATCTGAATCTCTTTGGTGGAAATCAAACCACCGTTGCTAGCACGTGTGACACACGAACTACAACGAGCAACAACATTCGCGCACGGGTCAAGGAAGTTAGGAAGAATCTGAACCGCCGCATCAAACACACCCCCTACAGCAGCTTTCTCCAGCCATTCATCTCCCTGTCCCATCAGATAGAGCCTGTATTGCGCAGGAGCATACCCGTCCTCCGCAAGACTTTTATACACTCCGATACTACAAGAACGATCCTTTCCTTCCTTTTTCAAGGCCTTCTTATACAACTTCATGGCCACCTTGTTCCCTGGCTTCAACTGTCGTTCTTCCTGACCGTATGCTGCACTCTGTGCCATAAGCGTGGTCACAAAAAGACATACTGCAAAAAAGAATGCCAACCGTCTCATCTGTACGTTCATTGTTTCCATCGTTAGTTTGTTTTAGGTTAATACTCTGTTTGGATTCATGCCACAAAGATAAATCAAAATTCCAACATCGCAAAATAAAAAAGGGAAAATTTGCCTTCCGAGATTTTGTGCTTTCCACAAAAGAAGGTATCTTTGCCACGTGTTCTTCGGAACATGACATTTTATTTGCTCAATCGTCACTCGAACTAGCACCTCGAAAAAGACTAAAACGGGCATAAAACAAGACGAAACAACCTTATTACTAATTAAACAAATAACCAACAATGAAAAAGACCTTATTCATCCTTTTTAGCCTTATGGTTATCCATCTTCACGCACAAGATGTTATTGTCAAGAAAGATGATAGCACCATTCTGGCAAAAGTGCTTGAAGTGGATGAGACAAACATCAAGTATAAAAAATACTCCAATCAAACAGGCCCCACTTACACCATTAGCATCACAAACGTGAGAGCCATTAATTATCAGAATGGAGAGAAAGATACGTTCGATAACGCGAATCCTTCTACACCCGCACCCGCATCCACTTCATCAAGTATAGCATCTGGATACATAGAGAAACCTGCTGATGCCCGCAATGCGGAGATAATTGCAAGTTATAATCGGGACTTTAACCTATCTACAGAAACATTGAAAAAATTAAATCCGAAAAAAGAAGCAAAGTATTTTGTCGGTTTTACAGGAGTAGCAAAATCTTCTATCATGTCAAATGATGAAGCTGAGATGACTTTTGTAGAATCAAGTCTAAAGAACCCTTATTGGGCTTCAGACTACTATGAAACCGTTTATTACATCAATGTGAAAAACAAAACAGACAAGACGATATACGTAGATTTAGGTAATTCATTCATTATATACCCTAGTGGATCTTTTTACTGTTATTATAACCCGACAGAAACGCAAACTGTCACATTAGGAGGTTCTTCTGGCGCTGGATTAGGTTTAGGTAGTGTGGCTGGAGTGTTAGGTATTGGGGGAGCAGTTGGTCAATTAGCAGGAGGTGTATCTGTAGGGGGAAGTCGCTCCCATTCTGTTTCCACCACATATTCCGAACAAAGAATTATAGCAATACCACCTCAAGGAAACCGAAATTTAACAACAGAAAAGTGGGTACAAACTAAAAAAGTTCCGACTTTATCTTTTAGTCGTGATGAGTTTATGAGAATTGGACATTCTGAAGACCTCATTTGTGGTTGTCATAAAACAGGGCAAAAACAAGGGGAAAAATATGTATGTAGCAATGATTCCTCATATTCAAAAGAATTCCTTATAACATATTCCACATCTGAAAATTTCTCAACTTTTTCCACACTAAAAGCCAGAATTTATGGACGGATGTCATTTGGCGTAAAATTTTGGAGGAAGAAAGATACAAAATTTATTGCTGTAGATGGAGAAGGAATGGGAAGAACAATATACAAAACGCCTAGGTCTTGGTAGGCTGTTAGAAAAAGAATACGGGTTCAGCATTCCACGTCCTCTTCTCCCCCTCTTCCACACCCTCCGAACCGATGTCCCCGATGTCGGCGAGGCGATGTCCCCGATGTCGGTTTTGAGGCTGTGGAAGAGGTTCGGAGGAGGATGTGGAAGAGAGGAGAGAGAGGGTGTGGAAGAAAGTTTTTGAGGGGAAGGGGTTGTGAATGTCGGATTTTATTCGTAACTTTGCCGTGAAATACAAAAACAGAAGATTTATGACAGCGATACAACTACGTGCGGAACTGTTCCGCGAAATCAATCCCATCCTCGATGACGAGGGGATGATGCAGAAACTTCTGAAGTATGTGAAGAAGTTGACTTCGAAGAAGGAAGACCCTACGCTGATGACGAAGGAGGAGTTCTTTGCCCGTGTGGACGAGGCAAGGGAACAAATAAGACGGGGGGACAGCACTCGATTTTCCGACCGCGAGAAGATGAACGAATGGCTTAATTCCCTTTGACCATGTACGACATCGTCTATTCTGACAAGGCAAAGGAAGACCTCGCCAAACTGCGTCGCAGCGAACCTGCCGCCCACAAGAAAGCAGTCAAACTGCTGAATGAATTAATGGATCACCCGAAAACTGGCACTGGTCATCCAGAGCCATTGAAGGGTGACCGCGCCAGTCAATGGAGCCGCACCATCACGAAGAAGCATCGGTTGATTTATGAGATATTCGACACCGAAGTCCATGTGGATGTATTGGCTGCCTACGGGCACTACGATGACAAGTGAGACAGACATCCACATGTATTTGTATAGCAACTAAAACTAACAAGAACGATGGCTATACCTTACCGAAAAAGAAAGAAGAAGATTACCCCCTATCATCCCCTCCCCACCCAACAAAAAGAGAAAGAACAATTGTCAAATCAACGCTTTTCTGAATGAAAAGTGGCCTTAACACGCTTTTTTTCAACAAAGTTTAACGCTATACGAATTTTTAGTGGTAAATTTGTAGCGATTTTCTAATTTCATACAGAAATCACAGAAAGCCATTTAGAAGGATGGAATCCAGCGGACATGTTTCTGTGATTTCCGTGTTTTCTGTGTGAAATAAAAAACTCTTTCTGTGAGCTAAGAACAAGAAGACTCAACAATAAAACAAAAATATGATCAAGATTACTTTTCCTGACAATTCCGTGCGCGAGTATGAGGCTGGCGTGACGGGCTTAGAGATTGCCGAGAGCATCAGCCAGCGACTGGCTCAAGACGTGATTGCGTGTGGTGTGAACGGCGAGACGACAGAGTTGAACCGTCCCATCAACGAGGATGCCACCATCGCGCTCTACAAGTTTGAGGACACTGAGGGTAAGCACGCCTTCTGGCACACTTCTGCCCACCTGATGGCTGAGGCGATTGAGGAACTGTGGCCAGGCACTCAGTTCGGTATCGGTCCTGCCATCGAGAACGGTTTCTACTACGACGTGATGCCACCCGAGGGCGTGAAGTTGAGCGACAGCGACTTCCCCAAGATTGAGAAGAAGATGCAGGAGTTGCAGCAGAAGAAGGAGGCACTCGTGCGCAAGGACATCTCCAAGCAGGATGTGATGGAACTCTTCGCCTCGAAGGGACAAAGCTATAAGAACGAACTGATTGCCGAACTGGAGGATGGCAAAATCACCACCTACACGCAAGGCAACTATATCGACCTGTGCAAGGGTCCTCACTTGATGACCACCGCACCTATCAAGGCCTTCAAACTGCTCTCACTCGCTGCTGCCTATTGGCGTGGCGACGAGAAGCGCCCCATGATGACCCGCATCTACGGTATCTCCTTCCCCAAGAAGAAGATGCTCGACGAGTATCTCGTGGCGCTCGAAGAGGCTAAGAAGCGCGACCACCGCAAGATTGGCAAGGAAATGGAACTCTTCATGTTCTCCGAGCGTGTGGGCAAGGGTCTTCCCATGTGGTTGCCCAAGGGAACAGCCGTTCGCATCCGCTTGCAGGACTTCTTGCGTAAAATCCAGAAGCGTTTTGGCTATCAGGAGGTTATCACTCCACACATCGGTGGTAAAAACCTCTATGTTACTTCCGGTCACTATGCCCACTACGGCAAGGATTCCTTCCAACCCATCCAGACACCTGAGGAGGGCGAAGAATATCTGTTGAAGCCCATGAACTGCCCTCACCACTGTGAGATTTTCGCTTGGCAGCCACGCTCCTACAAAGACCTCCCCTTCCGCTGTGCAGAATTCGGCACGGTGTATCGCTATGAGCAGTCGGGCGAGTTGCACGGATTGACCCGTGTGCGCTCGTTCACGCAGGACGATGCCCACATCTTCTGCCGTCCCGACCAGGTGAAGGAAGAGTTCCTGCGTGTGATGGACATCATCAACATCATCTTCAAGGCGCTCGACTTCAAGGAGTTCGAAGCACAGATTTCGCTCCGCGACCCCGAGGACAAGGAGAAGTACATCGGCTCCGACGAGGTGTGGGAGCAGGCAGAACGCGCCATCATCGAGGCTTGTGCTGAGAAGGGTCTGCCCACGCGCACAGAGTTGGGCGAGGCTGCTTTCTACGGACCAAAACTCGACTTCATGATCAAGGATGCATTGGGACGCCGCTGGCAGTTGGGCACCATCCAGGTGGATTACAACCTGCCCGAGCGCTTCCAACTCGAATACACAGGTGCCGACAACCAGAAGCACCGTCCTGTGATGATTCACCGTGCCCCATTCGGCTCGATGGAACGTTTCATCGCCGTGCTCATCGAGCACACAGCCGGTCACTTCCCACTCTGGCTCACCCCCGACCAGGCCGTCGTGCTGCCTATCTCATCCGACAAGCACAACGACTATGCCAAGAAGGTGGCAGAGATGCTCAACGCACAGGATGTGCGCACCATCGTGGACGACCGCAACGAGAAGATTGGCCGCAAGATTCGCGACAACGAAATGAAGCACATCCCTTACCTGCTCATCGTGGGCGAGCAAGAGATGGCCGATGGCACCGTGAACGTGCGCAAACAGGGCACTCAGCAGCAAGAAACGATGAAAATCGAAGATTTTGCAAAGAAAATCCAGGAAGAAGTTCGTCAAATGACAGAAAATTTCTAACACTGGAGAGGTTAGGCGGCATCTCAACATAAAAAATAAAAAAATTATTTTGTTATGTCTTCGATTTGCACTAACTTTGCACCCGATTTTTAACAAAACAAACAAAACTTAACAAACCATACCGAAGGGAACAAAGCCAACCGAATGAAAGGTGACAACAAAAAACAGCAGTACAGAGTCAATGAACAGATTCGTGTACCAGAAGTGAGAATTGTAGGCGAAGACATCGAGTCCGCCGTCATACCAACCCGCGAAGCTCTGCGTCTTGCAGAAGACAAAGGAGTAGACCTCGTTGAAATTTCTCCCAACGCACAACCTCCGGTATGTCGACTCATCGACTACTCCAAGTTCCTCTATCAGCAGAAGAAGAAAGCCAAGGAACTGAAGGCCAAGCAGGTGAAAGTCGAAGTGAAAGAAATCCGTTTCGGACCTCAGACAGGTGAAGCCGACTACGCTTTCAAACTCAAGCATGCGCAAGAGTTCCTGAACGATGGCAACAAGGTGAAAGCCTACGTGTTCTTCAAGGGACGCTCCATCGTCTTCAAGGAGCAGGGAGAAGTGCTCCTCCTCCGTTTTGCCAACGACCTCGAGGAACTGGCCAAGGTGGAGAGCATGCCATCGCTCGAAGGAAAGAAGATGTTCCTCACCCTCTCGCCCAAGAAAGCCGGTCAACCCAAGAAGAGCCAGCAGAAGCGCGACAACGAGGCTGCCGAAGCCGCCGCAAAGGCACAGCGCCAAGCCGAAGAGGCAGCCAAAGGCCCTAACCCCAACAGCCCCTTCGCAGGACTGGCTGAGAAACTGGCCGCTAAAGAAGAATAGAAGTGCGTAACGCCTGGTATATGCGTTGCCACACATTATTAATAATTAAATACATAAAAAAATGCCAAAAATTAAAACCAAGTCCGCTGCAAAGAAGCGTTTTGCGCTTACTGGAACCGGCAAGATCAAGCGTCAGCATGCTTATCACAGTCACATCTTGACCAAGAAGACTAAGAAGCAGAAGAGAAATCTCGACCACAGCACAATTGTCGTAAAGGCAAACCGCAAGCAAGTGCTCGACTGTCTCGCACTCCGCTAATCAATCCAGTAAGTAATCAACAAAAAGTTTAATCGAATCGTTAGCCCGAAAAGAACGTAAACGAACGTCGCTAACATTCAAAAAGCAAACAAAATTATGCCAAGATCAGTAAATCATGTTGCATCACGCGCTCGCCGCAAGAAGATTCTGAAGCGCGTAAAAGGTCAGTTCGGTGCTCGCAAGAACGTCTGGACCGTTGCCAAAAACGCCTATGAAAAAGGCCTCACCTACGCATTCGCCGACCGTCGTCGCAAGAAGCGCGAGTTCCGCGCTCTCTGGATTCAGCGTATCAACGCTGCCGCACGTGCAGAGGGTCTTTCCTACTCACAGTTCATCGGCGCCCTTCACAAGGCTGGCATCGACCTCAACCGCAAGACACTTGCATACCTCGCAGTACACAATGCTGAGGCATTCAAGGCTATCGTTGAGAAGGTTAAGTAAATCAACATTAGTAAATAAAAAGCATCTTTCTCACAAGAAAGGTGCTTTTATTTACTCCGACAACTTCTAAAAAAATAATGACATGAAAGCATTTGTATTCCCCGGTCAGGGCGCCCAGTTCACAGGTATGGGCAAAGACCTCTACGACACCAACCCTAAAGCCAAAGAGTTGTTTGACAAGGCCAACGAAATCCTCGGCTTCGACATCACCAAAATCATGTTCGAAGGCACAGCCGAAGAACTGAAGCAAACCAAGGTGACCCAGCCAGCCGTGTTCCTCCACTCTGTCATCTCAGCCATCTGTCTCGGCGACGCATTCGATGCCGACATGGTGGGTGGTCACTCACTCGGTGAGTTCTCCGCACTCGTTGCAGCAGGTGCCCTGTCATTCGAAGACGGCCTGAAACTCGTATCCAAGCGTGCTATGGCCATGCAGAAGGCTTGCGAGGCAGCACCCTCCACAATGGCAGCCATCATCGGTCTTCCAGACGAGAAGATTGAAGAGGTATGCGCATCCATCTCCAAACCCGGCTACATTGTTGTACCCGCCAACTACAACAACCCCGGCCAGTTGGTTATCTCCGGTAACGTGGAGGCCATCAACGAGGCATGCGAAGCCTTGAAGGCAGCAGGTGCCAAGCGCGCACTCCCCCTCCCTGTCGGCGGTGCCTTCCACTCACCTCTCATGCAGCCAGCCAAGGATGAACTCCAGGCAGCCATCGAGGCAACCACTTTCTCCGCACCTAAGTGCCCAGTTTATCAGAACGTGGATGCTCAGGCACACACCAACCCCGAGGAAATCAAGCAGAACCTCATCGCCCAGCTCACAGCCCCTGTGAAGTGGACCTACGAGGTGCAGGCCATGATTGCCGCTGGTGCCACCGACTTCACCGAGTGTGGTCCAGGCAAGGCGCTTCAGGGCATGATTGCCAAGATTGACCGCGACGTGACCGCTCACGGAATCGCATAAATCATTCACGCTCATTCATCATTCACAATTCATAATTCATAATTACCCTTCGGTTTGTACACATAACCAGGACCCAATTATGAGTTATGAATTGTGAATTTCACTCCTAACTCCTAACTTTTAACTCCCATACTAATATCAATGGAAAAACTAATCATATACCAAGTCTTCACACGCCTCTTCGGAGCCAATGCCAACAAGAACGTGAGCCACGGCACGAAGAAGGAGAATGGTTGTGGCAAGATGGCCGACTTCACAGGAGCCGCATTGGCTGAAATCAAGAAACTCGGCGCCACCCACATCTGGTACACAGGCCTCATCGAGCATGCCACCAAAAGCGACTACACGCAGTATGGCATCCAGCGCGACCACCCGGCCGTGGTGAAAGGCATTGCCGGCAGCCCGTATGCCATCAAGGACTACTACGACATCGACCCCGACCTCGCCACCAAGGTGCCAGAGCGAATGAAGGAATTCGAGAACCTCATCATGCGCACCCACAAGGCCGAACTGAAGATGATTATCGACTTCGTGCCCAACCACGTGGCACGTCAGTACCACTCCGATGCCAAGCCCGAAGGCGTGAGAGACCTTGGCGAGGATGACGACACCACCATGTCGTTCAGCCCCTACAACAACTTCTACTACATGCCCGGCACACAGTTCTCGCCCAACTTCTCGCTGCACGACGACGAACTGGGAGACTATGTGGAATCGCCAGCCAAGGTGACAGGCAACGACTGCTTCACCCCCTGGGTGGGTCAGAACGATTGGTACGAGACCGTCAAGCTCAACTACGGTGTTGACTATCAGGGCTGCAACCAACTCATCTTCTGCCCCTCCACCCCAAGCACCTGGATTAAGATGCGCGACATCCTCCTGTTCTGGGCCAGCAAAGGCATCGACGGCTTCCGCTGCGACATGGCCGAAATGGTGCCCTGCGACTTCTGGGGATGGGTCATCCCGCAGGTGAAGGCAAAATATCCCGACATCATCTTCATCGCCGAAGTGTACAACCCGCACGAATACCGCAATTACCTCTATCGCGGACGCTTCGACTACCTCTACGACAAGGTGGGACTCTACGACACCATCCGCTCCGTCGTGGGTGGCAACACCGCCACCAGCATCACGGGAGCCTGGCAGAGTGTCGACGACATCCACAGCCACATGCTCAACTTCCTCGAGAACCACGACGAACAGCGCATCGCCTCCAAATTCTTCGCAGGCAATGCCGAGAAAGGCAAACCCGCCCTGCTCGTCAGCGCCCTCATGAACACCAACCCCATGATGGTGTACTTCGGTCAGGAACTGGGCGAACAAGGCATGTACTCCGAAGGCTTCAGCGGACAAGACGGCCGCACCACCATCTTCGACTACTGGACCATCGACCTCATCCGCCGTTGGCGCAACAACAACAAATTCGATGGCACCCTCCTCTCCAAGGAAGAGAAAGACCTGCAGAAATACTACACCAAGGTGCTCAACATCTGCAACACCGAGAAAGCCATCCGCGAAGGCGCCTTCTTCGACATCATGTACGTCAACTATGGCGAAGGCATGAACGAACACCGCCAATACGCCTTCCTCCGCAAATCGGGCAAGGAACTCATCCTCGTCATCGCCAACTTCGACGATGCACCCGCCCGTTCATGGGTGAAAATTCCAGCCCACGCCTTCGAGTGCCTCGACATTCCCGTCAGCGAAAATGAACGCGAATGCAAAGACCTCCTCACCGGCAAGAAAGAGAAGAAAATCCTCATCCCCGATGGCACCCTCTACCTCGAACTGCCACCGCAAGGAGGAAAGGTGCTCAAGTTCAAACTCTGACCCTCAAACCTCCCCACACAGAAAAGACCCTCTCCAGCCTCCCCCTTGGGAGCCTCGGAGAGGGTCTTTCTTTCTCTCTCCCTCAACAGGGAGAGTTGGAGAGGGTCTTGATCACCCATTGTAACATACATCTGCTTTAGAGGTTCAAAAATCCAGGAATGCACTAAAGTAGTGCGCTTTTTTATAAAATCCTGCACTACTTTAGTGCATTTTCGTTATCTTTGCAACCGAAATAGCATAAATAGACTCAATTATGGATATATCACTGGTCGAATTCATGGAAGGTCAGCTAAAGCAGACCACAGCCACATTCCATCGTTATATGTATGACAAAATCAGTTGGAATTCTCGCATGTTCGGACTGGTCGGGCCACGAGGTGTGGGCAAGTCCACGATGGTGTTGCAATACATGAAAGAGCACCGGCCAACCCAAAAGATGCTCTATGTGAGTGCCGACCATTTATACTTCACAACCCACACACTAGTTGATACAGCCGCCGAATTCGTCAAGGAAGGAGGTGAACAACTGTTTATAGATGAGATACATAAATATGAGAATTGGTCACGCGAACTGAAACAGATATACGATTCATACCCCGAACTGAAAGTCGGTTTCACTGGTTCTTCCGTGCTTGACATCTACAAAGGTCATGCAGATTTGAGTCGCCGTGCTCCCATATTCATGATGCAAGGATTATCATTTAGAGAATACCTGACACTCTTCCATCAGATAGAAGCCTCCGTCTATGCCCTCGATGACATTCTACACTTAAAGGTTTCCATACCAGCCCTGAACCATCCCCTTCCATTATTTCGAGAATACCTCCGCACAGGCTATTATCCTTTCTCAGGCGATAGCGATTTCGAGATAAGACTCCGCCAAGTGGTCAATCAGACCATGGAAACAGACATTCCTCAATATGCCAACATGAATGCCTCCACAGGCCGAAAACTGAAAAAACTTCTTGCAGTCATCGCCCAAAGTGTGCCTTTCAAACCCGTCATGGATTCATTGGCCAGCGTTATCGGTGTCAGCCGCAATGTTCTCCCCGGCCATTTTCTATACATGGAGCAAGCCGGCATGATTGGACAGCTGCGTGATGACACGGGTGGAATCCGAGGTGTGGGCAAAGTTGAGAAAGTCTATCTTGACAATCCCAATCTGGCCTATCTCTTAGGACACGAATCAACAGACATCGGTAATATCCGTGAAACATTCTTCTACAATCAGATGCGCGTGACAACTGATGTCGTCAGCTCCCGCATCAGCGATTTCGAGATTGACGGCAAAACCTTTGAGGTGGGCGGAAAGAAAAAAGGGAAAAAACAAATCAGTGAAGCCGCTGAAGGGTATGTAGTCAAAGATGACATAGAATTTGGCTCATCAAACACCATCCCCCTCTGGATGTTCGGCCTCACCTATTAGATTTCCTTTCCTCTCCCTCAACAGGGAGAGCCGGAGAGGGTCTTCAATTGACTCCGTCGAGCTAAAATTTCTGTGATTTCTGTGTTTTCTGTGTGAGATTAAAGAGAGCCATGCGGGCTCTCGCAGAAAAAGAATATTATTTCACACAGAAATCACAGAAAACACAGAAAGAATGGAGAGAGAAAGTTGGGGGGCACAATTGTTCATTTTAACACGAATAACACTAATTTTCACAAAACTATGCAGCGAGCATTGATTACACAAAGCACCTTCTGTGCTACGAATTTCACTAATGCCGTCCGGATGGTTCGTGAAATTTGCAGCCGTCCACGGCTTCGAGGAATAATTATCCTGTCCGCATGGCAAAATTTGTCTAATTCGTGTAATTCGTGTTGAAATAAACGTCCGAACCTTCAAGAGAGAGAATGGAGAAAAGTTGACAATTGAAAATTTCTGTGCTTTCTGTGCTTTCTGTGTGAGATTGAAAGAGAGCCATGCGGGCTCTCGCAGAAAGAGAATATTATTTCACACAGAAAGCACAGAAAACACAGAAAAAAGAGAAAAACATATAGTCCAAAAATGAATTTCTGATTGAATTATTTGTTTGTTCCAAATAAATGTTCTACTTTTGCATCACTAGAACCCGCCAAGCCTCTCTACGATGCTCAAATGTGCGGGTCGTTTTTTATTTTAAATACAATGAGCACAAAAGTTCCTTTTCCAAAACCCTACATCACCCCCTCTGATCTCGTACAATTATTACAATCGCGTGGCTTAATTGTTGAAGATGCAGCCAAAGCAGGGAGTTATCTTCAGCACATTGGCTATTATCGATTGTCAGCCTACATGTACCCTTTTTTGCAGATTCCAAAGAATCAGCATCGGTATAAACCAGACGCATCTTTCCGAAAAGTGATGATGCTGTATCGCTTTGACAAGAAGTTGCGCTTGCTCATGTTCAATGAGATTGAAAAAATAGAGGTTGCCGTACGGAGTGCCATTGTCAATGTCGGTTGTGAACAAACAGGCAATGCATTCTGGATGACAGACATCCACAACTTCGTAAATTCTGAAAAGCACATACAGACGATGCGATTGATCGATGATGAACTTCGGCGTTCACGAGAGGACTTTATTAGCCATTTCCATCAAACCTACTCTGACGACTACCCACCTGCATGGATGCTATCAGAGATTCTTCCTTTTGGCGTAATGACCAACATATACAGCAATATTAGGAATAAGCGCATCAAGAAGAAAGTGGCACAACAATTTGGACTTCAAGTGGCACCTTTTGAATCATGGCTGACCATTGTAACACTGACACGCAATTCGTGCTGTCACCATGCTCGCGTATGGAATAAGCAGAACACGATTCGCCCCATGTTGCCAAATCGATTGAATTATGCATGGATTACTATTCCCGTAGACATGCTACGTATCTATTTCAATCTGTGCATTATCAAATATCTTCTCAATACCATATCTCCGCAGAACGACATGACCAATAAAATCCAATCTTTGTTGGCCGCATACCCTGATGTTGACACTGCAGCCATGGGATTTCCGCATGAATGGGAAAAGGAACCGCTATGGAAATAGTCCGCTTATGATTGAGTATCAGAATATCGTTTCTTCCAATACTCAAAATACTTTTTTCCTTACCCTCTCAACCAATCAATGGCTTCTTTCCCATTTCACCAATCTCGTTCGACGATTATACTTTTGAGATTTTTTACAAACTCATAGGAATTGATGTCAGCAATGTCAGCAAACCTTCGGCTCGACGAAGTCAAACATCAATCATCATGTAATTTGTACATGAAAATGAGAAATCCATACGTGTTTGTTGTAAAACAAGGGCATTGCTTGCAAAAAGTTGTAAACTTGTCCATGTTCCTCGCTAAAAACTCCCAAAAAACTCCAAATGGACAGGGTCATGCGACCGAAGAGTGAATTCGCGTATAGAGAAAGGCCACAATTTGACCTTTGCGACGATGGCAAGGGTGTTCCGTTCCATGGGCATCCAAGCCACTCTTGACATGGGCAAATTTCTGTGATTTCTGTGATTTCTGTGATTTCTGTGTGAGATTAGATGAGAGCCATGCGGGCTCTCGCAGAAAAAGAATATTATTTCACACAGAAAGCACAGAAAGCACGGAAAGAAGGGAGAAAAATGGGAAATTGACAATTTCCGTGTTTTGACTCCGTCGAGTCGGAGAGGGTCTTGAGAGGGTCTTTCCCTTTGGCGGGTTCCCGTCTCAAAGAGACCGATGTCGTGCTGCAGCCTTTTATCTGAGTGCTTGCACACAAGGAAAAGCATGCAACCACAACATCCAAGGCATAGCCTTACCCGCACCAACATTTTTCTGTGAATTTCCGTGTTTTCTGTGTGATCTCATCTCTCTCCCTAAACAGGGAGAGTCGGAGTGGGTCTTGGGAGAGCCGGAGAGGGTCTTTCCTTCTCTCTCCCTCAACAGGGAGAGCCGGAGAGGGTCTTTCTTTCCTTCCACTACCCTAATTACCTCACTGTCACTACCGTAATTACGTTCCTTCCACTGACGTAATTACCTCAGTGGAAGTGCGTGTGCCGCCCTATGGGGGATGGAGCAGCAGGTCGGCAAGGTCGGTGTTGGGTAGAAAGGATTCGAGACGAGGCGAGACGTGGTAGTCGATGCCGGTGTGAGTTGCATCTGGTGGGTCCACTTCTCGTAGCAACCGCTGTCGGGGAAGAGGATGACGTGCCCACATGGTCGGCCACATAGTTACAACCGTTCTGCGTATCCACATAGCGCACGAAGCACTTCAGTTTTCCGCAATGCGGGCAGGTGAACTTCTGCTGGCGGCATCCCGTCACCTTGGGAGTCTCTAATTGATATCGAAAAGATTATTCATACAGATTCCATTTTTTGTTGTTTTGACTCATTTTTGTTGGCGATTTCCGTTTGTTGTTGGAGCCGCTATATATATAGGCGGCTCCAACAACAAACAAAAATCTTATCGCGGCGAGTCTCACGGAGCACCTGTCTAAGCTGCTCTTTAGCCTGCTCTTCAGCAGTTGGTTGGTTTACAGCCTCGCTCACGATGTCTGCCACCGCAAGGAGGAAAGGTGCTCAAGTTCAAACTCTGACCCTCAAACCTCCCCACACAGAAAAGACCCTCTCAGGGCTTCCGGAGAGGGTCTTTCTTTCTCTCTCCCTCAACAGGGAGAGCTGGAGAGGGTCTTTTCATCCCTCTCCCTCTATCCCATCTTTCTTGTTACACTTGTACACTTTAAATGTAGAAAATTCAAGGTGTAAAGGAAAAAAGAAGGATTAGACAAAAAGGATGGAAAATAAGTGTAACATGTGTAACTGTAACAACAACAGAAATGCCAGCTCCTACAGGGGCAACGTTCTCTACAAGACGCGCAGCACCGACATAATGCCACTTTAAGTCGTCATTCACACGATTCCTGTCAGTTTCTCTTTCCTACGCCATCGTGAAGTGATGACGACGACATACTGGTATAAACAACAGCGGCTACCACTTGCCATTGAAGTGATAGCCGCTGCTGTTGTATATTGGTACCTGGAACTGGGAAATCGGAAGATGACTCTTGACGGGGATTTCTCTCCAATTACTTCACATAAACCTCTTAGTTGGCTTGCGCCATCTCGTCTTTCAAATAATCATAAATATAATCGGCGCTTTGTAGATAGAGACCTGTGTTTGGATTCATCAGCTTCTCGTAAATTGCAGATGAGTAAACCACATCAAAAGCCTCAAGAAGGGACATTGCGTTGTCCTCCTGAAGATAACTCACCAACAGTTCCACATCACTGTTGACAATGAATTGAAATTTGTTCTTGCTCAACCTCATATCCTTTTCAAGGTAAGAATAGCCTTTTCCGTTCCAAAGAAATACTGGTTATTCTTGGGCTTGAGAACGAATATTAGTCAGATAAAAACCACGTCCAAAATCCTTGTTGGGTCTGCATTTCTCAAGCTGGACACCCACAAAATCACAATTAGTGCCGTGATATAGTTTCATACAAACGACCCTCCATGACGTTTACAATACGATTTCAGCCCCATTAACGTATCATCTAACGGTAGTTGATGTTCCGCCTCATAACATTTGTCTAGGAATGCCAATCCACCATATTCCTTCAGATATCTATAGGCAAGCTGTGAAGTCATGCCAAACCGTTTGCCGAACTCCACAATACACAAGTTAATATAGCGAATTTTGTTCATAATTATAGCTTTTGAATTGCAAAGATAAATCAAAATCCAAACACCTCAAAATTTTTTCTCAAAAAACTGTTTGCAACGTAAGCATCCGTTGAAATACACGTTGTAGCAGTTGTAGTTTCGTTGTACCTTTGCATCCGCAATTGTGCACAAAACTACAACTGTTATTGTATCATGATTAAGACTGCATGATATAGGAACTACATATAGGTGCCAAAAATAACAACAGCAGCTACAATCCTGATCTGATGTGACCCCGAAAAGTTGGACGTTAAATTAAACGTTAATTATTAATCTCTCTATAGTAGTGAGCTCGGTATAATGCCGGGCTCATTCCTTTTAACCTCAGTTTTATTCTTTTATTGTTATACCACCAAATATATTTCTTCAGTTCTCGCTCAAACTCATCGACAGATTCAAAATGATTCACGTATAGTAATTCGTTCTTCATAAGTCCGAAGAAGTTTTCCATCATAGCATTATCCAGACAGTTGCCTTTCCTTGACATGCTTTGTACGATTCCGTGATCTTTGAGCATCTTCTGATAAAACATGTGCTGATAATGCCATCCCTGGTCAGAGTGTAATACCAAGCCGTCGGTATTGTGATGCTTTCTAAACGCCTTTCTAAGCATAGTAGTGACCATCTGCAGGTTTGGACTGCTAGATATGCTGTATGAGATTATCTCTCCATTGAACATATCCAATATAGGCGAGAGGTATAGTTTCTTGTCGTTGATACATACCTGAGTAACATCAGTAGTCCATTTCTTGTTTGGAATTTCTGCTCTAAAATCACGTTCCAGTAGATTAGGCGCAATCTTTCCCACCTCACCCTTATAGGAGTGATAGTGGCGTTTCTTGCATTTGGCTTTCAAACCGAGCTGTTTCATGAGCTTCTGTACCGTTTTGTGATTTACAATCTTACCTTCATTTCTCAATGCAAAACATATTCTCCTGTATCCATACCGGCCATTATTCTCGTCATATATGGCTTTTATTCTGTCTCGCAGATCATCGTAGCCATCACTGTCATCCATATGCGAGAGGTGGTAATAAAAAACGGAACGAGCCATCTTTACCCTCTCCAGCATAAACTGCAGGGGATATCTTTCACGCCTTAGTTCTTCGATGGCTCTTGCCCAATCGCGCGTAGACGGGCATTCCTTTCCTCGACTAAGGCTCTCACTTTTTTTAGCAGAGCATTCTCTGTCTTGAGTTCTTGGTTCTCCTTGCGGAGTCTTTCAAGCTCTGTCAATGGTTTGCTTTTCTTTCTTGGTCTACCCATACCTGGTGGTCTGCCTCGTTTCTTGATGCTCTCTAATGCAGCCCAACCATGTTGTCTGTACAGTTTTAGCCATGTACATATCCTTCGCGGGCTGGCTCCATATTTTAACGAAGCTGCGCGCAAAGATAATCTTTTTTCTTCAATATCAAGCACTATTTTCCTTCTTAATGCAAAATCAGTCTTTATATGGCCTGTTTTCTTTAGACTTGAGGGACCTAATTCCTGATATTTCTGCCATAAAACCCATAGTTGATTATGATCTATACCATACTCTTTGTGTATGGAGATAATAGACCTTCCATCCTCTAATAAATGCATGTATTTTAATAAGTCTGCATAATCATGTTTCTTTTGTTTTCTTCTAGTCATAATAAACCCCCGAAAGTTTTTTTGTCTAACTTTCGGGGGTCATCTCA
>JAEEGS010000017.1 GCA_016280445.1 Bacteroidaceae bacterium
AGTAACTTTGCAAAGTGATCTATATTATTAACCGTTTAGCATTGCTTTTATGGCGCAGAAAGGAGAAAATTGATTATGGCAGGAATTATTCAGTATGTTACCTATCAGGACAACCGCAAGGAAGTAGGCACTCACCTATACTATGGCCGTGCAGTTCACACTACCACCATCGGTACCGAGCAGCTGGCAGACCGCATTCAGCGCTCTTGTACGCTCAAGGTGTCGGACATCATAGCGTGTCTGAAGGAGCTTTCTGAGGTGATCCGCGACGAGCTGGGCAACTCTAACCGCGTTCGTATCGACGGCCTGGGCACGTTCTACGTGAACGTCAAGTCTAAGGGCGCCGAGAGCGAGGAAGAGTTCACCGCCACCGAGAACATCACCGGCTTCCGCGTGAAGTTCCTCCCTGAGGGCAAGAAGGACGGCACTACGGGCAAGATTACCCGCAACTGGCTAGAAGACCTGAAGGTGCAGAAGGCTACGGGCTTCATTAAAGCTTAGGAAGTGAAGAGTGAAAAGTGAAGAGTGAAGAATTAGCCCCCCCCCTCCGGCTCCCCTCTTGGGAGGGAGAGTCGGGGGGAATTAATTAATTTCTGTCCTTTCTGTGATTTCCGTGTGAGCTAAAAATTATCTTTCCGTGTGACCTAAAAAATCTTCCGCATTCACAAGAACACGGAAGACTTTTCAATTTTGGCTTCGCCGAGCTAAAGGTTCAACCTTCAACTTCCTACTTTCCCTCCACCCTTCTCAGCACGGCAGTTTCGGCATAGGTGGGGCCGTCGGGGTCGGTGTTCAACCCCTTCCACTTCATCACATCGTCGTGGATGGACTCAATTTCCCACCACTGGCGCTGCTCGGGCAGGCCGGAAGCGATGTTCTTCCAACGAGCGCAGAAGAGGTAGCCGTCGGCAAAGTACTCGTTGAAGTAATCGACCATGGTTTCCCAGTCGCTATCACCTTCCTGACGGGAATAGACGTAGGTGCCGTCAGGCTTGATCTCCCAGCGGACGTTCAGCCCCGAGGATGTCTGACCTTCCCAAGTGCCAATGACATCATAGCGGTAGTCGATGTCGGTCTTCACCAGTCGGACGTTCTTCTCGACGGGTTTACGGCTGATCTCACCCTCGCGGATGGTGGTGTGACTATATTTGGCAACGATTTCGGTGGCTGAGATGGAGGTGATGAGGTAGTTCTCCTGCAGCGTCAGTTCGGGCTCGCTCTCAGGATGACCGGTGAGAGAGATCTGGTTACCCGTAATCTTGACATCGTACTCGCGATGGGCGCTCCATTTGAGCTGCGTCTCGGTGTAGTCGGGTCTTGATGAGCTGAGGTAGGCCTTGGTGGCTGAGACGAAGGTGGTGGCTGAATTGCCGGTGTTTGGCGCAGGCTGTCCATCGATTTCGACCTCGATCCACTTGCCCAAGATCTTCTCGGCGAGAGCGTCGATAACTTCGACGTCTTCTACCTTCTTCCACTTCGTCTTCTGCTCGAACGTGGTGCCGTCGTCATTCTTGCGCAGGGCAGTCCATTGCATCTCGTCGTCGCTGATCTCGTCGATTTCCCACCACTCGCGCTGTTCCGTCTTATCAATGTCCTTCCAGCGGGTGTTCAGGAGGTAGCCGTCCACGAAGTAGTCCTGGTGCTCGCGCGTAGTGACTGCCTTCCACTCACCAGCGTCGTTACGGCGGTAGAAGTTGTAGGTGCCGTCGTCCTTGAACTCGAGGCGTGCGTTGGGGTCGTTATAGGTCTCACCACCCTTGATTTCCTCACACTCCCACATGCCGATGATGGCTGGGGCGTAGTTCTTGGTGACCTTCTCGAAGCGGAGGACATCTTCAACGACGTACACTACGGAGCCACCAAGCGTGATGGTCACCTTGTGGTTGGCCGTGAACTCCTTGTCGTTGATGTCGGTGATGAGGTAGTCCTCCACCATTGTCGCGCCTTCTTTGGAGTGGCTGGTCAGCGACACCTTGTTGCCGCTGATGCTCATCTCGGTCTCCAGCTGGCCCACCCAGTGCGTGCCCACTTCGGCGCTGGCGTCGATGGAAGCACTTATGTAGGCCTTGGTGGGAGATACGAACGTATAGACCATCTTCCCGTCGGTGGGTAGAGGCAGGCCGTTCTGCTCGACCTTCATCCATTTGCCGATGATCTTCTCGGCGAGGTTGAGGTCGGTCGTTGAGGAACTGTCGTCTTTGCTACATGAGGTGAACATCACCGAGCCGCAGATGGTGAGGATGGCGGCCATCATCCAAAAGAATTGTCTTTTCATTTGTCGTTAGTTTTAGATTGTTAATATTATGTTGTCGATTTAAGTTTCGCTGGCAAAGGTACACAAAAAATCTCACCACCGCAAGTTCTCCCCCAACTTTTTTCAATAACCCACGATTATTTCTCAGCAGAGGCGGGTTATTTGCAAATTTGACCTCAAAATGCATGTATGAGTAGCCTTTTCCTCTTCTTTTTCCTCGTCTTTTTGTCCAATCTGTTCGTTTTTCTTGTTTTTCTTGAAAAAAAATAATGAATTGTTTTGCCAGTTCGGAAAAAGGTCGTACCTTTGCACTCGCTTTCCAAAAGAGGGGGCAA
>JAEEGS010000018.1 GCA_016280445.1 Bacteroidaceae bacterium
ACTACTGCGGTGGTCAAGTCGTGGTCAACGCGACTAACAGAAAAGTGTTACATTTTGTGTTACAGAAAGACATTGGCTGATTGCCAACTACCTGAGAATAAAGGCGGTTTGAATAGAGGTTCACAATCCTCTCCCTCCGCTGAGAAATCTCTGTAATTTTGTGAATTTCATAAAATTGTAGAGATTTTCCTTTTCTCCGTTACCCAAAATCAGACCCAAAATTCATCCGAAATTCGGAGATACGGCAAAAACACGATTCCTAAAGTTTCCAAGGAGAATTTAAATATTGTAAAAAGAGTTAGGATTATCACCTGACTCATTCATCATAATACTCTATCTGAAGTTCATGGCTCACATCAAAATCTTCTCCATCCTCATCATAGTACACCAGTTGCATACCTCTATATGTCGCAGGAACTTTCAGTACCTCCAGCAAATGCCAGCGAGGTTTGCCAAAGTCGTAAGATGCACGGTCAAGGATGATTCGATTTGACGTGTAATCAAACTGATAGTAGCCTCCACCCAAACATGAATCGTCAGGCTTCAACAGGTCTTTGTGCAGATGAACCATTCCAAGCCTGAAGAAGCCATCCATCGTAATGATGAACTTGGGCTGTTCCATATCATTTCTTCCAAGCGTTGATAACCTCTCCAATGTACATTGTGTGGACACCGGCGGAGAAGTTTTGGTACATATTCTTTGGCACATCGCTTTTGAAGCCCTTAGGGTCGAAGGGTGCAGCATACATGATTTTGCACTCTATCACCATCGTGGCCTCTGTGTAGTAGGGCGTACCATTGGCGGTATAAGCCGTGTGAAGCCCGATAGCCTGGGCTTTGTCTCCGTCTCGTCCGCTGTTCGACCCCATGTAGTTCAAGACCTTTCTGTTATCCGCATCAAAGGACATCACCGTGAAATACTCGGATTTGTCCATAAACTCCTTGGTGTAGCGTTTCTCTGCGACATACACCGTGAGGGCAGTTCTTTGCCAGAGTGTGCCGATGCCACCCCATCCGAAGGTCATGGCGTTGCTTTTCTCCTTATTGCCAGCAGCCAAGAGCTGTGCATTGCGGAACCACTGGAATCCATTGTCGCTGAAATCCTCAACGACGTTGAACTTCTTGAAACCGTTCTCCTCCTGAGCCGTTGCAGAAATGGCGGTGAACATTAATGCTGCCATGAAAAATGTGATAATGCCTTTAGTCTTCATATCTAATGTTGTTTATTGTTGTTACCAAGGGAAATTCTCTGGGTCGTTCATGTCGCTTGAGCGCATGTTTTGGTTGAGCGAGTTCACGGCCTGCATGTCTTCGTCGCTCAAGGTGAAGTGCATTACCTCCAGATTCTCGGCAAAATGGTTGGGACGGCAACGAGGAATGGTAATTAAGTCTCGTTGTACAATCCAGCGGAGCACAATCTGCGAGGCTGTCTTCTGATATTTTGCAGCCAAAGACTGGAGTAGGGGATGACCTGTCACATCGATGTCACCCTGTCCGAATGGTCCCCATCCTTCCACCTGAATGCCCAACTGACGGTTGTAAGCGATGTTCTCTTCCTGCGACATGAACGGATGCACTTCAATCTGATTGATGACGGGACGTATTTCTGCATAAGTGAGCAGTTCGTCCAAATGATGAGGGTTGAAGTTACTTACACCAATGGAACGTACCTTCCCTTTTCTTACGAAATCCTCCATCACTTGCCAAGTGTGTCTGACACAATCCTTCACGGGCCAGTGAATCAGCAGCAAGTCGATGTAGTCCATCTTCAGTTTGGCAAGGCTCTCGTCGATAGACCGACGGACAGCTTGCTCCCCCTGCCGCATCACGTTAGGGACAATTTTAGTGGTGAGGAACACCTCGTTGCGTGGCACACTACTGTCGGCAATCCCTTGTCCCACCTCCTCCTCGTTCTCATACATTTGGGCTGTATCGATGTGACGGAATCCGGCTTCAAGTGCCAAGCGCACATTCTCTCGTGCTGTCTCTCCGCGAAGTGTCCATGTGCCAGCCCCCATTTGCGGAATCTCAATACCGTTGTTCAATATTAACTTCATCATGTTGTTGTTTTATTTAGTGTTTGAATGAATGGATTGTTTCAGTTGTTGGATTTCCTGATAGCTGATGGCTCGTGACCATTTATTCCATGATGTCTAAATGACAACCATTCTCATTTCAATGTCATCCACTGGTCTGTCGCCACGTCCTGTGGATGAACTCTGAATCACCTCAACCACATCAAGACCTTCTTCCACTTCGCCAAAGACGGTGTATTGACCATCAAGGTGTGGAGTGCCACCAACCGTCGAGTATATCTTCAACTGTTCATCAGTCAATCCTGTTTTGCCAACCTTATGTTCTGCTTCTGCAACCAGCTTCTCTTGCAGTTCCTGAAGTCCGTCACGATTCCTGTCTCGACGCATCTGCATGATTTCAGCACGATGTTCTGCTGCAAGAGCATTGAACTTAGCCTGCACTTTTTGCATTCTCAGTTGCTTGGAGAACTGACGAAGTTGTCCCTCATTATACACCTGTCCCCAAACAATATAGAACTGAGAACCGCTGCTTCGGCGCTCCGGATTAACTTCGTCGCCTTGTCTTGCAGCGGCTAATGCTCCACGCTTATGGAAGAGTCCATCTTTGATTTCGGCCTCAAGCGTATAATCAGGACCTCCTACCCCAAGCATCTTTCCGGCAGGTGCGCCTTTTGAATCCGGATCCCCTCCTTGAATCATGAAGTCCTTAATCACTCGATGGAACAATGTGCCATCATAATACCCCTCCTTTGCCAACTTCAGGAAGTTGTCGCGGTGGATGGGTGTCTCGTCATACAGGCGAACTACGATGTCGCCCAGCATGGTTTGAATCTTAACTTTCATCTCCTTATATTTTAATTTCTGACAAAAGTACGAAAAAACGATGATATTCTTCCGAATTAAACGTTAAGATGTGATGTCTGAGCATTATTCTCATGAAAAAAGTGTAATTTTGTAACCGTTTTTAGCATCACTGATATGGAATCATTTGAAAATCAATTATACCAAGACTTGCAACCGAATGAGCAGCGAGAGCAGAGCCAAACTTGTTCGAGCTTTGCCGAGAGGCGAATGAGGAAGGCGAGTCGCCAAATGGATGCCGCCTTCGCATTGGAGGTGTTGGATAAGGCTCCATACGTAACAGTCAGCATGACCAGACCCGATGGGACACCATACGGATTGCCATTGTCACTGGCGCGTATAGATGAGAAAACCTTCTATTTCCATTGTGCTTTGGAAGGTGACAAGTTAGACTGCATAGCACACTGTCCGACGGTATTCCTGTCGGCAGTTACCAAATGTGCGCCCACTGTTGGTCCGAAAGACGGGAGCTTTACGCTACAGTACAAATCGGCAACGGCTATCGGAATAGCTGAGATTGTGACAGACCGCGAAGAGAAGATCGCAGCATTGAGAGCCATCTGCCAACGTTTCCTCCCTCACCACATGGATGCTTTCGATGATGCCATTGCCCGCAGTCTTGAACGGACGGCAGTAGTGCGTATCACCTTGACTGAACCTCCTGTTGGTAAGCGCAAGCAGTATGACAAACAGGGAGAAGAGATGAAATGGGGACGAATGGAATGAGTTTATTACCGCTCCAGTTTCTGTTTGACATTCCAGCTCTTGCCATCCTCGACCAGCTTGCCGTTTGACCAACTCTTCTGGAGATAGGTGTAGGAACCGTCGCGTGCCATGTAGTGACTGAAAATGCACCGGTAGGCAGCATCTACTTCTGCATTGGCAATGTCGCGGAAACTTGGATAGAGGGTGAAGGTCACGTTGCCCTCGTTCCAGTCGGCAATCCATGCGTCGTAATAGAGGAACGTCTGGTCAGTCACCTTCTGACCACCAAGACAAATGAGCAAATCGGGTGTACCATCGAAATTCACGTCCTCCTCGATGACATTGCCGAACTTCGCCATGTCCCCTGGACGGTCTTCCACCTTTGTCTCCAGCACTTGAAGTGTCTTGCCGTCCCTATTGCGGACAATCGCTTCGTAGCCAGGATTGGCGCCATTAGCATCGACGATGCGAAGGCTCACGTCGTAGTCCTCCCATGTTTCCTTGGGGCCAATAGGGCCGTCCTTGAACGAGAGTTTCTGTCCATATTTGCTCTTCTGATGGAATCGCATGCCGTCCCATTGGCAGTCGATGACGATTTCATCCTTGTCCTTATATTCATCCGATGGGAAAGCGGTGGCGATGATGTTTTTGTCGGTGATGGGCAACGAGAACTGTGCGACTTCGCGTCCGGGCACATCGATGTCCACGCCTAAGTCTTGGGTGCTTGCCCAGTTCATTCTGCGGGTCTTCGAGTCATATATATAGAATGACAGTCCCGAATGTTCCGTGTCAACAGGACGTCCATCCCAGATGAGCTTCACACTGGTGGCAAAGAGTTTGTGGCGATTGTCAGCACAGTTCCAGTAGCAGAACTCGCACGTGTTTTCGTCGCGTATTCCGTCCACCATGTTGATTTCCTCATATCGTACATATCCATTGGCAGTGTTCACCGTCCATGTGCCCTTGGTCTTCTTGCTCTGCTGACGAAGTTTCCATTGGTCACTCAGGTTGCCAAAATACTCGCCCAGCTCTTCCTGCGACAGGAGGGCACTCACGAAGTCTGTAATGGTGGGACGTTCGCCCTTGAAGTTCACCGGGATGGAATAGTCTTCATCCTGAGCATGCATTGAAAGGCACATGCCCATCATGATGGTCCATGCCATCAACATTTTCTTCATCATTTGATTTCTTTTGTACATAGTTTCTAATGTTTATTTAGGTTAGTTAAGTACGTGTCATTCCTTACCCACATAGTTCATCATGTTGGGACAATAGCTCCATCAACCGAAAATCTCATTCTCATCCACTTCCATCAGGTCGAAATCATTTCCGTTCCATTTGAAGAGGTAGTAAGTAGCCTCATACGAGTCATCGTCACCGAAGTCATGGCCCATGAGGATGATGTCCTTACCCTCGTCAGGGAGTCGAACGCTATAGGAATCGAACTTCGACATCGTCTTCTCCACTCGCTGCGTCAGTTCCGGCCTCGGGGTCATCTCCTCGGCCTCGGGATCGAAGTCGTAGAACGCCAGCAGGCAATCCACCTTGTCGCTTCCCTCATGACCCAGTTCCAGCCAAAAAGCCACAAGCTGGTGACCGTTCTTCTGTTTCCAGTAGCATGCTGTCACGTCTCTGCTGACCTCTGAGCCGCTCATGCACTTCACAAAGCCGTTCTTCAGTTGCTCGTCCACATGGAACCAGTCCGAATTAAATTGATCCCTACGAGTGAAATAATTCACCAGCTGTTTGTTTGCCTCAAAGTCAGAATACTTGTCGCAGAACGCCAAGGCCAGGTCAACGATATCCGCCCCATTCTCCTCGGGCCGCAGCCCCTCTATGGACTCCTTCGACCAAGTTTCGCGAATCTTCCTCAGCGCTAATTCGGAATCTGAAAAAGCTCCATCCTCATCCTCCGGCACCTCCACGTTCTCCGACAGTGAGTCCGTCACCTCCCCGCCGTTTTGTCCTTGATTGGCTTTTTTATCGCCGCATGCCGTCAGCACCAGCAGAAAGGCCGCCACAGCCATCCAAAAAGAAGTTCTTCTCATAAGATAAAGATGATATTAAATAAGTAAAACAGATTGTTCGGGGTCATAGGTCATCCAGCAATTCAGCATTTCGCTTGCAAAAGTACGCCCGGGTAAAAGTTGATGTGCCAACGCCAGAACTTGCTAACATGGAATCGGGCTTCTTGTCGTTGTGCGCCCTGAACTTGCAGTTTTCACAATTATGTGCCATACGATTATTTATTTATTGAATTTTGCGGCAAATTTACACAAAACATGGTGAATTTCTTGAAAGGGTGAGTTATTCGGCTGAGCGAACTACATCCATAAAGAAGAATACTCTTCCTTCACTTTCTCTACATCGATTCTCTTGATTTCGTCTGGCATCTCAAAATTCAGGTAACGATAGTATTTCTCATATTTCCGAAGGCACTCTTCAACCTTTTTCTTTGTGGATTCAACAGATCTTCCATAAACAAGCAGTTCGGCAAACACGTTATTTTTCAGATGCTCGTCCAGTAGCGTCTTTGCCTCATCCGACTTGCCCATATGTTTCAATTCAACTATTTTTTGACGCAACTGATATTCATAGAGACCGTTTGGACACAACTGTTCTTTCAATTGATGAACATCCTTGGTCATCGTCCATATCTTGGAAAATAACACGATGTTGAGAATGCCCATGATGACAATGGTCCAACCAATGATACCCTCACCAATTTCGTCTCCTGGGCTTCTATAAGAAGAGTAAGCGAACACGGATGTGGCGATTGCCATAAAAGCCAAAGTCAAAAATGTCTTTTTCATTGTTGTAGTTGGGCGCTTATATGCCGTTACCCATCGGCTTTAATAAATTAAAGTACTTTTTCTTTACAACAAGCTATTTCTTTCTTATTTCTTTAATTTTTCCTTTTTTGTATGAATAAAAGATAGTTTCGCCGCCCCATTCCGAGCAGCCAAGAAGGGTGTCATTTTCAAAGTGCACATAATCAAATATGACAGGTACCACTTCTTCACCTGTGCTATTGACAAATCCTTCTTTGTCGTTACGATTGACTTTCCCAAGTCCATTTACAAAAGGCTCGGCTCTATCATATATGGGTTTAATGACAAAATCTCCTTTTCTGTTAATGTATCCGACATTTAACCCCCAATAATTGCTTGAGGACACCCCCATAGGTGCTAATCCCTCTCGGAATTCAGGAATCGTTGAGGACGATTGAGGTTGGAATTGGAACGGAATTACAACATTATCACTTTTATCAATAAATCCAATTTTGTAATTTGGAACTCTTCCTACAACTGCATTAAAATAGCCGTCTCTTTTACCTACTGCAGCTAATCCATCAGAGAAATTGTTGGCAACGTCATATTTAAGTTGTATAATAACCCTGTTTTGAATATCAATATAGCCGCATTTGTTGTCTTTCTCAACCCAGATCAGTCCTTCTGAATAGTCTCCCATGTCATCATATTCAAAAGGAATAGCCTCCTTCCCCGTTTCACATTCAACCATACCATACAGTATAGGCTTTTGAGCGTCTGCTTGAAATTTGGTTAATCTGATGTATCCATTTTTAGGAGCTTCGTATTTTGGTTCTCTATGCCCGACTATTATATAATACTCACAATTGTAATTGCAGTCGGTAACAACTTTATTATGAGAATTGATGATGCCAACACATCTATTCAATTCAGATAAAGAAATATCAGATCCCTCGAAATGATAATATATTGTGTCGTATTTCAATTCGACAGCTATACTTCCGATAGAATCAATAATGCCATATTTCCCGTTTCTGCCAACAACAGTGCAATGACTGTCAATGTTGGCAATGTCATCAAAATCAAAAGGTGTATTCATTTTATTATCGGTGTCAAAAATACTCCATTTATCCTTTTTCTGTATCGCTATGAAACAGCGTTGCTCATCATCAAATTTGTATCTGATACTATCGAATTCTACTTCCGTAATCTTATCTCCATTGTAGGATATAATGCCATATTTCTGATTATGTTGCACAACTTTACTATCTGAGTTGAAATCGAAAATTGTATCATATATGCAGTTCAAGACTTCTTTGCCATAGTGGTCGATTAATCCAAATTTTCCTTTTTTGACAATGGCATATCCAAATTCAAAATTTTGGATTGTATCATATCTTTCAATTGTTTGATGATACAATTCGTTTGACAAAACTTCTTTAGGAGAACCAGATGGTAAGTCTGATTTTTTTTCATTGCATGAGAAAAAAGAAAAGATGATAATAAGAAACGCTAATGTCTTTTTCATATTTGTTATGTTTTGAAAGTTATACGGTTGTCATCATCAAAAAAAGCGCAAACCCCACCAACCACTACTCGGGCCTTGCACTGCCCCTATACACGATGGATGAGTCTGCGCTGAAAACGCATACTCCATTGTGTATAGATTGCTCTCAATATTCTCTGTCGAGGTGCAAGTTCGAGTAGTGAATTGAGCAAATATGTCATGCTCCTTTCGTAACGTGTCGCAAATATATAGTGAAAATTTTACAAATCAAAGGATTTTGTGAAAAAGATATGATGAAAAATGAGAAAAAAGGGTGGAGAGGAGGGGTGATTCTGTCCTTTATTCTAATTCTCACATATCAGCCTTGCCAAATCATTCAACTGGAGGCATTGGCCGCGGCTGATGGTGAGTCGCTCGTTGTGGTGCTCCCATGGGGCAAGGAGGAGCAGCTGACCTCGGGCACATGCGTCCATGCGCTTGCCTCCTGGTTTGGCGAGGTCGGTGAAGCCGTTTTCCTGAAGGATGATGAGGGGGAGCTCTTCGTTGAAGGCGGCGCGCATGATGGCTTTCTCGCCTGGGGAGATGGAGGGGGAGACGAGCACGGCTCCTGCACGGGCTTGGGTGAGGAAATAGGTGGTCTGGGCGGCGATTTGCTCTGGCGTGAGGCGGCGGGAACATTGCACCTGCAGGCGCACGGGGCTGTTGAGGAGGAAACGGTTGCCTATGGCGGAGAATTGCTGCCCTGCCACCATGAGGTTTCGCTGCACACGGAAGAGGTCGGGGCGCTCGCGTTTCATGAGCAGGCGGCGCGGGTTGTCGCGGAGGTAGTCAAGCCAGCATTGGAGCTGCCCTTGGCGAAGAAGGAGCTTGTCGTTGTAGCCTGGGGCGAAAAGGAAGCCGTGGGCGGGATGGGAGTCTCTGGGTCGGGTTGGTTGCGACTCAGGCTTTTGGAGTTGGGGTGGTAGTTGGGTTGGTTGCGACTCAGTCGCAAGGGACGGGACGGGGATGCCTGCGACGGACGGGACGGGGGTGCCTGCGACGGAGGGGAAGAGCTCGCGGTAGGCACGGTGGCAGCCTGTCTTGAAGCCGCGTATGATGCGGCTGAGGTCTTTTTCCATCTTCTCTTTGACGAAGATGATGCCGTGGAGATGGTCGGGCATCATCTGGAGGGCAATGATTTCGACTTGGGGGTAGTAGCGGGGAATGCCCCACCATTCGTCATGGACACGCTGACCGAGGGGCGTGAGTTTCATCCTTGGGGCATCGGGGCTGTCAAGTGGCGCATCGCTTCGTCCCACCACTTGCCCAAACTCATTCGTCGTAGCCGACGGGGCGCATCTGTTTTTGTGCTTCGCTGTAGGTGTAGCCGTGTTGCAGCAGGCGGGATTTGAGGTCTTCGGGGTCTTGGTCGAAGTTGGCGCACAAATCTTCTAGGGAGTCGAATTCGTGGTCTCTCAGGAGCATGTTGATGGCTGACACCAACATGAAGGGGTCTTTGGGTAAATGTTCCATTCTGTGAGATATATTGAGTTTTATGTTGTCGTTTTAATGTTTCGGAAGTTGTTGGGAAACATGGATGGAGCTGTCCTGTTTGTTTCTCGGCTGCAAAATTACGGCTTTTTTTACACATGTTTGTGAATATTTCTGTGCTTTCTGTGATTTCTGTGTGAAAGAAACGCTGTCGGTTCTGTGTGGAAAAGCATATCGGTTTGTGTGAAACAAGAGCGTCGGAAGGCTCGCGAGGGTAACGACGTAAAGCTCGTGAGCCTTGTGGCGTAAGGCTCACGAGGGCAACGGGTGTGTGGTATAAGATGAAAAGAATTTGTGCAGTAATTTGGTGTTGTGGCTGAAACTCAGTACCTTTGCAAAAGAAAATTTTTTTCAGTACGAAAGAAAGGAGTTTTTCTGTACGAAAGATTGGGTTTTTTATGCTTTTATCGCTGGTTTTCATCATTCATGGCTTGGTGTGCAGTCTTGTGCAGCAGGTGGGGCGTCCGACGGGAATGCCCTGGCTGGAGGCGAGGGGTGGTGAAGGCGGCATCAATCATGTGAAGATGGAAGAATACGGTTTTCATTACAAGTATCCGCATCCGGCTGTGACGACGGATTGTGTGATTTTTGGCTTCGACGGGGAGAGCCTGAAGGTGTTGCTCATTGAGAGAGGCTATGACCCTTACAAGGGGTGTTGGGCTTTTCCTGGCGGTTTTCTGGAGATGGACGAGTCGGCGGATGAGGGTGCCAGACGCGAGTTGAAGGAGGAGACGGGTTTGGAAACGGCATATGTGAAGCAGTTCCACACGTTCTCCACTCCCGACCGTGACCCTCGCGAACGGGTGATTTCGGTTGCCTATTATTCGTTGGTGCGCATCAGCGAGGTGAGGGGTATGGACGATGCTGCTCAGGCGAAATGGTTTCCTCTCGATGCTGTGCCGCAGTTGGCTTTCGACCATCGGGAAATGTTGCATTTGGCGACGGAGGAACTGCGTAAAACGTTCGTGCTCGGAGGCAAGGATTTGGACAGGCTGACGGAAGGATTTACGAAAGAAGAGGTGGAAAAGATACGTGAAGTGATTCGTTAAATGAGATAAGGTAAAAAGATGAATAAGAATCAGATAGGATTAGCAATAAGAAAGTATTTAGAGGATAAGGGAGTCGAGCGGATGGAACTGAAGGCCGCCATGTTCGACATGGATGGTGTGCTGTTCGATTCGATGAAAAACCATGCCAAGTGCTGGCACGAGACGATGGCGCATTTCGGGTTGGATTTGCCCGAATGGGAGGCTTATATGCACGAGGGTCGCACTGGGGCTGGCACCATCAATATCGTGTCCATCCGTCAGCGAGGATGTGAGGCAACGGAGGATGAGATTGAACGCATCTACAGGTATAAGAGTGAACTGTTCAATCAATGTCCCAAGGCGGAACGGATGCCGGGTGCGTATGAACTCTTGGTGAAAGTGAAAACGAGTGGGGTGGTGCCGATGGTGGTGACCGGTAGCGGACAGATGACGCTATTGGACAGGTTGAACAGAAACTTCCCGGACATCTTTCGGGAGGAACTGATGGTGACGGCCTTCGATGTGAAGTACGGCAAGCCGAATCCGGAACCCTATCTGATGGGTATGGAAAAATATGGAAAGTGGCGCGAGCGGTGTGACGGGAAAAGCGCTGCGTTGTCGCCTGCCCATTTCATTGTGGTGGAGAATGCCCCGCTGGGAGTTCAGGCAGGTGTGGCAGCAGGTGTGTTCACCATTGCCGTGAACACAGGACCGCTGCCCGACGATGCGTTGCTGAGTCAGGGGGCAAATCTGCTTTTCCATTCGATGCAGGAGTTTTGCGACGAATGGGAGAACGTGTTGGGAGAATTCAATTCTTTCTGATGATTCCGTTGATGATTCTGCCGTTGAAGTTTCGTCGTGCAGAAAAGAAACGGTCATAGTTTTGATAGGTGTCGATGCCTGAAACGTGGATGTTTTGGGGATTGACACCTTTGTTGATGAGTTGCAGGCGGTTGCACTCCCAGAGATCGATGTGCCATTTAGACCCCAGCCCTTCCCCTCTATGGGAAGGGAGACCATTCGGGGTGTTGGGTTTCATGGGAGGATACTTCTTGGCGAGTTTTTCCATCGGAAAACCTGCGTTGGCAAAGAGTTCGTACACCTCGTCGCCCACTTCAAAACTTTCGGGGCCGATGCCTGGGCCGATGATGGCGTGGAGGTGCTTGGCCTCTATGCCATACGTCTGTCGGAGCACTTCCAGATTGGCCTCGACGATGCGCTTCTGTGTGCCTTTCCATCCCGCATGAACAGCGGAGACCACCTGCTGCTCGTCGTCCCATAGCAGGACCGGGATGCAGTCGGCTGTTCTCACACAGATGCAGACATTGGGAAGATGGGTGCTGAGTGCATCCACGCCATCGAGGGCAAGGGCTTGCTCCAGCGGGTTCTTGCCGAGGAAAGCCTCGTCGACGATGACGGTGGTGGTCTCATGTGTCTGATGCAGCGGCATGAGCAGACGGGGAATGTCAATAGTAACACCGCCATCTCGTGTGGTGGAGAAGGCGGTGATGTTTTGTGGTGTGTCGTAAATCAACATAAATGGACAATCACGTAATTTAAGTTTCGCTTATCGCGTAGCGCTTTGCTCACAAAGAACCTCCACTTTCTTGGAGTTAAAGAAGTTAAAGGAGTTAGAGGAGTTAAAGCCGAATGTAATGCTGGCGTAAAAACTCCTCTCCACAGTTGACAGAGTATAGGCTTTAACTCCTATAACTCCTTTAACTCCTGAGCGAAGCGGTAACTTCCGAAAGTTGAATCATGTAATTTAAGTTTCGTACTCAAAATCCTCCAGGTCCTCAATCTCGTCCTCGTCCAGATACTCGATGTCTTCCTCTTCGGGAATGTCTTCGTCGCCCCAACCCTCATCGTCATCGGCGATTTCGTCCATGTAAGCGAAGGTCTTGGCAGCGTGGATGATGGACTCCTGCGTGTTGATGGCAGCGATTTTGTTGCTCTCGCTGTTCATCTCTTGCCAGAGGATGTCCTTGAGTTCTTGCAATCCCTGCTGAGCCACGGCACTGATGAAGACAACGGGAATGTCGTCGGGCAGTCCCTCTTTCAGCATCTCCTTCAGTTCTTCGTCTTGACCGAGGAGGTCGCACTTGGTGATGGCGAGCACACGGCCCTTGTCGAGCAAATCGGGATTGAATTGTGCCAATTCGTTGAGCAGCACATCATATTCATGGCGAATGTCATCCGTGTCGGCTGGCACCATGAAGAGCAGCAGGGAATTGCGCTCGATGTGGCGAAGGAACCGGAGACCGAGGCCACGCCCCTCGCTGGCACCCTCGATGATGCCCGGGATGTCGGCGATGACGAACGAACGTCCGTCGCGATAGGACACGATGCCCAACGATGGCTCGAGGGTGGTGAAGGGGTAGTTGTCAATCTTCGGTTTAGCCGACGAAATGGCATTGACGAGGGTGGACTTGCCCGCATTGGGGAAGCCGACCAACCCCACATCAGCCAAGAGTTTCAGTTCGAGGATGAAAGTGCGCTCCTGCATGGGCTCGCCAGGCTGTGCGTAGCGTGGTGCCTGATTGGTGGGAGTGGCAAAGTTGAAGTTGCCCAGTCCTCCGCGACCGCCTTTCAAGAGAACAACCTCCTGCTCGTGTGCAGTCACATCGCAGATGTATTCTCCTGTTTCGGCATCATACACCGCCGTGCCGCAAGGCACCTCGATGTAGGCATTGGCCCCTTGCTTGCCCGTCGATTTGTTTTTCGAACCATTGCCGCCATGTTCAGCCTTGATGTGGCGGTCATAGCGCAGGTGGAGCAATGTCCAGTAGTTGCGGTTGCCACGCAGAATCACGTGGCCGCCACGACCGCCATTGCCACCGTCGGGACCTCCCTTGGGAAGATACTTGGCACGGTGCATGTGGGTGGAACCACGTCCACCACGCCCGGAGCGACAATAAATCTTTACGTAATCAATGAAATTGGATTCAGCCATTCCTTATTTTATTGTGTCGAGGAATGCGAAAATCTCACCCAGCATCACATCCTTGGAACCCTTCCAAGTGAACGTGTTGCGGATGCCCTCTTGTTCAAACCACTTGGAGAGCGGTTCGGTCTGCTTGTGATATACTTCGAAACGCTTCTTGATGGTTTCCTCGTTGTCGTCGGCACGGCCCTGCTCCTTGGCACGGTTGAGCAGACGAGCCAGCAGTGTTTCTTCGTCAACGATGAGTTCAATCATGAGGCCCATGTCGTGCTTGCGCTCAGCCAGCATCTTCTTGAGTGCCTCTGCCTGTGCGATGGTGCGGGGGAATCCGTCGAAGATGACGCCCTTGCCGGCAGGCAGTTCGTCGTATGTCTTGGCGAGGATGTCAATCATCAGTTCGTCTGGGATGAGTTGGCCATTGTCGATGTAGCCTTTGGCAATCTTGCCGAGTTCTGTACCGTTCTTGATTTCACTGCGGAGCACATCGCCTGTAGAGATGTGTCCCATGCCATAACGTGCAACGATTTCGTCGCTGTAGGTGCCTTTGCCAGAGCCTGGGGCACCGAAAATGATGATATTCTTCATTTTGTTTAAATGTTTTATTGTTTTGTTGTGAGGTTTCTGAATGATGGGGGAGAGGGTGGGGTTAGTTCTCCTTCACCACATAGATGCTCTTGTAGTTGCGCCCGAGGCCGTCGTAGTCGAGGCCGTATCCCACGATGAACTCGTTGGGGATTTCCATGGCGCAATACTTCACCTGGAGCGGCTTTGTCAGTTTGCCGGGTTTCATCAGCAGGGCGGCTATCTCGATAGACTTGGCTCCTCTTTCTTTCAGTTTGGGCAACAGATGGTACATGGTGGTGCCTGTGTCGATGATGTCCTCCACGATGATGATGTCGCGGTCTTTGATGTCGGCAGAAAGCCCAATGAGTTCAGTCACCTTGCCTGTGGTGTCCATGCCGTCATACGATGAGAGTTTCGTGAACTGAATCTCGTGGTCGAAATCGAGTTGGCGCACCAAATCGGCAGCAAACATGAAAGCCCCGTTCAGAATGGTGAGGAGGATGGGGTTGCGCCCTGTGTAATCTGCATTCAACTTTTGGGCTAATGCAGTGACCCTCTCCGCAATTTGTTCATGATGAATGAACGGTTCAAATTGTTTGTCCTTTATGGTTATCATTGAATGATTTGTGCACTTTATTTTTATGCAAAGCTACAAAAAAATCCCTATTCGGGGACGAAATAAGGAAGAATAACGTAAAAAAACATCTTCAAAAGTGCTATTTTATCATTTTTTCATCGTTTTTTTAGTATCTATTCACTATTTTTGCACAAACAAATAGAAATCTCCATTTATCAATTCTCTGAGTTATGAAGATTTTATCAGCAGCTCAACTAAAGACTGTAGATGCTTATACAATAGAACACGAACCTGTGTCTTCCACGAATTTGATGGAACGCGCGTCTCGTGCAGTGGCTGACAGAATCAAGCAACGTTGGCCAGTGAGCACTCCCGTAAAGATTTTTGCCGGTCCTGGCAACAACGGAGGCGATGCGTTGGCTATCGCCCGAATGTTGGGTGAAGAGAACTACAAGGTGTATGCCTATCTTTTCAACATATCGGACAATCTTTCGCCTGACTGCCAAATCAACAAGCAGCGTTTGGTGGACTTCCAGAGTGTCAAGCAAACCACAATGGGAGTGCAAAACATTGAGTTCGTTGAGATTACCTCACAATTCACTCCTCCGCCACTCGATGAGGGTGATTTGGTGATTGACGGTTTGTTCGGAACGGGACTTTCACGCCCGTTGAATGGTGGATTCGCTTCGGTGGTGAAGTACATCAATGCTTCGCCCGCCACGGTGGTTTCCATCGATGTGCCTTCGGGGTTGATGTGTGAGGACAACACCTACAATGTGATGAACCACATCGTCAAGGCCACGGTCACTTATACCATCCAATACCCCAAACTCGCTTTCTTCTTTGCCGAACACGAGCAGTATGTGGGCGAGTGGGAAGTGTTGGACATCGGCATTATCGACCCTGAGAATGAAGAGACGCATTCCCCCTATTTCTTGACCGACGGCAAGGAAGTTCGCGCCATGCTCAAGGGCCGCTCAAAGTTTGCCCATAAAGGCACGATGGGTCATGCGTTGCTCATTGCTGGCAAGAAAGGCATGGCGGGTGCCGCCATTCTGAGTGCCAGAGCATGTATGCGAGGTGGTGTCGGAAAGTTGACGATTCACACTCCCGAGAGCAACGTGCGCATCTTGCAGTCGGTCATACCAGAGGCGGTGCTGAACATCGATGTCGACTCCAATTGCTTCAGTCAGTCATTCGACACCGCGGCCTACGATGCAATGGCTATCGGTCCGGGCATTGGCACTTCGTCCTACACGGTGCAGGCTTTCATCGAGCAGGTCAGCATGTCGAAATGCCCGATGATTCTTGATGCCGATGCACTCAACATTCTTGGCTCACATCGCGGATGGATTACCCAGTTGCCTCGTCGATGCATTCTTACGCCTCACAAGAAGGAACTGTTTGGCTTGATCAGCACGACACGCAACTCTTATGAAGAACTGGAACGCACGCGTGAGTTGGCTGTTCGTCAGCAAATCTACATCCTCATCAAGGGTGCCTATTCTGCTGTGGTCACTCCCGAGGGCAACGTGTTCTTCAACACGACTGGCAACCCCGGCATGGCGACAGCTGGTGCTGGCGATGTGTTGACGGGCATCATTTTGGCTTTACTCGCTCAGTCGTATGTGCCAGAAGTGGCGCTGCGTCTGGGTGTCTATCTGCACGGGTTGTCTGGCGACCTTGCGGCTGCTGACCTGTGTTATGAAGGCGTCACCGCCAGCGATTTGATTACCTACCTGCCTCGTGCTTTCAAGCAGTTGTATGAAGAAAGGAAACGAGATTGAGATATTTTTATATGATGATATGATAGACTTGATGATGAAAAGAAATATTGTAATAGCATTGGCCTTGTTGCTGTCGGTGTGCGCGACCGCTCAGACGACGGTGACAGAATTTAGTCCCGGAGTGGCAGCCAATGGCGTGAATTATGTGCTGCCCAAGACACAACTGAAGGTGGAGGCATCAGCCATGAAAATCGTGTATACACCAGGCGAGTTCGCGAAATATGCCGACCGCTATCTGCATATTGGAGGTGTGAGTGCCGAGGCTTCCACTTTGTGGGTAATGACGAAACTGGAGGTGTTCCAAGAGGGTGTGCCCGACACATCCAAGGTGTTCACGGTCAAGTTGAAGGACAAGACAGTGGCTCCAATGGCTCAACTGACTCCGAGCGGCATCCTGTTGGCTGTCAACACAACCACTCCATACGAGGAGCGTGTGTTGCCTTCGGTGCGTTCAACCTCTCATCGGCTCGATGCACGGCAATACCTCACCGAAGACATCCTGTCGGCAACATCCACGGCAAAGATGGCTGAGTTGGCGGCGCAAGAGATTCTTGACATCCGCGAAAGCAAGAACGCCATCAAGCGTGGTCAAGTGGAGTCGATGCCCAAAGATGGCGCCTCACTCAAGATTGTGCTTGACGAACTGAACACGCAGGAAGAGGCTTTGACGCAACTCTTTGAGGGGTATCGCGACACCACCTTTGTGGTTCAGTCGTTCAGCATCATCCCCACCGAAGATGTGGAGCGTAAGGTGTTTTTCCGCTTCTCTCAGAAACTGGGTTTTGTCGATGCCGACGATATGGCGGGGCAGCCTTACTACATCACGGTGAAAGACCAGCACACGGTGGTGCTCCCCACGGAGAAAGATCTTCTGAAACGGAAAATCGAAGGACTCGTCTATAATATGCCCAGCATGGCCAGTGTCAACATCAGCACCATGCAAGGCACCATATATGAACGGGAACTGCCTTTTGCGCAGTTTGGCACCATCGACATGTTGAGCCCAACGTTGTTCAACAAGGGAACGACGACCAAACTGACGCTCTATCCGGCAACGGGAGGCATCCTGCATCTGGAACAATAAACTTTCTGAGCAACTTTCTAAACAAAGTGAGATAAAAACCTTATTTACAAACCCTAAAACATTAAAAACAAGATGAAAAAGTATTTAGCAGAAATGGTGGGAACTATGGTTCTCGTGCTCATGGGTTGCGGTGTGGCTGTCAGCCTCAATTGCTCATCCGACTGTAGTGAAGTGGCCAATGCAGGCACAGTGATTGGTACCTCTCTGGCTTTTGGTCTTTCGGTGGTTGCTATGGCCTACACAATTGGCGGTGTGTCGGGTTGCCACATCAATCCAGCCATCACCCTTGGCTGTCTTCTCACCAAGCGCATCAGCGTGAAGGATGGTCTCATGTATATGCTCTTCCAGGTGATTGGTGCTTTCATCGGTTCCGCACTCCTGTTTGTGCTCACAGAGAACTCTGCGCTTGAAGGCACAGGTGCAAATGCTTGCCAGGAAGGTGTGTCCATCGTGGGCGGTTTGGTTGCCGAAATCATCTTCACTTGCGTGTTTGTGCTGGTGGTGTTGGGTACAACCGATGCCAAGAAGGGCGCTGGTAACTTCGCAGGTCTGGCTATCGGTCTTTCACTCGTGCTCGTGCATCTGGTATGCATCCGCTACACAGGCACTTCTGTGAATCCAGCACGTTCCATCGCACCTGCCATCTTCCAGCAGGGTGATGCTCTCAACCAACTTTGGATTTTCATCGTAGGTCCTTTCGTGGGTGCTGCTATTGCTGCTGGCATCTGGAAGATTATTGGTGAAGAGAAGGCTTAAAAGTACAACGGCGTTGTCACTTCATTGATAACGCCGTTCCCAATTCAATGAAAGCCCCGTTTCCGAATCATCGGAAACGGGGCTTTCATTTTTGTTATTTCTCATTTGCCATTTCTGCTATTCTTCCCAACGGAAAACGCTGCCGTTTCTTCTGGCAGGATCGGGACCGGCGAAGTCCATCGAATAGGGGCTGCCCGTTGTCGGACTCTTGCCGATGTAGCGGTGGTTCTTCAGCGAGTAGAGCATGAACTCATGGTCGAGGTAGTCTTGCCAAAGGAAAGTTTCAGCCTCCTTAGGGTCTGTCGTGAAGCGTACATCGCCTGCCAATCCTTCACCATACACCTTGATGTATCGTCCATCGACACATTTCAGCGAAACACAGCCTGGACCTTGTTCCACAATCTGGAACTGAGTGCGCTGGCTCTTGTCGTTAGGATGGGTGTCGTAGAGGATGCCGTGAGGGTCACAGATGGCAGGACGTCCAGTGGCCAGATTGATGATGCGGAAGGTTTTGCCGTAGGGAATGTTTCCGCTGCGGTCGGCACAAGGCTCTTCCACCGTGAAGTTGTCGAACTCAGCAAAGCCGCCATTTGTGCCTTTTTTGTTGAAGGCAAAGAGCGCGTGGCGAGAACCCTGGAAGGAGAGCAGTTGATAAGAGAGCGGCATCATGCGTCCCATTGTTTGGAACGTCTTGCCGTCCAGCGAATAAGCATACTGTGCTTGGTCGTTGTCGTAGTCGCCATTCATGCGGAGCCATATTTTTCCTTGCGGCAGGGTGACAGGCGTGTCGATGGTGTCGTTGGTCAACTGTTCGAAGCAGCGGAGGGTCAGTTGCTTGCCTTCTTTCACGATACCAATCCACGAGCAGGGCACATTGATGTTGCCAAGACCTGCCACATCACCGTCCTTCAGACCTTTCACGTGGAGTTCCACCGTTGTGATGCTCTTCGGACCAATCACACGTTGGGTCAGCGTGTTGCGTGCCCACATCAACTGGTCGGCAGGCATGGAGTTCAGGTGCAGTTTGCCACTTTTCAGGCTCCACATCTTGTCATCGGGGTTGTGGTTCCACTGCCAGATGCGTCCTAATGTCTTGCCGTCGAAGTTGTCGCTGCGGTTATAGGGAGCAGAGGGTTTCTGCGCCTCCTCGCCAACGCCATAGTGTCCCAAAGCGGTGCCAGGCATGAACCAAGTGCGGGGTACGCGGCCATAATTGCCTTTGAAACCCACCATGGGCCAGCCATCTTCCCACGTCATCGGCATCAGGCAGACGGTGCGGCCGATAGAGTGGAAGTCCTGCATGAAGAGTGCCCACCACGAGCCATCTTTGAACTGCACGATACCACCCTGGTGTGCGTTGGTGCAAGCGGTTGCGTCCTTATCCACAGGGCCAAGGGCAAATTTTGTGCCGTCTCGACCAATGCGGGGATTCTCGCCACGAGGCACTTGGGTGAGTGAGGCTGCATGATAGCCATATGTCTCATCGGCCGTAATGACACGGGTTTCGTAGGGTCCCCAAATAGACTTTGAACGTGAGCAGAGTGTGCGGCCGTTGGGCTTGTAGTCGGTGGAGATGAGGTAGTACATGCCGTTGATTTTGTACATGTGGTGTCCTTCGCCCACACCGTTTCCCTCGGGGATGATGACACGTTCGGTCTCTTCCTTCGGACCGCTCATGTCAGGCTTCAACTCGGTGCACTTCACCGTGCCGTAGCCGTGAATGGCATACACCTTCCCGTCGTCGTCGAAGAGAACGCCGAGGTCGTAGATGTTGCCCTTCATGTTGTGATGCTCCCACGGACCACGAATGTCCTTGGCGGTGTAGCATTGCAGACCCTTGCCGTTCACGTTCGAGAACACATAAAACTGTCCGTTGGCATAGCGGATGCAGGGAGCCCAGATGCCCTGTCCGTAAATCTCTTTCTGGTTCTTCAGCGAGAAAGCGTCGTCGTTGAAGTCGAAGCGGTCGAAGCAGTAAGAGATGTTCTCCCAGTTCACGAGGTCTTTCGAATGCAGAATGACCAATCCTGGCACAGCATGCATGGTGGTACCGGCCAGATAGTAGTCGTCGCCCACACGCAGGATGTCGGGGTCGGAGAACTCATCATAGAAGAGTGGGTTAGTGAACGTGCCGTTGCCGTTGTCGGCTGTCCACGACTTTGTTTGTGCACCCGCACAGAGGCAGGTGGCAAAAGTTAGTAAAAAGCAAATTAGTTTCATGTTGTTTAGGTGTATATCTTATTATAATAATATGTGTTCTCTTGTTGGCGGAGTGATGTCCCTCTGGCTGCAGAGATTCGCTACAGGTATTCGGTGGGGTCGGGGATGCCAGCCTCGGCGAGGGCTTCCTTACGTTCGATGCAGGTGCCGCAGCGGCCGCAGTGCTTGTCGCCACCTTTGTAGCAAGACCAAGTTTCAGCATAGTCGATGCCCAGTTCGCGGCCTCGGGCGGCAATCTGTCCTTTCGTCAGGTGGCAGTAGGGGGAAAGCAGGTGGACACCGTTGTAAGTGCCAGCATGGGCAGCAGCATCGAAGGCCTCGACAAACTCAGGACGGCAGTCGGGATAGATGGCGTGGTCGCCTCCGTGGTTGGCCATCATCACGTAGGGCAGATTGTTGTTCTCAGCCATTCCCGTGGCGATGGCAAGCATGATGCCGTTGCGGAAGGGAACGACCGTCGATTTCATGTTCTCGCTGGCATAATGTCCCTCGGGAATGTCGTCGGCGCCGGAGAGCAGCGAACTGCGGAAATGGTCAGCCATGAAGTCGAGGGGAATCACCAGATGAGGAATGCCCAGCCGTTCACAATGCAGGCGTGCAAAAGGAATCTCGCGGGCATTGTGGTTGGAGCCGTAGTCGAACGAAATGGCCAGAGCGATGCGCTCTTGATAGTCGTAGAGCAGGGTCACGGAATCCATGCCACCACTCAGAATCAATATGCTATCTTTCATCTTCTGTGCTTTTGGTCGGCAAAGGTACGAAAAATAAATCAGTTTTTCTACCTTCTCGGCATGAATCTTCACTTCTTTTTGGGGGTCGTACACTCGTTGACGAGATAAACGATGTTCATGTAGGGAATACCCGTGTTTGATTCCAGGCCGATTTCACAAGTTCGGCTGTTGGAATAGCCTACCTCAATGTGATGTGCCTCGATTTGTGGACGGAGTTTGCGCAGTCCGTACTGGTTCAGTTCGGGGAAAGTGAAGCCGCGGTCGCCTGCAAAGCCGCAACAGCCAACGCCTTCGGGCAGGAACACATTTGTGGAGCACAGTTTGGCCAGTTCCATCATATCCTTGTCCACACCCATCTCGCGGGTGGAGCACGTGAGGTGAAGGGCGATGTGGCGGTCGATGGGATGGAAGTCGAGGTGCGGCACCAGATACTTCATGATGAATTCGGCTGGCTCGTAGAGATGCATCTTTTTCATCACCTTCTTCATGCGGTGCAGGCAAGGACTCTGGGCACAAAGCACAGGATACTGGCCTTCTTCGGATGCTTTCCACAGGGCGGCTTCGAGTTCGGCACTCTTGCGGTCGGCAATGTCGAGCATACCCTTCGATTCCCATATCTGGCCACAGCACATCCGTTCCATTCCCTCGGGGAAAATCACTTCGTAACCTGCCTTATGTATTAACTCACAAACCTCGTCAACGAGAGCTCGCTGTGCTGGTGAGCCTTTCGAAAGACCCATCGTCTGGTTAATGCAACTGGGGAAATAGACCACTTTTTGCGGAGTGCCGGAAGTGGCGCGTGGCGTGTTCTTTTCGGGGAGGCTCCTTTCGATAATCATCTGCGTGAGGTCGGAGGGTTTTGGCTGCCGTTTCTTTTTGGGCATCGCTGTCGTCCACAGCGGCAGCCCCATCTTGTTCATTCCACGGCAGATGCTGGTCATGAGTGTCGAGCCGAGGGTGACGTGTCCGAGATGTGCCACATCAAGCACCACACGGAGACCGCTCTTGATGCCAGCCATGTGGTTGGCGGCAAACTCACCAATCTTATATCCCGTAGGATGCTGGTTCATGTCCATCTGACGAATCAGGTGCGTCAACTCACCCGTGTTGATTTTCATCGGGCACGAAGTGGCACAAAGTCCATCGGTGGCGCAGGTCTGATCGCCGTAGTATTTGTACTGCTTCTGGAGGGTGGCCAGCCGTTTGGGGTTCTCGCCTGTCTTGGCGAGGTGGCGTATCTCGCGCTGCACGGCAATGCGCATTCTCGACGAAAGGGTGAGTCCGCACGACATGCAGTTGACCTCGCAGAATCCACACTCGATGCACTTGTTGGCACGCTTCACCTGTTCGATGGTCGCCTTGGCAGTGGAGAGCGACGGGTCCATCAGATAATGACCGCCATCGGGCACGCTGCCGAAATCGAAGTCGAGCACAGGCAGCGGCTTCAGGCATTTGATAAAACAATCGGGGTCGTCGTTGAAGATGACACCCTGATTCAGCAAGCCGTCGGGGTCGAAGATGGCCTTCAGTTCCTTCATCACCTCGTAGGCTTTCTCTCCCCACTCATACTTCACGAACGGTGCCATGTTGCGACCCGTGCCGTGTTCGGCTTTGAGCGAGCCGTCATACTCCTCGACCACCAGTTTCGCCACGTCGCGCATCATCTCGGCATAGCGGGCCACCTCGTGCTCGTCGGCAAAACTTTGGTTGAGGATGAAGTGGTAGTTGCCTTCGAAGGCATGACCATAGATGCAAGCATCCTCGTAACCGTGGTCGGCAATCAGTTTCTGCAGTTTCACGGTGGCTTCGGGCAGCGACTCGATGGGGAAGGCGACATCTTCAATCAGACAAGACGTTCCGACGGGACGGGTGCCACCCACCGACGGGAAGATGCCCGCACGGATGGCCCAATACTTGCCATAGACTTTCGGGTCTTCCGTAAACTCGGCAGGGATATAGAGGCGGAATGCACCTAAGCACTCCTTGATTTTCTCAATTTTCTGGAGCAGTTGCTCGTGGGTGATGCCCTTCGTCTCGGTGAGGATGGCCGTGAGGTTGTGGTAGTCGCCTGGCTTCACACCTTCAATCTTGCCGGCGTCCACATCTTTCTGATATTGCAGATAGACAGGGTCGTCGACCGAACAGAGCGACTTGTAGTCGAGCATTTCGGCACTTTTCACCACAAGGTTCTCGGCGCTGTATTTCAAGTCGGTGTCGTCGGCCTTCATCTTCTTCATGGCCACTACGGCCTCGCAACTCTCCTTCATGGTCATAAAATAGACCATTGCCGAAGCCTTAAACGGATAGTCCTTCAGGGTCTTCATCGTCACTTCGGAGAGGAAGGCCAACGTGCCCTCGCTTCCAACAATCGAGTGGGCGATGATGTCGAACGCATCATCGTAGGCCACCAGCGGGCGCAGGTTGAGTCCGGTCACATTCTTGATGCTGTATTTCTTGGCGATGCGGTCGGCCAGTTCCTTGTCGGCACGTACCTTGTCGCGCAGTTCCTCTATCTTGGCGAGGAAGTCTGGATGCGTGTTGCGGAACTCCTCACGACTCTCCTTGGAGCCCGTGTCCAGGATGGTTCCATCGGTCAGCACGATACGGGCCGACACCAGCATGCGGTCGCTGTTGGCATGCACACCGCAGTTCATGCCCGAAGCATTGTTTGCCACGATGCCGCCCACCATGGACGAACCGATGGAGGCAGGGTCGGGTGGAAACACACGGCCGAATGGCTTCAGTATCTGATTCACGCGGGCGCCCACAATACCGGGCTGAAGTTTGATGGACTCCTTGTCGTCGGCCAACTGGTGTTGTTCCCAATGCTTGCCGGCAACAATGAGCACGCTGTCGGTGCAACTCTGACCGCTCAACGAAGTGCCGGCAGCACGAAACGTGAACGGCAGTTGGTGTTTTTTGCAAAGTTGGACGATGCGGGAGATTTCCTGTTCGCTGTCGCTGCGCACCACCACTTTCGGTATCTGGCGGTAGAAACTGGCATCCGTGCCCCAACCAAGTCGGCGGAGTTCGTCAGTGTATATTCGCTCAGACGGCACCACCTGCCTGAGTTCGTCAATAAACTGCTGTATCATCAATTCTCAATTGTCAATTATCAATTCTCAATTGTCAATTCTCAAAACACGTGAAGACCCAAGAACACCATCACTCCGTTCATCAGCACCCAGAAGATGGCGAACGGAAGGGTCTTGCGCATGATGTCGCCGTCCTGACCTTCCATGTCGCAGGCGGCTGTGGCGATGGCGATGGATTGGGGCGAAATCAGTTTGCCGCCTTCCGAACCGGCACAATTGGCAGCAGCGAGCCAATGGGTCTCGTTGCCAGCCACACCGAAGAATGTGCCCTGGTTCACCAGTCCCAAGTCATGTGCCGCTGTGGCTTGCAGTTTGCCGAAGAGGATGTTTGCATTAGTGGCACTGCCCGTAACGAAGGTTCCGATTGTGCCGATGAGTGGCGCGAAGAATGGGAATGACGAACCTGTCAGCAGCACCAGCAGCCCCTTGTCGCTGGTCATCCGGATGAACTGCGTCTTGATGGTCTCTATCTCCTTCGTTTCGCAAAGGATGTTGTAACTGAAGAGGGCAAAGATGATAATCAGAATAATGGGGAAGCAAGCCTTCAACACCCCCTCAAGCACCGACCACAGGGTGATGCCGTAGATGGATGCATCGGCAAACTTCTCGGGAATGATGCCCATGGACGGTACGGCAAACAAGGCCAAAAGGATGGTGACGATGATGGTGGCGAGGGCGCTCTTGTAGCCTGACACATGAAACCCCATCATCAGCACAATGAGCAACAGGATGGGGATGACAGAAATAAGGGCGGTCATAGATATTAGGTCGTAGTGTTTAGTGATTGTTTTGCAAATTAAGGACATTTTTTGTTATCTTACAAACTTTTCCAAAACATTTTCCTCAATTTCATTCGTGCATTTCTGATATTATCACTACCTTTGAGGCCTAAAAACTGGGAAATTATGAACACGAAACTTTACAAAGCAGGGATTCAACACTGTACTCACCCTTTGAAGCGGATGATGATGCTGGCCGTCCTCCTGTGCTGCGCCATCTCTCTCACGGCTCAAGAGGAGCAGGTAGAACGGAACCAGGTTTACAACATCATGCTGGGTACCATACGCTACACCCACCACAACGAACAATTGCCCCCGATTGGCGGTGCTGGCAGCATCTTGAAAGGAGTGCTGACCGGAACGAAATCGATACAGGCAGTCCACCACGAAGAGGCGGCAAGAAACGCCATTGTGCGCGGCCTCTCCAATGCCTACCGTTGGCGACTAAACGAACGGATGGCCATGTATGATGATGCAGGAGAAGGAGACCTTGTGGCCGACGGCCTCATCACCAACATACAAGTCTCGTCGGAATCCCGTTCCTATAAAGATAAGAACGGCAAGGTGCACATCACCACCGAATACAAAGGATTGGTGGAGGCGACTGTCACGATGACCAACGCGAGGACGGGCGAAGTGGTGGCCACCCCTGTGTTTTCTGACCAAAGCCTGTCCGCCTCCGACCCTGAGAGAGCACTCTCCGATGCCATGAACGGATTGGCCCGCCGCATCACCTCGTGGCTTAACCAGATGATGCCCCTGCAGGCCAATATCATTGAGGGCAATGCCATCAAGAAAAATAAACAGAAGAAAGTGTACATCGACCTCGGCAACCGCGAAGGAGGTTTCTCAGGCCTTCACATGAGCGTTTACGTCGTCAAGACTGTGGCAGGTCGGGATGCACGTCAGCAAATCGGCAAACTGAAAATCGAAACTGTTCAGGGCGACGACATCAGCCTCTGCAAAGTGATTAGCGGCGGCAAAGAAATCAAGACCGCCATCGAAGCAGGCGAACAACTCCAGGTTGTATCTTATTGATGCAGTGCCCTTATTTCAGTTCCTCGCTCGTATATCCCTCAGGCAGTCGGCGGCAGTTGTAGCCGGAGGCCATGATTTCGCCGTAGGCACCGGCGGAGAGTAGGGCGAGGAGGTCGCCACGCTTGGTCTTGGTCAGCGTGATGTCCTTGTCGAAGACGTCGGAGGACTCGCAGATAGGACCCACCACATCGTAGGTGTCTGTCTCGGCGGAGGTGGCGGTGAGGTTGACAATACGATGGTGCGCATCGTAGAGGGCAGGGCGGATGAGGTCGGTGAAACCTGCATCAACAATGGCGAATTTCTTGATGGCGTTCTCCTTCACATAGAGAACCTTGGTGATGAGAGCACCGCATTGACCAACGACGGCACGGCCGAGTTCGAAGTGAACGGTCTGGCCGGGGCGTAGTTTGAGGTACTTGTCATACACGGCGAAGTAGTCCTTGAAGTTGGGGATGGGGTTGCCTTCAGGGTTGGCGTAGTCGATGCCGAGTCCGCCGCCCACGTTCACAATCTCAATCTTGATGCCTGCTGCCTCAAGTTGGTCTTGCAGGTCGTTGATGCGTTGGGCAAGGGCGATGAAGTCGTCCATCTCAAGAATCTGCGAACCGATGTGGAAGTGGAGTCCCTTGAACTGCACGTTCTTCATTGTCTGTGCCAGACGAATCACCGTCTCCATGTCCTGCATGTCGATGCCGAATTTGTTCTCGGCCAGACCTGTGGTGATGTTGGCATGGGTGTGGGCACCCACGTTGGGGTTGATGCGGAAGCACACGGTGGCCACTTTTCCCTTGCGGGCGGCTATCTCGTTGATGACTTCCAGTTCGGGGATGCTCTCCACGTTGAAGCAGAAGATTTCCTTGTCGATGCCGAGTTCAATTTCCCAGTCGCTTTTGCCCACGCCGGCAAAAACGATTTTGTTGGCGGGAAAGCCAGCCTTGAGCACCTGCTCGATTTCGCCTCCCGACACGCAGTCGATGCCGAGACCTGCCTCGTTGATGACCTGAAGCACCTTGAGGTTGGCATTTGCTTTGACAGCGTAGTGTACGAAATAGTTGTCGTGTTTCTTGATTTCTGCGTTGATGGAGTCGAGTGTCTCGCGCAGGATGTTTGTGTCGTAATAGTAGAAAGGTGTGCGGATGCCCGCAAACCTTTCCACATGAGATGTTATAGCCATAATTCTTTATTCGTTAAACAGATGGTCGCTCAGTGATTGCAGAGCCTTCTTCTTGTCCTCAGCAGAGATGAGGAACGAAATGTTGTGGTTGGAACCGCCGTAGGAAATCATGCGCACGGGGATGTTCTTGAGGGCTTCCGTGGCCTTGCTTTCAAATCCGACGTTCTCGGCTTCGAGGTCGCCCACCACGCAGATGATGCACATGTCCTTGTCCACGTGTACATGACCGAATTTCTTCAGTTCGTTCACGATGGCGTCGAGGTGGGTGATGTTGTCGATGGACACGCTCACGCCCACTTCGGAGGTGGCAATCATGTCGATGGAAGTCTTGTACGACTCGAAAATCTCGAACACTTTACGCAGGAAGCCGTATGCCAGCAGCATGCGCGATGAGGTGATTTTGATGGCGGTGATGTTGTCCTTGGCAGCCACGGCCTTGATTTTGCCGCGTTCGGTCTCGTTGCTGATGACCGTTCCGGGAGCCGTCGGATCCATCGTGTTCAGCAGTTTCACGGGGATGCCTGCATACTTGGCTGGCTGCACACATGTCGGGTGCAGAATCTTCGCACCGAAGTAGGCCAGTTCGGCAGCCTCTTCGAAGTGCAGGTGGTTCACCGGCTGGGTCTTCTCCACGAAGCGTGGGTCGTTGTTGTGCATGCCGTCGATGTCGGTCCAGATTTGAATCTCCGAAGCACCTACAGCCGCACCGATGAGCGATGCTGTGTAGTCACTTCCGCCACGCTGCAGGTTGTCAATCTCGCCATAAGCGTTGCGGCAGATGAAGCCCTGCGTGATGTAGATTTCCTTGCCCGGATTCTCGTCGAGTTGAATCTTGATTTTCTCGCGGATGTATTCCAGGTCAGGCTCCGAGTTCTTGTCGGTGCGCATGAACTCCAGCGCGGGGATGAGGGTGGCGTTGTGACCCTGCTCGATGAGGTAGTTCGTCACCATGTTGGTCGAGAGGATTTCGCCCTGGGCCACGATGATTTTCTCCTCGAACATCGTGAAGATGCCCTTGGTGAAGGAACGCAGGTAGTCAAACTCCTCCTTGATGAAGTTGAGGGTCTGCTGCTTCATTGCATCGGTGGTGTAGAGTTCATCCACGTGCTTCTTATATTTCTTCTCCAGCGCGTTGATGGTTTCGTTTGCGCCTTCTGGATTCTTCTTGTAGAGGTAGTCAGAGATTTCCACCAGCGAGTTGGTGGTGCCCGACATGGCCGAGAGCACAACAATCTTCTGCTCGCCGTCGGTGATGAGTTTCACGACATCCTTCATTCGCTGAGGGGTGCCGACGGATGTTCCGCCAAACTTGAGTACTTTCATAAATATAATATATGTATTGTTTTAATCAATTTCTTCGATTGTTTCTTCCTCCCGCTCCTGCAGGGTCACATCGGTCAGTTGATGATTCTCACAGAGCAGTTGGCGTCCTGGGAACTCCTCAATCAAGTTCAGGTTGTGGGTAATCATCACGACGGTGCTTCCTGCTCCGCAGATTTGTCGCAGAAGGCCCAAAATCTGTCGGCTGGTTTCAGCATCGAGGTTGCCCGTCGGCTCATCGGCCAGGATGAGTCGGGGACGGTTCAGGATGGCACGTGCGATGACCACGCGCTGCTGTTCGCCGCCCGAGAGTTCCGACGGCATCTTGTAGCCCTTCGTGGACATGCCCACCAGTTCCAGCACGTCGCTGATGCGCTGGTTGATTTCCAACTTGTTGGTCCATCCTGTGGCCTTCAGCACGAAGCGCAGGTTGGCATCCACGGTGCGGTCGGTCAGCAGTTGGAAGTCCTGGAAGATGACGCCCAGTTTTCTGCGGAGTTCGGGCAGATGACGACGTTTCAGCGTGGTCATGTCGTAGTCCATCACTCTCGCTTCGCCTTCCTTCACGGGGATTTCGCCATAGATGGTCTTCAGCAAGGAACTCTTGCCCGCACCCACCTTGCCGGTGAGATAGACAAATTCACCTTCGCCAATCTGCAAGTTGACGTTTTGCAACACCAACTGCGACTCCTGATAGACGTTCACGTCCTTGTAATCAATCAGATTCGCCATAGTTACGGTTTAGTGTTTATGCCAGTTTGGGTCGTGGCGTTCAGCCAGTTCTGCTGCCAGGTCCTCGATGGTCAAGCCCTTCGAGGTGAGCAGCACGATGAGGTGGTAGAGCATGTCGGAAGCCTCATAGACGAGTCGCTCGTTGTTGTTGGCAACGGCCTCGATGACTGCCTCCAGTGCCTCTTCGCCCACTTTTTGTGCCATGCGGTGACAACCGTCCTTGAAGAGGGAAGTGGTGTAACTGCCTTCGGGCATCTCCTCGTGACGCTTCTCGATGAAACGCTGCAACTCCACCAGGAACATGATGGGGTTGTCGTTCTTCTCGTTCCAGCAGGTGTCGGCACCCGTGTGGCACACAGGTCCCACAGGATTTGCCTTGATGAGCAGGGTGTCCTTGTCGCAGTCGTTCAGAATCTCCACCACGTTGAGGAAGTTGCCGCTCGTCTCGCCCTTGGTCCAGAGCGTCTGGCGAGTGCGGCTATAGAAAGTCACTTTACCTGTTTCCACCGTCTTGTTGTATGCCTCCTCGTTCATGAAGCCGAGCATCAGCACCTTCAGCGTCTTGGCATCCTGCACAATGGCGGGCACCAGACCATCCATTTTCTTGAAATCAATTTCCATTATGTTGTCTTTTTCTGTTTTGTTCTGTTTTTTTCTCCGGATTTTCCGTGTTCTCCGGATATTCCGGATTTTCCAGACTTTCCGGATTTTCCAGATATTCCGGATTTCCGGAATTTCTCAAAGTCTCACATTCACTCCCTCATTCCTCAAATACTGCTTCAGTTCAGGAATGGGAATCTCTCCGAAGTGGAACACGCTGGCGGCCAGGGCGGCGTCGCTGTGCCCGTTGATGAACGTGTCGCGGAAGTGCTCCCTGCATCCTGCACCGCCCGAGGCAATCACGGGGATGGTCAGCGAGTCGGACAGTTTCCGCAGGGCAGCGTCGGCAAAGCCGCGTTTCACACCGTCGTGATTCATCGACGTGAACAGAATCTCGCCTGCACCTCGCTCGTTCACCTCCTTGGCCCAGTCGAAGAGTTTGTATTCGGTCGGCACACGTCCGCCATTCACATAGCATCGCCAGTCACCGTCGATGCGTGGGTCGCCGTTCTCATGCACCGTGTCATCCTCACATTTCGCGTCAATCGCCACCACACACACCTGACTGCCGAAGTGCTTGGCTATCTCGTCAATCAACTCAGGGCGTCTCAGCGCTGCCGAGTTGATGCTCACCTTGTCGGCACCTGCATTCAGGAGCCTGTCCACATCGGCCAGTTCGTTGATGCCGCCACCCACCGTGAAGGGGATGTTGATTTCCTGCGCGATGCGTTTCACCAGATCCGTGAAGGTCTTGCGTCCCTCGTGCGAGGCCGTGATGTCGAGATACACCAGTTCGTCCGCACCCTGCTCGCTGTACAGTTTGCCCAACTCAATCGGGTCGCCAGCCTGACGCAGGTTCACGAAGTTCGTGCCCTTCACCGTCTGCCCGTCCTTAATGTCCAAACAAGGTATGATTCTTTTTGCTAACATCTCTCCTAAAAAAACTTCAACTCTTCAATTTTTCAACTCTTCAACTCTTCAATTTTTTTTCATCCTAAGTATTTCTCCAACTCCTCCATCTTGATTTTTCCCTCATAGATCGCTTTGCCGAACACCACGGCAGGGATGCCCGCCGAGTTCAGCATGTCGATGTCCTCGATGCAACTCACACCGCCGCTGGCAATCAGATAGAGGTTGGGAAACTCTTTCCTGATGTCCTCATACAGGCGGACAGCAGGGCCTTCCAGCATGCCGTCCTTGCTGATGTCGGTGCAGAGCACGTTGTCCACGCCCTTGGCCACATAGCGTTGCAGGAAAGGCAGCAGTTCGTCCTCGCCTTCCTCCTTCCAGCCGTTGATGCTGATGCGTCCGTTCTTCACGTCGGCGCCAAGGATGATTTTGTTGTCGTTGTACTTCTCGAGCCAAGTCTCGAACAGTTCGGGCTTCTTCACCGCCACGCTGCCGATGGTCACCATCGTGGCACCGCTGGCAAAGGCGATGTCGATGTCCTCGTCGCTCTTGATGCCGCCGCCGAAGTCAATCACCAGCGAGGTGTGGTCGGCAATGCGCTCGATGGTCTTGTGGTTGACGATGTGCTGCGAACGCGCACCGTCCAGGTCCACCGTGTGCAAACGACGGATGCCGTGTGCCTCAAACATCTTGGCCACCTCCAGCGGGTCTTCGTTATACACCTTCTTCGTGTCGTAGTCACCCTGGGTGAGCCGCACGCATTTGCCGTCGATAATGTCAATTGCAGGAATTATTTCAATCATTGTTTCCTAACTTTCACTTTTCAGAACTTCAATTCTTCAATTCTTCAATTTTTCAATTCTATAAAATTCTTCAAAATCCGTTCGCCCACCTTGCCGCTTTTCTCCGGATGGAACTGCGTGGCAAAGAAATTGTCCTTGTGCAGCGCGGAAGAGTAGGGCTGTATGTAGTTGGTCGTGGCGATGGTCCAGTTGCAGGTGGGCACATAGAAACTGTGCACGAAATACACGAACTCTGGCTTCTCAAACCCGTCGAACAGCGGGCTCTTTGTGTCCTCCACCGTGTTCCATCCCATCTGAGGCACCTTGTCCTCGTGCACTTTCGGAATGAAACGTTTCACGTCCACGTCGAACACGCCCAGACACTCCGTGTCCTGCTCCTCGCTGTGGCGGCACAGCAGTTGCATGCCGATGCAGATGCCCAGCACAGGCTGCTTCAAGTTCACAATCAACTCGTCCAGACGGTGTGCCTTCAGATAGGCCATCGTGCTGTGTGCTTCGCCCTGTCCGGGGAAGATGACACGGTCGGCCGATTGAATCAATTCGGGGTTGTCGGTCACCATCGGTTCCAGTCCCAAACGCTTCACGGCATTCTCCACCGAACCTATGTTGCCCGCATTATATTTTACAATCGCTACGTTCATTTTGCTTCACTAAACCACATAAAACGGCACAAAGGTACGACTTTTCAGCGAGATACGCACAAAATACACCAAGAAATCAGCATAAAAAGACATAAAAAAACTGTCCGGCACACAGTTGTTCGTGTGTCGGACAGCAACAAGCAGGTTGTTAGCCCTCGTCATCGTCGTCGTCACCGCCGCCGCTCTCAGGCTTCAGGCTCACAGCCTCAGCCTCGCTCATGCTGAGTTCGCTGAGCATGTCCTTGAACGCTTTGCCGGGATAGAAGGAGATTTTTTTCACCTTCACGGTGTCGAGGGTCGTCTCCTCCAGCGTGTGTGCCACCTTCGAGTTGAACACGGGTTTGAACGAGCCGAAGTCGCCCATCTTCACGCCGTGGCCAATCTCCATGTAGTGCACCAGACGGTTCACCAGCGCGTCAATCACCGATTTGGTCTGTGCGGGGTTCACGCCACACGAATTAGAACACTCGCTCACCAGTTGTCCGAACGTCACCTGAGGGAAGGTGAGCTGGCGGAGCTTGTACACCTCTGGCTTGCCCTCACGATACGTGAGACGCACTTTAGCCTTGCGATACTGAATTCCCATAATTTTGTTCCTTTCTTTTTAATGGGGGTTCATAATAAATTTAACTAACACTTATGGTCGGATTATTCCGATTACTCCGATTACTCCGATTACTCCGATTATTCCGATTGCTCTGATTACTCTGAGTCTTCGGATAATTCTCTTCCGAACAGCACCTTGTTCTTCACCTCCAACGAAATCTTCTCGCCTGTGGCATACGCCTGATACACCAGCGCGGTCAGCCTGTCAAACGTCTCCTTCGAGCGCACGATGTCGCGGTATTCGTCCAGTTCATAGCCGTCCGACTCGCCCACCAGCACCGTGTTCGCCTTCACCTGTGCCACATAGTCCCAGCCGATGCGGCAGCACCTGTGCCCCGGACTCTTGACGACCGTGAGCGTCATGGGACTCATCTCCGTGGCCACCACCTTGCAGGCAAACTCACCGCAGGCGAGGCAGCAGCGTGAGCAGCCCGGGAAGGCCTCGATGTACTGGGCAAACCGAGGCTCCCGAGCCTCACAGCGGAGGAGGATTTCAGCGTCCTCTCCAGTGACTGTCATCACGCTTTTCGTGATGCGCCAGTCGCCATAATAACGTTCCAGAACGATTTTCATAATGGTTCAATCATAAATTAAAGTAAAACAATCTTCTTACCTCAGAACAAGATATTTATCATCTTTCTGATTTCTGTTACAAAGTTACAAAAAAATCCCGAAACACGCAAGTGTTCCGGGAACTTTTTTTACTAAAAACCAAACTTTTTTTCGTGTCGTTTCACCACTTTCTGTCAGCCACTCTGTCGAAATCCAGTTCTATGGCCTCGGTGCTGATGACCAGTTTATCCGCAGTCACCGATATCACCTTGAAGGACTTGAAGGCCTCCCAGACAGGACCCATATCTTGCCCGATGTTTTTCTTTTTCACCTCCTGTTCGATGGCGGCGATGATCACCTGGCGAGTCGCCTCGGAATTCAGCAACGCGCTAAATTCCTCATTGGTCGATGTCAGCGAGAGAATCTTCAGTTGGGATTTCGATGCGTCCACAAAGGTGTTCACCTGGTCTCCTGTGCGTAGGCAGGTGCCTTCCACCCATGTCTCCATATCGATGCTCATTTCCTCTTCGGAATGCGTTATCCGGATGCAGGGGATAAACTGATTTCCCTTGAAAGTCAGGCTTATCTCCATGTTCGGCATGCCGGCGTCTTCTTCCATAGCCTTCTTGATAAGTTCCTGGAATGTCTTGCCACCCTTCCATGTGCCGTCCAACTTCTGGGCATACATGCCCGTCGCGCTCAGCAGCAGCAATAGCGCCACCAACGCCAATTTCTTTGTCATCTCGATTGTTTTCATTGTCATATAGGTTTAAATTCGTTGAATTCGTTGAATTTGCCCGAAGGGCGATGTTTTTTCCCTCATGCGGTTTTTTGTTCTCGACACCTTTGGTGTCTCGACAGACAATAATTACCAACAATTACCAAAAATTGGTTCCAATAATTATTGGATAAAATGATTGTCAATGATTGGAATTTATTGTTTTTCCAAGCCTCATTAGGAGGCGCAGGAGCAATTAATTAGTTTTCTCCGCGTCCTTGTTCGGGTTCTCTTTGTACAACTTCTGCCAGTAGGCCGCCTTCTTCTTGTCCTTGTCTATCGTCTTGCCGTCGGTGTACCATTCCACCAGCGTCTTCTGGGCATCAGGAAATCCCTGTGTGGCCGCCTTCTCCATCAGTTCCAGCGCCTTCTTGCTGTCCTGTTCCACACCGTCGCCCGACATGTAGAGAGCCGCGAGGAAAGCCTGTGCCTCAGGCATGTCCTTCTCCACAGCCATCTGCCACCAGTGTGCCGCCTTGGCGGGGTCGCGTGCCACGCCCTGACCGTTGTAGTAGAAGGCACCCAGCATGAACTGCGCCTGCACATTGCCCTGATTGGCCGCCATCTCCCACCAGTGCACCGTCTTCGTCGTGTCCTGAGCCACGCCGTCGCCCGAGTAGTAGAGATAGCCCAGCATGAACTGCGCATCGGCATTCCCCTTGTCGGCCGACTGCTCCAGATAGTTCACCGCCTGCTCATAATCCTGCTGGTAGTAGAAGGACTGGCCCTTCTGGTAAAGTTCATCGGCACTCTGTGCCCATACGCCCGCGGCCACGCCCAAGGCAGCCACAAACATTATGATTCTGTTCTTCATCATTGTTCTTGATTTTAAGTGTAAAAGTTAGTTTTCTGGGCAAAGGTCGTGCAAATAGCAGACACAAGCAAACAAATTTTCAGGAAAAATCAAACTTTTTCTGTGCCGCTATTTAATCTTCTGCGCATTGATGGTGGAGATTTCAGTGGTGGCATCTGCCGCGTTCTGGCCCTGCTCAATCTGGATGTACTCATATTTCCAGTTGCCCACCACCTTGTTGTTCTGGTTGGGGTCGATGGCTTGGTAAGTGAGGGCATAGGTGCCTTCAGGAAGGGAAGTCCTGGCCACCTCGTTCATGTTGTATGAACTTGGTATCTTGGCAAAGACGGGGGCATTCAATCCCCTTTCATCAAAGTCCGATTGTCTGTAGATCTTGATGTTGCCCACTGTGTAGGACGATGCGGCATTCTTCAGAGCCACGACACCCCATGGCGTACGGTCGGGAGCGGGCAGTGTCTCTGTGTGGGTGAACCAACCGTCCAATGCTGCATTGAGGAAGTTATTGCCAGGATTGTAGCCGTTGTAGGTCTTCTTGTTGCCGTCGTATTCAACCGCTCCGCGCCAGTGATACCACGAAGCATAGACGGGCTTCACTCTCACGCACAGTTTGAAGTGGGTCGATGTGTTGTCGTCCACACCAAGGCTGCTGTTGCGGGGCACACGCCAAATCCATGCAGTGCTGGTGGAGAACTCCGTATGTGTGACGGCAGGGAAATTGGCGTTGGTCTTTTCCTCGTTCTCATAGTCATCATCTGTCAGCTTCACATTATTAGTCCAGTAGCGGAACGTTGGATAAGTGGAGGATGTGTTGCGCTCATACTGGATGGTCTTGAGCGAGTAGCTGACATCGCTCGACCACTCCAGGCTGAACCCGACACTGGCTTGAGCCTTGGGCCCCTCCTTGCCGATTTCGCCACTGACGGCTCCATTGAGTCCCCAACTGAATCCGTTGCTGTAGGAGTATTCCGTGTTCTCGTTGTCGGGGATGGGGTGTTTGTAATACTGGATGTTGTTGGCGATGGATTGGTTGTTGGCATCCAGCAGCTTGAACTCCACATTCATGCTGTCGAACCAGTAGGCATAGATGCGGCAACGTCCCCAGTTGAACATGCCACCCGCTTTCGCCGCCACCTCCCAAAGGGGCTTGATGTGAGGTGTGATCTCGCTTTTCACCATGTAGTAGTCACCCGCCTTGTTCTGGCCGTTGCAGGAAAGCATATAGGCAGAGCTGACCCAATACTTGATGGTCACCGTACTGTTCTTGTTCCAGGCATAGTCCTTCTCTATCTTGTGATTCAGCGAGATGGGCATATCTTTCACGAAGAAGTACCCGTCCTCCACACTCAGTTTCATCTCATCATCATCACCGCTACGTGTGGACATGTGCCGTGTACTCTGGCTGATTTCCTCGATAAAGTCGATGAACGGGTCGAGACGGGCCTGATAATAGTTGTAGTTCTGGTCGTAGTCGTTGTCGTAGAGCGTCTCCGTCTCATTCAGTTCCGAATCTTCGGGGAACTGTTCGTTGTAAGCCCGGATGGACTCCCATTCCTCTGCCGACATCTCGTTGATTTCGTCGGTGTATTGACCATTGAATGCATGCTCCTCATACATGGTGTAATGCTCCTCAAACTTGTTGTAGGCAAAGAACACCTCTTCCATTTCCTCATTGTCCGTGAAATCCTCGTCATCCTCCCGGTAACCTTCCTCGTTCTCCTCTTCATCACTCAGATACTCATCGCCTAAGGACTCGAAGCCCGTTTCCGAGGGGCGCATCATGACGATGAGGCCGCCTTGGTCATAGAAATCGCCCAGTGCGTCGATATTAGCCAATGCTGTGGCGAGGTCGATGAAAGCCACCTCCGCATTGGCGAGGCTCTTGGTCTGGTTGGGAAACCGTTCGCGGATGACAGCCTGCAAATCGGGGTTTTCGTTCTCGATGCCGGCAATGTAGGTGAGTTTTGTGCAGGTTTCCCACTCCTCCAGCTTCTGCCGGTCGAGGTCGGTGAGAGGTTGGCTGGACGGAGTGCTGTCGTCGTCATGACAGGACGTGAACGTTGTCATTGTGCCGCAGAGTGTCAGGATGGCGGCAAACAAAAGGATTCTTTTTTTCATCATTGTCCTTGATTTTTAAGTGCAATAGTTAGTTTTCAGGGCAAAGGTAACACAAATCGCAGACACAAGCAAGGAAATTGTTCTTTTTCTTCAACAAAGATGTAAAAGATGAACTAATCTTCCTAATCTTCCAAATCTACCGCAAAGCGGTGTAGTTCTATTCTAAGGAATTTAGGAATAAAGGAATTCAACTTTCAAAAGCTATTCGTTCAATTCGTTTAATTTGCCCGCAGGGCGATGTTTCAAAAAAATCTTTTGTATCTTTTCCATCTTTGTTGTCATCTCCGCGTTTCTTTCCATTGTGCCACCACGTAGTCCGCGATGTCGAATTTCGTGTCGCCTTCCATCGCGAAGGTCTCGCTGAAGTCTGACACGGAGAAGGTGGCGATGTCGCGCATGCTGTGGAGGGCGGCTTTCCATTCGCTGATGGCGTCGCGGTCGGGGAAGACCATCACCTGGCGGCCTTGCAGCACTTCGAGCACGGAGCGTTTCAGCATCCCCTTGCTGCCGGTGGCGACCCACACGTAGCGGGGTTGCACGGCGGCTCCCACCAGCGCATTCTTGGGCGATTCCACCAGGGCCACGACACTGTGGGGATAGCGGCGGAGGAGGTGCTCGCCGAAGAGGCAGTTGTTGTTGAAGTGAGGGGTGGTGGGCGGAGATTTTGGTTTTTCCGGAGTGCCCGGATTTTCTGGATTATCCGGTTTTCCCGGTTTTCCCGGACTTTCCGGACTTTCCGGACATTCCGGAGTATCCGGATAATCCGGAATCTCTATCATTCCTTCTTTGGCGAGTTTGGTGCCCAGCCAGTAGCAGCAGCGTTTGTCGGCGTGGGCGAAGCGTTCGGAGTGGGGGTCGGTGCAGTAGTGTTGCACTTTCACGTTTCGGATGCGGCCTTCCACGTCGATGCTGGGGAAGAGGACACAGTCTTCGTAGGTGCCGTTGTCGTAGCAGCCGAGGAGGTATTCTTCGGTGAGGTGGTCGACGAGGGCGGGGTTGAACATCTGGAGGAGGCAGCGGCTGAAGGAGTTCTCTGCGGAGACGTGGGCTTCCAGCCATTGGCGGGGGATGTAGGCGGTGGGAGGGGGAGGAGTGGGAGTGGCCGGATTTCCCGGAGATTCTGGATATTCCGGATTCTCCGGAAATTCCGTTTTTTCCGCTTTCCTCATTTTCCCCATTTCATTCTGATAAAATCCTCTTCCGCCGAAGGTGGCTGCCAGTTTTTCGCAGGCCTCTTTGAAGTCGATGCCTTCTTTGGCCATGACGAAGTCGATGGGGGTGCCGCCTTGGCCGCAGGCGAAGCAGTGGCAGCGGTTTTCGTGGCTCGTCTCGTAGAGGGTGAGGGAGGGGTGCTTGTCGTCGTGCCAGGGGCAGTTGGTCACCCAGCGGCTGCCCACTTTCTTCAGGTGGCAGCCCCATCGTTCTGCCACTTTGGATATGGGGATGGAGCGGAGTCGCTCTATGTCGAAGTGCCAATTTTTGTCCATCTTTGTCATTCGTTTTGCCAGTGGGTTTTCTGGGAACAAAGTTAATGAAAATGTGGGACATGGGCAAGAAAAATGACAAAAATCTTTTGTGTCTTTTTACATCTTTGTCGGGCAAGAACATCGCACTTCGTGCTGGATATAAAAGGATATAAAAGATGGTCTGCTTGATCCGTTTGATCATCCCGAAGGGATATGTTTTTCTTCAAATTTCAACTTTCGGAAGTTACCGGTTCTTTGCGAGCAAAGCGCTACGCGATGGCGCTCAGGAGTTAAAGGAGTTACAGCCTATACTCTGTCAACTGTAGGGGGGAGTTTTCACGCCAGCATTACATTCGGCTTTAACTCCTCTAACTCCTCTAACTCCTCTAACTTCTTTAACTCCAAGAAAGTGGAGTTTCCGAAACTTAAGTTCAAATCTTCCCAATCCTCCTAATCTACCGCGGAGCGGTGTAGTAGAAAAGAAAACTACGCCGACAAGTCGGCAGATTAAGAAGATTGGGAGGATTAGGAGGATTTTTTGTTTCGTTAGAGTGGGGGGAGTTATAGAGTGAAATCAGGGTGTTTTTAGGGTGTTTTCAGGGTGAAATCAGGGTGTTTTTAGGGTGTTTTTTATTATTATATCCATCTGTGTAACAGTTAGTTGTGAACAAATCAAGGGTGAAAAGGGTGTTTTTTGCCAAAAACTTTTTATATTTTTTGTTTTTTAAAAATTTATTTTTTTACACCCTTTTCACCCTTTTCACCCTGCTCACTATCTTAACTATTTATTATTCATTATTTTAAGAAAATTTGTTAAAGAAAAAGACACCCTGAAAAACACCCTGAAAACACCCTGATTTCACCCTGAAAACACCCTGACCCTCATCGAATCATCAGTTGAAACGATATCTGATGATTTTTCATGCTGTGTTTCACCCGCAAGTTCTTCAGCCGTTCATAAAACCGGTGGGGAGTCATCGTGAAGGGTATGCAGTTGTTCTCGCAGAAGTATTTGAAGTGGTCGAAGATGACCTTGCCTGTCTGCCACTTCTCCGACTTCTTGCAGCACTCGCTCAGGAACCAGTACACGTAGTCTGTTGCGCCGCGATAGTTCTCCACCTCCTCCTCGCTCTTTTTGCAGGCGGAGAGGCGTTTCCGCTTCATGAGCGCGGGCAGGCCTGCGAGGAACCAGTTGAGGATGCCGGGGAGTTCGGCTTTCAGTTTCGTGGCCAGTTCGGGATCGGCCTCGTCGGGTGAGATGGTTGCGTTGAAGGGCAGGACACGCAGGCGTCGGTAGAAGGCGTCGGTGGTTTCGGCACGGGGCATCTCGTTCACGGCTGCAATCATGTAGCCGTATTCCGTCATCTCGTATGAGTTGTGGTAGAGTTCCTTCACGGTGACGGGTTCGTGGGAGGTCAACTGCTTCAGCACCGTGGCGTCCCACTTGGGGCCGCTTTCGCTGCTGAGGTTCAGCAGTTTGTGCTCGAATCCCTTGCGCATCACCACTTCGCTTGTCAGGTCGTTGAGCGAGATGTTCGACACGTTCTCCTTGCCCACGAGGGCTCCCAGCACTTCGAGCAGCACGCTCTTGCCGTTGGCGCCGCTGCCTTTCAGGATGAGCATCACGTCGAGTTTCACGGCTCCGCCTACGAGGGCGTTGGCTACATACTCCTGGAGCATGCGCTGGCATCCGGAGTCGGGCAGCACGCGTGCGAGGAAGGTGTCCCAGAGGCAGCATGTTGCCTGTTCGTCGTAGCGGAAGGGCAGGCAGTTCACGAAGTAGTCTTCCTGCCGGTGCCCGCGCAGGTGCATCGTCCCGTCGCGGCTCACCTCCAGCGTGCCGTTCTGCAGGTTCAGCAGCGCCTCGCCTTCTGGTGGCGGCACCTTCTCCCAGCAGTTGGAGAATCGGTAGGCCACCGCGTGGAAGGCCTCTGTCATGAAGGATGTGCTGTTCACTTTCGCTTTGGGCACTCCCATTCTCCGGCAGCACACTTTCACCCACTGGAAGAAGTATTCATTGCCCAGTTTCAGCCAGTGTGTGCCGCTGAAGAGGAAGATTTCCTGCTGTGTCTTCAGTTCGGGGTTGTAGCGCGGCACCGAGAGCCGTTCCGCCGCCACGCGTTCCATCTCGTCGCCTATCAGGTCGAGTTGCATCTCCTTCTTGCTGCCTGCTCCGCCCTGAATGGCCAGCCAGTCGGTCTGTCGGTTGGCCACCTGCTCTGCCATCACGTCGAGCACCACCTTCAGCGGGTCGCGCCCTGCATGCAGCCCCGTCAGCAGCCCTTCCTGACGTTGCAACTCCTCGGTCAGAGACGACATGTCCGCCTTTGACCCATTCGCACTCTGCGCGAAGGCATCCTTGCCCTCGCCCTCCTTTCCTGTTGTTTTCTTCGTCATGTTTTCCATACATGCCTCCTTTCCTGGTTTTGGTAAATTGTCAATTTCATTTTTTCATTGTGATACCCATGTGTTTGTTTTGGTTCATGACTCCTAAAAACATGGTTCAAGAAGTGCCCGACTTCTGTAATCTCCAATTGTGGCGCAAAGATACAAAAAATCTTAAATAATCACAACACTTTCTCCCTCTTTTTTTCAAACATTTTTTGCCTGCCGCCTGTCGCCTTCCACTGACCTCGCGGGCTTTACGTCGTTGCCCTCGTGAGCCTTCCGACGCAAGGCTCGCGAGGGCAACGACGTAGAGGTGGAACAGGGGATTCCACTGCTGTGAAATCCCCTGTTCTCTCAATCTGTCGTGTCGTTCACATAAATGGTGCCGCCATAGATGGAGATGGTGCCCGCATCGCCGCCATTACCGCCAACACATCCTTCACCCGTGCAGTCCTCTCCCGCGTCGCCACCGATGGAGGCATTGCCCACCCCGGTCCAAAACTCCAGATGCCCCTTGTTCTCACCAGAACTCTGCGCATAGATGTTGAAAGTGCTGGATTTAGGCACGTGGACACCCAGAAAACTACACCAGTGGCATCCATCAGCCAGAATCAGGTTGACCTCACCTTCCACCTGGATACGTTCGTGGAAAGTGACCTCGCCGAAAACCACATACCAGCCACTGCTGAGCGTCACAGTCTCCCCCGTCACAACCGTAACATTATCCCACCGTCTTCATCTGCGACCCATCCTCCGCCGTCGGGTCATAATAACTCACCTCGTCAGCCCACACCGAGGCAGCCGAGCACATGGCAAGCAGCACCAGCAAGGCTGCCCGCAACACCGAACAGGTAAAAACCTTTCTCATAAGCCTATCTTTAAAAGTAGTAGTATAAAAGTGTCTCAAAATCAATCTTCAATCCCCCCCAAAAAAAAATCATCTCCAATCCCAATCTTTGTATAATTGGGGCAAAGTTACGACTAACTGCGCACAATATAAAATAAAATCACTTTTATTTGCATTCTCTCACGTGGGCACCTCCGGGCACCCGCCTCTTTTGCATCTTTGTGTGCCTCACGGCATGCAGGTCTGTTGTGCCAAATCCTCTCATCCCTGAAGAAAAAATCTCGTTCTGTTGCACAGAATAAAAAAAAATCGCCATCTTTGTGCCCAAGAAAGGTGTCTCACCCTTTAACGGGTTACACAAAAACATATGTACCTAATTGTATATGAGATGTATATGCGTTATGTACTGTAAAAGCATTCCATTAGAACAAGGATTACAACTATTAATACAAAAGGTGACGAAGTAATCCCACTGTAAAAGCATTCCATTAGAACAAGGATTACAACATCCACAGATTGAGTGTGTTTTCTCGCCCAACTGTAAAAGCATTCCATTAGAACAAGGATTACAACTAACCGTGTACCATACATACGTCGACCTTACTGTAAAAGCATTCCATTAGAACAAGGATTACAACTGCTGGAGCGCAACAAGGAAATGCCAGCCTACTGTAAAAGCATTCCATTAGAACAAGGATTACAACGCCATCGGCTCGGCAAACCTGCCGCTATACACTGTAAAAGCATTCCATTAGAACAAGGATTACAACCGTAGTGATGAGTGAGAAGTGCCTTCGTCTACTGTAAAAGCATTCCATTAGAACAAGGATTACAACACCCAGGTGCTGATGCCACGTTCACACTCTACTGTAAAAGCATTCCATTAGAACAAGGATTACAACAGCGGTGATATGTTCTGGTTCATGCTTGAACTGTAAAAGCATTCCATTAGAACAAGGATTACAACCGTATTTTGATAAAGGTATACCATGTTTTAACTGTAAAAGCATTCCATTAGAACAAGGATTACAACGGTTCTTTGGTGAAGCCGCTGGTACTGTTTACTGTAAAAGCTCGGTGACAGCATACAGACACAGCGGAGCATGGGCAAAACGTAGTGACCCATGATCACTCGGTCGGTATCCCATCTTGTTCTGCCCGTGTGCGCATTCGGTTAATTCTTTCGTCGAAATCGGGGTGGGAGGAGAAGACCTGCAGCCATTTGCTGTATCGGGAGGCCTTGCTCCCTTCCAAGAGTTTTTTCAGTTTGATGAATGCCTTTCCCATGGCCCAAGGATTCAGACCACATTCTTGCAGGAATTCGTAGCCAAAATCATCGGCCTGGTTTTCATGGTATCTGGAATGCTTTGCTGTGAGTGCAGCACTACAGATGTCGCCAAGAACGGATTCGGAGAGATCTGCCCAGTTTTCATCAAACGCTCCAATGGCATCGGAGACGGCACTGCGCAGGATGGCATCTTTCCATGCATTTTTAGAATGGCGCAAGGCCACATGGCCTATCTCGTGGCCGATCACACCCAATAGCTCGTCGTCCGTCAATTCGTCCATCAGGGCAGAGAACACCCGGACGCTGCCGTCGGGACAGGCAAAGGCATTGACGTCGGAAGTCTGATATACCTTGAAATTCAGTTCTATGCCTCTGGCATCCGTCATGTTTTGTGTGAGGCGCTGCAGACGTTTCGTGTAACTGCTGTGGGCGGAACAAACGGTGTTATTGCGATCCATCTCCTCAACGCCCTCCTTGACCATTTCTGCCAATTGCTCATCTGTAAGGGTGATGGCTTGCCCCGTTTTCAGAAGACTGGAGAGAATCTTTCCCCAATCGGTCTGCGCCTGCATGGTGGTGGAGGACAGCCCTATTGCAAGGCAGAACAAACCCTTTCGAATGTCATCAGAAATGTTCATGTCGGCAAAGGTAAATGTTTTTTTCAAAAAGTACAAGAAAAAGGCTTAAAAGTTGTGAGTGGAAAATTTGTTGAAGAAAAAGAGCGATTTCTTTGTGCGTGTATCCATTTTGTCTTACCTTTGCAATTAGGATAATCCGACCACTCAAAAAATCCTAACCCCCTAAAACCTACCTACCAACATGAAAAAAGCATTTCTCCTCATTATTATATTGTTTGCAGCCATCTCCTTGTCTGCCCAAACGCAGCAGTCTCAAAAAGGTATTGTCAAGACGAAAGGCCGCATGGTGAACGGACAGCATGTGAAAGGTCATGGATTGAATGGAGTCACCATCTCCCTGATGGGACGGAATGATGTCATTGTGAGAAACGATGATGGCTCATTCTCTTTCCCCGTGTTGGGCAAGAACTATACCGTGACAAAGGTGGCTAAGAGCGGCTACCAACTGGTGGATGCCGATGCGGCACCCAAGGCATACGCATACTCCACCAACACGCACACGCTTGTGATGGAGACTCCTGAACAGCAACTGCAGGACAAACTGGATACCGAGCGAAAGATACGGCGCACCTTGCAAAAGCAACTTCAGCAGCGAGAAAGTGAGATTGATGCTATGCAGGTCAGCATGGCTGAGAAACAGAAACTCCTGCAAAAGTTGTATGCCGACCAGGAAAAC
>JAEEGS010000019.1 GCA_016280445.1 Bacteroidaceae bacterium
CCTCTTGTCGGATTCGAACCAACGACCCCGAGATTACAAATCACGTGCTCTGGCCAACTGAGCTAAAGAGGCTTATAAAACCGTTCGCACAGACGAATCCATGCGAAACGGGTGCAAATTTAGGCATTATTTTCCAAATGCAAAACTTTTTTACAGACTTTTTTAAATATTTGTCTGTTTTTCCTTGTATTTTCCCAGCTGTTTTTCAATTGCAGCCAGTGATTCCATGATTGCTTCTTCAAATGTGTCGCAAATTTTATCGGCGAACAACTCAGACTTTGGCAACACCACCGTGAGGCTTGCCTGCTTGTTCATCGCCGTTTCGGGCTTTACGACCTTTAATGACACCTCCACCTTTCTTATATCATTGCAATACTTATCCAGTTTTCCCACTTTCTTCTGGATGAACTCTTGCAACTTTTCGGTTGCGTCGAATTTAATCGCTTTAATGTTAATGTCCATAGTCACTGATATTTAAGTTAGACAAATATTTACTTGCGCGGATGCGCATTTTTGTATTCACTCTTCAGTTCTTCGAACGAAACATGTGTGTAGATTTCCGTCGTTGCGACACTTGCATGCCCCAGCAATTTCTGGATGGATGTCAAGTCAGCATCATTGTTCAGCATAGCAGTGGCAAAGGAGTGCCGGAGCACGTGGGGACTTCTTTTTTTGATGGTGGTCACCAACGAGAGATTATCCCTCACAATCTTAGAAACTTGAGCTTCACTCATCGCCGTTCCCTTTTCTGTCACGAACAACCGAGGATAGGCACTTAGGCCAAGCGACTCTTCTCGAGCTGCCAGATAGGCCTTGGTCTCATCTCCCAGTTCCTCGCCAAAGGGAACAATGCGCTGCTTGTTGCGCTTACCCGTCACTTTAACCTGCCTGGTCACCAGATCCACGCTTGCATCTGTCATACCCAGCAATTCAGCACGTCTTACTCCCGTTTCGTAGAACATCATCAGGATGAGCCTGTCTCTGATGCCTTTGAAACTTCGATCCTCTGCAGTCAGCTCCAGCAGCCTGTCCATATCCGATTCTCTCACGAAATACGGAAGGGGGCGTTTTTTCTTTGGAGCGACAACCTTCTCCATCGGATTAGCACTCGTCCACCCCATCCTACGCAGATATTTGTAGAAGGTGCGGAGCGCACTCAGTCTCCGATTGACCGAGGCGGCGGATAACTTCTGTTCATCCAGCAGGTAGATAATCCACTCACGGACGTCAGCAGCATCCACTGCCGCCCACGAAGCACTCGCGTCTTGCGCTTCGAGGAACTCCTGAAACAACGAAAGGTCTTTCGCATAAGATACGATAGTGGATGGCGAATCGTTACGTTCCGACCTCAGATATTCCAGAAAAGGAGCAGTCCACTGTTCCATGTTTCGTCGTTTTCTGCGACTAAATTATGACATTTTAGTCAAACGACCAAATTTTCGACTGAAAACTTTGTTTTTCTTCCTAAAATTCTCGTTTTTCTCGAGACTTTGTTTCACTCAGAGGCTTACTCTTCCTCCTGATGAAGCTTGTTCACATAAATCGCATGCTGCATCTTTTCGCGCTTCACGACGGATGGCTTGTTAAACTGCTTGCGTGTGCGAACTTCCTTAATGATACCGGTCTTCTCGGCCTTTCTCTTGAACTTCTTGAGAGCTCTCTCAATGTTCTCACCTTCTTTTACAGGTACAATAATCATTACAATTCTTTTTAGAAAATGTTTATAAATTAGTATATTAAAACCGCTGGGATTTTCCCAACGGTCGGCAAAATTACGGCAAATTTCTTTAACCACAAAACTTTACGGCTTTTTTTTCACCCGAAGAGGCAATTAAGCCCACCTTTTAGCTCTCTCTTCCAGTTTTTTGGCACGTTCAAAACCCATATTTGCCGATTTTTCAATCAGTTCACGTGCCACAGAGTTGTGGTTTTCCTCCTCACCCAAAACGCGGTGATAAATGCCCAGCCAATACGTAGCCTCAGCACTTCCTTTCTCCGACTTCTCCTTCAGGCGGTTGTTGATATAGTTAATGTAATCTTCAATGCCGATGTGTTCGTTGTCCGACTGCTGCGCAATCATGTCCATCAGTGTGTTACTCTCTTGTTCCGAGAAGACCCCGGTTTTACCCACCACAAAATGGCTCACATAATCCATTTGCTTTTTCGTTGCATACAAACCAAAAGTGTTGGTCAGTGAACGCATCAGGAAATGATTGACCACAAACACCGCCACCGTAAGCACCAGCCCTACCCAGAACAACAAATCGTTCTCATAGTAGCCATACAGCAGCAACGGAAGCGTTCCCAACAGAAAGTAAGGAACAGGCGTGCTGAAATACCGCTCAAGGGCTATACTATAGTAGCTTCTTTTCATCTTATACATTATTATATATTATATATACATGCGTGTAAGGTCAAAAGCACCTTGTTTTGTGGTTTCCACACAAAAAAACGATGCAAAGTTATCATATTTTTTTCATTCATGCCATTTTTTTTCTACATTTGCATAATAAACAATCATATTTTATAATGAACATAGGTGACAAAGTGAGATTTCTGAACGATGTGGGCGGTGGAATCATCACTGGATTCCGTCCCGGTGGCATCGTTCTGGTGGAAGGCGAGGATGGTTTCGACATGCCCGTTTCCCAGCATGAAGTGGTTGTCATAGAGGAACGCACTCCCAAGGCGGAGAAAAAGGCCACTACATCTGCCACAAAGCAAGCTGTGAAACCCAACACCCCAGTAAAGAAAGAAGAAAAGAACATGCTTGATGGTCGGGACTATCTCCAGTCGAAGACTGTGAACCCCACTGAGGAAGAACAAGTCGTGAACGAGCAATTGGAGGCAAAAATCACCCATTTGGAACATGCCATACAACAGCAGGCACTGACCATACAGCATCTAGAACAAACTATCCAGCAAAACGAACAGCAACGCCAACAGATGGAGGCGCGTATCACCTTACTGGAAGCCAAATTCAACCTGCAGAGAAACAAACAGGCGATGGCACGCCAGACCCAACAACAGCAACAACCTAAACCCACAACCAACATTGGAGAACTACAAATACTATAAATACTAACCCTCTAAAAAACCATTAACCTTATGAAAAGAGAAGCATTCAAGATGTTCTTGAAACCTGGCTTCAAGGAAGAATACAAACGCCGCCATGCCAACCTGTTCCCCGAGCTCAAAGCATTGCTCAGCGAAAGCGGTGTGCGCAACTACAGCATCTATTTGGACGAAGACACCAACATCCTTTTTGCCTATCAGGAACTGGAAGGAGACGGTGGCAGCCAAGACCTTGGCGGCACAGAGATTTGCCAAAAGTGGTGGGCATATATGGCTGACATTATGGAAACAAACCCTGACAACAGCCCTATATCGATTCCACTACCCGAAATGTTCCATATGGACTAAACTCTTCGCCTAACATTCACCTCAAACAGAATAACACTTTGGCTAAAGCATTAACAAGAATATTCAAACCCAACGACACCTCCATTATCGGCATGATGGAGAATACACTCAAGCAGAACTGGAACCGCCCGTGTGTCACAAACTACGGCACAGGCGAAAGTTACACGTATGGCGATACGGCAAAGATGATTGCCCGTCTCCATCAACTGTTCCGTCAGTTGGGTATCGAACCTGGCAACAAGATTGCCCTGTGCGACAAGAACAACGCCCACTGGGCCATTTCCTTCTTTGCAGCTTTCAGTTATGGCGCTGTCGTCGTACCTATTCTCTCTGAGTTCAGCATCGATCAGATCCAGAATATCTACGACCACTCAGAGTCCTCACTCATCATCTGCGGAGAGAAATACGCCCAAGGGCTACATGCACGCATCCTCTACATGGCCGATTTTGCCATGAAGGACGAGCCTCTTGCCATTGACATGAGCGCCTTCACCGACCTCCAACCCGACGACGTGCACTATTTCCGTGAGCAGCCGGACGACCTCGCCCTACTCAGCTACACCAGTGGTTCCACAGGCCGAAGCAAGGGAGTGATGCTTCCCTACCGCTCCATCTGGTCCAACTGTCACTTTGCCGACGAGGTGCTTGACTTCAAGCCCGGCGACAACACACTCTCCATTCTGCCGTTGGCTCACATGTACGGGTTTGCCTACGATTTCTTCTTTGCCTTCAACATCGGGTGCCACATTCATTTTCTCACCAAGACTCCTTCGCCCCATGTGGTCATCAAGGCCTTTGGCGAGATCAAGCCCGTGGTGGTCATTGTGGTTCCACTCATCTTGGAGAAAATTGTACAGAAGCAAATCTTCCCCATCCTGCGCACCCGCCACATCCGTGCCCTCACCGCCATTCCCATCCTACGCGATGTGGTCTATCGGCAAATCCGCAACAAACTCTATTCTGCCCTTGGAGGCAGTTTCTACGAGTGCATCATCGGTGGAGCGGCATTTAACAAAGAAGTGGAAGACTTCCTCCGCCAGATTCACTTCCCCTACACTGTCGGCTACGGCATGACAGAGTGCGGCCCTATCATCGGCTACGAAGACTGGCGCATCTTCACCAAAGGCTCTTGCGGCAAGGTCGCTCCACGCATGGAGGTGAAAATTGACTCCCCCAATCCACAAAACACGCCCGGAGAGATTCTCACCCGAGGCACCAATGTCATGCTCGGTTATTATAAGAACGAGCAGGAAACCCTCGAAGCCATTGACGAAACTGGCTGGCTACATACAGGTGATCTCGGCATCATCGACAAGAACGGCAACATCTTCATCCGTGGCAGAAAGAAGACCATGCTCCTTGGCGCCAATGGACAGAATGTTTATCCCGAAGAAATTGAAGACGCCATCGGGACACACACCATCTTCGAGGAAAGCCTCGTCGTGCAACGTGGTGAGAAACTCGTCGCACTCGTTTATGTGAGCGAAAAAGCTCTCGAACACCATGGACTGACCCACGAGACTTTGCTACAGAAACTCGACACATACAAACGGCACATCAACTCCTATCTTCCCGCTTTTGCCAACATTTCAGCCATCGAGGTACAAGACAAGGAGTTTGAGAAGACCCCTAAGCGCAGCATTCGACGCTATCTGTACGCATAGGCCCCACCATCATCCATATAAAGACATTCAAGAGACTTCACCATCATCGTAAAAGAAAAAATCATGAGAAAACTCATCGCATTCTCGTTCCTCGCTATCCTGCTGACAGGATGCAAGCACTTCCATATCGGCGACATACTCGATGGGCCAGGCATGGTCAATGAAGACCCGCGTCCCATCTCACTGAACGACTTGCAACAGCGCTGGGAAGACCGGCTCATCGTGGTGCATAGCGACAGCAATCCTGACATAAAAAAGCTGCTGGAAGCATTCAATGGAATATGGGAGACCAAGGTAGTAGACTCTCTGCTGACCAAGATTAACGAGCCCGACTTCGATGGTAGTTATGCACCCGAAGACGGCACTGGCGACATCATCCTGACGTTCTATGCCCGTCCATATCCTTTCGTGCAATTCTTCTCCGAAAAGGATGGTGCAGAATGTTTGGATGCCTGCACCATTCGCCGTAACAACGGCCACACTCTCCTTCTCCTCCACCTCAGGCAGTGCCACAAAAAAGATGGAGACACCACCTACGACGGCTTCTACTGCTTCTACGACTACGACCCCGAAACCTCCTATCTCAAACCACAAAAAGAGCCTTGGGCGAACGTGAAACCAGTGGTAGAAGGTCATGAGCTTCGTCCTCTCTTCGATCTTTTCGAAGGAGTCTTCGCTGTGGGAGAGTTTGAGGAAGGGACCTCCGAACCCGACTACCATCATGTCTTCGATTTCAATGGGCAGGACTTCGTATACATGGGGTATGAAAGCAATCTGCCCGACACGTCTGGCGAAGAATAAACCTATTTCTCTAACTCCACAAACTATCAAAACAATGAAAAAGACCATCCTCACCTTCTTGGTTGGCGCCTTCCTCACAGCAGGACTTCTCTACACTTCCTGCAAAGGGCAAGTAACCATCAACGGCGAAAACGGCACTGACACCATCGTGTTCAACACCGACAGCATCCGAGAAATCAACATTAATGTACAAACCAATGGCACCACTTCCCCAAACGAAGTGTCCAGCGATTCATCCAACAATAACAATGAAAAAGACACTCCTGATACTCTCAGCAATTCTGCTGCTGATAAGCTGTAAGAGGCTCGGAAACTTCTTACCGGGACAAACAACTTCTGAGGAAGAAGACACCACAGGCACCTCCGCATTCTACAACTACGAGGAAGGGGAAGCCGATGACACCGAGGGATTGGGTGTTGCCCCTTATGCACAAGAGAAAATGGACATTGACCAACTGCCTAAAACCGCAACACTCCAAGACAAGCACTTTCAGTATGCCGTCTATGTGAACGTGGAACAGCCCGCTGCTGATGAATACTCCGAAAACACCTACTCCGTATGGCTTGCCGACGAACGTGCTGGTGCCGTGTACAAGGTTTGCCTCACCAACCCCACGGCAGCCCCACAATGGGAACAGATGACCGGTGAGAATGCCAATGCAGCCGAGGTGCCCATCCACCTCATCGCCACAGCCTCCAAGGCTTATCTCGCTCCAGGCGATCCCACCAAGGTGATTGTGGAAGGCTGTCCTGACGCCCGTAACATCTGGACCTACATCATTGACACAAAAACGGGCACCGCCAAGCAGTTCCCTTCGACCGAGGGCGTACAAGAACTCAACTGGGACAGAGGCGAAATCATCCTTGCCTCCTATGGTTACTACCCACAGGGCGGACGCTACACTTGCACCAAAGCCTACTCACCCGATGGCCAGTTCCTCCGTGTGACCAGCGAGAAAGAACCTGAATAATAAAAAAGACTTCATGGGTACCGCCCCATGAAGTCCTATTACCCTTACACAACGATGAAAAAACTCCCCCAACTGAGTGCATTCGATGCCGTTAGCAACTTCTTCAACAAGATGTTCCAGATAGAAGGCCGTTCCCGCCGTTCCGAGTACTGGTGGACAATGGCTTTTATCTACCTCGTCGACACGTTTTTCACCCCAGCCATCGGCAGCATTCTTCATCTGCTCGCCCTTCCATTGACTTTGCGTCGTCTACACGATGCAGGCCATTCTGGTTGGTGGCTGGCTGGAGGAGTCATCATTTCCATCGTAACCAACCTTGTGTTGGTATTCGACCTTCTCTTCAAGCTCCTCAATGCCTTCCAAGAGCACAGCGCAGGCGACCTTTACCTCAACCTCATGATTTCCTTCATGATGCGCTACCTCATCCTCATCATCCTCACCACACTTTACGACCTGTTACTTTTCTTCTTCCTCTGTGCCGACAGCGAGAAAACCACGAACAAGTATGGGCCATCACCCAAATACGTAGAAGAATAGCATTCTCCTCATTCGGCTTGTTCTCCAAGTACCTCATCCCATTCATCTTTTCCCCTTAAAAAACGACTTCATCAGTTGGGCACATTCTTCCTCCAGCACACCGCTCACCACCACTGTCTTCGGATGCAATGCAAGGGGGGCAAAACGCTGGAAACCACGTTTCTCATCGCTCGCACCATAGATTAACCGTCCCAACTGACTCCATCCGATGGCACCAGCACACATCACGCAGGGTTCCACCGTCACGTACAAAGTGCATTTGTCAAGATACTTTCCCCCCATCCATTCCGCCGCAGCCGTAATCGCCTGCATTTCCGCATGGGCAGTCACATCGTGCAGGGTCTCCGTCAGGTTATGCCCCCGACCTATCACCCTGCCATCAGCCACAACTATAGCCCCAATAGGCACTTCGTCTTGTGCCAACGCCATGCGCGCCTCTTCCAACGCCATGGCCATATATCGTTCATCTGTTGTCATCTTACTTTTTCAGCAATGCAGCCGCAGGATGCCCTGCTGCCTTCAAACCTTTAGCCACACTTTTGGCATTGAGTTGCGCCCCCTTGAGGGAAGTGTGCGTATGGTCGTGGTTGAAGTACGCAGCAGCCTTCTTCTGCCCCATTTTGTCAAGGGCATCAGCTGTGATGTTGTGCACATCAATGAACAAGCATCCTGTTTCTTTCGCCACGTTACGGCACCACGTGCCATAGGTCTCATTGCGACGCTCAATGTATTTCTTGCCTTTTTTCTCATTGACAGGATAGACAAAGCCACGGCTATGGCCATTGCCCTCGTGCCACTCGTTACGAGGTGTCAACGAAAGAAGAATTGGAGTGGCGCCTTTCTCTTGAGCATCACGTATCATCTTCTTCAGATACCAGCCATAAGAGTAGATGACCTTGTAGATGCCGCTACTCTCCATACGATAGACATGACTGGAGTCCTTTGAACAGGCAATCACGCCACGCTCCTTTCCATCCTTGATACCACCAATGTCGTTATGACCAAACTGAATGAGCACCACATCGCCAGGTTCGAGTGAGTTGTACACCTCTTCCCAACGGTTTTCATCAATGAACGTACGAGAGGAACGCCCTGCCTTTGCCTGATTCTGGAAAACACATTTGGTGGAGTCGAACACCGTGTAACCCTGGCTGCCCCAACCCCACATACCATCAGGATTAAGATCCTCGTTCTTTCCAGTAGAGTCGCCACAGAGGAAGACCACCGGCTTACCCTTCTTGCGCGCCTGGTCGCAACGTTTCGGGATGATTTTATCGTTGAAGTACGCCTTCAACGGCTGCACCTGAGGGTCAGTGGAGAGAAGAATGCCTTCAGCAGCACTGGCAGCATTCATACGAGCTCCATAAGCTGAGGTGTGGATTTTGTCAAGATAGAAGTGGTAATCGGTCTTCCAAGGGCCGTATGCCTCCAACTTGGTGGCAGAGATGTCGTTCAGGTCGATGACGGGCACATTCATCTCCTGGCCAATGGCAAAGATGGCAGGCGTGAAGTCGGTGAGTTTGCGCTGAATCCTCATGGGATCATTCTCCTCGTAGTCGTTACGAGGAGTCAACGTGAAGAGAATGGGAGTGGCGCCTTTGGCACGAATTTCGTTAATGAAACGACGTGTGTAACCACCAAAGGTATATACCGTCTCTTGCTGTTTGGTCACCTTATTATAAATGGAGATAGAATCTTCCTTCACTTCCAATTTGTCGTCAGGACGGTAAGAGGAACGTGCACGGATGGAATCGATGGGACCATTGTCGTTATGTCCAAGTTCCAGAAACACATAGTCACCCTTCTGTACAGCACTGAGCACAGGCTTCCACAACATATTGTAGAAAGTGCGGGGCGATGTGCCGCCAAGCGCATGGTTCTCCACCGTGATTTTATCTTCATCATAGTATTCATGAGCATAAAAGCCCCAGCCCCATTGACCGTTGCTGCCATTGCCGAGAGTGCCTGTACGCATAGTGCTGTTGCCGATGAGGAATAGCACTGGATTGTTGCCCTTACGGCTACTGCCAGGAACAGGACGTGCCTGATTGGCAATCTCGATGGAGTCAGCCGTCAGGTCTCTCACACCGTTGATGTCGACCCAGATGTCGCGCTGAGCATGGAGAATTGGAGAATTGAAGAATTGAAGAATTGAAGTTGTCAGTAGGATTGTCAGTAACTTTTTCATAATAGGCTATCATTATATCAGTGATATGAGTTGTACACGTTGTAGTTCACTCTCGAAATTGGGCGTGAAGATTCCCTTGCCAAGGTTCTCCTTCACCTCTTGAGGTGTCCAGAAACGTCCACCATCAAGTTCTTCGGAAGGATTCACGGTGCCATCATACACGGTCTTGAAGACAAAGACAAGCTCCTTCTCACGATTACTTTCGAAAACATATTGAGTGATGCGTTCTGGCGTGAAATCGGTGATGCCCAATTCTTCACGCACCTCACGTCTCAAGGCATCATCTATGCATTCACCAAGGTCGACATGACCACCCACAGCCGTGTCCCACTTACCAGGTTGGATGTCCTTCCAATCAGGACGTTTCTGCAAGTAGAGTTCACCTTGGCTGTTGAACACATGTAGATGCACCACTGGATGCAGGAGTTTGCTGCCATCATGGCATTCGCCACGTGTGGCGGCACCGACGATGTTGCCGTCTTCATCCACAACGGGGAACATTTCTTGGTTATTATCTTTCATTGTTTCAAGGAATTAAGAGGGATGAATCGCCATAACTAAGGAAACGGAAATCGTGCGAGAGGGCATAATCATACACCTTCTTCCAGTCACCCTTCAAAAAGGCGGACACCAACAGCAACAACGTAGATTGTGGCTGATGGAAATTGGTGACCATGCGACGAACAATGTGGTATTCGTAACCAGGAGCGATGATGATTTGGGTTGAGGAGTGGAGAACATCCAGATGGTGCTTGTCCATATAGGCAAGGAGAGCCTGGAGAGAATCGACAGTTGACAATACGCCATTGACTGTTTCATAGGGCATCCATTGGGGAACGTGCAGTTCCTCCTTCCCCTGAGCAGCCAAAATGCCCATGTAGTAAAGGCTTTCGAGGGTGCGCACACTGGTGGTGCCCACCGCAATGGCCTCCCCTCCATGCACAATCAACTTCTCAATAGTCTGACGGTGCACGGCAATATGCTCCGTATGCATATCGTGGCCACCTATCTCCTCACTCTTCACTGGCTTGAACGTGCCTGCTCCCACATGGAGCGTCAACTCCTCACGATCGATACCCGCCTCATCCAATGCCTTAAGCACACGCTCCGTGAAGTGCAACCCTGCTGTCGGAGCCGCCACCGAACCCTTGATTTTGGAATAGACCGTTTGGTAGGTGCGCTTGTCACTCTCTTGTGTCTCTCGGTTCAGATAGGGAGGAATGGGCAATTCGCCCACCGCATCCAGCAGTTCCGCCCACGTGTAATTGCCATCCCACGTAAACGAAATGACATGGGAGGTACCATGAACGCCTTTCCGCTCACATGCCAATGTCACCTGCACCCCATCGGGCATCTCAATCTCACGAAAGAGTTTACCCTCCTTCCATTTCTTCAGATTGCCCACCAGACAGTACCACTGCACACTCCCCTTCTGAGAGAAGTTCAGTTGATAGTCGTTCGGAACGGCCGGTTCGAGGCAGAACACTTCAATCAGCGCTCCCTGCACCCCATCATTCGATTGCTTGCGGAAGTGCAGACGTGCTTGTATGACCTTCGTATTATTGAAAACCATCAGTGCACCTGATGGCAGATACTTAGGCAGAGAAGTAAAAACATCTTCGCTTACTTCTCCATGTTGGTAGATGAGCAACTTGCTGGCATCACGCTCCGCCAATGGAAACTTGGCGATGCGTTCGTCAGGCAAGTCGTAATTATATTCAGCAATATGTATATTCTTCGGACTCAGCATCTTCAATTGTTCAATCTCTTAAAAACTGCACTTCTTTCAACTCATAACGGACCACGTTGCCGTTCTCGAAACGGAGCAGCAGGTGTCCCGTCGGTTCCACTCCCGCCATCTCAGCCATAAACTCCCCTCGCACATCACGGTAACGGTGCATACCCTCGCGGCGATACAAGTGACTCATGTATAACTGAAGCACCTCCTCACCCCCGCTTTCCAGTTGTTTGTAATAAGTCTGAAAGTGGTTGATGATGGACAGCAAGATGGTCTCCCTGTCATGCTCACGTCCCGTCAGCAGTTGCAACGACGTCGGGTTGGGCGCATCGCTTCTGAACACGGCCTGGTTGATGTTGACACCCACACCTATGATGCAGTTGGAGATAGTCTTACCCTGCAGGTCGCACTCGATGAGCGTTCCACTGATTTTTCGGTCACCCACATAGATGTCGTTAGGCCACTTCACCGTCACATCCTCCACATATTGAGACAGCGTTTCACGGATAGACACAGCCATGCACTGCGATAACAGAAACTGCTGCGAAGCAACCACAAATTCAGGATGGCAAAGCAAGGAGAACGTGAGATTCTTTCCTCGCTCAGCCTCCCACGAGTTGCCTCGCTGACCACGTCCACCGGTTTGTTCATCGGCCACCACAACTGTAAAGCCTGGCAATGACGAGGCTGACACTACGCTCCCCGTGCTCTCCTCTGCCAGCATCTCACGAACGAAAGAGTTGGTGGAATCGACTGTTGGAAGGTTGATACGAGAAATGGGCTCCATGCGCATATTTTTCTTGCAAAGTTAATGCAAAAAGGGCAAAAAAGCCCTTGAAGAGACACAAATTTCATTGTTGTACGAGAAAAAAACGCATTTTTTTGTTTTTTTCACAAACTATTCCCTACATTTGCCATCCGATTGTGGGGAACACCCATTATCTTCACCTTATTAACCTCCATTGATTCACATGCGGCTCAGTCGTATCGTCATACTAACCATCGTCTTTCTCCTACCTGCATTGCTCTTTGCACAAAACAAGAATTACAGCAAGAAGGAGGTGGATGCCATGCTGGACATGCTGGACAGCGCTGTCGTTCATAAAAAGGAATATCAGCAGCAACGACAGCAGCGTATCGACAGCATCGAGCACGTAGTTAACACGTGCCCACCTGACCTCTATGTGGATAACTGCAAGGAACTCTACAGCGCCTTGAGCGACTATGATGGAAGGCGTTCGCTCAAAGCACTCGAACGCATCGAGAAGACCAATGCTTACCAAGAAGACAAAGTTCTCCAGACTTGGGTGCTGCTGAACCAATCAAGGGTGTACGCCATTATGGGACTCTACCACAATGCTAACGGCATCACCAACAGAATCGACCCAAAGGAACTCACGCCCGAAGAACAGCAGCACTATTACATCATTTGTTTGCGAAACATTGAGAACATCTCCGATTACCTGTCCGACATCAGTGTGGTACAGGACGAAGAAAGAAACCGCATCGCCTACTACGACAAAATTATAGAACTGGGCCTCGACGAGGTCATGGCCCATTTGATGTTGGCCAGCAAGGAGATTGAGTTGCACCGTCCCGAAGGTGCATTACTGGCTCTTGCGCGCATCAACACCCCCCAGAAAGGAAGGCGCCTCATCTACCAGTTGCTGACCCTCGCATCTATTTACGAACAAAAAGGCAACCGTCAGAACCAAATCTACTATCTCGCCCAAGCGGCCATTGAGAATGTCCAGAGCGGCACCACCGAATACATTGCGCTGGCGCGTCTGGTACATGTGCTCTATGCTTATGAAGATGGCGACTATGTCGACCGAGCCTACGTCTACCTCATGTGTATGATGGAAGACGCTAATGCCTACCCTTCACGCAGCCTCTCACTCGACGTTTCACGCTATTTCCCCATCATCAACCGTGCTTACAACCACCACCACGCAGACGAGGAAAAATCTGAAAAGACAAAACGTCAGTCACTGATCATCACATTCGCCCTGCTGGCACTCACCCTTGCCGTTTCCTTCTATTTAGGATGGCACCAGAACAACGCTGCAAAGGAAAAGAAACGTGCTGACCAGTTGCAGAAGGCATTGGATCAAGCCACCATCGCTGACCGCGTGAAGACGGTCTTCATCCAGAATATGCGACACGAGATTCGTACACCGCTCAATGCCATCATGGGCTTCGCACAACTCATGTCAAACGACCTTTCTCATGAAGAAAGAGCCCTCTACCAAAGCTATATACAAGAGAGCAATGACCACCTCCTCGCCACCCTCGACGACATCATCGATGTGAGCAACATGGAAGTGGGCACCTTCAACTTCCATTTCGAGAATTTCGACATCGACACACTCTGCTATGAACGCATGGAAACCGCACGGGAACAGCTGGTGGCAGGAGTGGAATTCAACTATCAGCCGCTACAGTCAGGGCTCCAACTCTATTCAGACCAGAAGCGCGTGGGCCAGGTACTTCACAACCTTCTCTCCAACGCCTGCAAGAACACTACCGAAGGTTCCATCACCCTGAGTGTGGCACACCAAATCGCCAACGACAGCATTGAATTTGTCGTGACCGATACCGGGCCAGGCATCCCGCCCGAGAAGACGGATGTCATCTTTGAGCACTTCGAGAAACTGGACCACTACAGCCCAGGTCTTGGTCTCGGACTCTATGTGTGTCGCCTCATCGCACGTGCCTTGGGCGGCGACATCTACCTCGACACTAGCTACACAAAAGGGGCGCGCTTCGTCTTCACGGTGCCCAACAAGGATATCGAATGAATCTGCGCCGCACCACACACCTCATCCTCACCTCCATGAGCCGTGCCGCCCATCGGCGCGGATTTGGTGTGCAGTCGCCTTGGGCCTACGAACTCATCCGCGACGTGCTCTTCGAGCCACTCCCTTACTACGCCTACAGGGAGCAGCAACTCCACACCCCTTTGCAGCAGCAGCTCTTCCGCATCCGCAACCACTTCCAAGGGAACCCCATCGTCATTATTGACGAGAAGGGAGAAGCAGCCCAGTCGCACTATGAGGACACACTGCGTCACCTCACAGACGACACCATCCTTATCCTTGAACACACCCACGACGAGAACGCATCGTTGTGGAACCACATTGTGTGTGACCCGCGCGCCATCACCACCTTCGACATGGGTAAGCGAGGCATGGTCACCTTCGACAAAAAACGCATCAAACAAAACTACCTCCTATGAAGATCTACACACGCACAGGCGACCAAGGCCAGACCTCCCTTGTGGGAGGACAGCGAGTGAGCAAAACCTGCGCACGGCTTGAGTCCTACGGTACCGTCGACGAACTCTGCTCCCACATCGGACTGCTCATCACGTATTGCACCGATCAGCACGACCGTGAATTTCTCACCGACATACAAAACAGCCTCTTTGTGGTGGGAGGCTATTTGGCCACCGACAACAGCCAGCGCGACGTGCGCCCAGGCAATATCGTCACCCCAGAGATGGTGACCGCCATCGAGGAACAAATTGACAGCATCAACGCCACACTCCCACCCTTCCGCCACTTCATCCTGCCCGGAGGATGCCGAGCCGCTGCCCAATGCCACGTTTGCCGCACCGTGTGCCGCCGAGCCGAACGCCGCATCCTCGCCCTATGCGAAGAAGGAGCGACTGTCGACACACTAGTCATCGCCTACATCAACCGCCTCAGCGATTACCTTTTTGTCTTGGCACGGAAACTCAATGCCGATGAGAACCACCCCGAAGTCATCTGGCAACGGAAGACTTAACATTGCTCCACCTAGCAAGTCGCAGGACAGTCACCCATACATCATAAAAAAAGTGCGTTTTATTTTGTATTATGTCCGATTTGTACTATCTTTGCACGCCAAAAATAATAACACACCAATAAATAAAGACTAAACTATGTATTGGACACTTGAATTAGCATCAAAATTGGAAGACGCTCCTTGGCCAGCAACCAAGGAAGAACTGATTGACTACGCCACCCGCTCGGGCGCCCCACTTGAAGTGATAGAAAACCTTGAGGAAATCGAGGACGAAGGCGACATCTACGAGTCCATCGAAGAAATCTGGCCCGATTACCCCTCCAAAGAAGACTTTCTGTGGGACGAGGAGGAGTATTGATATAGGATGCACCTATCAACTCGTCACTCCAATACCTCTATATAAAAACTGAACGGACGGAAACCGTCGTTGCAACTGATCATCGCACTCTTCGGGTTCTTCATCCAACCATCGTAGAAGTTCCCCTCTCCTCTGGCCAGAGCCTCTACGAATTCCCGCATAGCATACCAGGCAGCTGGACACATCCCCTCAGGACAGTTGCCCTCCACCGAAATCCATTGTTGCCCCTCCTTGACATCACAGGTGTGCTCAATGGGGTTCTCATATTTTGCCATTAAGTCAGGATATTCCGTCTGACGGATGGCCGTGATTCTTACTTGATGCATACTCCGTATTGGTATCATTAGGTTGTAGTTTACAAATTTACTCATTTTTTCAACCTACACGAACAATCCCCCCCAAAAAACGAAAAATTCTGTGATTTCAGTGTAATCTAAGCCCCTTTCCCTCAACAGGGAGAGTCGGAGAGGATCTTCCACTACCGTAATTACCTCACTGTCACTACCGTAATTACGTTCCTTCCACTACCGTAATTACCTCAGTGGAAGTGCGTATGAGAGGCACAGCGATATGCTGTCCTTCGCGAAGGAACAAATACAGGTATACACAACAACGTCTGTTACACTTTTGTGTTGCTGAACAAAGTGTAACAGATGTGTAACAAAAGTGTAACAGACAATTACAATACTTAATTTGCTGGGAATCTTATAATTACACCCAACTCCATCTTTCTTGTTACACTTGTACACTTTAAATGTGGAAAATTCAAGGTGTAAAGGAAAAAAGAAGGATTAGACAAAAAGGATGGAAAACAAGTGTAACATGTGTAACTGTAACAACAACAGAAATGCCAGCTCACACAGAAAACACGGAAATTTCATTTGGGGAACACGAATGGTACGAATGGAGTTATTTGTGTGTTTGGCGCCAGAAGAAATGGTACCAGCGGAAGATGGGTTCCCAAAGACATTCGGAAGGGAAGTAGCGCATGAGGCGGATGTCGCGCATGAGGCGACGGATGTTCCTATCCCATTGTGAGCCGCCATGCTCCACCCTTTGGTCGTAATGTCCGAAGTTGCCGGCTTGCATGATTTCATCCAGCACAAAGAGCCCCAAGCGCTCATCAGGCGGAACCAACAGGTATGTGTCTTCCAGAAGAAGCATCTCTTTCAGCACGTACATCACTGCGGTCGCTATCTTGTAGAGACCCAGATGTTTCAGCAGTCGTGTCTCTTTTGCCTGCTCTTCGGCGGTGAAACCTTGTTTCAGCACATAGTAATAATCGACAATCTGACGAAGTCCGATCCCTTCTTGGAGCAGGTGGTTGTAGATGTGAAGCAGTTGGTAGATGCGGTTGAAAGCATGGGTAGGTATAGAAATGGTTCCTGCCTCATTGGGCAGATTCACTTCGTGCATGAACTGCTCGTCCTTCATTTCATCGAACCAACGTTGTATGCGCCGATTGTGAATCAGGTTGCTCATGAAGGAAGGACGGTAATGCACTTCCACGTCCACACCTTGAAAGGTTCCTGCATCCACGTGATGGTAGCACACCTTGGAGCAAGTGAATTCTTTTCTTGCAAATTTCAGCACCTTTTCTGTGCCTCCTTCCACCCAAATGTCGATGTCGCCACTCGACCGGATATAGGGAGCGGGATAGTTGAGCGTGTTCCCTTGCCCCTTCAAGATGCAGGTTCTGAAGCCTTGTTCCTTGAAACGTGCCGTCAATTCGGCCACTGTCTCGTTTTTCCGCTCATTGTTTTTACGGATTCTTTCACTGAGTACATACCATCTCAGGAGCAATCTCTGTTCGATTCCGACGGATGGACATCGCTCTATCCCATAGAAGATGAGGCCCAATAGCGATTGCTGTTGGGCCTTCTCATAGATGCTTCTCCACTCGCTGGAAGAAAGGCGGGATGGCATTTCTTCCGATGCTCCGACGGAGAATCGGAGCACCTGGAAAAATTGATTGTTCGTGGATTGTGCCAACGTTCTGCCTTCCTTGAAAACGAATACTATCCTTGTTTACTTCTTCAGCAACTGCAACATTACCTCCGCATAGCGCTTGCCCAGCATACGGTAGCCTTCAGCAGTGAAATGAAGGCCATCGGCTGCTCCCGGACAGTCGGCAGAAGACACGACATGTGCTGTTGGTATGGTTTTAGGAGTTTCAGCGATAACGCTGTTGTGTCCCCAACATACGCCACCCTTCTCGTGGGCAAGGAGTTCACCAATGAGGAGCGGTGTCTCTTCTGCCTTCAATCCGAGTTCGTTCAGCATACGTGTATAGACGAGGTTCACTCTTGCCGGCCAGTCTTGCTGTCCATTGTTGGTGCAACCCTGATGCAAGAGGATGCCCTTGATGACCCCCACTTTCTGTGCCTTCTTGGCCATGTCGATAAGGACGCGATAAGGGTTGTTGTCATAGTCGCGGCAGAAACCCTGCAACCAATTGGGAGACTTTGAGATGTAGTCGGCACATTTATCTTCGTCGAAGAGATCGATGGAACATCCACCGACAGCCACATTGATGACGCCCACCGTGATGTTCTCAGGCAGGTTCTCCACCATGGTGCGACCGAAGTAGTCGGCAGGTGTGAGTCCTGTATGATTGCGGCAAAGTGGAGGATAGGCCACATACCAGTTGCCCTTTGTGCGCTCCAGAGAAGGCATGTCCACTGCTGCCATCATGCGGAAACGGGGATTCACGTTTTCACGATCCTGCGGTTCTATGCGGGCATTTCCCTCCATGTTCGACTGTCCGAAACATAGGTAGATGTGGAAGTTGGGGTCGAAAGTGGTAGGTTGTTCCATCTGTCCACCCTCGAATTTGGCAGGTGCAGGTGCCTGCACTTGTTGCAGTTCCTTCACATCGGAGAGTTTGAAGCGTTTGCAGAAGTTCCATATTTCGGTGGCATTGCCTGCCTCTGGGCAGTGGCCTCCATCCCGATAAGAGAAGAGTTCCACCACGCTGCCGTTTTGGTCGCTGCTCCACACTTCCTTGTCACCCGTGTACTGGCGGCCTGTGCTGTAGTTCTCCAGTTTGATGTAGGTGGTGAATTGGTTCATCTTGGCCATATTTTCCACATAATCATGAATTTTATACTGTTCATACTTGAACACATCGTCAGCATAGGCATGACAATGGATGATGTTGACTGCCTTTTTGCACTTTGTCCAAGGCTGTTCAACGAACTGCACACCACTCGTCGGAGCGAAAGCGGCAATCTTATCCTGCACAGCAGCCATGCTGTGATACATCAACATGGAGCCCATCGAGAAGCCCGACCAATATACACGTTGACGGTCAATGCCATGACGAGAAGCCATTTCGTCAATTGTCTGCACGACAAAGTTCTGGTCTTTCGTTCCACCGATGTCCCATGTGTTGCCATCGCTACGCAGATAGGCCACCACAAATTTTGCGGTGTCGACCAAATTGAAGAACTGGTCGTGTTCATACTGATATTCGGGGTTCTGGTTCATACCGTGTGTCACAATCATAAGCGGCATGTTCTTCTTGGCCTTATCGGGGGTGAACACCACCATGTTACGCGACTGACCATTGACGGTTATATCCACACTCTCCTTTTTGTAAGCATTGACAAAAAGAGAGACCATCCAAGCGATGGCGAGAAAGAAAAATTTGTACTTCATTGAGGTTTTGGTATTTTAACTTTTTGCAAAGTTACGGAAAACCCGATAGATACGATTTCCGTGTTTGTTTCATTTATTTGTGTGCATGTCACATTTCCTCTTCCCTACAGACTCAGCAGGCGTGATGTGGCCACAAAAAACAAAAAAAAGACTCTTGTATTTTGTGATTGTGTCCGATTTGCATTACCTTTGTACGCACAACTTCATAATTCTGTACAAGACATGAAAAGAATATGCTATGTAGTGGCGATGCAGGCTGAAGCAAAGCCGTTCATTGACCGCTATAACATTCAAGAAAAAGAGGGATTTTTCTCCCCCCTTCCTTGCCGGCTCTATGAGGGAGAGGTGGAAGGCATTCTCCTTGACGTGGTGCTGAACGGGCAAGAACATGGCAGTGATCTCATCGGTTGCGAGGCTGCCACGGTGGCCACGCTCAGTGCCATTCAGCGGTTGCATCCCGACCTTGTGATTAACTCAGGCACCTGTGGCGGCTTCGGTTCTAACGGAGCCAACATCGCAGACGTGTACATCGGGAATGGCGTGATGTTTCACGACCGGCGTGTACCAGGTGATGATACTTGGGGCACCCAAAGCCTTGGCAATTATCCCGTGTGGGAAGGCTGTCAAACTCTGGCAAAAACGTTAGGTTTCAAAATGGGGAAGGTGACCACTGGCTCCTCGCTCGACATGCAACCCTGCGACCTCGACATCATCCGCACTCACGGCGGCCAGCTGAAAGACATGGAAGGAGCCGCTATCGGCTTCGTCTGTTCCCTCTTCCAAGTGCCCATCCTCTATGTGAAGTCGGTGACCGACCTTTGTGATAGCGGTGCTGAAACCTTCGAGGAGTTCTCACGCAACCTCAAGCAGGCTTGCGAAGCACTCCGTGTGGCAAACGAGCAGGTGATTGGATACCTTGCTCAATCGTTCTCTTCTTCCAACGAGAAGAACGAACTGCCGTCGAAGCAATGAGTGCACACCTGACACTTCTCCAGACCTATCGCTTTCACAATCGTCTCCAGCGATGAGAACTTGAGGCTGTCCAGATTCAGACGACGTGCTATCTCCGCCACCATCGCCTTGTATTCAGGCGAGTTGGTGGTGGCGTATGCTTTAATGCGTTCTGCCGGCACCTCCACATTCTGTGCTGTCTGCGCATCAGCCAGCATAGTTGCAGTGCGGGAGTGAGTCTCCAAGTCCTTGATAACACGGCGTGTGACGAGTTCCAATTCTGACTTGCTTGCCGAGAAATTCACGAATGGGCAAGCATAAATCAGCGGTGGACAAGCTATGCGCATATGCACTTCCTTCGCGCCCAGTTCCTTCAACACTTTCGTGTTCTCCCTCAGCTGTGTACCTCTCACGATGGAGTCATCGCAGAAGAGACAACGTTTGCCACGCAACATTTCCTTATTCGGAATGAGTTTCATCTTTGCCACGAGGTTACGCACCTCCTGGTTTGGTGGCATGAACGAACGTGGCCAAGTGGGTGTGTACTTGCTGATGCCACGGCGGTATGGAATCTTGCTTCCTGCGCTATAGCCCACAGCCATGCCAATGCCTGAGTCGGGGATACCACCCACGCAATCCACCTCCACGTCATCTTCCTCGCCCATCACACGACCCGTCTCAAAGCGAACATCCTCCACATTCTTGCCCTCATAACTTGAGGTGGGGAAACCATAGTATATCCACAAGAAGGCACACATCTGCATCCGCTTGTTCGGCTTGCGCAACTGCTCCATGCCGTCGGCCCTCAACCGCACAATCTCACCTGGCCCCACATAATAAGTCGTCTCATAACCCAAATTCGGGAATGCCGTGTTCTCGCTCGTGACGGCCATAGCGCCCTCTTTCTGTCCAACCACAATGGGTGTGCGCCCCCATGCGTCACGTGCAGCAATGATGCCGTCTTCCGTGAGCAGCAACATGGAACAAGAGCCTTTGACCGTACGGAACACATTCTCGATGCCGTCCACAAAACTCTTTCCCTGCACGATCAGCACACCTATCAGTTCCGTCGGATTGATCTTTCCTGACGAAAACTCTGATAGATACATGTTCTCCTCCAACAGTTTGTCGGCAATCTCCTCCATATTGTTGATTTTCGCCACCGTCACAATGGCAAAGCGTCCCAAGTGACTGTTGAAGAGCATCGGCTGTGCATCGGTGTCGCTGATGATACCAATACCTGCCTCGCCTTCAAACTTGGACAGTTCTGCCTCAAAACGTGTACGAAAATAAGTGCTCTCAAGATTGTGGATGGCGCGGTAAAAACCTCTTTCTTTGCTGTAAGAAGCCATACCTCCGCGTCGTGTGCCGAGGTGCGACTGATAGTCAGTGCCATAGAAAAGGTCTGCCGCACATTTCTCCATTGATACGGTTCCGAAAAAACCTCCCATAAAAATATTCTGTTTTAATTCGGCTGCAAAGGTAGTGATTTTAAGTGAAAAGTGAAAAGTGAAAAGTGAAAAATCTAAGTTGCTCAGCATCCGAATAGCAAGTAATATAGATTTTTCACTTTTCACTTTTCACTTTTCACTTATTTTCTTTATCTTTGCGACATCAAAACCTACAAGAACCATGAGAAAAAGAGGTGACTACATTCAGAGCATCGAGATTCAGGCACTCTGGAAGGGTGGCAGGCACATCACGTGGGAACTGCAACCCGATGTGAACATTCTGAGCGGCATCAACGGAGTGGGAAAAAGCACCATCATCAACCACTCGGCACGTATGCTAGATGCTATCGACAGGGGCGAGTTGGCTCCAGGCGATGCACCACAAGGCGTGAAAATCAAGTTGATGCCTGAAGATGCCACTTACATCAAGTTTGACGTCATCCGTTCCTTTGACAGGCCTTTGCTCCATAGCGACCTGCTGGAGAAACTGTCCGACTCGCGCGTAAAGACTGAGCTCGACTGGCAAATCTACCGGTTGCAGAAGCGGTTTCTCGACTATCAGGTGAACATCGGCAACCGCATCATCGAACTGCTCACCTCCGGCAATCCTGATGACCAAGGGAAAGCTGCTGAGGTGAGTGCGCCCAAGACGCAGTTTCAGGACATGATTGACGAGCTCTTTGCCGACACCCACAAAAAGATTGACCGCAAGAGCAACGAAATACAGTTCATCCAAACCAACAGCAACGGTGGCACCGAAATCATCACTCCCTATCAACTTTCTAGCGGTGAGAAGCAGATGCTGGCCATCTTACTCACCGTGCTGGTTGAGAACCGTGAGCCTTATGCCCTATTGATGGACGAACCTGAGATTTCTCTCCACATTGACTGGCAACAACGGCTCATCGACCTCATCCGCCAGCTCAACCCTAACGTCCAAATCATTCTCTCGACCCACTCCCCCGCCCTCATCATGGACGGCTGGATGGGGAACGTGACCGAAGTGGGAGACATTAGTAATTAAGAATATGTCAAGACACCTCACCTCCAACCTCACCTCTGCCTATCTTGAGGCTGCTAACCGCTTGCGCCCCAAGACCAAAAAGCGGAAGATTTTCGCATACGTGGAATCGTATGACGACATCTTCTTCTGGCGCAATGTGCTGAGTGAGTTTGAAGATGAACAAACGGCTTTTGAGGTGATGTTGCCCTCACGCACCAATCTCAACCGTGGCAAAAAGACTGCACTGATGAACCGTCTGGGCGAATCTTTGGGAAATTGTATGATTGCCTGCGTGGATGCCGACCTCGACTACCTGCTTCAACGCCACACCCCCTCTTCCATGCGTATGCTTGACAATCCTTATGTCATACACACCTACGCCTATTCCATCGAGAGTTACCAGTGTTATGCGCCCTCTCTGCACGATGTGTGTGTGATGGCCACGTTGAACGACCGTGACATCTTTAATTTCGAAGAGTATCTGCGTCAATACTCTGAAATTATCTACGAGCTTTTTGTGTGGATGGTATGGCTTCATCGCCGTGGACGCTTCAATGAGTTTCCTCTCAACAACTTCAACAACATCATCTCCGTAGAGCAACTGAACATCCATAAACCCATTGATGCGCTTGAGCGGGTACGCCGTCAAGTGAACCGCAAACTGGCATGGCTTCAGCAGCATGTGAAGGATGCCAAGGGAAAACTCACGCCGCTCAAGGAGGAGCTTTCAGCTCTCGGGGTGCACAAAGACAACACTTACCTTTTCATTCAAGGTCATCACCTCATGGAGAATGTCGTGGATGCCGCTCTCACCCCTGTGTGCACCCTCTTACGACGTGAACGTGAGAAAGACATCAAACTGCTGGCAAGAGGCAACAACCAACAGATGAACAACGAACTTTCCTGCTACTCCCACAGCCAGTTCCAACCTGTCCAGATGCTTCGTCGCAACACGGCATACAAAAAGTGCGAAGTCTATCAGATGCTTCGCACTCATATTCAGAACTTCCTCCAAATTCAGAAGAAGAGACCAACTGTCGGTAACTTTTAAGAAGAAGTCATCAATTATCAGGAATCTCCATGATGAAACGGGCTCCCTCCTTGTAGGATGAGTCATGCTCCAGCGTACCATTCAACAAAGTTGCCGTCTGCCGCGCGAGACTAAGGCCAAGTCCGAGGCCCTCCGTGAAACTATCGGACTTATAGAATGGTTCGAAGAGGAGCTGCAGTCCTTCTTTCGTAATACCAGGTCCTTTGTCTTCTATGGTGAAACGTAGCATATCCCCAGCCTGTTCGATATGGAGGCCTATGTATTCACCTGAACTGTACTTCTTAGCATTGCGAATCAACTCTCGCAACACACGGAACAAGTAAAGTGGGTTGGTATGAATGCACTTGGTGTCGGGCAAGGTGGTCGTGAACTGCGGCGTAAAAGCATTTTTCGACAAATTCTGGAAGTCTTGAATCACCTTACGAGCCAATTCATTCACATTCACCTCTTTCGTCAGATCAAGTGCTGGTCGATCCTCCATCCAAGACGAATCAAAAATCATGTGCGCCATTCGCCGCATGGTCACCGTATGCTCCTTGATCACATCGGTTTGAGTTTTGACATCCTCGTCGGTTAATGTGTCCCGACTATCACGCAACACCTGCATGAACCCACCAATGATATTCAGTGGTGTACGCAATTGAAGCGACACATTTTGAAGGAAATTCGTCTTGCGAAGCACTGCCGCCTGTGCCTGTTTGTTCACCTCTTCAAGTTGTTGGTTACGTTCCTCCGTGGCGGCATTCATCTGCCGTATATCATTGATATTTCTATCAATAGCCCTTTGTATATAAAAGAAATTATTTTGCAGATGCCCCACCACATCAATACGTTTGCTAGGAGGCAAATGCTCGTCAATATGTCCGTTTGCAATATATTGTGCCTGCTTTGCCAACAAGTTGAGCGGCTTGATGAAATGGGCAACACCCTTCCAGCAGACAAGCAGCAAGAAGAGAAGACCGCCAATCATCAATGGAAAAACAATGTGGCCCAAACGGTTATATTGTATGAAGATGTCATCCTCTGGCACAACCAGTCCTACGCTCCAGCTCGAACCAGGAACAGGGCGATAGAAAACGAGGACGTTCTGCTTGTCGAGTTTGATTGCCACATGACCCGTTTTCCCATCAATCATATCGTGTCCCAACTGAATGAGGTCATCACGTTGTTCCCCTTCAAATACCGAGAAGATGCTCTGCTTCACCAGTTTCATCTTATCGGGATGCACAAAGTAGTTGCCCTGTGAACCAAGCAGCACGCCATAGGAATGTTCATAAGGTTTCTGGCCATCAATGATATCGGAAAGTTGCGGAGCAGCGATGTCGGTAGCAATAACACCAATAAAATCGCCGTTAGCATTGCGTAGAGGCCTACAGTATGAAGCAATCATTGAATATGCTGACAGAGTGCCTTCGTTGAAGTCGTTGTATGGATCCACCCACACCGCTTCGTCCCTTTCTTTCGCTGTTTTGTACCATACTTTCTCATAATAATCATAATCACCTTCTATGACGGTCTCTATCCTGTCCGTTTCTCTCAGCGAGTAGGCAGAGAAGCGCCTTCCACCATGTGTGAAGACATCCGGTTCCATCGTGATGGAACAGCCGTTGATAAGCGGATTCAGTGCCACCACACGATGCGTGTAGTTCAGCAACGAATCGGCCTGCAGATTTTCCTCTGCCAGCCATGCCGTATTGTTCGTGGCAGTTTCAGCCTCGTCCAGACACTTTTTCACCCTCTGAACCGTATTGTCGAGCGCACGTTCAGCACGCTCTATCGCCTCCGCTTTCACCAACAAACGCGAACGGAAGAAGAGGAAGCCCAGACTGACGACAAAGACTGCCACCACAAAGAGCAGAATTCCCACGCTGATTTTCATCGACAGCGAATTCTTGATAGATGGTATTTTAACCTTCATGACTTCTTCTCTGGAGATTTAAGCAACTGGTCAAGCAGCGTTGTGATAATCTTTATCTGATCCATCACCTGGTCTGTCAGCGGTTGGATGGTCTTTTTATCCATTCTTGGATTCTTCTGGATCATGGCAACCACTCCGTCAATAATGACGACAGGTGGAATCATCTTGTCAGCAATGCGATGCACAAGGCCAGTTTTCATTCGGTCAACCTCTTGTATTTGTACATTGGCCTCACGCAGTTCCTCATTATGTTTCCTCAACTCGTCCGATGCCTTGTGCACTTCCTCCCTGTTCTGTGCCAGCGACCGCCGCATCACACGGAAACTTTCTTGCAGATGGCCTATCTCATCCTTCCTGTCCGTGGGAGGTATAGGCTCCGAAAAGTCGCCTCTTGCAATGCGCTGTGCCAATTTCGCCAACATGTTCAGCGGTTGCAATTGATGTGTTACAAACAGCAAGCAGAAAGCAAGTATCAGTAATAGTCCCACCATCGTGATGACTATCATGTAAGCCTTCAGACGGTCATTCCCGGCAAGGATGTCACTCTCCGGGCACACGATACAGGCACTCCAGTGCCCTTTGTTCATTCCTTCAAACAGCACATAACAATCCTCCCCGTTCAGTGTCACGGAACTACATCCCGTCTTGCCTGCCAACATCGCATCCACCAGATCCTTCACACGTTTGTCGGACGATTCCTTCACGACATCGTGCACCAGTTTATGATAAAGTCTCGTACTGTCGGGGTGAACCAGATAAGTGCCCTGCACTCCCAGCATGGCACAATAAGAATTGGGGAATGGCTTCGTGCTGAGTACTCGATTCGACATCTCTGCCACCGAGATGTCGGCAGCAAACACACCCACAGGCCGTCCTGTTTTGTCATGGATAGGCGTGGAACAAGTCACCACCGACGAGAGCAGCGTATCATTCGGTGCATGAGGTCTCACCCAGCACATCGTGTTTTCCCTGATGGGAACAAAATACCAAGTCACAGCAACGTACGGCACTGTCCCATACACGTTCGGTTCCAGCACTGTCGGGTCTTTCGTCATGAGGATTTCACCTTCGTCACGATACGCGTACGTCATGAAAAATTCATCTTCCCCCTTATAATAATTGGGTTCAAATGCAATTTCACACCCTATCACGTTCGGGTTATCTTTCAGAAACTGCAAACAATAATTCGCCATCTTGTCAGGTTCGTCAACATGGTGCTCCACATTCCAGCACATGTTGATTGAGGCGACCTCCACCTCGTGCATCACATTGTCAATATACAGCACCGTGCCATCCAGCATCTGCCTCGCCTTCTCCAGCGATTCTTTCTCCACAGCCTGATGAGAGTATCGGAACATCACCGACAATGCAGCCACGAATAGCAGCGCCACCCCTAGCAACACCCACGCTCCCATTCTCACCGGGAGGCGTTTGCGGACATATCTATGGACACGATTCAAGACACAAAGTTTCTTTTTCGGGGCAAGACACCTTGCGGCCGCCCCATGTTCATGGACAAGATTACGGGGCAAAGATACCTATTTTTTTCTTTCCTCCAAACATATTTCAATAAAAAAAGCAACAAATCTCTCCAAGATGCCAAATTTAGAGAGATTTGTTGCTTTTTTATTACAACCCTTCCGTTACTTCACTTTCAGCCTGATAACATTCGCCGAATAAGGTGCCACAGAAAGTTTCATTTTCTTGCTTACCTTGATTTCCTTGTCGAAAGGAGCGACAGGCTGAGCGTCGAAGTTATTCTCCACATCAAGTGAGGAACCACTGATGGTAGTCATCATCGCCTTGCTTGGGAAACCCTTGAACTTGCTGAGATCAATCGTAGCCTCCTTCGCTTCGGCTGCAGCATTGATGAGTTTGATGTACAGTTCACCCTTCTCAGTGTTGAGCACAGCTGAAGTACCTTGGAACTTGTCACCACCCTCGAAGGTTGCCACGTCACCATAGTAGTAGTCGCCAGCCGTGGTACCGAACATCTGCTGCACGTAGTAGCTGCAGGTGAGGATGACACGCTCGTTGTCGAAGTAGATGAGGTCAGGGTTCCAGCTCTCATGCTGCTTCTTGCAGAACAGCGGTGCGTAGCTCGTCATGGTCACCACATCGCCATTACGCTCAATGCCCAACAGATAGAGACCCTCATAGAGCGCATCAGCCAGTTTCTTATCCTTGGCAGCATACTCACCCAGATACACCTTCGTCTTGCGGTCGCGTGGGTAGTTGTCATAGTTCTGCTGATTGTTCAGGAAGTAGTCGCGAGGCTCGTAGTAGTGCTCATCCAGCACGTCCACACCTGTCTCCTCTGCAATTCTCCAACCATTGTCGAAGTCGGGATTGCCCTTGTGAGAGCCAGGACCGGCAGTACCAACGATGACGATGTTGGGATACTTTGCGCGCACTCTCTCATAAATATACTTGAAACGCTCCTCAAACTCTTTAGTAATCTTCTCCTCGTTACCGAGACCCAGATACTTCAAGTTGAAAGGCTTTGGGTGACCCTGCTCGGCACGCTTCTTACCCCATGTGGTGTTCACGTCGCCGTTCGCCCACTCGATGAGGTCAAGTGCTTCGTTCACCCATTCGTCCATCTCGCTCATTGGTACCACATCCTGAGCCTGCGTCTTCATGCTCCAACCACCGTTGGTGCCCTGACAGCTCACACCACAAGGCAGGATAGGCAGTGGCTCCATGCCGAGGTCTTCGCAGAACTGGAAATACTCATAGTAGCCCAGACCCATTGACTGGTGATAGCCCCATGTGTTCTTCAAGCCACGACGGTGCTCCCTCGGACCAATCGTTGTCTTCCAACGATACGTGTTCCAGAAACCGTCGCCGCCACCATGCACCACGCATCCACCGGGGAAACGCATAAACTTAGGCTGCAAGCCTTCCAGGGCCTCTGCCAAGTCCTTACGGAGACCATGACCCTTGTAGGTGTCTTGTGGCATCAGCGACACCATATCCACATCCAAGTCACCCGTGTTCAGCACCAAGATTTGCAGAATCGCGTTCGTGCAGTCTTCAGAAGGAGTAAGCACAGCCTCATACTTCTTCCACGTCTCGCCACTCACGTCCAGCGTAGCCTCAGCCAGCAGTTTCGGGTCTTTGCCCCAGCCTTGCGGCACACCCAGCACCACACGCACCTGCTTGGCATCGCCAAAGTTGCGGAAGAACACCGAGAAGTCATACTTCGCCCCAGCCTTCACGCTGATGCCGTCGAAGCCACCATTCTCCAGTCCGAAACCCTTCCAGCCTGCATAATCATAAAACTCCTTTACACGTTCCGTGTGCAGACGCATGTAAGTGAGGTTGTACGGATGAATGGGGCTGTCCTTCCTGATCTCCAGCGTTCCGAGCGAGTGTCCAGGTCGAATCTGCTTCCATGATGTGCCAGGTCCCCAGCCATCACGCTCAGCAGGACTGTACTCGAACGAGCCGTTCTCAATCAACTCAGCGTACAGACCACCATCGGCCGAGTAACTGATATCCTCGAAGAAGATGCCAATGAGTTCCTTACTGATTTGTTTACCACCTGCAGGAGCCTTCACTTTCTGCGCCATCGTGCCCAGAGGTGCTCCCATCAAGACTGCAAGCATTGTCGCCTGCGCCATTTTTCTTATTTCCATATTACAATTGGTTTTGAGGTTTTCACTTGAATAAAGTTTCAACTTTAACCTATCAACTTTATTTGGGGGCAAAGGTACGAAAAAAAATCCTAATTCATCATTCCTCATTCCTCTTTTTTTCTTACCTTTGTGGCAAAAATAGGCAGAGAAAGCATGAACAAGCGTGGCAACACACAGCATTATTGGGGTCTCAGCGATGACATCATCCAACAAGTGAGGAAAGACAATTGCTTTGACTTCCTGCGTTATTTTTTTTCCATTTCATTGATCATCGCTCATTTCTGCACCATCACAGTCCCCCCACACCAGTGGTTCATCACCGGCGGCATGAGTGTAAGGGCATTTTTCACCATGGCGGGTTTTCTGGTCACCTACAGTTTCTTGCGCAGGGGTGGAGACCTACGTTCCTACACACGCCAACGATTCTGCAGGATTGTCCCTGCCTACATCGCATGCATCATTTTTTGTTTTCTGGTGGGATGGGGCATCACCACCATGACCACCAGTGCTTTCTTCGCCTCGCCTCAAACGTGGAAGTATCTTCTTTCCAACATGGCGATGCTCAACTGGCTGGAACCAGAACTGCCACATACCTTTCAGACACACTCTGTGCCCGTGATGAATGCCTCGTTGTGGACGATGAAGCAAGAAGTGATCTTCTACTTTCTTGTGCCAATACTGCTGTGGTGCATGAGGAAGGACGCAGCTCGCAAACTGCTGTGCCTGTTCTTCTTGACAGGATGTGTCGTGCTCTACAACTTCGTGAATGTCCAGACACAATACTTCATGTATTTCCTGTCGGGGCAAATATTGCTGCTTCATTTCGATGTGTTTTCCAAATGGGTAAAGACACTGCTGCCCATCGCCATCCTTCTTCACATTCCCCTCTACACGGCACACGCGCTACCCTACATCACTCCGCTGTGCCATGCCCTCCAACCTATTTGTTTTCCAATAGCCTTAATAGGATTAGCCTACATCATGAAACCTCTCAACGTATTCCGCAAGCTCCCCAACATCACCTACGGGCTCTATCTGTATCATTTCCCTGTCATACAGGTGCTGATACACTACGGAATAGTTGACTACAGTATTGGAATCAGCCTATTGTTGGCCTTTCTGATAACAGGAATACTGGCAACACTCTCATGGTTTCTGATAGAAAAGCCACTAACAAGAACAAGCAACAGTTAGTTGGTCATCGACATCCAAATTGTTAAAAATGAATCAAAAAACGAATGAAAAACACGAAAACACGCTTCATTTTACCCTACAAATCATTTTTTTGCACTACATTTGTACCCAAAACCGTAAACAAAAACCATTAGCACATGAAAAAAACTCTACTCATCCTTCTCACCCTCCTTGTAGGGCTGGGAGCACAAGCCAAAGACTGGAAGTGGGGCACCGCTGAATGGAACATTGCCGATGGCACCACATTCACCAGCATTGAAGACTTCAAAGACAAGGGAGGTGTGACCCTCACGTTCACCAACCCCAATAAAGTCACCCTCACCTACCTCCATGTGTTGGTGGTCAACTACAACATCTATGTAGACGATGCCACCGAGCCCATCGAATGGAGTTCTTCCGCCCAGCAAGGTACAGAGGTTCAGATGGATTACAGATTTGTCGAAGGGCACACCTATCGACTCGAAACGACTGAGGAGAGATTGTGCAAAGCTGACATCGCCACCTACAGCACCGACACGCTGAGCACTGCCCATAAAGTCTACACCATCTCTTTCACCATCCAAGGTCCTGAGCAGGTGAAGAACATCGATGTGGAGGGCACAATGGCACTCACCATCGTCGACCAAAACTACTACGAGACCTTCTCCCCCATTGACACAAAATCCATCTGCGAGGCATTAGGCATCAGCAACATCAACGAGGCCACCCTCTATGCACTCAACCCCAACGGTTCCTACTGCGAAGAAGAATGGTTCGGACCCGGCTACTTCGATGGATGGCGTGATGCTGATGGCGAATTCACCTTATGGAGCGGTGGCTACAACAGATATGACGGCCACAACGCCTACCCTGCTGTCTACTGCATCAAAATCAACGCCACTCGCGACACCATCTTCTATTATTTCTACGACTACTGGAAGGAATACAAGGAGGATGACCCAGGTGAAATACCTGGTACGGGTGCAGGTGCCAAACGTCGTGCTCCTGCCACTTCCTACAACAGCATCGTCTGGGATTGGGACAACGGGGATGGTTCCTTCACCAAATACACACGCAACTATCGTTGTGATGAGGGCACGGACTACAAGGGTGGATTCATCTTCATCGCCAACAAGAAATCAGCTGTGGTCAACGCCACCCTTCACTTCGTCAGTCAAGAAGCATTTGAGGAATACTACATTGCCACAGACGTGAAGACCGTACCTGCCGCCACGAAGCAAGAAGAAGACGGCATCTACAGCATCAACGGCACACGTCTTCCTGCCCTTCAGAAGGGCTTCAACATCGTCCGTAAAGCTGGCGAAGTGAAAAAAGTGTTTGTGAAATAACCTCCCTATCGGCAACGTCGTTCACGTAATTACGGCAACGACGAAAGCGTAAATACGACACCGTCGTTCTCGTAAATGCGGGAACGACGGTGCTGTTTTTCTCCTTTATACAAGGGTGCTTTCTGTACAACTGAAACTTCTCCCGAGGGCTATCTCAACCCCAGGCTGAAACGCACACGATAAGGCCATTGCTCATCGTTGGAAAGACTGGCAGTCGTGTGCACATCTTTGTCGCCCTGAGTGCCCATGTCCCACGGATGGCGGAAATGCTCCGTAGGGGCACCCAACACAACGAACCAGAGTTTGGTGATGCCTTCAGGAGCCTTGAACTCAGCCGTTCCCTCTGGAGCATCATACATCTGCCCATACACGCGGGTTCCGTCCTCCTTCAGCGCCACAAATCCATAGCGCCATCCAGCCTTGTCCACTTGATAGGCACGATAGCCCTTAGCGCCTGCCTCGCCCTTAAACTCTGCCGTCACTACGGTGCCCACCTCTGGCTTCTCCAAACGAACGATGTTGAAACCATAGTTCTGCGGGCAATTGGCTGAATCCACCTCGAGCCAATCGTCTTCCACATCATGGAAAGAAGTGACAAAGCGGTCGGTGCGACGTTTTCCCGTCTCGCGCAGGGCATCAATATCCCATGTGATGGCTCTGCAAGCATAGTCGAACATGTCACGGCAGAAGTCGGCTTGCGAAGTGCCCGTAATACGCTGATAGGCCTCCACAGGGTCTTCGGGCTTAACAGATTCTCTCCAAAGGCGACCGATAAAGTCCTGTCCATGCAGCTGACACCAATAGTCTTGCACGAAGAAGTTGTAGTAGCGCCACTCCTCATGCAACAGATTGAGGTGAGAATAACGATAGGTGTAACTCTCCCAGCTTTCCGTAAACTGACGCTCTGGATACACCTTGAAGGCTTGCCATTGTGCACAACTTTCCCACCACTGGCATCGTCCCGAGGCGTTTTCTCCAAAGCCATATTGCCAGCCGTGGTCATAACCAAGGTCACACGAGACGATGTACTGGAACGTATGTCCAATCTCATGGGCAGTCGTGGAGAGGGTCTTGGCAGCAGCAGGGTTGAGATCGAGCGTGCCACACTTGAAGTCCACACCAGAACCTGTGGCACGCCACGTGGTGGTGTAGTGCACAAACATGATGGTCTTATAGGTGTCGAGCGTGATGGAACTGCCAGATTGGGAGAAACCCAACTGCTGGGTGTTCACAGCATACACCTTCTCGGCGCGTTCCAAGAGGTCGTCGGGGTCGAAAGCATAATTGGCAGGAGCTTTGGTGGGGTCGGCGCCAAATTCTTTTTCCCAAAAGACGATGAAGTGTTCCGACTGCTTCGAACGGGCAAAGCAATACTGACTCTCCTCACTACTGAAGTCGTTGCTGTTCAGAGAGCGCGGACGATAAAGGCCGATGCCTGGGTCGGAGAAAGAGAAGGTGTTGGCCTTTGTGTAGAGATAACGGTCGGAGGACTCATCACTATGATCCACATAAAAGCGCATCGTGGTGAATCGCAAGGCATCATCATCCGACAGCTCCAACTTGATCTTGCTCTGCAAGAAGCCGTCCACAGAATAGGTGCCGTAAAGTGTGGCTTGTGCCTTTAACGAAAGTGTAGCCACCCACAAGAGTGAGGCAGCTACAAGAATTCTTCTTCTCATTTTCTATCCTTCAATTCTTCAATCTTTCAGTTCTTTAATTTTTCAATCCTTCTGACAGCATTATGGCGTTGGCTGCTTGCCATCCAACACATCTACCAGCATCTGCAACAGCTCACTCGTAGGACGTGAAAGACGCATGTTGCCCACGGTGTTCTGCGATTGACGCTTTCCATCACGAATGTCAGCCAGACGCTGCTCCAAAATCTTCTTCATCGCAGCCTTCTGCTCAGGAGTGGCACCTCCCTCCGAGAAGGGCTTCACCCAACGTGCCAGCTGCATGTCATCAGCATCGAGGTTCTTGTTCTTCAGATACTCCTGAATGTATTTGAGATAGTTCGCATAGTCCTTCTTCTTTTCATAATAAGTGATGAGCGTGGAAAGACGATAGTGGTCGGCATCGGGCAGTTTCAGTTCGGAGAGCAAGGCGCAGAACTGGTCAAACTTGGCTTGGTCGAGGTCGGCTGTGCCATCATGCTCGGTAATGATTTGGCGAGGATAATAGGTGAGCACATTCTTGATTTTCATCTCCACTGGCATATCACCAATCTGTGCCTTCAGCAGAGCAGGGTTCTTGGCCGTAAAGATGAACGACTTGGCAAAAGGATTGGTGATGTTGCGCATGAACACCATGCGAAGGGTGCTGTCGGCAGCAAAGGTCTCTTCTTTCCCTTCCAGAAGTGCCTCGGCCACTTCATTCGCCTCATCAGCCTTGTAGGATGCATTGAGTGTGGCCAGATACTGCTGCAAGAATTGCGGGTCGCGGTCGCCATTCTGCCAACGCTGCTGGAGTTCCGAGGAGGAGTTGTCCTTACTCTTCTCCTCCACACTCTTCAGGAACTCTTCGGCTGCACTACCTCCAAGGAAACGGCCTATCTCCTTGGCATCGGCATTGAAGATGACGAAAGTGGGGAAAGCTTGAATCTGGAGTTGCTTGGCCAGCGGAGCACCATACTCGCTTTCCATGTCAATCTTGAGGTTGACAAAGCGGGGGTTCATGAATGCACCGACCTGCTCCTGTGGGAACACATCACGTGCCATCTTCTTGCAAGGGCCACACCATGTGGTGAAGCAGTCGAGGAAGATGAGTTTGTTTTCAGCCTTGGCTTTGGCTGAGGCTTGTTCGAGGGTGGTGCCCTCAGGTTCGAAAACCATGCCTTGTGCCATCATGGCGATGGATGCCACGAGGGACAGAAGGGTGAGTGTGATTTTTTTCATATTTTGAGTTTTTGAGTTTTATTGCATGGAGAATTTCCAAGCCATATCTTTCACCTTACCTGGGATGGGATAGTCGTAGCACTCGTCCATATCGAGGATACCACTCGCTGGATTGATGAGATACTCATACACATGTCCCTCGCGTGTAGTGGGGTTCCACGTGGCGATGTGGACAAGGTTGTCGGAAGTGGGCACCATGCCATAGGCGTAGATGGTGCCATGATAGTATTTCATGATGCGCACACAGGTGACCTCCTCACCCTCAGGTGCTGTCCATGCCACAGAAGCAGGTTGGTTGCTGTCGTAAGCAAAGGTGTACACCTTGTCGGCTGCAGTATAGTAGATGAAACTACCCACATGACTGGCTGCCATCGAAGTGGCCTTGTCGATGTCTGGACAAAGAGAGGTCATAGGATAGAGACCCACACCAATGTTGTTGTCAGAAGGTGCCGAGGTGGAGAAGTTGGCGACTGCCAGATAGCGGTCGCTGCCTTTCGACATGATGAGATAGTCGTAAGGACGCAGGGCGGCTCCAAAACTGGTGCCTCGTCCCCAGTCAGCCATCACGAAGTCCATGCCTGTGTTGTTCACATCGAAGGCTGCCGACGGGTCTTGTACGCCAAATTCTTCCAGTCGTGCGGAGTTGTAGGCTGCATAGCGGAAACGGTGATTGGTGCGGTCATACACCACAATGCCATAGTTGAGCGTGTTGGGTATTTCTGCATTCCAGGGTGCCAACTCACCGATGCCCGAGGCAAACTTGGCCACTCCGAACTTGGTAGTGCGGCCTTGGGTGGCACTGAACGAGTAGGTATTGGTGTAAATCTGGTTGTCGTTGAGCAGTACTTCGGAACTCTGACCCGACATCACTCCTGAGCCATGCTGGCCATACCAAGTGGGCCGCATCGTAGCGGGAGGCTCGTGGAAGAAGTCGGCAAAGTCGAGGGCTTTCTCTATGCCATTCTCACTCACGCCCACGAGGGTGTAGTCTGTACAAAGTCCCACGTAGTTGTTACCTGACGCCAATGACACGGCGATGTCAAGGCAGCGAACGGGTTGTCCTTGGAGGAGTTCACCATTGGTAGTCTCGTAGAGGTTGGTGTAGAGGCGGTTATAGTTCACATTGAGTTTTGTCCATTCGTTGTAGATGAGGGCAAGGTCGGCATAACCAGGCTGGTCAGCCCGCTCGTAGAAGACCATCCATCCACCGTCAAACACTTCGCTGACCGACACGGGCACCCTGAAGAACTGCTTGATGCCATCGTGACGGTTGGTGACGGTGAGTTGCACGTAGTAGTTGCCACCCGTCCGACTGATCACGGCTGAGAGATTGCGCTCGGTGCCGATGGTGTCAATAACAGCACTGGCCCCTGTACCTGAGGTGGCACTGAAGATCGTCCACACATAATCAAGAGGGGCATTGCTGTTGTCGGTCACCCGCTGCCCCTCGTAGTAAATGTTGGGAGTGAGTTGCAACTCGTCGAAACGCATGATGGCATATTCAGACATCATGCCTGTTCCTGTCGTGTCGATGGCTACCTGCTCAAGGGCATGGTATTTGTAGTTGCCCTTGTCGTCGTAACAGGAAGATAACACCCACAGGGGAAGGGTGATGGCAAGGAGGTATGGGAGGATTCTCTTTCTCATATTCATTCTATAAAATATTAGAAGGTGACAGGTATTCCAAACTCATCGGTGAGCGGTGTCTCGTGGGTCTCGTTATAGTCATTGAGGGCTCGCTGCATGACTTGCTGCAAGTGGATGGCATAGGCTGACGAAACAATGTTGGTCTCCTCGTCGTAACTAGTCTGCGCAAAGTAACTTATCTTGAAGTCGATGAGTTTCAAGTGCTCTATCATGAACTGGTATTTCACACGGCTGTATGCGCCAAAGAGGGCTGAGAGAGGCCGCTGGGGATAGTTGGCGGTGTCCCAGTTGTCGGGTTTAGCCAAGTAGTTTTTCAGAATGACCGTGAAGGACTGATGACCTTCGGTGCCGATGGAAAAGACATCATCGGGCACCACACGGAAACTAATTCGCCCATCAGCATCAGTGAAAAGATTGGGGTCAGCCAAAAGTTGTGTGTTGAGATGCACTTCATAAGCCCCACCAATGGAGCCTGCAGGTATCACATAGTCTTCTGTGCGGATGGTGCTTGCCATCAGGGGAAGGGATTCTCCGTATGCTTCCAAGTGGAAGATGCGGTCGTGGGGTGATGGCATGCCGCTGATTTGAGCATAGAAGGTGACACTTCCCTCTTCGTAGGCATAGGAATAGTTATAGGTGGTGGTCTCGTAGACTGCTCCGGATGAGGTTCCTACCCAGATGTTAAGACTACACTGAGAAGTGTCGTAGGTGGACACTTCTTCTTTGGTGCAGGTGGTAAGGAGCAAGGCGCTTGCCACAAGAAGGGTCAGCGCTCCGGCTTTCTGGATAACGGTATTATTTCTTCTGTTCATGGCTTCACTTGTTGTCTTCACGTTGTGCGGATTCTGTTTCGGTGATAGGCAGAGGGAATGTGTAGATTTTCTCTGCCACTGCATCGATGTCGGAATAAAGGATGGTGGAGCGATTCAAACGCTTGTAGAGGAAGAAGAGTTGGCCTTCGCCAATGTATTCTCTTCGATATTCATGGATAAGTTCCAGTTCGTAGTCGGTGGGCAATTCGGCAAGTGCGGGAAGATTGCGCGCTACACGGAGTTGGTTGAGTGTAGCCTTGGCGGCATCGGGGTTCCCTTGCCGATATTCCACTTCACTCTTGATGAGGTACATTTCGGAGAGGCGAAGGAGAGGCATCTTATATTTATAATAGGTGGAGGTGCCTGTGGCCTCATCATACTTGACAAGGTAGCGGTTGTTGGCATGGGTGGCAGTGCCTGCCTTGAAAAGGAAGGTGTAGCGGTAGTCTTGGGTGGCATTCTCGTAGTAGTCAAGCAGTCGGTCGCGGGTGACAGCAAAACTATAGGCTGACTCGTCGGAGAAGTATTCGTTGGCCACGTCAGCCCGGAGGGTCAAGTTGTTGAGGGCGAAGAGGTGTTCGGTGGCCAAGCAGCGGTCGTAGCCTGCCTGCAGGTTGGCTACAGTTGCCCAAGTGAACTGAGAAGAGGCTATCACTTCGTTGGCAGCGGAAAGGGCGTTGGCGTAGTCACCCATCCACATACATACTCGTGCCTCAAGGCCTTTGACGGCGTAGTAGTTGAGATGCATCTGGCGGTTGATCAGGTAGCCGTTGTCGTCGCTTTCTGTGATTTCACGTCCTGTGGCGATGGGGTCGCTCTGTCGGAGCAGTTCTTCTGCTGCTTGCAAGTCGCGGATAACGGCTTCAGCCACTTCATGCACTTTGAGTTGGGGGAACACACGGTAGGACAGTGCTGTGCTGTAAGGGATGGAGGGTTGGTCGGGATTGACAGCATAACTGACTCCAAAGCAGCGCAGCAGGTCAAAGTGGAGGAATGCACGGAGTGCCAAGGCTTCGCCTTTGATGATGGCATAGTTGTCGGGAGAGAAGAGCCCTTTGTCGCCATCAATGTGGGCAAGCAGGTTGTTCACATTAGCGATGCCGCTATAACTGGTCGCCCAAATGCTGCGGATGTAGTTAGTGGGATAGGCAGCATCGTAGTTGTAAGTGGCGGCATCGTCATATTGGGAGGCATAGTAGAAGTCCCACTCTTGCCCCAAGATGCCGATGAAACCATAGGTCATCTCCTTGGTGTAGGTGGAGGTGGACACCATGGAGGAGTAGACGCCTGCGAGGGCTTCTTTATAGCCTGCCTCGCTCTCGAAGAGTTCGGTGTCTTCCACCTGCGAACGTGGCTGCACATCGAGCCAGTCGTTGCAGCTTCCCCACAGGAGGCTTGCTGCCATCAATAGGATGTATGCTTTTATTTTCATCAACTTTCTGTTTTCTGTTGTCAATTTGTCTATTTCCTAAAATGTTGCCGTGAGCGAGAAGGAGAAGGTGCGTGCATAGGGGTAACTGAGTCCGCGTTCTGCCTTCACAGTACAGAGATGGAACACGTCGTTCATGTAGAAGGTGAGGCGCAGGCGCTCCATCTTGAACCGTTGCAGCCAAGGACAGTATTTGAAGTCGTAGTAGGCCGAAAGGCTAGTGAGATCGAGCATGTTGTTGCGCTGCACGAAACGGGTGGAGGCGTAGGTCGTGGTGGGGGTGCTGGAGATGTGCTTGTAGCGTGCCACATCGCCGATGGTGTTCCATGTATCGCAGAACACCCTGCGGTCGACGTTGTTGGCGATGTTCACATTCTCCACACGGTCGACAAGCGTCTGGTTGTAGTAGTCACCTCCGCACTGATAGTTGAAGAGGAGGCTCAGGCCTATGCCTTTGTATTCGCCATTGAAACCGAGGGTCCCATGCACTTTGGGGTTGGAGTCTCCTGCTATGATGTAATCATCGGTGGTGTAGTCGTAGGTAGTTGTACCATCTTTCTTCTGGAACATTTCACGACCCGTAGCGGGGTCGATGCCCAGCGACCGAACTGCCCAGATAGCAGTCATGGACTGTCCTTCGGCATAGCGGATGATGGGCGAGGTGGTGTTCTCGGCATCTTGTTCACGGTTGAAGGAACTGAGTGCGTCGCTAATCTTGGTCACCTTGTTCACGTTGTGGGCAATGCTTCCAGTCAGGCTCATGAATGACTGTCCCTTCTGGAAGAATCGCCAGTTGGCTGTGGCCTCAATGCCTCGGTTCTGCACGTTGCCCAGGTTCTCCATGTAGGTGGTGAATCCTGTCGATGTGGGAATAGACATGGCGATGAGGGCATCGCGTGTACGGCTGTCGTAGTAGTCGAAACGCAGGTTCAAGCGGTTCCAGAGTCCGAGGTCAAGTCCCACGGTGAAGTCGCCTGTCTGCTGCCACTTCAGGTTGGGGTTAGGCATGCCCATCAGATAGGCACCCGAGATATTGTCGTAGATGATGTTGTCGTAGAACTTATAGGTGGCCTTGGACTGATAGGGAGAAAAGTTCTGGTTTCCTGTGAGTCCGTATGTAATACGGAACTTGCAAAGTGTGAGCCAGTCGGCAGACTCCATAAAGTGCTCTTTGTGCAGGTTCCAGCCTGTACCCACACTCCAGAAGGTACCCCAACGATTGTCGCTTCCGAAGACAGAGGAACCATTGAATCGAAGGCTGGCGTCGAAGAGGTAGCGCTCGTCGTAGGAATAGTTGGCGGCTCCTGTGATACCCAAGGTACGGGTGTGGCTCTCAGAACCTGAGGGCACTCCTCCGTCGGCATATTGCTTGGCGAAGGTGATGTAGTCGACATGGTTGTTGAGGAATCCCCATGCCGTCATGCCCTCAGAGGTGGACGAGGCATCCTGCATGGAATAGGCGGCATTGGCCAGCAGCATGTGCTTGTCCCATGTGTGGGAGTAGTTGGCAGTGAAGTCCACAGAGAGGCTGTTGGTCTCTCCGTTGGTGATGGAGTAACTGCCTCGCTGGAAATAACGGTCTCCTGTCCAATTGTAGAATCGGGTGTGGTCGCCCGGATAGAAGTCTTCACGCTTGTTGTTCTGGTGGGTGTAGCCCAATCGCGCCGTGAAGCGGAAGTCTGTCACGGGACGGTATTCTATGTAGAAGTTCTCCACCACCTCAGTGTACTTCGAGAAGTTCTTGGTGCCGATGGTGGCATTGTAGAGCGGATTATAGTAGGTAGTGGTGCTACCATTAGCTCCAGGAGAAGTGTAGGTGCCCAACACCTTCACCACATTGCCATTGGCATCGGTGGGTGAGTAGTAGGGGTTCACTCCCACATAATCAGAAAATGTGCCATAAGGGCTGTCATCGGCTTTGTTGCCTGTGACGGAGAGGGAGTTGCGGAACATCCACTGCTTGTAGCGGTAGGAAAGGTTGATGTTGCCGGAGATGTTGCGTCGTCCCGACTTCTTCATCACACCTGCCACTTGGTTGTACATCACACTGGCGGAATAGCGCATTTCCTCCGTGCCCCCTTCCAGATAGGCAGTATGCTTATGACCCACACCTGTACGCAGAGGTTTCGACAACCAATAGGTGTTCACGCCTCGGGCTATGTTGGCGGCAATGGCGTTGGACTGTTCATCCAGCAACGCTTGATAATAAGGGGAGGTGGAGGTGTATCTGCCAGCGTTCTTCTCCACTTCGAGTTTCTCACGTGCATCGCAGAGATTATAGGAAGTCAAGTCGGGCACCTCCACATTGATGTCACCCGTATAGGTGATGCGCAGACGACCTGCTTCGGGCAGGATGGTCTCCACCACTATAACTCCGTTGCTGGCCTTCGACCCGTAGATGGCCTTGGCTGCACCGTCCTTGAGGATGGTCACCGACTTCACACGGTTCATGTCGAGGTCGAATATCTGCTGCTGTGTGGCTTCAAAACCGTCAAGAATGAAAAGAGGAGCATTGGGGTTACCGCTGTATTCGCCCTGCAAACCACTGAAAGAGGCATTGCCACGAATGGTGATGTCTGACATATGGTTAGGGTTGGAACCATTGATATCATTCATGTTCACCACAAACGAAGGGTCCAGCGACTGAATAATTTTCAGAACGTTGGAGTTACCAACCATCTTCAATTCTTCTTGTGTATAAGAGGACGTGGAACCTGTGAAGGTGGATGACTTGTAGTCAAAAAGACCTGTCACCACCACATCCTTCAGCATACCATTCTCTTCCAGCACAATCGTCTGGTTGGTGTAGTTGCGCTTGCCGTCATACACCTTGGTCACCGTCTTCATACCCACATAAGAGAAATCCACCGTGACCTTCTTCCCACGCGGCAACTGCACTGTGAAACGGCCTTCTTGGTCGGACACTGCCCCACCCTGTGTCTCACGAACATACACATTCGCGCTCGGCAACGTTCCCCCATTGGCATCCTTGACCACACCTTGCAACAGCACCACATCTCGACGATCCAACTGAGGAGTCATCCCCGTCATCGGCACCGAAGCAGGTCGCTCATCCTTCTTGTCTTGAGCATATACAAGCGTGCCTCCCACCCACAGCATCCATGCTGTCAGCATCAACAGGCCTCGCCTTAGATAGAATCTTTCCATACTTATCCAGTTTGTTTCTGGTGGCAAAATTACTGAAAATATCTTAACATTCCTTTTTTTTCTTCGGAAATTTGTCTTTTCACCTTCTTAATCGTAACTTTGCAGCCTAAAAAGTCTATTTTTCAACCACATTACACATAGAATGAAAGATTTTGTACAAGAACTGACCTGGCGTGGCATGATTCACCAAATGATGCCAGGCACTGACGAATTGCTCAAGAAGGAGCAAGTGACAGCATATCTGGGCATTGACCCAACAGCAGACTCTCTGCACATCGGACACCTCTGCGGAGTGATGATGCTCCGACACTTCCAACGTTGTGGACACAAACCACTGGCGCTCATCGGGGGTGCTACGGGTATGATTGGAGACCCTTCGGGCAAGAGCCAGGAGCGTAACCTGCTCGACGAGGAGACCCTGCGTCACAACGTGGCATGCATCAAGAAGCAACTGGCGCATTTCCTCGACTTTGACAGTGATGCGCCCAACAAGGCCGAACTGGTGAACAACTACGACTGGATGAAGGATTTCAAGTTCCTCGATTTTGTGAGGGACATCGGCAAGCACATCACGGTGAACTACATGATGGCGAAGGAGTCGGTGCAGAAGCGACTGAACGGAGAGGCACGCGACGGACTGTCGTTCACGGAGTTCACGTACCAACTGCTGCAGGGCTACGATTTCTACTACCTGAACGAGCACAAGGGTTGCAAGTTGCAGTTGGGCGGTGCCGACCAATGGGGCAACATCACCACGGGATCGGAACTCATCCGACGCATGAACGGCAACGAGTGCTTTGCGCTGACATGTCCGTTGGTGACGAAGAGCGACGGACGCAAGTTCGGCAAGACGGAGAGCGGCAACGTGTGGCTCGACCGCAACTACACTTCACCCTACCAGTTCTATCAGTTCTGGCTCAATGTGCCTGACGAGGATGCCGAACGCTACATCAAGATTTTCACCTCGCTGGAGAAGGAGGAGATTGACGCCCTCATTGCGGAGCACAAGACCGACCCAGGACGCCGTGTGCTGCAGAAGCGTCTGGCGGAGGAAGTGACTGTCATGGTACACTCTCGTGAGGACTACGACATGGCGGTGGAAGCCTCCAACATTCTCTTCGGCAAATCCACCAAGGAGAGCCTTCTGAAACTGGATGAGCAGACCCTGCTGGATGTCTTTGCAGGAGTTCCTCACTTCGAGGTGAACAAGGCACTGTTCGACGAGGGCGTGAAACTCGCCGACTTGACGGTTGACCACACACAAATATTCCCCAGCAAGGGCGAAGTGAAGACACTCGTAAAGGGTGGCGGTGTGAGCGTGAACAAGGATAAGGTGAATGCACCCGACCAGTTGTTGACCAATGCCGACCTGCTCGACGGCAAGTACCTGCTTGTACAACAGGGCAAGAAGAAGTATAACCTGATTATCGCAAAATAGAGTATGAAAAAAATCATTGCTAGCCTATTGTTGGCGGTCGGCACCCTCCCGTTGTGGGCTGACACGCTGACGATTGCCATGACTGGCGACATCATGATGGGTACGACCTATCCGAGCATGATGCTGCCTGCCAACGACGGCAAGAATTTGTTTGACGACTGCAAGGCCATCATCAGCAAGGCAGACCTTGCAGTGGGTAATCTGGAAGGAGCTATCTGCGACGGTGGCACCAGTACGAAAGGGAGTGGCCCCAACAGTTATTCGTTCAGGACTCCCACCAGTTATGCCCCACTGCTGAAAGAGGCGGGCTTTGACTTCTTGAGCATGGCCAACAACCATGCGAACGACTTCGGACTCTATGGCATTGAATCGACCGAGAAGTGCCTGAAGGAACAGGGCATCAAGTTTGCTGGCATCAGCGGACGTGTGGAGAGTGCAGTCATCACTCGCAAGGGCCTGAAGATTGGACTTTGTGCCTTCGGACACAATTCCTACACCATGAGGCACATAGACTTGAACTTGGTGGGCAGAGTGGTGGACAAACTGGTGAAGGAGTGCGACTTGGTGGTGGTGTCGTTCCACGGAGGTGCGGAAGGACGTGCTCAAAGCCATCTGCCCCATGGGTCGGAGACATTCTTGGGCGAGAACCGAGGTTCGCTGCGCGAACTGGCTCACTTCTGCATTGACCACGGGGCTGACGTGGTGTATGGTCATGGTCCTCACGTGGTGAGAGCCACTGAGGTGTACAAGGGACGCTTCATCGCCTACAGCCTTGGCAACTTCTGTACACCCTATAATGTCAGCCTCACGGGCATCTCTGGCTATGCGCCGCTCGTGCAAATCACCATCAACGAGAAGGGCGAGTTCCTGCACGGAAAGATTCACTCCATGCTCCAGACCAAAGGTGTGGGGCCACGGAAGGATGCCAACGAGAGTGTGGCGAAGGAGATGAAGCAGTTGACAGAGGCTGACGTGCCCAACAGCATGGCACAAATCGATGAACACGGAAACATCAGACTGAAGAAGCGATAAAAACCAAAGCAGCACCCGACGACCATGGAAGAACTTATCTTACTGCGCATCACAGGCGAAGACCGCCCCGGGTTGACAGCGAGCATCATGGACATCCTGTCACGCTATGACGTGGACATCCAAGACATCGGACAGGCAGACATCCACTCGACGCTCTCGCTGGGCATCCTCATCAGAGTGGCGGAAGACCGCTCCGGACACGTGATGAAGGAACTGCTCTTCAAGGCCAGCGAACTGGGCGTAAACATCGGTTTCCACCCTGTGACGATGGACGAATATGAAGCATGGGTGGCACGGCAGGGCAAGAACCGCTACATCTTGACAGTGCTGGGCAGACGGCTCAGTGCCCGACAAATTGAAGCGGTGAGCAAACTGATTGTGAACCAAGGGCTGAACATCGATGGCATCAAGCGCCTTTCGGGACGTGCCAGTATCCGTTTCCCCAAGGAAAAAACACGTGCCTGCATCCAGTTCTCTGTGCGTGGAACCCCGAACGACAGGGAGGCCCTGCATGGCGAACTGCTGAGGCTGTCAAGCGAGCTGGAGGTGGATGGTTCGTTCCAGACGGACGACATGTACCGACGGATGCGCCGACTCATCTGCTTCGACATGGACTCCACGCTCATTCAGACAGAAGTCATCGATGAATTGGCGAGAAAGCATGGAGTGTACGAACAAGTGGCAGCCATCACAGAGAGTGCCATGCGTGGAGAGATTGACTTCAAGGAGAGTTTCACCAAGCGTTGTAAACTGCTGAAGGGACTGGATGTGAGCGTGATGCGCGAGATTGCCGAGAACCTGCCCTTCACGGAGGGAGTGGACAGACTGATGTATGTGCTGAAGAAATACGGCTACAAGATTGCCATCCTGAGTGGTGGTTTCACGTTCTTCGGAGAATACATCCAGAAACGCTATGGCATCGACTATGTGTATGCCAACGAACTGGAGATAGACGAGACAGGACATCTGACAGGCAACTATGTGGGCGAGATTGTGGACGGACGGCGCAAGGCCGAACTGCTGAAACTCATTGCCCAAGTGGAGAAGGTGGACTTGCAGCAAACCATTGCCGTGGGCGATGGAGCAAACGACCTGCCGATGCTTGCACAAGCGGGTCTAGGCATTGCCTTCCACGCCAAACCCCGTGTGGTGGCGAACGCCCAACAGAGCATCAACACCATCGGAATCGATGGAGTGCTGTATTTCTTGGGCTTCAAGGACTCCTATCTGGACGAGAAGGCACAATAGCCACCCCTACGCTGGGTTATCCTCATAACTAATCTAAACACTAACACTAAAAAACCTGTGGATATGAAACCAAGACTTTTACTAACTGCATTGGCACTGATTGCCATCACCGCACAGGCACAAACAAGTTCTGACTATATGCGAGCCATGAAGAAGGCTGACGTGAACATCCCCTTCAACGTTGCTGCCGAAGGGCAGGAGTACAGGGTATCATGGGGCATGGATGCCGCATGGGATTGGGATTTCAACGTGTATCGAGGCATCGCACATATCGGGAAAGGCAACTTTGCCACAGGACGTGTTTCGTTCCAACCCAATGACCTCGTCACTGACAATGGCGACGGCACCTATACACTGACCGCTCGTCAGAAGAAGAAACTGAAGGCACGTTGTGACCTCATCAAGTTGACAGGAACCACGAAAGTGAATCTCAACTGCGACCACGAGGCACTGTTCTACCAGGTGGATGCCAACGGCAACTACCCCTCAGAGAATGGTAAAAAAATCACCGACTACACAGGACGCACTAACTATCGGGGAAAGCCCCAAGAGTGGTACAAACTCATCAAGGCCAGTGTGGCATACGTGCAAACACAGGGGCTGACGGTGGTGAGTGTTTCGCCATTCAACGAGCCCGACTATGTGTGGGAACAAGCCACCAGCGAGAACCAGGCGAAGATAGACTTCTTGGCGATAGCCCAATTATTGAAAGGGGACGACTATTTCAAGGACATCCGCATCTGTGGCGGCAACACGCTCAACGATGACAAGGCACTGACTTGGTACAACTATTTGTACGACTATATTGACGAGGGCAACACTCACCAGTTGGCAGGCGATTTCAACCACTACGCCGACTTCTTCACGAAGGTGAAAAACGACGGCAAGGTGGCGACAGCCGACGAATTGCACAATGTAGGTGAAGCCATCGTAGGAGTCAACTACGGCATGGAAAATGGCATCTGGTGGGGTTTCGACTCAAAGGCTCGCGGACAGTTCTGCATCGACAGCAACGAAGGTGTGCGCATCGGTTACGGAGAGAACCGCAGTGCATGGACCAACGCAGCCGTCTATCGGAACGAAGTGACAGGCGAGGTGCACGGCTACCTCGGTTCGTCTGAACGTCAGGCTACACCCTCATCGTTTGCGTTCATCAGTACAGACAAGGATGTCTTCATCAACGGCTATGGTCCCACACGCATGTATGTATATGATGTGCCAGGAGGTACAGCCTATCAGAAAGGCCAAATCAACGCCGAACGTCTGTTCGACATCACTTGGGGTGAAGATGTGGCACCTTTCGAGGTCAACGGAACCTACCAAATCATGAACGTCAACAGCAAAAAACTGCTGACCATGGCCAATGGCAACGCCACATCCGATTCGCGCAAGACCAGCGGAACCACACAGCAGTGGAACGTCTATCCAAGTTATACCGACGGCGACATCTCCTATTGGTTCATTGATAATGCCGGCAACACGAACATGCACCTCAACTCGGAACTGGATTGGGGCAAATTAGCAACCATCTTCACATCCAATGCCAATGTCATCGTGTATGGCACAGGAGATGATCACCCCATGGAGGAGCAGTGGTATGTGAAATATGCTAAAAACGGAGCGTTCTACATCATCAACCGCCTCACGAACAAGTACCTCTATTGCAGCGGCACAACTGCTGGAACTTCGGTGACCTCCAAGACAGCACCTGCCAGCAATGCCATGCCTACAGAAATCAACAGGTATCTGTGGCGATTCCTGCCCACCGACGTGAAAATACCTTCCACGGTTCTCAAGGCCCCACAAGCACCCACAAGCCTGACGGCGAAACAGCGGGCGGCCAGCGTGGAACTCTCATGGACTGCACCCACCGACGAGGACGTGATTTCCTACACCATCCTCAGGGCTGAGGCTCCCTCCACTGAGGGTGTGACGGCCGAATACAACACCATCGGACGCAACATCACTGCCACCCAGTTCATCGACAACACCGCCCTGGAGGGAACCAGATACCTCTACAAGGTGCAGGCCGTAGATGAACACTACAACCGTTCTGACGCATCAGAGCCATTGGAGGTTGCCCTGCTCACAGAAAAAGCCCTGCTGGGACAATGGCAGTTTGACCAGAACCTGAACGACAACTCGGCCAATCACCTCAACGCAACGTGTGCTGCCAACCCAACCTACTCCGAGGTGGGCATCACGAAGAACTATGGCTATTCAGGCACCCACAGTCTCAAACTCTCAAGCTCCAACTATGCCATGATTCCATATTCCGTTGTACATCACGACGAGATGACCATCGCCACATGGGTGCGATGGACAGGAGGCAACTCATGGCAACGCATCTTCGACTTCGGCAACAGCGACCAGCAATATATGTTCCTGTGTCCTTTCAACGGCACAGAGATGCGCTTTGTCATGAAAAACAGGGGTGAAGAACAGATCATTGGCACCGGCAAGAAATTGGAGACAGGGAAATGGCATCACCTCGCCGTCACCCTCAAGCCCATAGGCGACAAGGTACAAGTCATCCTCTATCTTGACGGTCAGAACGTGGCTGAAAGTAGCACCTTCACCATCCGTCCTACAGACATTGCCCCCTCGCTCTGCTACATCGGACGCTCCATGTTCGCCGCCGACCCCATGTACAATGGCTACATCGACGACTTCCGCATCTACAATTATGCCCTTACGGCCGAGGAGGTGGCTGACATCATGACTGACCTCGAAGCCCAATCCAAAGACATCAGCGACGACTACGAGCCAGCCTATCCCACCGCCATCCATGCTGTGAACGCTGACTCCCAGCCCACAAAGGGAGATGGACAAGCCTACGACCTGAGTGGCCGTCCTGCCTCAATAAGTGCTACCGGTGTACTGATTCAAGGGAGGAAAAAAATCTACTCTCGACCCTAAACCATCAACAGGTAACTCCTAATTGTCAACTC
>JAEEGS010000020.1 GCA_016280445.1 Bacteroidaceae bacterium
CCCTCATTGAGGGCAGCAACGATGATGAAGAGCTTCATGCAAGCCAACATCTCTTTACATAAAATGTTGTCTCTGTTGCTTTCATAGTCGGCAAGCAAATCTCCAGCTGTTTCGTCACCTGCTTCCGCTCTTTTGTTCAACGCTACACAAGCGTCCTCAAAGGTCTTGATGCGTTCTGTTACTGGACGATCGTCTTTCACTTCTTCGTTCACAAGGACGGCAATGGTCTTGCCATCCACCTCTTGCCACTCGACACGTTTGCCGTCGGGCACACTTAATTGAATCTGTTTCATTGTAATTGATTTTTGTGTGTTACTATATGATGAACTCAATAGGGAAATTTTACGCTGATGTTGTACTCAACCATCTGCTTCGTCACACCCTTTCCGTTGTTCGTCACTCCCTTCAGACGAATGCTCTCACCAAAGTTCTTTCTGATGAGCATGATGCACCGCCGCTCCTCTTCCTGGTTCCTGAAGGCAGACAGACCTCCAGCGTTCACAAACGTGTCTTTCTGGGAGAACGAGTACCGCAGGTCGGTCAGAACTTTCCGTTCCTTGTACTTCATGTAGCAGCTGATCCAGAAATCCTCTTTCAGTTTCAGTTCCTCGTTCCACCACACGTTCTTGTTCCACCTCACACCATACGAGCAGCCTGTTATCATCTTCGACAGGGAAAGCCACGCATTCTCTTCATACATCATCGGACTGATGCGAGAGGTGAAGCCGAACACATGCACGTCAAGCAGACAGGCGAGGTCATACAGCTCATTGATGATTCTCGTCACCTTCGCCTTATCCTTCACCACCGTCTTCTCTCCTGGCACTGCGGCCAGATACTTGCAGGCATGCACATCATCGTCCAGCATGAACAGTTCCCCGAAGTGCTTCGCCATCCAGTTCCGTTTCGGTATCAAGCCTATCACGTCATCGGGATGCGTCACTATCTCACACTCTGGGTTGTAACGCTCGTACATCTCCTTCTGGCTCTCTGCAACACAGATGATGGGGTCCACTACTATGTTCTTCGCGAACACCCTGTCCCAACGCTTATGGCTTGGGATGACGATCTTCAAGGGCATGGCGCACATCCTTTATGTCAATCACGTTACTCTTGGTCAGCTTCCCAGTCTTGTACGACTTCATCTTCTGCATCCCGAGCCGTTCGCGTAGCCAGTTGCTGTCAACCTCGCTGGCGGACTGGATGATGAACAACTCATGCCGTTCGTCATACTTGGGGATAAGTGGATAAACCGCATCATCGTCTTTGATGGCCTCAAAACGCTCCTTGAATGGGTCTTTCTCCTTCTCCTTTGGGAACTCAAAGCCCCACCCCTCAAGCATGTCTCTGTCCCACTCGTTACTGATGATATCCATGTCATCCTCACCGAAAGAGATGTTGTCCTTCGCTGCATACTCGCACAACTTCTCCGCTGGCGTGTCAGCAGGAAGCACTTTGCAGGGCATTTCTTTCAATCCCAACTCCCGGCCACCTCTCAGACGCAGGTTTCCACAAACGGTTACGAACTTGTCACCATTTGGATAGACTATCAGTTCACGCAATTCGAGCATTTCTGGGCAGTCCCTCATGCTCTTCACCATCGCTTCATAGCGATAGTCGCGAAAGAAACGCGGATTCTTTGGCAATCCGCTCACCTGACCCCTGTTCTGCTCAAGCAGTTTCACAGGAATCATCTTGATTTCTGTCTTCATACTACCAAAATTTTAATTCAACAACACTATATCAACAGCACCATTCTGGCAGTGCTACTTTCCTAATCTCATCCTCACCAGTTCCTCCACGTCCTTCACGCCAAGCATGTGCAGCATACCAATGCAATAGATAATCATGTCTGCTAGACGCTCATGCGTGTCAACAAGGTATTTGTTACGCTGGCGCTCGGTCTTCTCTTCCCGAGCCTTGTCCAGCGAATCGTCCATGCGCCGCCATTCACCGGACAGCATGACCGAATAGATTTTGGAACCTGCAGTCACCTTGATATGAAAATGACTGCGGAACCTGGCAAGGCAATCTCCCGCCCATCGATTGATCGTCACCATAGGCTTCGTTGTATGAAGGTGAGGACAGCATCAGCCGCCCCCACCGGTTAGTTTATAGTTGTTCTCACTTATCACTATATTTGGAACGAATCTTCTCCACTGCTTTCTCCAACTTCTCGTCATACTTCTTCACAAGTTCATCATACGCCTCCGGCATCAACTCGCTGACCACCTTCTTTCTCAAAGCAACGCCATAAGTGGAGTAGAAACTGTATTTCGTCATGAAATCCCTCGCCGCTTCTCTCATTATCTCAGAAAGTCGCTTCGGGTCATTCAGAAGCGTATCCATCTTCTCTTCATCTGAAACACCTGCCTTGTTCTTGAAGATGTAGGGGCAAGCATCGAAGACTATCAGCTTCACGATTCGGTTCAACAACTCTGGGTGCCCCTCAAAGTCCTCGTTCGTCAGTTCCTTGCACATCTTCATGAACTCACCGTCAAGCTTCTCTGCGTTCTTCCTCGTGGCATTGTCAATGTCAATCGCCAGCAGCTCATCTTCCGTCTTCTCTGCCGTGTCTCTGTTGACACCGCTTTTGTAGAGGTACTCGATAGTGATTCGATGCCAGTCCTCATAGAGCCTTACCGTCTTGAACACCTTGCCCTCCGACAGCATCTTCTGCAGACGTTCATCTTTCTCCTTGTAGTAGCAGGAACCGCTGAAATCCCGCGAGGACATGATCTTCACATTTGGAAGCGCCCCCTTCAAGTATTCCCTGGCATCCTCATACTTCTCCTTCTCTTCATCTCTTTTCCATGACGGGCACTCACAGTCGATGACGATGATTTTGTCGGGCGTGTACTCCTCTCCGTTCTTCAACATCTTGTCATACATCTGCATGAGTTTCCACTTCCTGAACACCAGTTCCTTCTTCTCGAAGCAACTCTCCTTGGTGCATTCTCCGTTTCCCTTCATCTCGTAGAACAGGCACCCGTGGCTCGCAGTGTTGAACTCACAACCCTTGCACTTGGGCACCTCCTTTCCATCGTTCCAGGATTCCTCCTCACCCTCCTTCGTCCACTCTGCGTTTGCGAGAAGGCGAAAAGACCTTGTTACAAACTCCTTGATGTCGGAATAAGGATAGCAGTCAGTGTCATCATCATCGAAGCACCCGTCAATCTCATCCTCATAGAAACTCCGCTGGATGTCCTCGTCGCACTTGGCAAGGTAGATGGCACCAATAAGAGGAATGTGCCCCTTCGTCAGTTCCTTCTGCAATTCCTTGATGAGGCCACAGAGTTTTGTCCGGTCCTGAATGTAACGCTCACTCTTACCGAATCTCGCTGCAAGTTCTTTCACCGACTGTCCTTTTCTCATCAGTTCCGAGAATGCCACAGCCTCGTCAATGGGGTCAACGTCTTTTCTCTGGAGGTTCTCCGTAATCATCGCATCGAAGGCTTCAGCATCGGTCATGTCCCTCACGATGGCAGGAACTTCTTTCCATCCAAGATGGTTGATGGCTCTGAAGCGTCTCGCTCCGCATACAACCTCATACTTGAACTCATGCGCCTTGCCATCCTTGTCAAGTTTCTCAAAGGTGTCAAAACCCATGGCGTGGGGAGTCCTCACCGTGATGGGCTGCAACAATCCTTGTTCGGCGATGTTCTTCGCCAGTTCCTCGATGTCGGCTTTCTCAAACCGTTTTCTCGGGTTCATCGGAGACTCGCAAATCTCCTTCACCTTCAAGTTCTGAATCTCAATCATAATTTCACTTTTTTGGTTAAACAATCGTTTGTGGCGTTTCCGCCTTTTCATCAGTAAAGTTCTTCATAATTGACGAGGTGTGCAAACAGAAACTTCACCATTTTGTCACCTTAACATTTACTGACGTTTAGCGCATATCTCTCACTCAAATCAACTCCCAACACCTTCGCTACCTCTTCCATTTCCATCACCTCGGCAAAAGGATTCTTGTGAATGGCTCTGTGACAGTCGCTGCACAACAGCTTCGAGTTTCTGATGTCGCCATCATACTCCGGATACTTCCACCAAGGCAGGACATGGTGCAGCTGGATCTTGCTGTAAGGGAACTGCCTGCCGCAACACTGGCAACGCCCGAACGTGTCTGCGTACAACTGACGCTTCGTCACACAGCACTTCTTTTGCGACAGCTGCCCAAACTCGAACACGTCTCTGCTCTGTCTTCTTCTCATCCGCAAGGTGGTCAGATAGATATTCAGACCGA